>NZ_CAJTMT010000003.1 GCF_910577345.1 uncultured Duncaniella sp.
CACCTTCGCGGAACGCAATTTCGCCCTACGGGCTTCATTGCGTTTCCGCTCGATGAGGGGCTACCACCGCATCGCTGCTACGCAGCTTACAGGCTGCCATCCGGCAAGGGAGATGACATAATACAGCTTTTCTGCTTACAAACTGCCATCCGGCAAGGTGATAACACAATGCTGCCTCTCTGCTTGCCGGTTGCCATCCGGCAAGGCTATGACATAACTTCGCCTCACTACTTGCCGGATGGCAGCTTACAGACTGCCATCCGGCAAGATGACATAATGCAACTTCACTGCTTACCGGTTGCCATACGGTATGATAATAAAATAATATTTCCAAAATTAAAGGTTCAATCCGAAAATCCGGTTCATGTAAGATGAAAAGAGATACAAAAGTCCCTATAACACGTTCTGCATTAGCTTAAAGCGATACAACAAATTGTTTTATGATAGAACAGAATAAACAAAAGTCCCTATAACGCGTTCTGCATTAGCTTGAAGCGATATAATAAATTTGTTATATGATAGCAACAGGAGTATAACTTATTGAAAATTAATCTTTTTGTATCTTCTGACCCTCTGTCTTTATGTACCCTTTTCAGATGTTGACGGATTTAATACACCATAATTACGACTTGCACTAAATCAAATTATAGTTGCAAAATTAAATCATATTTATTAATTTTACCGCGTAAATTTATTTCGTTTACACAATATTCCCGTCACATTATTAATTTCACCATGAAAAGAACTATTATTATTCTGGCCGTGCTGCTTGCAACCGCGCCATCGGTATTCAGCCGGACAGAAAGCGATCAGACCACGGCTATCCTGCAAAAAACCGCTGAGATTTTGAAAGGCATTCACACGGCAAGCTATGACTATTCCAGAGAAATGTATTATGAGCCTACCGATTCTTTCTACTATTCAAAAAAGTATTTCCATTGTCTCGAATGTGAGAATCCGGCCGATACCGCCCGCAACGCCATGATGGTCGAATATTATCCCAACGGAAATTTTTACCATGCGTATGACGGTGAATACAGCTACTATCTGCAACAAGATAAATATATTTCAAAATCCATTCCTATCGGATTTAACGGCATCAAAACCGCAAAACCACCATTCTTCAATTTTGCGACTTCATTGGTCGACTATTTTCTCTCGCCTAACCCCAAGCTTCAACTTGAATTGGAAGACGGTGGCGACTACTGGATTATCGACGGTAAAATCCGTGAATTCCAACAGATAGCATTCTTTGGAAAGCCATACCAAATGCCGTCATTGCCATACCCAACCTCTCATTTTCGCCTGCGGATTCAGAAATCAACCCATCTTCCCGATCGGATTTCCTACCTGATGGGACATCCGCAGCAACGCTGGGTGGATGAGTGTTACAACGTCAGTCTGAATCCATTCCCTGCGGAATCATTTTCCGTTGCAGACCATATCCCCGACTTGCCGGAACCCGACGGACAGGAAAAAAGTATGAGAACTCTGCTAAAGGAACAATTTGCAAGAATAAGCGGGCAGCCTGCTCCCTCCGACACCCTTCTCGTTTCAGACCGCACAACACTCTCACTGACTCAACATATCGGCCACCCGGTATTCCTGCTGTTCACCTCGACAAGCTGCGGTCCATGTATCACCTCTTATCCGGTAATCAATTCTTTTGCGAAAGATTATGCCGACAAGGGACTCCATGTTCTCGGTGTAATGAGGGAGGCCGACAGTCAGATTGAAGCAATCGAAAGATATAAGCAAAAACACAATCTTGAATTTCCTCTGATGCGCGACAACAACCATTTCCATGAATATTTCTCACTTGGAATCACGCCTGTTTTTGTCCTCATTGACCGTGACGGTATTGTCCGCAATGCTTATTCCGGATTCGACATCATCCAGCCGGAAAAGACGGAGAAAAAACTTCGTGCTATGATTGAGGAGGCGCTCTAAAATCTGACCGCCTTAAGTCCCCTTCACATAAACTGTTCTCCACTTCCGGGGGACAGTTTTTGTTCGTATTGATGGCAGAGGTAATCTCCGTTGAAGAGTTTGTGCATTCCTCAACAGGCGCTAACTGATTGCCGCCAATCGATTCGCCTTGCGATTGCCCGGAAAATGCCTTGGCGGCAGACTTCAACGCACGGCGTTCAGCCGCGCGTCGCCGACATTCGGCCGAGCGGTGAATGGCCGCATCAATGTCATGTTTCAGGCAATAGAATATCGCCAGAATCTGCTCCTCGCATCTCCATTGACGTGTCGGGCGCGTACCGTCACGAAGATACAAATCGACATATTCCATGATTTCCGAAGTCCATTGCGGCATATAGCCCAAGGACTTGTAGATGGCTGCAACCTTAAGTTTCAATTTCTCGTAAAAAGCCCGCGAAACAGGTTTATCCCACTTCGGTTTCGCCTCTTTACGCAGTTTGGCGGTTTTCGGCAAGGTTTTGCCTGCCGAGATAGCAAATTCTTTTACTGTCATCTCCTTCTTGTTCATGGCATTTTCAATTTTACAGATTATTAGAGGGTGTTTAATAATGCAAAATTAATCCGCGATTTCCCCAAAAAGGTGCGATAATGCAAAAGCATAGACACAAAAGAGCATAAGCGACAAAAGAATATAGTAAGGATTCCGAAGACAACTATCAGTCTTGCAGAAAACTATATATCTTTTGTCGCTTATGCTCTTTTGTGCTTTTGTATCAAAAAGACAAAAATACAGCGCCTTATTTTCCGATCATTGCCAAAAACTCATTCTCATCAATGACAGGAATTCCGAGCGAACGCGCTTTTTCGAGCTTGGAGGGACCCATATTGTCACCTGCAAGGACAAAACTTGTCTTCTTGGAAATCGAGCCGGAATTCTTGCCTCCGTTTTTCTCAATCATCTCCTTGTATTCCTCTCGCGAATGTTTGGAGAACACACCGCTTATCACGATTGTCTTACCACTCAAAAGGTCAGTGCGGTCCGACTTATCCTCCTCCGGAAGAGCCATCTGCAGCCCTGCCTCGCGCAAGCGTTCGACAATAACCTTGTTGGAAGGCACACAGAAATACTCGATTACAGCATCGGCAATACGCGGTCCGATGTCGTCGATAGCCACAAGCTCATCTCGGCTCATCGACATGAGTGTGTCAATGTCTCCAGTCCCTCTCGCAAGCTTACGGGCAACCGTCTCACCCACAAATGGAATTGACAATGAATAGATTACTCGGTCAAACGGCACCGACTTCGATGCCTCGACACCTTCGAGAATCCTCTGAGCCGTGCGCGGACCGACGCGTTCGAGCGCTTCAAGGTCGGCAGCCTTAAGAGTATAGAAATCAGCAATGTCACGCACAAGTCCTGCATCGTAGAGCAAGGCGGCATTCTCTTCGCCCACACCGTCGATGTCCATTGCGTGACGGCCAACATAATGCTCCAAACGGCCAATAATCTGCGGACGGCAACCATATTTGTTGGGACACTGCCATGCAGCTTCGCCGGGAATGCGCACCAAAGGTGTCCCGCAATCCGGACAGTGGGTGATGAACTTCACCGGAGCCGCATCGGGTTCGCGGGCTGCCGTATCCACTCCTGTAATCTTCGGGATAATCTCACCACCCTTTTCGACATAGAGCATATCCCCCTCATGAATGCCGAGAGTCTTGACAATATCCTCGTTGTGGAGCGACGCGCGTTTGACAATCGTGCCCGACAGCAAGACCGGTTCGAGATTCGCCACAGGAGTGACGATGCCCATGCGGCCCACTTCAAACGACACGAAGCGCAGACGGGTCAATGCCCTTTCGGCTGCAAACTTATAGGCAATCGCCCATCGGGGTGATTTCGACGTGTAACCGAGGTTGAGCTGCTGACGCAGATTGTTGACCTTGAACACAAGACCGTCTGTCGCCACCGGCAACTCCTTGCGCTCGACATCGAGGCGCTTGATGAACTCGTCGACTTCGGAAATGTCGTCCATGAGCGTCATCAGATGGCTCACCTTGAATCCCCACTTGCGCGCCATCAGCATATTGTCATAGTGATTGTCGCAAGGCAGTTCATCGGCAAGCAGATAGTAGAAATAAGCGTCCAGTCCGCGGCGCGAGACCTCGGCGGCATTCTGCATTTTCAGCGTACCGGCTGCGGCGTTGCGCGGATTGGCGAAAAGCGGCTCCTCATTGAAGGCACGCTCCTCGTTCAGACGGTCGAAAGCCTTCCAAGGAAGCACAATCTCTCCTCTGATTTCAAACCGCTCCGGGTATCCCTCGCCGTGAAGCACGAGAGGGATACTGCGGATGGTCTTGATGTTTTCCGTCACATCATCGCCCTTCTCTCCGTCGCCACGGGTCACTGCGCGCACCAGACGGCCGCCCTCATAGATGAGCGAGATGCTCGTGCCGTCGAATTTCATCTCCCCGACAATCGGGATGGACTTCAGTCCGTCGGGATTTCCGAGCGAATCATTGCAACGGCGCACCCACTCGTCGACCTCCTCGACACTGTATGTGTTGCTGAGCGAGAGCATCGGACGTTCGTGTGCCACCTGCTCGAAACCTTTCGTGATGTCGGAACCGACACGATGGGTTGGCGAAAACGGGTCGTCGAGTTCCGGATGTTCCGCCTCCAGTTTTTCAAGTTCCTTCATCAGCATGTCATAATCATAGTCGCTGATGACGGGACGGTTGTCGACATAGTAGGCGTGGTTGTGGCTGTTGAGCTCATCACGGAGCTGTTGGATGCGTTGTGCAGGTGAGGACATGGGCAAATTGATGTTACGTTAGTGGATTGGTAATTGTTCCGGAAGCATGGTGTATGCCTTCAGGCATACCCTTAGCCGCAATAGAAGTAACGGCTGACGAGCTTCTGGAGTTCTACGGGATCAGTTTTCAGTTGCTGTGCGAGATTCTTGTCATCGAATGCGCGCAACTGCTTGATGACATCGTCAATCATCGCGGGCGAGAACACATTGCGCGATTCATAGATGGCGCGCTGGCGTTCGAGACAATCGGCTGACTCGACACAGCATGTGGGGAGAGTTTCGAGACCGGCGAGACGCGAGGCGTTCTCCTTGGCGTGGATATTGACATCGACGTAAGTGCGTTTCGCAATGTCGAGCGCCTCTTTCTCGTCCATCTCGAAGCCGAGACGGGCACCGACACAGAGAGCGGCGAGAAGCTCATAGACATTGGCCGAGCAGTCGGGTGAACGCATTTCGAAGGTCTGCTTTGCGAATGTTTCCATTTCGCAGCGATCGGCGGGATTGACCTGCACACACATATCCTTGCCGGAGGTCCAGCCAAGCGGAACGCGGACAAGGACAGAGCGGTTGCGGTCGCCCCAGCAGATGTTGGTGGGCGCTTCCTGGTGAGGAACGAGGCGCATGTAGCTTGTCGGATTCTTGTTGCCGAAAGCAGTGATTGAGGGTGCGAGAATCATCAGACCGGCAATCACACGGCGAGCCTCGTCGCTGAGTTCGCGCTGCGCGTTCTGAGTGACGTTGTGACCGTCCTTCATCATGCGCATGTGGATATGGAAACCTGAACCGGCTTTTCCGACAGTGATTTTGGGTGCGAAGGTAATGTCAAGACCCTCTTTTGCAGCAAGTTCACGGATAATCCACTTCGCAAGCAAAAGCTGATCAGCAGCGCGGAGAGCGGGATTCGGGAGGAATTCAATCTCGTTCTGCTCATAGATGAGAGAGTTGTGTTTGAAATTGCCCACCTCGGAGTGTCCGTATTTAATCTGACCGCCAGTCGAAGCGATGAGCGACATGGCTTTTGTGCGGAAATCGTTGAACTTGGCGAAAGGAGCCGACTCATGATAGCCCTTCTGGTCAGTGGCAGGGAAGGTGCCGGGATCGGTACCGATGACATAAAATTCAAGCTCACCCATACACTCGAACTCCAGTCCGGACACCTCCTTGAACTCCTTGCAGGCACGTTCGAGAATCTGGCGGGGATCAGAGTCGAGGGGCATACCATCTTTGTCGAAGTAACTGCACAGAAGAGTCAGTGTAGGAATCTCGGCAAACGGGTCGCGGAATGCGGATGAATAGCGGGGAATGACATAGAGGTCGCTACGTCCGGCCTCGATGAAGGGGAAGAGGCTCGAGCCGTCGACGCGTTCACCTGTCGAGAGAATGGTCTCAAGATATTCGAGCGAATTGATGACGAAATTGAGGGTCTTCAGACGGCCGTCGGCGGCAACATACATGAAATTGACCATCTCAATTCCTTCGCGGCTGATATATTCGATGATGTCGGCCCGCGTAAAATCAGCGGAAGCCTTTCCAAGAGTCCGTTCAAGATGATTACGGCTCATGGCAAATGAATTCTTGCTTTCCATGTGGTAGATTTGTGCTATGTTCAGATATTAAAGTTAACTCCTGCAAATTTACAAAAAAACATGATTCTTGAATTCATTTATAATTAAAAATATCATAATTTGGGGATAAAGCAAGTGCCATCTGGATCAGTTGAGGTTCAACGACTCGCGGTAGGCGCTGGGGGTCTGGCCGGTCACCCGCTTGAACATGCGCGAAAAGTGGGCCGGGTAGTCAAAGCCGAGGGAATAGGCTATGAGGCTGACATCCTCGGCTGAAGCTGCGAGGCGCTGTTTTGCAACTCCGATCATGTGGAGGGTTATGATTTCCTTCGGTGTCTTTCCGGTCTCCTTGCGGATGAGATCGCCGAAATAGCCGGGCGAGAGGTTAGCCTGTTCGGCGAAATATGAGACGTTGGGCATCACTGTGACAGACTCACCGCTCTCATAATACTTTTTCAGACGCTGTTCGAACTGACGGACAACATCGGAATTGACCTTGTGGCGTGTGATGAACTGACGGTCGTAGAAGCGATGGAGATATTCGAGGAGAAGCTGGATGTTGGCCGACAGAAGCGAGGCCGAATGATGGTCGACGGGATGGTCAAGCTCGGCATCTATCTTCGCGAGGCAGTCAAGGAAGATGGCGCGTTCGTCCTCCGAGAGATGCAACGCCTCCATCTGGGAATAGTCGAAAAATGTGAACGATGAAATCTTATCGCCCAGAGGTGTGCCATAGATGAGGTCCGGATGAAACATGAGCCCGACAACATCGGGAGCGGTCTCGACCTTATCCATCGACACATCAATCACACGCCCCGGCGAGAAGCTGACAATCGAGCCTTCCTGATAGTCGTAATGCTTACGGCCATATTTGAGGGTGCAACTGATGCCATTTTTCAAAAAGAGCGCATAGACACCATAGTTTATCCTGACATTGTTGATCGACCGTGTAGCTTTCTTCAAATCAATGACTGTCACGAGAGGATGGCGTGTGGTCAGACCATAGATTTTGTTATAGGCATCTATCGAATCGAGATTAATGACTTTATTATTCTCCATGTGGGTGACGGGTAAATATTGATGAGTGTTGAATCTTTTACAAAGATAGTCCTTCTCATTCAATCCGCCGCAATATCAGACAATATTGGTAAGCAAGTCCGCAATTATGTGAAGTCCCCGCCTTCCCGACACAGTCAAAACCTATTGATGGGGATTGACATCCTTAAGCTCGACAAGATGATGGAGAATGGCGAAGATCGTGAGGCCGGCAGGGGAATGGATGCCGAGTTTGGCGCTAAGGTTGCGACGATGGGTGGTGATTGTGTGGATGGACAGACAGAGTTTATCAGCAATTTCCTTGTTTGACAATCCGTAGGCCACACACTTTATAATATCCTTCTCGCGGTCGCTCAGCGAATCAAGCTGAGAATCTTTTTCAGACTCGTCCTGCTGCTTCGGACTCTCCATGACGGCCAGTTGCGAACGCAAGCGTTTCTCAAGATCCTCGACAGCGGGGACAAAGAGATTTGTCTCAACCTCAAAATGAGCCATCAGATCGCGTTCGCAACCGATTATGTCGTGGAGGGCGCTGCTTAGGAGATCGTTGTCACGCTGATTGTAGGAATAGATGAATATATCCTTGAGTTCGTTAAGCTTCGAGGCCATGTGGCTGTGGTTCAACGAGAATTCCGATATGCTGAATTCCTCGTCAATCTTGCCTTCGAGGAGTTTGTCGACGTAGGAGAATATGTATTCATTCTCATAGTCCATGTGACGGCGCACCTCGACAACATAGTCATCATAGAATTTCATCAGAAGGAAAGCGACATCGTTTGTGTCGGAATAATTTATGGCCTCTATCAGCTTACGGCGTATGGCCGGAAGAATGAATTCGACAAACGATGAGTGGGCGTGACGGAGGTAGCCCATGAGCGTCGGGAGTGAAATCCCGAAATCAGAGAAGGGTTTACCGCTCAGGAGATTGGAGACAGCAAGGAATGTGTCGACATCAACGTTGTGTTTCTCACATATTTCCTTGATGGTCCCGTCGCCGAACCCGAACGCAATGTCGAAGCGGCTTATCGCCATAAGCAATAAGTTATTGTCAATGATTATTTCCCTCATCCTATGATGCGGACCGTATGCTCGCTGCTTTTCCATCTTAACATATTAAGGTGTCCTTTTTCACCTATGCAAAGGTAGTGCCATCCTGCCGTCCGCGCCATACCCAAAAATAATGAAATTCAAGGTTATCTGTAGACAAAATTTCACATTCTGAGTACAAATCCGTGACTTACACCCTACTTTTAGGTATTGGATTCAATCTCGATGACCCATTATCAAAAAAATTATTTTATGGTTTTTCAGCCAATTTTTTGTACCTTTGCACCACGGTCACACAGACCGCCGCTTATGAACCAGATATCACATTTCGCCGGTGAGATACCGGCAGCCGTCAGAAATTTCGCGTACAAAGAGAACTGGAAAAGTACGCAATAATCTCTACTTACATGAACCGGCCAAGAGGTCGGTTCGCCACCTTATATATCCAATAATCTATATGATGCAAGGTGGCTGAAAAACGCAACAATCACTAATCACATATTTTCTATCCAATCTACCTTATGAACAATCCAAGATTGCTCACAGGGCTGCTCGTGGCAACCCTGTTGAGCGGTGGAGTGTGCGCACGAGGTTCGTCTCCCGCTGTCATCACGCTTGATGAGATTTTCGCAGCGGCCGAGGCAAACAGCGCGCAACTGCGCCCGTCACTCACAGCCGTCGAGGAAGCTGAGAAAGAGATTTCAGTCGCTCAAAACGGCCGTCTTCCGGAAATCAACGCCAACCTCAACTTCAGCTATATCGGCGACGGATTCATCACAAAGCGCAATTTCTCAGGCTACGAAAAGGCACCTATCCCCCACTTCGGCAGCGGTGCAGGCGTCAACGTAAGCCAACCGGTCTACACAGGCGGCGCCGTGACCAACGCCATAAAGATGGCGGAACTCAAATCCACCGCCGCCCGCTATGCCGCAGAGTTCAAGCGCGACAATATCCGCTTTCAGCTCACAGGGTTCTACCTCGACATCTACAAATACACGAATCTGCGCAATGTGGTCGAACAAAACATTTCGCAGGCGCGTCAGGTGCTTGCGGAAATGAACGCACGCTATGAGCAAGGGACAGCGCTCCGCAACGACATCACCCGCTACGAACTCCTCGTGTCCAACCTCGAACTGCAACTCATCAAAATCAATAATGTCATCGACATCCTGAACCGCAACCTAGTCGTCACGGCCGGCTTGCCCGACGAAACCAAGGTTATCCCCGACAGCACCATCCTCTCGCGCTCACTCCCGACCGACGGCGAAGCATGGTGGCAACAGGAAGCAAGCTCCAACGCTCCGGCTCTGAAGCTTGCCCGGTCAGGAGAGGAGATAAGCAAGGTTGCAGAGTCGCTTGTAAAGGCCGACAAACTTCCCAAAATAGGCCTGCAGGCCGCATGGACCATCGACGGCCCGATTCTCGTTGAGATACCACCTATCAACCGCAATCTCAGCTACTGGTATGTCGGGGTAGGCGTGAGCTACAATCTGTCGTCACTTTATAAGACCAACAAATCGCTTGCCAAGAGCAAAATAGCCACACGCAAAGCCTCGGAAGAACTTGATGCCACACGCGAAAACATCCGTCTGGCCGTCAGCAGTGACTACGTCAGCTATCTCGAAGCATACGAGGAGCTGAAAACGCAGATGAAGAGCGTGGAACTCGCCGAACGTAACTATCACACCACCTCAACCCGTTATTCGGCTGACATGGCACTCATCACCGACATGCTCGACGCCGCCAATTCAAAACTTGATGCCGAGCAGCAGCTCGTCAATGCCCGCATCAACATCATCTACTATTATTACAAACTTCTATTCACTTCAGGAAAGATATGAACCACAGAGCAAAAAAAATCATCTCATACGTCATCGTTCTCATCATCATCGTCGCAGCCATCGCCTGGATATGCAGCAAATTCGTCCATCTCGGTAATGTAGAGTTCACTGACAACGCACAGGTGTGCCAGCAGATTGTTCCGGTCAACAGCCGTGTGCAAGGCTATATCAAAGAGATTCGTTTCAAGGAGTATGAACAGGTGAAGAAGGGTGACACACTCGTGATAATCGACGATGCCGACATGCGCCTGCGCGTGGCTCAGGCAAAGGCCGACTATCAGAATGCGCTTGCCGGACGTGATGTCGCCGACCGCAGCGTAGGGGTCGCTTCGGCCAACATGGCTGTCAGCGAAGCTTCGATTGCAGAGGCAAAAGTGCTGATGGACAATGCAGCCACCGATCTCAAACGCTATACAAAACTGCTTGAAAACGATGCCGTGACACGTCAGCAATACGACGGAGTCAAAACCGACTATGAGGCCAAGAAGGCCCGGTATGAGATGCTTGCACGTCAGCGGTCGGCAACCTCATCGGTAGTCACCGAGACACGCCAGCGCATTGCACAGAGCGATGCCGGAATCGAGTTGACAAAGGCCCTGCTCGAAACCGCCGAACTCAACCTCTCCTACACTGTCATCGTTGCTCCCTGCGACGGCTTCACCTCGCGCAAGGAGATTCAGGTTGGACAGCTCGTGCAACCCGGACAGACACTCCTCGACATCATTGACTCGACCGACGTATGGGTAACCGCCAACTATAAGGAGACCCAGACTGCGAATATCAAACCCGGAAATAAGGTGGAAATCAAGGTAGACGCAATTCCCGGTGTCATCTTCAACGGTCAGGTCGTATCGCTTTCAAAGGCAACCGGAGCAAGCCTCTCGCTCCTGCCGCAGGACAACTCGGCGGGAAATTTCGTGAAGGTGCAGCAGCGCATACCTGTAAGAATCGAGTTCACATCCGACAACAAGCCGGAAGATATGGCCCGTCTGAGCGCCGGAATGAACGTGGAATGTGAGGTGAAATACTGATATGGGTGACTGGCATGTTCCTCAGGGAAAATTTGACATCCCTGACATCCCGAACTACATTCCACGACGGCTGAAACCGTGGTTTTTCATCCTCTTCGTACTCATCATCCAGTTCTCGGGAGGTGTCTATCTCGCCGCCGCGACCGACATGGTCGGGACAACGGCACTGATGCAGGAGGACATACTCATGGCCGGATATGCGCAGCTCGTCGGCATGTCCATCAACTTCGCGGTGATGTTCAGGTTGAAATTCAGGTATTCCAACCGTTTCAGCCTGCTCCTCTGCTGCGCGGTGCTTATTGCAGCCAACATGATTTGTGCCCACACCCGTTGCGTGCCTCTCCTTGTCGCCACCTGCTTCGTGGCCGGATGGTTCCGCATGTGGGCAACCTTCGCCTGCAACTCGACCATACAGCTATGGCTCACACCGGTGCGCGACATGGCGATATTCTTCTGCTATGTCTACCTCGTTGTCGACGGAGCAATCCAGTTGAGCGGAGTCGTCACCATCTACACGGCCTTCTTCTCGCAGTGGGAATACATGCATCTGCTGATGACGGGACTGTTGCTGCTGATGATGCTTCTCGTGATTATCTTTGTGAAACCCTTCCACGGTATGCCCTTCATCCCCCTGCTCGGCATCGACTGGATAGGCGCCGGGCTCTGGAGCGTCACGATGCTATGCTTCACATTCATCTGTGTCTACGGCAACTTCTACGACTGGTGGGAAGCGCAGGAAATCATTCTTGCAGCAATCCTCGGCCTGGTCTGCTTCGGTCTGAACCTCTGGAGGGCAACCTTCCTTCACCATCCATACGTCTCGATCCGTGCGCTGACCAACCGCAATGTCGTGCGCGCCACTTGCATCTACCTTGTGTTCTTCACGCTCCTCGCAACCGAACATGTGTTTGAACACAGCTATGCGGCCGCTATCCTCGGTTTCGACGAGACAAACCTGATAGACCTCAACTGGTATGTGTTTGCCGGAATCATCGCAGGCGTTGCGCTGACCTATTTCACCTTCGCTACCCGGAAGTGGAGATACAAGACCATGACGGCCATCGGATTTTTCGGAGCCGTGGTCTATCTCGGTTATTTCTACTTTCTGATTGACTATGGAGTGGAAAAGGAGATGCTCTTCATCCCGCTTTTCGTGCGGGGCATGGCCTCGGTCATCATCTCGATTGTGTTCCTCACCTCAATCGTGCAGAGCGGATTGCCGTTTCAGGTATTCCCCCAAGCCTTGACCATCAATGGTTTCACCGGCGCAGTCATGGGCGCGACATTCGGACCTGCTGTCATCGGCGAGTTTCTGAGGCATGTAATGGCTAAAAACGCCGTGCTTCTGAGCGCCGGAATCACGGATTTCAATCCGGCCGTCAATCCGATGCGGCTCGGAGAAATCTACGGTATGGTCCAGATGCAGGCCCTCGTGGTATCCATGAAAGAAATCTATGGATGGCTGCTGATAGCTGGAATCATATCACTCGCTGTCATACTCGTCAGCTACGGCCCTGTCCGTCCCTCGGCCTTCATCCCCAAATGGAGCAAAATCCGCCGCATCTTCCGCCACAACGTCAGAATGCTCGAACGCGCGGAAGCATAGAACAAAAAACTTAAGGGGACAGATGGATTTTCATGAGCACAAAGCAAGGACGCTTATATTAAGTTGATTCCCTGGGCTTTTACCCACAGTCATTTCCATCTGTCCTCTTAACATTTACAAACTTATTTCCAACTATAGTACCGAGCGACAATCTTGTCCATCTCAGCATGAAAAGAGCCCTCTGTTAATATGTCAAAAAAGTCTTGGCCATTAGAGCGATTTTTAGTAATTTTGCAGCATTGGACGACTCCCTAAAAGCAGAGATAAGCCAACGCTTATGTCACAGTCCTGGGTTCAGGAATTTTGGCACGATTCGAAACTCATATATTAGATAGTAGACGAACAAGCGCTAATTGCTTGCCTTTCAAATGAATACACACAGGCAAGGAGGGAGAGTTATGCCCAATTAAAGTGAAGAGAACATCCCATGGCCGATAATACTCTTGAAAACAAACATAATTGGTACGTCTTTCGTGTCTTTGGGAACAGGGCCTTATCCTGTGAACAAAAATTGAAGGCTATTGGTTTTGAGACGTATGTTCCGGTGCTGACGCGTTGGAAAGAGGGAGAAAACGGCAAACCTGAAGCCAAAATAGTCCCTGCAATTTCCAATTTAATTTTCATTAACACAACTGAGGAGAAAATCCTTGAGCTTGAGCAAGACAAAAGCCTATCCGTCTATGCGTTCCGCACGCTTGAGTCAGACCCGTCAAAGCGTAAACTGACAGTCATTCCCCGCCAAGAGATGGAATCATTCATATTCATCTCGTCATCGGGAGAAAAAGGCCTGGAGTATTTTCCGGCAGACCAGTTGGCTTACAAAAGCGGAACCAAGGTGCGTGTCACAGCCGGATTACTCAAAGGATCAGTCGGTGAAATCAAACGCATAAAAGGCAACCGAAGATTTGTCGTTGAAATCCAAGGCATCTGCGCCATAGCCACCTCTTATATCCCATCAGAATTTCTACAGAAACTTTGAACTGTCTCTGCATTTATGACCTAATTTAGATGAATTGACAGTTCCAACACATCTTAATCATCAGAATAACACCGCCCTTAATTATTCCTATATGTCAGTTGCCTCTAAAAACAAACGTGACTGTTGTGGGTGCAATGCCTGTGCTGAAATTTGCCCTTGCAAATGCATAGAGATGAAATCAGATTCAACCGGATTCCTTTATCCTGTTGTAGATTCCACGATTTGCATTGAATGTGGAGCGTGTGAAAAAGTATGCCCGTTCCCGACTGAAAATTCCACGTTCAAATATCCACTACATGCCTACGCGGCCCGTATGAAGAACGCTTCCGAGCAAAGCGGAAGTTCTTCAGGAGGAGCCGCATTCGCTATCGGACGACAAGTCCTAAAGAACCAGGGTGTTGTGTATGGTTGTGCGGCCAATGGGCTTGACATACGCCATGTACGCATCGACGACATTGAACGCCTAAATATACTGCGTGGTTCCAAGTACGTACAAAGCAATGTCAACGGACTATTCTCGCAAGTAAAGTCAGATTTGAAAAATGGACGTAGTGTTGCTTTTATCGGGACGCCATGTCAAATTTCCGGCCTACGAAATTATCTTAGAAGAGATTATGACAATCTACTGACAATCGACCTCATCTGTCACGGGACCCCATCTCAAAAAATGCTGCGGGATCATGTGAAGTCAATAACAAACGGCGCGGATATTGACACTATATCTTTCCGGGCCGGGAATTCATTCATATTCAGTCTCAAATCCAAAGGTTGCGAAATATGGAAAGCTGATGTCTGGTCGGAACCATGGAAAGACATGTATTACCGTGCGTTTATGGATGGTATTTCATACCGTCCAAGTTGCAATATCTGTCCATTTGGACGACCTGAACGCACATCGGATATAACAATCGGGGATTTCTGGGGGCTTAAGGACAGCAACCTTTTCCCCTCTGGACAAAATCTTGGGAAATGAATTCGGTGTTCCCGCAAGCCGTCTCAATGTAAGCTGGAAGGGTGGCGTAGGCAACATGTTCTATAACGACCCCGCACTCTCTCGTGTTGCCATCATTACTCCCGACACCAAATAAACATTGTGATCTGACTCAACCACAAATCACAAATCACAATAATTTGAATTGAACTTATCAGTCAATCCGAAACAACTATATGAGATGGCCCGCTCCTCCACTGCGGAGGGCCGGGCCTTCTCTTTCATTGCTAAAGGTGACAGTATGCGTCCATTCATCAAGAACGGACAACAAGTTACCATAATCGCCAAGGATAGATATGCCCCCGGTGACATCGTTCTCGCCCACACATCCGATCCTGATGGCATTTTCCTCCACTACCTCACCGGAGAAACCATCAATAACGATCCTTCGGATTATCTGCTGATGGGTTCGGCCAATCTTAGGCAACGTGAAAAAGCATACCTATGTGACATAGCCGGAGCCGTTATCAATCCGACTTGCAACCGTCATCTTCTCATGCTATGGCATCGTCTGCTCCCACTTCGACCACTCCTCATCAGACTGATCAACATCGTCTCACGAGCACGACACAAATCACGCTGAGCTACAATAATGTAGAACCCATCTATAACCTGAATCACTCCTCACCAACAAACCAATGACAACATCAATATCCCGCAAATCAGATGAAGGCTTCTCGTTTTTCTCTACCATAGTCAATCTTTGGAGAAAAGCGGACGGTGTCCGTCGCGGAATCATTGGAAACATAGTCTGTGGCATTCTCGCAACCGCAGCCTCATTATCATTCGTCTGGCTTACACGCGAAGCTGTCGATATCGCAACCGGACGCAATTCAGACTACGAGCTCTTTTTAGTTGGCGTCTTACTGTGTTGTGCCCTCTTTCTTCAACTTTTGCTGACAAATATCTCACGACACATCGAAGCATGGAGCATCATCCGTTGCTCCTCATCAATGCGCTCACGGCTATTCAGACAGATGCTGTCAGCTCCATTCAGTGGCCGAAGGCAGACTCACTCGGCAGATGCTGTCAACCGTCTCTCATCTGACGTCTCCACCGCCTCTTCCGCTCTGTGCTCCACAATCCCTGGTGCCATCATCACGCTCATTCATCTCGCTGGAGCCTTCATATTTCTCAGTTTGATGGATTTTAGAATAGCGGTCATCGTCACAGCCGTCATGCCTGCCGCTCTCCTCTTAGGGAAAATCTTCATGCAGAAAAACCGTGCACTCACAAGGAAGATACGAAATGAGGAAACCAGTCTTCATAAAATCATGCAGGAGGACCTCCAGCACCGGTTGCTCATACTGACACTCGGACGACGCGAAGCTACAGCCGATGAATTCGACGAATGTCAGTCCAGATTCTTCAGCCTTTCCATGCGTCGTAATGACATATCAATCTTCACCGGAGGTGCAGTAACAGCCGGATTCATGACCGGCTATGCCGTGATGTTCCTGTGGTGTGTCGCAGGACTGCGCGACGGCACTGTCTCCTACGCAATGATGACGGCGTTCCTGCAACTTGTAGCTATGGTTCAGCGCCCTGCCGTAGACCTTTCCCGACGCTTCTCACCGATTGCCCAAGCAGGGGTAGCACTGGAACGTCTCGCTGACATAGACACTGACGCCGCTTCTGCAATGTGCAATAGCCATCTGCCTGCAAGCAACTTCCCGACTGCCGACAATAGCATTGACAAAACGACACCTGATGAACCGGACAAGAGTGGATCGTCCAAAAAAAATCTGAACGGGATTTCATTCGAAAACGTGACATTCCAATATCCCGATTCCACAGCTCCCACTTTAAAAAATTTTTTCCACACCTTCCCTCCCGACAGTATCACAGCCCTCTGTGGGGAAACCGGTGCAGGAAAGACAACCCTTACAATGCTTCTGACAGGAGCTTTTAAACCGAGTTCGGGTTCAATTCACCACCGTTGTTCCAATATCGTCTATGTCCCTCAAGGTAATAGTCTTATGAGTGGCACAATTCGCAGCAATCTACTTATGGGCGACAGCAATGCCACGGAAAATGACATGCGCAGAGCCCTCCGTATCTCCGCAGCTGAATTTGTCTACGATTTGCCGGATGGAGTTGACACGCCTTGCGGCGAACGCGGACATGGTCTGAGCGAAGGACAGGCTCAACGCATAGCTATTGCCCGGGCTGTCCTCAGGCTACACTACCTTTCCTCACGGACCTCTGCCAGTTCTTCAATGGGAATAATGGTAATTCTTGACGAGCCTACCTCCGCTCTTGACACAGAAACAGAATCAATACTGATGGACAGACTGATTCCCGTGCTTAAAGGGACGATAGCAATTATAATAACACATAATCCCCGGATAATACAGTACTGCACAGACAGTATTACGATTGATGCAAACTGACAAATTTTCACGTCCGTTTTGGACATGTCAGTAAAGATAGAGAGAATTCGTCCTTCCACATTGGAGGAATCAATGTCGGGAGGATTGATTGGGATCATCCATCCACATTGTCAAGCGGTCAGATCTATTTCAAATATATTATAGACGATTCCTCTGCCGCCGAAGCCGTTTTTCTGGAGGAGCAGACCTTCGTTGAGATACAAGCCGTGGTCTTCGTTGCATGTCCCGAAGTCGAAATACTTGGCTCCGCCACACTCCTGAGTGATAATGTGATGGAAAAGCAGCGACAAGGCCCCTGTCTTCCTGCCACTCTCGGATGCAGCTATGTATTGCGCATGTACGCATGTCGGCGTGTAGTAGAGCAATGAGCCTGCTATTATCTCCCCGCTACTGTCGGTAGCCGTAAACAGCCTTATATTTTCGGGGAAGCGGGCCTTCAGCAATTGGATTTCAGCCAGACTGTGGACTGGTTTCACAGAATGACGCGACATTAGCACTTCCTCAAGAATATGCCAGTATCCACCGAAATCTTCGCTCTCCTTTACGACGACACCTGCCCTCATGGCCTTTGACATGTTGCGTCTGCTGCGCTCATCAAAACGATAGGCGTTGTCAAGCTCTATCACCGACGACAGGTTCGTCTCAACCAATCCGGCCGAGGCTCTGAACAAGGCATAATAATCTTCGTCAGAAGGATAACGGTGATAGATATAAGGTATCATCTTGTAGCGCAACTTCTTCAGCCCCTTCCCACGATAGAAATCCACGGCAGCAGCCATGACATTGAGAAGTTTCCCGCCATCAAGGCCATCGGGAGGCATGATGAAGCCACCGTAGGTAAGACCTCCGTGTGACACGACAGTCTCCCCGCTGACAGATGCAGGGAGCAGACAGATTATCCTGCCGTTCTTGCGCTGTCTGAAGACAAGAGAGCAATCCGTGAACCGGTCCTTATGGTAGTCCATGTAAGGACGCTCGAACAAGAAGGTCCCATTACGCGACTTTCTGACAAACTCATCCCACTCCTGCGCACAGACATCGCTGTAGGATTCGACAATTATAGAGTCCTGCTCATCCATATCTTCGATTTGCTTATTGCAGTTCGCCCCTTCCCTCGCGGATGATTTCAGGCGATGAACTGTCGGTGAGGTCAACCACGGTCGACGGACCGGGCACCCAACCTGCATCACCGTTGCCGCTCTCGCCGTCGTCAATCAGCAGCGAAGCCACGCCCTCAAATGCGTTGGCAAGCTCATGAGCATCGAATTCAGGAACTTCATCGTCAACCTTCAACGACGAAGAAAGTATCGGATGACCGAGACGCTCGGCGATTGCACGCGTAATAGGATTGTCAGGCACTCGTATGCCCACCTCCTTGCGTCCCTTGAACACTTTCGGGAGGGATGTGGCAGCAGGAAGAATGAAGGTGAACGGTCCCGGAAGATTGGCACGGAGGATGCGGAATGCCTCATTGTCGATACGCGCATACTCGCTCGCCATTGATATTCCGTCGCACACCACCGACAGGGTCTGCTTCTGCGGGTTGACACCCTTTATCTTACACAGGCGCTCAATCGCCGAATTGTTGAGGGCATCGCAGCCGATGGCATAGAGCGTGTCGGTCGGATAGATGATGACACCGCCATCTTTCAGACAATCGACAGCCTCGTCAAGATAGCGTTCATTAATGCTGGTCGGATACATCCTTAGAGTCTTCATGGGCATGGAATTTGATGATTAAAGATTAGGCTTATACATATTGACCGAAATATCTGTCGCATCGGCATACTTCTCAAGAAGCGCGACAGTGAAGGCGACGACATCGTCGACAGGCATCTCAATGCCATAGATATTGATACAGATGAGCAGACGGGTGGTGTCGATGTCGAGTTTCGTGCGCTCATTATCGCTTGTCGGCGTACCGACCCCACCTGTGCCGTCGCGATAGACGGGCATGTTCGCGATGTTAAATTCACCGCGGCCTATACCCTCGAACGGTTCACCCTCGCGCCCTACGCCGAGAGTCATCACATCGCCATCAATCTTGCCGGCATCGAAACCTCCGATGGAATAGCCCGATTGCAGCGACACGAGATTGATGAGGTCAACAAGGGTGTTGATGCGATACAGCTCCATCCCCTTCACGGCACGACGCGAAAGCGCCTCGGCCGACGGACGGTAGCGATTAGGTTCCTTTCCACAAGCCTTGTAAGCCTCACGGGTGGCTTTGATTCCGGGACGTTTGTTTATGTCGGAAAGCTCCGTCACTTCGCGGAGATCCGATGCGGCGCGGTCAATGAGAGCCCAAAGTTCGTCAGGAGTGGGCTTATTTACCACTGTAGCCTCGATGGCAACAACCTGCAGTTCGGGCGCAATCTCGCCTATTATCGGTTCAAATCTGATTTCCATATAAGCATGTCGGTGATTCAGATGCAAAATTAGAACATTTTTATTGAATTAATTCAAACATTTATCGTAATTTTGCGCTCTAAAATGAGGCTTCTCTTCCGTTTTTCAATGCGAAAAGCGGCGAAAAGCCATACATTTCACTACCCTACCGACCGGACTCTATGCTTGAGATATACGATTTAGGAATGAGAATGGGACGTCGCGCACTGCTGACAATCGCCGGCACTGTACGAGGCGAGAAGCCGTCGAAGTTCATCCGCTTCGCGCGCGGGCAAAAACAAGCGTTGCGCGAAGCTGAAAGTATTCTCGGCAATCTTGACCGGAACCGGCCAACGGTATGGATCCACGCCGCTTCGTTGGGCGAATTCGGCATAGCCCGTCCCATCATCAACCTACTGAAGGAAAGCTGCGACTACAACATAGTCCTGACCTTCTTCTCCCCGACCGGCTATGAAGCACTGAAAAATAAACTTCCTGCCGGAGTTGACGCAGTGCTCTATCTTCCCTTCGACACCTCGGCCAATGTCAACCGTTTTCTCGACCTTCTGCGCCCCGACTGCGCAGTTTTCATGGTTTCCGAATACTGGCACTGCTATCTCAACGAGCTACACCGGCGCGCCATCCCCGCCTATCTCGTATCATCCGTCATCCGCAAGGACAGTGCATTCTTCAAATGGTATGGCAAGCTCTACCGCAAAAGCATCGGATGTTTCAAGGAGATTTTCGTTCTGAACGATGAATCACGCAAACTGCTCGAAAGTCTCGGAATTGAGAATGTGACAGTCAACGGCGACCCGCTCTTCGACAATGTCACCCTCGTCGCCTCCACGCCCTGGAAAGACAAGATTGTCGAGCAATTCACCGGCCACCACAAGGTCTTTATCGCAGGAAGCCTCCACGATGACGAGGACCTGGAGATGGTGACACAACTTGCCAACAGACACCGCGACACCCGCTTCATCATAGTCCCCCACGAAATCTCACCTTCAATCCTCCGTCACCTTGAAGAGAAACTGGAAGGCAAGACACTTTTCTACTCCAAATGTGACAAGCACACTGATTTCAAGGACGCACAGGTGTTGGTGATAGACTTCGTCGGAGCTTTGGCCTACATTTACCGCTACGCGACATGGGCCTACGTCGGGGGAGGCTTCACCAAGCTCCTCCACAGCGTCATCGAGCCTGCGGTCTACGGCTTGCCTGTCGCTTTCGGCCCAAACGTCAAGCGCAAGGTGGTCACACGCGAAATGATGGAACTTGGAATAGGCAACATCACCGCCACTCCCGAAGAGCTCAACAGATGGTTCAGCAGTCTTAAGGACAACGATGCCCGGCTCCGAGAAATCGCCGAGAAAGCCGCCTTCTATGTAAGCAAAAATGCCGGTGCCACCCGGCGAGTAGTCAATAAAATCAAAGAGGAACTATGCGCGAAAAACTGAAATATGCTCTCTACCGCGGGACATTCGGCGCACTCTCCCTGCTCCCCTTCCCCGTGCTTTACGGTATCAGTGACTTCCTGTATCTCATCCTTGCCAAAGGTCTGAAATACCGCCGCAAAATTGTCAGGCAGAATCTGCGCAATTCCTTCCCAGAAAAAGACGAGAAGGAACTCCGTGAGATTGAAAAGGATTTCTACCGTCAATTCACCGACAATATTGTCGAGACTGTCAAACTTCTCCATATAAGTGACCGTGAGGTCGACAAGCGCATAAAGGTCACAGGCGGAGAGATTGTCGACCGTCTCATCGAAGAGGGTCACCCCGTGGTCCTCTACCTCGGCCATTACGCAAACTGGGAGTGGGTACCGGCTATTGTCCGCCACTTCAATACCCCTGAATTCTGCGCTCAGGTCTACAAGCCTCAGCACGACAAAGCCTTCGACCGCCTGATGCTCAAAGTGCGCTCCCGATTCAACCCGGTCTCGGTGCCGCAGAAACAGGTGTTCCGCACACTGATACGATGGCGCAACGAAGGACGGAAATTCATCACCGGCTTCATCTCTGACCACCGCGCAAACATCTCCGTTTCCCATCACCGCACCACATTCCTCAACCAAGTCACTCCATTCAGCCCCGGTGGAGAGGAAATCGGCAACCGCATCAACGCCGCCTATCTCTACCTCGATGTCGAGAAACCAAAGCGCGGCCACTATCATTTCACGGTCAAGGAGATAAAGCCCTCCGACATGACAGAGGAATCGCCCTACACCCGCCGCTACATGGAGATGCTCGAGGAAACCATCCGCCGCCGTCCCGGCCTCTGGCTGTGGTCACATCGCCGATGGAAATATCAATAATCGTCAATCTAAATTTCAACAACTATACTTTTTTAACCCGTAACTCCTGCAAAATGAAAATAATCTGTGTGATTCCGGCCCGTGCCGAATCAAGCCGCTTCTTTGAAAAGCCCCTCGCACTCATCTGCGGAAAGCCCATGATTCAATGGGTCTATGACCACTGCAAGGAAGTGGAAATGTTTGAAGAGGTCTATGTCGCTACCGACAGCGAAAAGATCAAGGCCGCAGCCGAATCCTTCGGAGCAAAGGTTGTGATGACCCGCTCGGACCACGACACGGCCACCGAACGCCTCTACGAGGTTTCAACCCGCATCGACGCAGACCTCTATGTAATGGTAAACGGCGACGAGCCTCTGCTCACTCGCGATGCCATCATCCAGTGCATCCCTGCAGACCTGAAAGCCGACGACTTCTATGTCAGCAACCTCATGACCGACTTCACAAACCCCGTCGAGGTTGTCGATGCCACAAATCTGAAAATCGTCACCGCCAAGGATGACCGCTGCCTCTTCATCTCGCGCAGCCCCATCCCCTATCCCAAGGGAGCGATGGACTATGTGTTCCACAAATTCGTAGGTGTCGGAGCATTCACACGCAAGGCTCTTGACTTCTACCACAACACTCCGCGCGGTCCCATCGAGAAAATCGAGGAAAACGACTCATTCCGCTTCCTCGAAAACCACAAGCCCATTTACTACTACAACTGCCACTGCAAATCGCTCTCGGTCGACAACCGCAAGGACATTGACGGCGTCGAGGCATATCTGAAGGAACTTAACAAGTAGTCAGCCAATGAGAATCCGCACCGATTTCCGCTCCCTCATAAAAGGCTATCAGCGCATCTCGTTCTTCACGGGAAATTTCTCCCGCTACTTCATGCCTGATGTCCTTTTCCGCGCAATCTACCGCTTCGATGTCAAGCGTCTCAGCTCCAAGGAGCTTGAGGCGATTGACCGACGCGTGGACTACTATGCCCGCTGCGGAGAGGGTGCGAAAATCGATGAGTCGGAAGCCGTGAGAGTCGGCGACTTCCACTTCCCGTGGAAGGCCAAACACAAGCTGACCACATATTTCTTCGATCTCTACGAATGTGTGCGCTGCTTCCCCGACAGATGCCGTTTCACATACAAATTCGGAGATGTCGATTGGGACTTCCCAACCGTGACCTTTGCCAAAGCGCGCCCCATCACCAACGGCAAAAGCAACACCGTCCTGATGCCGCTCAATAAAGTGCGCCATTTCCGCTTCATCACCGACACCCGCCGTTTCAGGGACAAGAAGGACATGATGATTTTCCGCAACGTGGTCCGCTGTCAGCCCCAGCGCTCACTCATGCTCGAAAAATATATCGACCATCCGATGTGTGACATAGGCCAAATCAATAAGGATGCGGCCGACCCGCGTTTCATCAAACCCTACGTCCCGATGGAAGAGCAGCTCGACTACAAATTCATTGCAAGCATCGAAGGCCACGATGTGGCGACCAATCTGAAATGGGTGATGTCGTCCAACTCCGTGGCAGTCATGCCGCGTCCCCGCATAGAATCATGGTTCATGGAGGGAAAACTCATCCCGGATTACCATTACATCGAGATAAAACCGGACTACTCCGACCTCATTGAGAAACTGGAATACTACATCGCTCATCCTGAGAAAGCGGAGGCAATCATTGAACACGCCCACGCCTACGTTGATGAATTCCGTGACCGCGAACGCGAACTTCTGATAGCACGTCTGACCGCCGCCCGCTATTTCCGCCTCACCGGCCAGTTGCACTGATCATACAACCCATCAGCCCGATATATTTCACATCTTCCCGATATATTTGTAGGGACGCGCTGCAGCGCGTATGCCAAACCGCACCCACAATTGGTATGCGGAACTAAAAACTAAAAACTCAAAACTCACAACTCTCCCAAATGGCAAACGAAGATAAACGCATTCTGATAATCCGCCTGTCGGCTCTCGGCGACGTTGCAATGACCGTTCCGGCCATCTACTCCCTCGCCTTGCGCTATCCGGCTCTGAAAATCGACGTGGTGACACGCCCCTTCTTCGCACGTCTTTTCATAAATCCCCCTGCCAATGTCAATGTCATTGGCATTGATTTCAAGGGAGAGTACAAAGGTGTCCGGGGCACATTGAAACTCCTCAAACGCCTCGGCAAACTGAAACCGGACTATGTTGCCGACCTCCACAACGTGCTCCGTTCATGGATTATCGACAACTACTTCCGTCTGCGCGGCGTGAAAGTCGAGATGGTCGACAAGATGCGCGACAAGCGTAGGGAACTGTTCCGAACCGGAGAAACGCAACCGGCTTTCATCGACCGCTATGCCTCGGTGTTCGCACGCCTTGGCTATCCGATAGAACTGACGTTCAAGAGCCTTTACGAAAACTCCACTCCGACTTTGCCATTTGAACCGGCCCGTCCTGCCATAGGCATAGCCCCGTTCGCACGCTATTTCAACAAGACCTACCCGGCAGAAATGATGCAGGAAGTCATCAGCAAACTCAGTGCGGAGGGCTATCACACCTATCTTTTCGGCGGACGCGGAGCCGAAGCTGAAGAGTTGCAGAAATGGGCTGCAAAAGCTGAGAACTGCACATCACTCGCAGGCACCTATCCCCTCGAAGATGAAATCGCGCTCATGGGAGCCATGAGTGCAATGATAAGTATGGACTCGTCCAACCAACACATGGCCTCACTCGCCGGTACCCCGGTCATCAGCATCTGGGGGAGCACCATACCGGCCTGCGGATTCATGAGCTACGGACAGACGGCCGACCGCGCCGTATACCTCGACATCCCTTGTCAGCCATGCACTGTCGGCGGTTCACCGGAGTGTCCGAAGGGCCATTTCGACTGTATGCGCAAACTATCCCCCGACATCATTGTCGAAAAAGTCAGACAAGTCACCGGCAAAAAATAATCTTGCATGTTTGGATTCGCTCTTTTCACCATTATATATTTCGTTTTCTGCACTGCATTCTTCGAAATCGTGCAGAAACCGCTTTTCGGTCTTTACAACCGGAGTGTCAACCCCGAGAAAACCACATTCAAGGATGTCCGCCAGGTCTATTCCCACGGCCTTGTATCGGACCTCATCATAGCCTCATATCTCACGGCTCTCCCACTTCTCATCAGCGCGATCCACACCATGCTTCCCTGTTTCAACGTCGGGGTTGTACTGACCGTCTACAATGTCGTCATCTCTCTTGCCGTCGCGCTTATTTGTATCGCCGACACCCTGCTCTACCGATTCTGGAACTATAAGATAGATGCTTCGGTGTTTGTCTACCTGCGGTCGCTCAAAGGAGCCTTCGCAAGCGTATCGACGACATATCTCATCGTTGCATTCTCGGTGGTGTTTGTCTGCGCCGGAATTTTCTTTGCAGGAGCGGAATTCATATCCGCGAAATGCTCATCCGCCCTACTGTCAGGCTCTTGGCTCGAATGGTGGAAGTGTCTGCTTGTCTTTCTCGTCATGGCAGTGATGATTGGTTTGCTTTTCGCAATCATCCGCGGGTTGAAAATCCGCCCGAACAACCCGAGTGTGGTCTACTACAGCAAAACTCCGTTTTTCAACCACTGGGCATTGAATCCGGCCTACAACATGATTTACTCCCTCGGAACGAAGGATGAATTCAAAGGTAAATTCCGCTTCTTCGACGAAAAGGAATGTGAGGACATCCTCAATCCGCTCTTCCCGACCTCCGGCACTCCGGAAAGGAAACTGCTGCGCACCGACAGGCCAAACATCCTGCTTGTGGTCTGGGAAAGCCTCGGGGCGGAATTCGTCCCCTCGCTCGGAGGGAAGAAGGATGTGGCTGTCAACTTCGACCGCATCGCCGATGACGGGGGCGTCCTTTTCACCCGTTGCACAGCCGGAAGTTTCCGCACTGACCGTGGACTCGTCTGCATATTAAGCGGCTACCTCGGACAGCCGACAACGAGCGTCATACGCTACACCCGCAAACTCCCCAACCTCCCTGCCCTGCCACGCCGGTTAAAGGAGGAGGGCTATGTCACCACTGCCGTCCACGGAGGAGAACTGACGATAATGCATAAGTCGGACTATTATCTCGCGTCGGGCCACGACACTCTCGTCAGCCAGAAAGATTTCCCGACATCCGCACCGACATGCAAATGGGGCATTCAGGACGGCTACATGTTCGACTTTATCTATGACGACATAATGGAAAAGACCCGCAAGGGGGAGCGCTGGTTCACCACCTTCCAGACCCTCAGCTCCCACGAGCCTTTCACCGTCCCCTACAACCGCCTGCCCGACGATGAGGTCGGAAACTCATTCGCCTACACCGACCACTGCTTCGGCGAATTCGTCGACAGGATAAAGAAAACTCCCGCCTGGGACGACCTGCTCATCATCTGTGTGGCCGACCACGGCTACAATGCCTCCCACAATCCCGTGTCGCGTCAGAAATATGCCCATATCCCCATCCTCCTCACCGGAGGAGCCTTGGCTGAGAGCGGACGCATCGACACCATCATGAGCCAGACCGACCTCGCAGCCACACTGTTGGGACAGATGAACCTTCCGCACGATGAATTCATCTTCAGTCGCGACATTCTCGCCGACACATATAAGGAACCATTCTCTTTCCACACATACACCAACGGCTTCATGCTGACCGACGAACGCGGCTCGACGATTGTCGACAACGTATCCGACGAAGCCATCGAAGGAGCCGACCCCGGACGCGAACGCAAAGGACGCGCCATCCTCCAGAAACTATATGAAGATTTAGCGAACAGATAAGAGTGGGTCTAAACCGCAAAACAAGACAATCAAGTGAAAACAACAATGTATAATTCAGGTAACTATTACACAAGAAAAAACTACAGATTCATCCACTCCAACCCTGTCGGGCTGATTCTCAACCTGCTTTGGGTCTACATCTGTTATGAAGTGTGCCGTCTGTGTTTTCTTTTTGAAAACTGGAACCTCTTCAGCGCCAACATGTCATGGTCAACCTTCTACCATATCACCCTCGGAGGTTTCCGCTTCGACACCTCGGCGATTTTCTATACAAACGCAATCGTCATACTTCTCTATCTGTTTCCTTTGCACTTCAAGGAAACACGATGGTTTCAGATGTTGACCAAATGGCTCTATATCATCATCAACTCTATAGCCATTTTTGCCAATCTCGCTGATTCGGTATTCTTCGAGTTCCGAAAACACCGTTCGTCGATGGCACTCTTTCAGGAATTCCAGGGCGACAACAACATTGGCGGCATCGTCGGGGTCGAAATCGTAAGCCATTGGTATTTCGTCGTCATCGCCGCCCTGATGATTTTCTTCCTATGGAAATGCTACCGCTTCCCGGAAACTCCGGTCAAGCCACGAAAGCGCTATTACATCACTCAGATTGTCACATTGCTCCTGATTGCTCCAATAGCAATCTGCGGAATGCGCGGCAACACCTTCATGACAGCTACCCGCCCCATCTCGGTCAACTATGCCCACAAGTTCGTCACCGAACCTATCCAGACCGGTATTGTCCTCAACACTCCATTCTCGATGATACGCACGGTCAATCAGATTGCCGTACAGACACCACGACTGTTTGAGAGCGAGGAGGAACTGGAAGCAGTCTACAGTCCCTTGCATCTCCCCGCCGATTCGCTTACGCTCCGAAAGAAAAACATTGTAATCTTCATCGTCGAAAGCTTCGCACAAGAATTTGTCGGCGCACTCAACAAGGATCTCGACAACGGTACCTACAAGGGTTACACCCCCTTCACCGACTCGCTTCTCCAACAAAGTCTTTATTTCGACCAGACATTCGCCAACGGCGGTTTCAGCATCGACGCAATCCCATCGGTACTCGCATCCATCCCCCGAATGGACCGTCCCTTCGTCCTCTCGCCTCACTCCCTCAACCACATCAATTCACTCGCAAGCGAACTGAAGAACATGGGCTACTCCACAGCCTTCTTCCACGGAGCCGACAATGAATCGCTTGGCTTCAATGCCTTCGTGAAGCAGGCCGGTGTCGAGAAGTATTTCGGCAAAAACGAATTCGTGGCTGATTCCCGTTTCGGTGGCATGAAGGAGTTTGACGGCAAATGGGGAATCTGGGACGAACCTTTCCTACAGTTCTTCTGCGCTGAACTCAGCGAACTTCCGCAGCCGTTCATGGCAAGTGTGTTCACCCTGTCCTCACACCATCCCTTCGCTGTTCCGGAAAAATACAAGGATGTGTTTGTTGACGAAGGTCTCCACAAGCTACATAAGTGCATCCGCTACGCGGACTATTCAATCAAACGCTTCTTTGAGAGCGCACGCAAGCAGCCTTGGTTCGATAACACAATCTTCATAATCACAGCCGACCATGCCAGCAGCAAGCGTACCCACGATGTCTACATGGGTGAGGTTGGAGGCTTCCGCGTTCCCATCATCATCTATGACCCGTCCGGCGAACTCCCCACAGGCCGTCAACCCGGCATCATGCAGCAGATGGACATCATGCCCACCATGCTCAACTATGTCGGCTATGACCGTCCCTACATTGCATTCGGCAAAGACGTACTCAACACTCCTGCCGAGGAGACCTGGGCCTTCAACTGGGATTTCTATCCCCAGTTCTTCAAGGGCGACTATGTGATGCGCATGGAGAATGGACGCGACATTTCCGAAATCTACAACTACCGCGAGGACCCTCTCCTCAAAAATAATCTGAAAGACAAGCTTCCCGGTAATATCCAGCAGGATATGTACACTGAAATGTGCGCCATAATCCAAAGCTACATGGACCGCATGAACGCTGACAACGTATCAGTAAAATAAACTGACAACGTATCAGTAAAACAAGCTGACAACGTATCAGTGAAATAGATGGTGTCCGCAGGACACCGATTTACTCGTAACCCCGTACATCAAGCGCAGCGATGATGTGCGGGGAGAAGAAAGCAAGTGATGAAATGGTGTCCGCAGGACACCGATTTATTCGTAACCCCGTACATCGAGCGCAGCGATGATGTGCGGGGATATGAAAGCAAGCGATGAAATGGTGTCCGCAGGACACCGATTTATTCGTAACCCCGTACATCGAGCGCAGCGATGATGTGCGGGGATATGAAAGCAAGTGATGAAATGGTGTCCGCAAGGACACCGATTTACGATCCTGCACAGCAACGTAATTTTATAACACATACAGAAACATACGATTTGACACTATGGCACTAAAGCATGTTATCAAAGACATAAAAAACTTCTTTGGTATCGGCAAACTCCGAAAACGTATAAAAATTGACGATTACCGCATACTCCTTGACTCGGAAACCCTCTACTCAAAAGAACCCGGTACAAGCGAACAGATGTATTGCGACCATGAGATTGTAATATCTCTCACCACATACGGAAAGCGAATCGAAACCGCATATCTGGCCATCTCATCCCTCATGCGCCAATCCCGCAAAGCAAACCGTATCATCCTGTGGTTGAGCGAAGAGGAATTTTCAGGGAAAGAGCTACCCGCAACCCTCACACTTCTCGAAAAAAGAGGTCTTGAAATCCGTTTTTGTCAAGATCTACGTTCTTATACAAAACTGATTCCCACACTCAGACTTTGCCCCGAGGCAGCCATTATCACTGTAGATGATGACGTGATGTATGACATAAGCCTGATTGACCGCCTTGTAAGAGCACACTTGGCCGAGCCCGATGTAATATGGGGTAACCGTGTAACCAAAATTGCATTCGATAAAAATGGCAAACTCAAGCCATATAAAAAATGGCGGAATGCAAAACCGCTGGAGGAATCTGACAAAAATTTCGCTACAGGAGTAGGCGGCGTAATCTATCCGCCTAAGGTGTTCAATGATGAGATACTCGATGAAAGCAAGTTCCTGACCCTCGCACCTACCGCTGACGACCTTTGGTTCAAGGCCATGGCTTTGGTAAGCGATGCCAAGGTAAAACGAATACTGCCTCTGGATTCATCCGGAGAGGACGAACACCTCGGAGGAATTGTCGGATTCTCTGACGGACTTGCAGGCGAAAATGTCATTGGCGGAGGTAACGACCGTGCAATCGCCGCCCTTATGGACTATTTCAAAAAAATCCAACCTTAAGCCTTCACCACCACACGGCAGACCGGCTCATTGACGGCTCCCATCTGCTGTTTGTAAGGCTCCTCTCCACGGCATAGGTCGAAATCCTTTACACCGCGCTCATAGCACCATTTCATAATCTCCTTTAGCATGAGAATTCCGGGTGCGTGGGCGCGTTGTTCGGTATCTATGGCAAGCTTCGGGACGAGGATATAGCCGTCGTGGAGATAGAGGAAAGCGAAAGCCGCCGGCTCGCCGTTGATTTCGAACGAAAACAGGACTGTCTCATCAAGCTCCTTGAAACTCTCCATCTTCAATCCACCCGAGCATTCCTTGCGCACTTCCCATGCGCAGACAAGCTTGCGTAGAGCGGTAATCTCACGTTTGCGCCACACATTCTTGCGCATAAAGAAAAGCTTCCATATCTTCCTCCAATACTCTGCGGAAGGTGCTGAATGGCGGGTGAATACCTTCAGTTCACAGGTGAGGTCGCCATGCTTGAAATGATTGCTGCGCGTCTGGATATTGTGGCGCAGCTTTTTGTTGAGTGATGCATAGTAGGCATCGAAATTTTCAAATTCACACAGCGGGATATGATAACTGCCACGCTCCGAATAGGATGCACCGGGAAGAGCAGCCAACGCGCGGGTAAAATCAGTATCGGTCGGCATGTCAAACAATCTGAGTTTCTTCCCCTTGTATCGCGCACGGATAAAATCGGCAAGCGCGATGAATACCTCTTTCTTTTCAGCGACTCCGTGCCACGGAGAAACCACATTATTGACACCTGACGTGCGCCATGATGTCATCTCGACCTTCCCGGACGACACCATCAGAGGCATTATTGCCACAGGCTTACCATCCTGTTTTGCAAGGATGTATTCAATATGTTTGAGTCCTAACCTCACGGCAGCCTTCGGGCTATTGTAGCGCTCAACAAACTCATTCCATCTGTAGGTCTGATAGAATGTGTAGTCGATTTTAGGCATTCTGCTATCAGCGATTCTGATGTTGGCTAAAGCATCAAAATCGTTCCAAATTTCCTTAAGCGGTGCGATACTTTCGTGAATCTCGAAGGTTACTTCTCCCATAGCGGTCGGTTAGTGAATCATATCAATAATACTATGCAAATTTAGCCCAAAATAACCACACCGCCAAATCCAAATAACACCATCTCACAGGAGATAAGGGCAAGCTCCACACATGTGACCGCAGACATCCTGACTACACACTACACACATGCTGACGGCACACAGCCGACTCCACACTGCTGACTTCACACATGCTGACGGCACACTGCCGACTCCACACATGCTGACTCCACACATGCCGACTCCACACTGCCGACGCTACACTGCCGACTCCACACATGCTAACTCCACATATGCTGACGGCACACAGCCGATTCCACACTGCTCACGCTACACACATAGGATAGCAACACTCGCGGGTGTCCGCAGGACACCGATTTTTCCGTAACCCCGTACATCGGAGCGTAGCGCAGATGTGCGGGGATAGATAATATCTCAAAAAAGATGTCCGGAGGACATCGATTATCGTGGCAGCACGGCCAGCCAGAATGGTAAATCGGTGTCTTTCAGACACCTTTCAAAATAGAGCATGGACTTGCCCTGCACATCTCCGCTTCGCTTCGATGTACAGGGTTACGAAAAAATCGATGTCCTGCGGACATCCAATCCTGATCCACATTTCCTTGATTATAGTTAGCAGATAGCCCCAGCCACAAATCCTACCATACTTCACCCCATACATAGGCCCTACCATACCTCACCTCATTCATAGGCCATACCATGCATCACTCCATCCATAGACCCTACCATACATCACCCCATCTATAGCCATCACCATTCATCTCTTCCACCATCAAGCAGCCCAATGACACATTTCAAAGCCTACCCCGGAAATAGGCTATTGCGTCGCGCTGGATCTTGGAGCGCATCAGATAATTGCAGCCGAGATAGAGGGCCAGAGCCGTCAAGCCCTGCATCACGCAGATGGCAAGCGGATGGACATCAAGTTGTCCTATCAGCAAGCACGGCACCATTATCAATGCCGTCAACACGCAATAAGGCGCAAGGTCAAAAAGATAAGCCCACAGCGACCGGTGGGTAAGACGTATGACATAATAGAGCGTCGCTCCCCACGTCAGAGCCGACGCAATAAACTGGCCGAAAAGCAGGTATTTCAACCCCTCGACGGGCGACTCCGGAGTCTCCAAGCCAATGTAAGGCAGGACAAGAATAATCGCGACAACAGCCGTGACATCGCGCACCACCTCCGTCACGACAAGCAACTTCGCCTTGCCGAGCCCGAGAATGAAATTGCGGTAAAGGAGCATCAGCACAGTGAAAATACCCTGGCCGAGCAGAATCTGAAAGAGCGGTATCGACGGATCCCACTTCGTCCCGAAAAGAGTATGGAAAATCGGAGCAGCCATGACGACCAGCAGCCCCATTGCCGGAAACAGCAGATAGGCTGTGAAACGATGCGTCTTCGCACACATACGCGCATAGCGCTCCTCATCGTCCTGCACCTTTGAGAGAAGAGGGAGGAAGGAAGCCGTCAGCACCTGCGAGAGCGACATGACTCCCATTTTGCTCCACTTGTCGGCCTGACCGTAGTAGCCCAAAGGCGCGAGTCCGACTTTAAGACCGATAAAAAATCCGGAAATATTCTGGAAAGCGGTATTGAGAAACGATGTGACCATCACTCCACTACCTACGGCGAAACAGCTTCTCAGCGACTCCATCGAGAACGCATATAGAGGCCTCCAGCCACCTGTCAACCAAAGGATAAGCGACTTGACCGACGCGATGGCTATGTTCTGCCACACTATGGCCCATGCGCCCCACCCCGTGACGGCCATGTATATACCGATGACCGACCCCGCTATAAGCCCAACGGAATTGCTGACCGCAACCATCTTAACCTCCATCCGCTTCATCAGCATATTGGTCTGCACGATAGCGCTTGCATTGAGTATGAACGACAGAAACATCACCCTCGCAAGCGGAATCAGACGCTCATCCCCGCCAAAAAGCGTTGCAATCCACGGCGATGCGAAAAAGAGGATTATATAAAGCACAACGGCCGTGCCGAGGTTGAACCACAGCACGGTCGAGTAGTCGAGGCGGGTCGGATCCTTGCGCTGAATGAGCGCCGACGAGAACCCGCTGTCAATAAAAAGCGATGCAAATGCCTGAAAGACAAGAATGGCGGTGACGAGGCCGAAGTCCTCCTGCGAGAGCATCCTTGCGAGTACTATACCGGTGACGGCATAAAGCACCTGGGACGACACACGGTCAATCACGTTCCACTTTATGGTACGCGCGACCGCAGTCTTCAGATTCCCCTCCTCACCGGAATTTCCGCTCATCTGTCAAGTCAGTATGTATTCGGACGGAGGATTTATTTACCAAATGGGAAGGTCTTGATACCGACAGAACGGTTCTTGATTTCAGGCGATCCCTTGTAGTAGACCTTTGTGCTTCCGGCACCCATAACTGTGAACGATTTGGTTGCCCACAATCCGATTGAGCCCGTTCCACCGGCTTTCACGCTTGCAGTCTGAGCCTGCAGGTCGTCAGCTTGAATCACGCCGGTGCCCATGAAATTGAAATTGGCATGGTCACACACACCGGTGATGGCGAGAGTGCCGTTTCCGGTCGAGATGGCGGCGCTCACCTCGGTAGCTTTCACATCGTGGACTGAAATGCGGCCGTTGCCGATGAGTTTTGCAGAAAATTTCGGTCCTTGAGCCACATTCACCACCTTCACGAGCGAATCGCCCGAATTCTCGACCTTGGTGAGATAGGTCGAATAGACAGTGATTACGGGAAGATTGGCCACTCCGACATGCTCAGTCGAGACCTGCATGGAGAGTTTGCCTTTCTTGTTATTGAAAATGAAGGCCGAAGCCTGAGATGAAGGGCAGGTAAATACCGCCAGACCGGCAGAGTCGGGATGGCAGGAATAGACGACGTTGATACCGTCGACCACCTTGAGTTCATGGAATTCACCTACATTAAGCTCATACTTCACGAGGTCAGCTGAATATGCGCTCACGAAGCCAAGCAAGAGCAGAAGAGAGAAAAAAGCTTTCTTGTTCATTTTCATTCTTGGTTTGATTGGTTTTCTGTTACTATTTCTTCGACGCGGGCAAGCACGGCGAGAAGGTCGTCGAGCGTGGAGGCGCGGAGCATTTCAATTCGCGTGTTGCGGAAATTGGCAATCCCCTTGAAAAGAGGTGACGCGGCAAGATGACGGCGGATATGAAGTATGCCACGATATTCATCAATCCTGTCAACGCTTTCGCGTATCTGACGGCGGATAAGATCAAACTTCTCCTTCACACCAAGCGGCGCATTGCCGTCGGAGTCAATCAGACTGCGGATGTCGCGGAAAATCCAGGGGGCGCCTATCGACGCACGGCCAACCATCACACCGTCCACTCCGTAACGGTCAAAGGCATCGCGGGCAAGCTCAGGGGTAGTGATGTCGCCGTTGCCGATAAGTGGGATGGTCAGACGGGGGTTCTCCTTCACCCGTGCAATCATCTCCCAATCAGCGGAGCCGTTATACATCTGCGAGCGTGTCCTGCCGTGGACGGTCAAGGCGCGTATGCCGCAATCCTGAAGCTGTTCGGCAAGGGTGACGATAATTTTTGATTCATGGTCCCAGCCGAGGCGCGTCTTCACAGTCACCGGAAGCTTCACGGCATCCACCACGGCACGGGTGATCTCAAGCATCTTAGGAATATCGCGGAGCATACCGGCACCCGCACCCTTTCCGGCAACCTTCTTGACAGGACATCCGAAATTGATGTCGATTATGTCAGGCCCGGCTGCCTCGACAATCCGCGCAGCCTCAACCATAGGCTCGACCTCGCGTCCATATATCTGGATGGCCGTGGGACGTTCACCGGGGTCAATTGAAAGTTTCCGCGTTGTCGACGGGATGTCGCGCACAAGTGCATCGGCACTCACAAATTCAGTGTAGACCATGGAAGCCCCCTGCTCCTTACACATCAGGCGAAAAGAGCGGTCGGTCACATCTTCCATCGGAGCGAGCATCACCGGACGCTCCCCTAAATCTATATTTGCTATCTTCATGAGTGAAATGAAAAAAATCCTTTCCATCGAAGCCTGTCGCGACCGGTTCAAACCGCCCGGACCGACTTCAAGGACAAAATTAGCTATTTTTTCTTTATTTTAGCCGTTAATAATCGTCAAATGCCATCAATGTGGTCAAAAATACAAATTTCAATAGAAAACCGCACAAAAAAAGAAGCTGGTCGCTCTGTCTGAGCAATCAGCTTGATTTTTTCTTTTGTCTGTAAAAGTGCGACTATGTCGGCTGAAATTATTCAGCAGCAGCTACAGAGTCAGCGGGAGCAGCTACGCTGTCAGCGGGAACTGAATCAGCAACAACTACTTCTTCAACAGCAACTTCTTCTACTACAGCAGCAGAGTCAGCAGCAGCGGCAGCCTTGTCAGAAGAACCGCAAGAGAAAAGTGATGCGCTGAAAACAACAGCGAGTAATAAAACTAACTTTTTCATTTTTTCTTTTTGATTAAATTATAAAACAATTTTAAGCTTCAAAAACACCGCAAAGGTAAGACATTTTATTTACTTACCAAACTTTTTTTTAGAGTTTTTTCTTTCAGTCCCTATTTTTTAGCAAAAAAGTATAAAAATTTGTCATTTATCAAACCTTATTTTAACATTTGGCCACCGATATAGCCATTTTAACACTCTGTAGTCACGACAGCAAGCTTTTCGCAATTTCATGGAAAAACACTATATTTGTAGCTTCCAAACAGAAATTTCTACACATATTTTAAATAAACAATATTAATAATGCTTGCCAAACGCATAATCCCATGTCTTGACGTCAAGGACGGACGCACCGTGAAAGGTGTGAATTTTGTAGGGCTAACCGATGTCGGCGACCCGGTTGAACTCGGTGCGCGCTATGCCCGGGAAGGAGCCGACGAACTGGTGTTTCTCGACATCAGCGCAACCCTTGAGGGCCGTAACACCTTCGCTCAGCTCGTGGGCCGTATTGCCGACCGCCTCAACATCCCCTTCACAGTCGGTGGTGGCATTGCCTCGCTTGACGATGCCTCTCGCCTCCTCGATGCAGGCGCCGACAAGATCACCGTCAATTCTGCCGCCGTCCCCAATCCTAAACTGATTTCGGAAATCGCCACCCGCTACGGAAGCCAGTTTGTGGTCGTGGCGATAGACGCACGCCTGACCGACGACGGCATCTGGCACGTCACCACCCACGGAGGAAACCGGCTGAGCGACCGCGAGCTCTTCAGTTGGGCGCGCGAGGCCGAACAGAACGGCGCGGGAGAAATTATGTTTACATCCATGAACCATGACGGCACCCGCTCAGGCTACCCCTGCGATGTCTTTGCCCATCTCGCCGCAGAAGTCAATATCCCCATCATCGCCTCGGGAGGCGCCGGATCGGTGGACGACATTGCCGATGTGCTCACTGCCGGCAAAGCCGATGCCGCCCTCGCAGCATCCATCTTCCACTATGGTGAAATCTCCATCTCCGAACTCAAACAAGAACTCAACAAACGAAATATACCCGTTAGACTATGACTTTCGACGATTTCAAACTCGATAAATGTGCGGACGGCCTCCTACCCGTAATCATTCAGGACTCCGTCACACTCCGTGTGCTCATGCTCGGCTACATGAACCGCGAGGCATTTGACCTCACGCTATCATCCGGCCATGTGACATTCTACAGCCGCACCCGCTCCTGCCTCTGGACCAAAGGCGAAACGAGCGGCCACTTCCTTGACGTGGTCGACATGTATGCCGACTGCGACGGCGACACCTTATTAATAAAGGCCGTCCCCCACGGCCCGACCTGTCATCGCGGCACCATCTCTTGTTTCGACACCCCGGCGGAGGACGGCTTCATCCGTTCGCTCTCACGGCTCATCCAACAGCGCCACGCCGAGATGCCCGAGGACAGCTACACCACCAAACTTTTCATAAAAGGCGTGAAAAAAATCGCCCAGAAAGTCGGCGAGGAAGCGGTCGAGTCAGTCGTGGAAGCCGTCGACGGCAACAAGGACCGCTTCTCCTACGAAGCCTGCGACCTCATCTACCACCTCCTCGTCCTCATCGAACAGATGGGCCTCACCCTCCCCGACCTCGAAAAAGAACTCCTCCACCGCCACTCGTAATCACTTTCCTCAGGACTCATTATATGGAAATGCCTAGAAAGCCATAAAACGCTATGTTTGTCAGTGAACTCGGACGCCGGCAAAAATAGCGTTTTATGGCTTCTGGGCATTTCATACTTCAAAGGATTATTTGAGGATGGCGGAGGAGGGGCCTTTTTGTTCGCCGACTTCGTTGCCGCGCTTCACTTTCTTTCCGTAGCCGAAGGTGTAGACTACGGAAAGGTTGATGGAGGGGTGATAGGTCGGGGCATAGACTTCGCGGAATTCGGAATAGTAGGGTGATTCAAATTCGCGGGTGTATCTCAGCCATCCACGGTTGAAGATGTTGTTGGCTGCAAACCTTACATTCAAATCACCGTTGCTCCATCCTGCTGTGAAGGAATACTGCGGACGGTTTTTCTGGATAACATTGCTTGAAACGCCGTTGACTTCTTTGAAAGGCAACTTGTAGGCAGCCTGGAAATACCAATCCCTGACATAATAGGAAGCTGAAGAATTGAAATAGAACGACTGCAGGTCCACTCCATATCTGCCGGAGATTCTATAGTATAGGTATTCTGGATTTGCTGAAATCTGAAGATTTCGGTCAAGGAGGGCAAGATTGAAATTGAAACCGGCTGCGAGATAATTATAGTCTCCGTCGTTGAGATAGGTGCGAAGGAGGGCCTTGCCATCGTCATACGGAAGATAGGCCACCGTCATGCGGTCATGAAAACCACGGTAACTACCGTATATGCTCGTGTAGAACCGGTTGGTCGGAATCCATACGTATCCCAAGGCAAGCTCATAGACTCTGTAGTTGTCCAGACCCGGATTACCGCTGATATACAACAGCTCATTCTGCTTCAGCACCTCCGGAGTCTTCTCGCTTATCTCCGGAGTAAAACTCGCGAACTGCGAGAAGAGCGATACACGGTTCTTTTGGTTAAAGGCATAGCCAAGTTGAATATGAGCGGCAGGATAACAGTCATTCTTGCTCCGACCGTTGATTATATTTCTCTCCCAGACGAAATCCACATCAACGTCAAGCGACAGTGACTGCGTTTTCAACTTATAGCCAACCACTCCTGCCGCGCCTGAGAGGGTATAAGTATCATCCGAAGTGTTGGTGCCGTTGTAATCAATACTGTTGTAACGCCTGGTATACGAACCTCCAACAATCATGGAATTTTTCTTATCGAACTGCTTGGTCAACGTCACATTGACCTTCATGGCATAAGCTTTCTCATCGGCATTCCTTACGACAGGCGATGCTGCCGTTGTGCAGTAATCCATATTATCCTTTATCCTCGAATATGAGAAGGCCGGATTGGCATTGATGGAGAACTTATTTGGCAAAGCAAAGAAGTAGGCGCCGGAATATGAAAGGGAATTATCACGCTTGGAGTAAACACGCGAGAATTCATAGTCTGTCCCCAACGACGGATAATAGGAAAGAGAACCGTTCTCATTGTTTTCGGGTTTAGATAGATGGGTGAAACCTATGGTGTTGCGAATCTGAGCATTTTTCCCTGCGTAACTTGCACGGAAAGTGACAGGATACCGGTTCTGCTTCAAATGCGAATCTTCAAGGTTCTCGACACGTCTGACTGTTGTGGGATTGCCATCGTTATCCGTCAGCGAATATGTGGCCTCGACGCTATTGCCGTTGTGATGATCATTCTGATTGGTCGCTCCGACATAGAGGTCGTAGGTCATCTTCTTATATACGAACTTCGAAAACAGATTGGCATTGCTCGCAAGTCCGGTCAAGAACCCTTCTTTAATGGTAGCCTTTGTGTAGCCGCCATATTCGTACTCCTGGACTATGATGTTGATGACACTCCGGTCCCCTTGAAAACGCGGGTCGGTCGGGCCATAGATAAATTCCACGCGCTTTACGTCGGCAGTACGCAGTCCGGTCATATCTTGCAACGATGCCCGCATAAAATTGATATAGACCGGAACAGTCGCTCCGAAATTATCTGTAATAGCACCCGACATCGCATCCACCCTGAGTTCGGGAATAGCCATTACTTTCAGAAGATCGGTGGCATCCTGAGCCACGCGTTTCTGACGGTTGGTCGGAGTGTAGACCGAACGGTCAGAAGCAAGTGAGGCGTTCTGACCATTTACGGTTACACCTTTAAGTCCGATAGCGCTGGATTTGAGCAACAGATTACCGAGTGCGAAACCGGTGCATGGATAGACGACGGTCGTGTAGCCTACACCACTTATTTTAGCAAGAATATTCTTGCGGTCACAGGGAATGGAGAAGCGTCCGGCTTCATCGGTAATGCCGTAGGTAATCACCGTCGAATCCTTCGGTGCAAGGAGCATGACCGTGGCAAACGGAACCGTCTCGCCATGCTCGTCAATCACACGCCCGGTGTATTTGAACTTGCCCTGCTGCAGAGCCTCTATGTAGATTACATCACCGGTTTCGATAACCGAAATTGGATTGTAGGCAACAATCCGACGGATAGCATCGGCAAGATTATCGGTGTCGATGTCGGCACTGATTTTGTAATCCTCAAGCTGATTATATATGAAGCTGAGATTGACCTCGGGATGCTCTTTGCTGATAAGGGCCAAGGCCTGCGACACAGGGGTGTTTTTGAATGAGTAACGATAGTCGGATGCGTAGCTGTTAATCAACGCCACACCCGCAAGAAATGTGAGAAGTGAACGTTTCATGATCAGTCTACAGTTATAGTCTTTCCCTTAAGTGAAATTTTTATTTGCTCAAAATTATTAAGCTGGTCGATGGTTTCCTGTGGAGATTGAGCCGTATTCCACTTGAAGTACAGACGCAGAGTGGGGGCAGACGGATTGGCGAAACGTACCCGAAGATCCTTCACCGCTGCAATGTGGGTGAGAATGGTTTCAAGTGTCTCGTCTTCGAAAACAACGACCTCCTTTACGGTGCTTACAGAGTCATGACGGACAAGCATGTTGTCATGTGTAATTACCGATATTTCGTCACCGGCTTCGATGTTGACGGGAGATTGGACAACAGCATCATCATCGTCAGTGGACAAACCATAATGACCGATTCCAATTCCAATTGCGACGGCCACAAGAGAGCTGACAGCTATCCCCCCGATTGCTGCCGCGCGACTGCCAAACCAACGCAGGACAGTCGGACGGGAATCCAGCCGACGTTCCACCATCTTCCACTCCTTATCAATGTCAACCGGATGGAGGTCAGCATCATGCGCATTAAGTGCAGAAGCGGTTTCAGCCATAATGCCATACAACTCCTTAACCTCCCGATCAGCTAAGAGCTGTTCCAGGTCCTGCGGTGAATACTTTTCGGGATGCTCAACGATGTCAAGCACTAAATCATACTTATCCATGTAACTTGAATTTTTTACGCATTATTTCTATGGCATGACGCAGATGCTTATAGACAGTAGACTCACTGATGCCCAAGCCGGATGCAATCCCGGTATATGACAATCCATCGCGGTAGCGCATCTCCACCACCCTACGGCATTGTGGGGTGAGGGCGGAATCAAGCATTTCGGAGAGACGACGCAGTGTTTCCTCATCGGGCCAGTCTTCGCGCTCGGAATCCTGAAGTTCAAGCAGGTAAAGACTGCTGAGACGATCGTGAATACTAAGGTCGCGCAGGTGGTTAAGACAGCGGTTCCTTACTCCGGAGAGGAGATAAGACCCGGTAATCTTTCCGACGGAACCGTTATTGAATAGCGAGACAAACACATCTTGGACCACATCGCGTGCGATGTCATCGTCATGCAGCAACGCTCTGGCCAGTCGATACATGGCTGCATAATGAGTCCGGAAGAGCAGTTCTATGTCAGTTTTCTTTGTCATACATGGATAAGACACATGACTTTCCCAAAACATTACCTCTAAGCAGAAAAAAATTTAAAAAAGTTTTATGGAAGGGGGGTGATTGATGGGGTGGTACAGATGGTTGGATATTGATGGGGTGAGTGATGACAGGTGATTGATGACAGATGAGTGGTTGGTCATTGATGGGTGCTTACAGATAGGTACTTTGTTACAGATGGATGATTACAGACGGATTGGTCACTGATGGGCGGTTACGGATGGGGTGATTGATGACGGATGGGCGGTCACAGATGAGTGCTTGACTACTGATAGGCGGTTGCAGATAGGTTAGTCATAGATGGGTGGTTGCAGATGATTGGTTATAGATAGGGGGGATATCGCTAACTAAAATTATGGAAGAGCGGGGCAGGATTGGATGTCCGCAGGACATCGATTTTTTCGTAACCCTGTACATCGGAGCGAAGCGAAGATGTGCAGGGAAAGTTCATGCTCTATTTTGAAAGGTGTCTGCAAGACACCGATTTACCATGATGGATAGCATGGCTGATGCGATAATCGATGTCCTACGGACATCTTTTTGGAAGGGAGAGATGGACTTTCCCCGCACATCTTCGCTTCGCTCCGATGTTCGGGGTTACAGAAAAATCGGTGTCTATCGGACACCTGCGGCTGCACCTGTCCGTAGTGAGATCAACGGATGCGGTAGAGGTCGCCGTTGTCGAAACCGGTGGTTATGGCTCTGTCGCCAAAGAAATTGATTATTGCAGGATCGTTAGTTAATATATTCTTCAACGCTGCGAAGACATGATTCAGAGCATCCTGCCAATTCATTGCACTTACACTGTCCGCAGACAATGGGAAGTACTTGTCGACAGGTTGATAATCCTCATCACAAGCCCAATCATCGTCATCCGGGTCATATTCTTTTGAACCAATCATGTAGAGGCAGTATCCTCCACCCTCTTGTTCAAACAAGCCGAAATTTATTCCCTTGATGTCTGCCGGAATCGTCTCGGATTCGACTATTCCACGGAGCCAGCAGCTAATATTTTCTTCAGTGGTAACCATAATTTTTAAATCTTTGAGAGTAACTTATATAGATATGTCAAACGCCATGCGTTAATCCGGAGGTTGCAGATCTTTTACGGCAATAATTATGAATATGGCCTGCATATCTATCCGCAAAGATAGCATATACAGGCCATAATAAAAAAACAATAGCCGTTTTTATTGGTCACGCACAATTCATGCATGACTTGTTCCTATAAAAGTGACGTATACTTATAAAGACGTATCCTTATAAAATAGCACTTCCTATCTGCCGGTCAGGAAATTATGGATTCCTTGGGCGGATTTGCGGCCGGAAGCGATGCAGCGGACAACGAGTGAGGCTCCGGTGGAGACATCGCCCGCAGCAAACACTTTCGGATTGCTCGACTGTCCGTTCTCATTGACTTTGACATTTCCTCGCGCATCTTTTTCAAGCCCGAGAACGTCAATTACACCCTCTGCTACCGGTTGAGTGAAACCCATCGCCAGCAATACGAGGTCGGCCTTTATGGTCTCGGTGCGGCCGGTGTGGATGAGATTCATACGTCCGCTCTCCTCATCCTTCTCCCATTCAACCTCCTCGACCTCGACCTCCCTCACATGACCATCGGCATCCGCAACGAAGCGGCGCGTGTCGAGAAGCCAACGGCGCTCACATCCTTCAAGATGGCTGCTCGAAGTCTTCAGTACTACAGGCCAATAGGGCCACGGGGTGGCAGGGTTCTCCCCTACCGGCGGTTTCGGCATAATCTCAATCTGTGTGACAGACAATGCACCTTGACGGCGGGCTGTACCCACACAGTCACTACCGGTGTCACCACCTCCGATGACAAGCACATTCTTCTTTTTTGCAGAAATGCGTTCGTCACGGCTGATTTCCGCCCCGGCATTCACACGGTTTTGCTGCTGAAGAAGTTCCAAAGCGAAATGAACCCCTTTCAGCGTCCTACCCTCAACCTTAAGGTCGCGAGGCACCTCAGCACCCATCGCAAGACATACGGCATCGAACTCTTCGAGAATTTCCGAGGCGGAAATATCGGTCCCTACCTTCACTCCGCACCGAAACTCGATACCCTCCTCTTTCAGAAGCTCAAGACGACGGTCAATCACACTCTTGTTGAGCTTGAAATCCGGAATACCGAAACGGAGAAGTCCGCCGGGAGCCTCATTTTTCTCAAATACGGTCACACTATGCCCCCTACGGTTAAGCTGATTGGCGCAGGCAAGCCCTGCAGGACCTGAGCCTATGACCGCAACACGGAAACCGGTGCGTTTCTTCGGAGGACAGGCTATGACATAGCCCTCGCTGAAAGCACGTTCGACAATCGCTGCCTCATTCTCGCGGATGGTAACAGGCTCATGCTCCTTGTTGAGCACACAACCCTTCTCGCAAAGCGCGGGACAGACACGGCCTGTAAATTCAGGAAAATCATCCGTCATTGTCAAGAGCTGATAAGCCCCCTTGATGTCATTTTTATAAAGGCGGTCTTGCCATTCCGGCTGACGGTTGCCGAGCGGACAACTCCAGTGGCAGAAAGGCACGCCACACTCCATGCAGCGCGAGGCCTGCAGACGGCGGTCCTCAGTGTTGAGCGTCTGCTCAACCTCACCATAATCATTGACGCGGTCATGGACGGGACGATAACCCGCCTCCTTACGCGGTATATTCAGAAATGCTGTGGGATTTCCCATATCTATTTTAGTCTTAATACTTTATACTTAATACTTAGTACTTAACACTTGTGCGCAGCACTTAATACTTTATCCTTAGTGCTTAACACTTGCGAAGCAACGCTTCGCTCAGTCTGTCTGCATGGATGCGATTCGCTGCTGCAATTTTGCAACCTTCTCATCGTGAAGTACCTTCTTGTATTCGATAGGAATAACCTTGATGAACTGCCCGACATAGTTGTCCCAATCGTCAAGCATCGCGCCTGCAAGAGGGCTGTGGGTGTGGCGGAAATGATTGCCGATAAGGCGGTAAAGTTCACGGTTGTCGGCCATCTCTTCGATGAGTGAAAGTTCCACCATCTCCATGTTGCAGAAATAATCGAAATTACCATCCGGATTCCAGACGTAGGCTATACCACCGCTCATACCTGCGGCGAAGTTGCGACCGGTAGAGCCGAGCACGACCGTGCGGCCTCCTGTCATATACTCGCAGCAGTGGTCACCCACACCTTCGACGACGGCTGTCGCACCGGAATTGCGGACACAGAAACGCTCACCTACGCGACCGTTGATGTAGATTTCACCTGCAGTAGCACCATAGAGGATGGTATTGCCGGCAATGATGTTGGCTTCGGGAGCAAAAGTCGAACCGGTCGGGGGGACAATCACTATCTTACCGCCGGAAAGGCCCTTGCCTACATAGTCGTTGGCATCACCCTCAAGACGGAAACTGATACCGTGGGCAAGGAACGCGCCGAAACTCTGACCCGCTGCACCCTTGAACGTGCAGTTGATTGTATTGTCGGGCAGTCCGGCATCGCCGAACTTTTTGGCAACCACGCCTGAGAGCATAGCGCCGACCGAGCGGTCAGTGTTGCATATCGGGAACTCCAGTTCGACAGGCATGGCAGACTCTATGGCCGGATAGGCACGGCTGATTATCTCGCGGTCAAGCACATGGTCAATGTCGTGTTTCTGACGGGTGACATTAATAATCGCGTTGGTGTCACATTCCGCAGGCCGGTGAAGCAGACGGCTGAAATCAAGCCCTGAAGCCTTGGCATTCTCCATCCCTTCCTTCACGAAGAGCAAATCGGCACGTCCGATAATCTCGTCAAGTTTCCTGACACCCATCTCCGTCATTGTCTCACGGATTTCGCGCGCGAGGAAGCGGAAGAAGTTGACCACATACTCTGAACGGCCTTTGAAACGCTTGCGCAGTTCCTCATTCTGTGTGGCCACACCGACAGGACAGGTGTTCTTATGGCACTTGCGCATCATCACACATCCGAGGACAATGAGCGCACTCGTGGCAAAACCGTATTCCTCCGCGCCGAGCATCGCCATGATGATGACATCACGCGCGCTTTTGAGCTGACCGTCGGCCTGAAGTTTCACCTGTCCGCGCAGATTGTTGATGACGAGCGTCTGCTGAGTTTCGGCCAGTCCGATTTCTACCGGGACACCGGCATAGCGGATGGAACTTGCGGGAGAAGCACCGGTGCCTCCGTCACTACCACTGATGGTGATAAGGTCGCTCTTGGCTTTGGCAACACCGGCAGCGATTGTGCCGACACCGCTCTCAGAAACGAGCTTGACACTGACGTTGGCGGAAGGATTGACGTTTTTGAGGTCGAAAATGAGTTGTGCAAGGTCCTCAATCGAGTAGATATCGTGGTGCGGAGGAGGAGAAATGAGAGATATGCCGGGGATTGAATGACGGGTCTTTGCAATAATCTTGTCGACTTTGAAACCGGGGAGCTGACCACCCTCACCGGGTTTTGCACCCTGCGCAACCTTTATCTGGATTTCGTCGGCATTGACGAGATATTCGGTAGTCACTCCGAAACGACCGGAAGCGACCTGCTTGATTGCCGAACGGGCCGACGAACCGTCGGGACGCGCGGCGAAACGCTCCGGATCCTCACCACCCTCACCCGTGTTGCTTCGCGCACCGATGGCGTTCATGGCGATTCCGAGAGCCTCGTGAGCCTCACGGCTGATTGAGCCGAACGACATCGCTCCGGTCACGAAACGCTTCATGATTGCCTCCTCCGGTTCAACCTCATCGACTGGAATCGCCTCACCCTTGCGGAAATCAAGAAAATCGCGGATGAAGATGGGTTTAGGCTTGTTGTCGACAAGCGACGTGTATTCTTTGAATTTCTTATAGCTGCCAAGACGTGTGGCAAGCTGAAGAGTTGCGATTGTTTCGGGGTTCCATGCGTGTGACTCACCATCCTTGCGGAATGAATACTGTCCGATGAAAGGCAGTGGCGATTCAGTATCGAAATCCTCGTCAAAAGCCTGTGCATGAGGCCGGACAATATCCTCAGTCAGTTGCTCAATGTCCACACCACCAATCTTGCTGACAGTGTTGCCGAAATATTCACGGCAGACCGAATCGGCAAGTCCGACAGCCTCGAATAGCTGCGCGCCTTTATAGCTCGTGATGGTAGAGATACCCATCTTTGACATCACTTTCAGCAGACCCTTGTCAATGGCCTTGATGTAGTTCTTGGAAGCCGTGTCGAAGTCAAGCTGTATCTCATGGCGCTTCACGAGGTCGTCGATAACGGCAAATGCAAGATATGGGTTGATGGCACTTGCGCCGTAGCCGCTCAGAAGTGCGAAGTGCATCACCTCGCGCGCATCGGCGGTCTCGATGACGAGGGCTGTCTGGGTGCGCTTCTTGCAGTTGATGAGATGATGGTGGACAGCCGCAGTGGCAAGCAGCGAGGGAATCGGAGCGTTGGCAGCATCAACATCACGGTCGGAAAGCACTACATAGTTGCATCCCTCGTCGACAGCCTGCTCGGCTTCCCGGCAGAGGCGTTCGATTGCCTTGACCAGACCTTCATGACCATCGGCAGCGGGGAAAGTCATGGCAAGTTTGCGGGTATTGAAACCCTTGTAGCGAAGATTGCAGAGAAGGTCGAGCTCGCGGTTGGTGATGATGGGACGTTTCAGAAGCACCATCTTGCAAAGTTCCGGTGACGGGTCGAGAAGATTGAGCTTCACTGCACCGATATAGCTGTCGAGGCTCATGACGAGTTCCTCGCGCAGAGGGTCGATGGCAGGATTTGTCACCTGAGCGAAATGCTGACGGAAATAATTGAAGAGCAACTGCGGTTCCTCCGAAAGCACTGCGATTGGAGTATCCTTGCCCATCGAATTGACAGGCTCCTTGCCGTCGGTGAGCATCGGAGTGATGATTTTCTCAACCTCCTCACGATTGTAGAGGAAGGTGTGGAGCAGACGGCGGAAATCACTGACTGTATTCTCCACCTTTCGTCCCGAGATGATGTTGTCGAGGCTGATGCGGTTGCGGGATAGCCAGTCGCGGTAAGGAAATTCGCTTGCAAGCGCCTCCTTCAACTCCGCATCCTGATAGATTTTTCCCTCCTCCATGTCGACCATCATCATTTTTCCGGGGCGGAGACGCCCCTTCTCCTTGACTTCCGAAGCCTCGAAGGGAAGGACACCCATCTCGGAGGCGAGGACGACAGTGTCGTTGTTGGTGATGAGATAGCGCGCGGGACGAAGGCCGTTGCGGTCAAGCATACCTCCGGCATAACGGCCGTCGCTGAACAGAAGGGCCGCCGGACCGTCCCATGCTTCCATGAGGATGGAATTGTATTCGTAGAACGCCTTGAGTTCGGGCGAGATTGGATTCTTGTCGTTGAACGATTCAGGAATCAGCATCGAAAGTGCGCGCGGAAGACTCATACCCGACATGACAAAGAATTCAAGCACATTGTCGAGCGAGGCAGAATCGCTCATGCCCGGCTGGACGATGGGTGTCATGTCGCGGTCACCGAACGCTTCGGGACGGAGCATACATTCGCGCGCTTTCATCCAGAGGCGGTTGCCCTGAATGGTGTTGATTTCGCCGTTGTGGCCGAGCATACGGAAGGGCTGTGCGAGTGACCATGTCGGGAATGTGTTGGTGCTGAAACGGGAATGGACGAGCGCCATCGCCGTCGTGAAGCGCGGATTCATCAAGTCGGGGAAATAGTAGCGGAGCTGAAGGCTCGAAAGCATACCTTTATATATAATGATGCGCGACGAAAGCGACACGATGTAGAAATCATCCTTCCCTTCGAGCGACAATGAGCGCACTTTTTTCTCGACCGCCTTACGCAGTAGATAAAGACGAATCTCAACCGGACGGTCGCTCTCCTCGTCGGCCACGAAAATCTGCTTGATGACAGGTTCGGCAGCGCGGGCCACGGAACCGAGTTGCTCGTTGTTGGTGGGGACATCGCGCACGGCAATCAGTTTCAGCCCGAGTTCGATGGCCTCGCGCTCGATGATTCCGAGAATAATCTGAATGGTGTCCTCATTGCGGGGAAAGAATACGAGTCCTGTGCCGTAACGTCCCTTTTCGGGGACAGGGATACCTTGAAGCAGGATGAATTCATGAGGAATCTGCACCATGATACCGGCTCCGTCGCCGGTCTTGGGGTCGGCACCCTCGGCTCCACGGTGAACCATGTGTTCGAGAACTTGCAGACCTTTTTCCACGAGATGATGCGACTTGATGCCGCGCACGTTGACGAGAAGGCCCACGCCGCAAGCATCATGCTCGAAGCGCGGGTCATAGAGTCCTTGTTGTGTAGGGGTTAACATTTGCATATTATGTCTCTTTCAATTATATATTCCTAATTTGTCAATCAGTTTTCTTCCACTCCCTTGAACCAATCGCTTTCCGTAGGCAGACCAGGAGCGCTTTCATAGCCATATTCCTCGCCATGCTGTGAGGAGTCGAGCCCTACGCGCTCGTTCCAACCGGAAACTCGCATGGGAATGATTTTGTCGGTAAGCCAATATAGGCCATAGCTCATCACGAAGGTGTAGACAAACACCATTCCGAGGACAAGGATATGATTCCAGAAAAATTCACCGCGTGAAATCATGTCGGGATCGTTGCGGGCAAAGAAATCGTAGGCGAAAATTCCGGTAAGCACTGTGCCGATGATTCCTCCGAGACCGTGAGTCGGAAACACATCGAGGGCATCGTCGAGAAGATTGCTGTAGCCCTTCCATGCTACAGCCATATTGCAACACACGGTGATGAAAAGTGCAATGAAAATGCTCTGTCCGGCTGTGACCCATCCGGCGCAGGGAGTGATTGCGACAAGACCGACGACAGCACCGATGGCAGCACCCATTGCCGACGGTTTGTGGCCGCGTATGGCATCAAGAGCTATCCACGCAACCATTGCAGTGGCGGCGGCAGTGTTCGTGTTGAGGAAAGCGGAGACCGCAATGCCATCAGCAGCAAGCGAACTGCCACCGTTGAATCCGAACCAGCCGAGCCACAGAAGTGCGGCACCCAGCAGCACGAAGGGGACATTGGCAGGCTTGTTGGTCTCCCCTTTCACCTGACGGCGGCGTCCAAGGAACATGGCACCGGCGAGAGCAGCGACACCCGAGGCCGCATGAACCACGATACCTCCGGCATAGTCATGGACATGCATCATGCCGAAGAGTCCGTCGGGATGCCATGTGCAGTGGGCAAGCGGACAGTAGACAAGCACAGTCCAAAGCACCATGAACAGGAGATAGCCGGAGAAATGCACTCTCTCGGCGAAGGCTCCGGTGATGAGCGAGGGGGTGATAATGGCAAATTTCATCTGGAAGAGAGCGAAAAGAGCCAAAGGAATGGTCGTGGTGGCTATCCCAATTTGGGAGATGTCACCTTTGGCAGTCACATTGTTCACCCCGACATTCTTCATCATGAAAAAGTCGGCGGGATTTCCGATGACATGGGCAATATCATCGCCAAAGGCCAGACTGAATCCGAAGATTACCCAGATGACACTGACAAAGCCCATCACGATGAAACTCTGGAGCATCGTCGAGATGACATTTTTCGGACGGACCATGCCACCATAGAAGAAGGAGAGTCCCGGGGTCATCATCAACACGAAAATTGTGGCTGTAATCATCCATGCGACATTTGCCCAAAGGTGATCTCCGGGGAGGTCGAAAAGGGAGTCGGAGAACTCCGTCCTCAATCCGAGGACGCCCACTGCAACAAGTGCGACTAAAACAAGCAGCCAGCCTGCACTGACTTTTTTACCATTCAGAATCATACCTTAAAGTGCATTATTAAAAATAAAACGAAACAAAAACAATCTTAATTTTTATTTAGAACATCGCAAATGTAGCAGTTTGTTTGTTAAATGCAAAATATTTTAGCAATTTTCTTTATTTTACCGATAAAACGAAGCATTTTTCTACATTTTCACCACACATAGACGGTACAAATGACATTATGCATTGAAAATAGTATTGACTCCCCGCCATCAGGTTTAAAAATTTCTTAATTCTAAAGCCCCATATCCAATAAAACCTTAAATCATTTGCAAAATTTACTAAAATCACATACCTTTGAGCCAACTATTGTTTCATCTATTTGGTTTATCTAAATAAACCCGCAAAGCGTAATGGACGCAAATAATTTAGATTTCACTGATATAGCTCCCTACGACGACAGTCAATTCAAGGAAGTAATTAGCAAAATGGTGTTGGAACCCGGATTCGAACATGCGATCCGTTGGATTCTGCCCGATATAGACTATACCCAATTCACCGCATTGCTCACAAGCTGTAATTCCAAGCGTGAGTTCCAGTCACGTGTGATGCAGAATTTCCTGAACGAACTCGAGCGCAAGACAACAGCCGGAGTCACCGCTACAGGAGTGGAAAAAGTCGATCCCACCAAATCATATACTTTCATCACCAACCACCGCGACATTGTCCTTGACGCATCCTTCCTCAACCTCATCTTCCTGCGTCACGACATGAAAACATCCGAGGTGGCCATCGGCGACAATCTGCTCATCTATGAGTGGATTACCGACCTCGTGAAGCTCAACGGCAGTTTCATCGTCAAACGAAACCTCCCCACCCGTCAGGCACTCGAAGCCGCACGCGAACTTTCGGGCTACATCCATCATGCCATCTGCAACAAGAACGAGAGCATCTGGATCGCGCAGCGCCAAGGACGTGCGAAAGATTCGAGCGACCACACTCAGGAAAGTGTACTCAAGATGCTCGGGCTTGCCGGAGGGGGCTCACTGCCCGAAAATCTTGCCGAGATAAATATCTTCCCGGCTGCCATATCCTACGAGTTTGACCCCAACGATTATCTGAAAGCACGGGAATATCTCCTGCGCCACCGCGATCCCGAATTCAAGAAGTCGCAACACGACGATCTCTTCTCGATGGAGACAGGACTGATGCAATACAAGGGACGTGTCCACATCTCATTCGCCGGCTGCATAACTCCCCTCATCACCTCCATCCCCTCTACAGCCGACAAGCAGGAGACAATCCACCGGATATGTCATCACATCGACTGCGGAATCCACGGAGGATACAAAATCTATCCAATAAACTATGTGGCCTACGATCTGGCGTTCGAATCAGACATGTATCACGACCGTTACACCGATGCCGAGCTCCAAAACGTCAAGGACTATATCGAAGGTCAGCTCGACAAGATAGATATCCCCGACATCACGGCTCAGGAAAGAAATTTCATGCGCACATATATGTATATGATGTATGCAAATCCGCTGCGCAATAAACTCCTTGCCGCAGGTAGTTGTTGATATGAACAGATAGATGAATTCCAAATCCATCCGGACAACAATTAACAACTAAAGTCAATATCCACAGCTATGCGACTGCCACTCGTTCCACTCTTCGTTTTCCTTATTATAAATATATTTGTCGACACTTATATTTATAAGGCTTTGAAACGCAGATGCAGGAGTCTGTTGCCCCGAAGGGTACAGTTGTGGACAGCCATAGCGCTCTTCATCCTCATAATTGCCGTCATCTGTATGCCGAGGCGCAATTGCTCCAACGTGACACTGCTGGCAATAATGTGGATGCTTTTCACATACCTGTCGGTCTACATTTCAAAATACATCTTCGTCATCATCGACCTCATCGCAAAGATTCCCGTCCTCTTCAAGAAAAAACGCGTGAAGTGGCTTTCGGTCTGCGGAGCCACATTGGGAGTCATTGTATTCGGTGCGATGTGGTGGGGAGCGCTCATCAACCGCTTCCGCATAGATGTGAAGGAGGTGACAGTCGTCATTCCCGACCTGCCCGATGCCTACGACGGCTACCGCATAGCACAGTTCTCCGACATGCATGTGGGAACCTTTGGCAACGACACTACATTCGTGTCCACCTTCGTTGACCGAATCAACTCACTCAACCCCGACCTCATCGTATTCACCGGCGACATAGTGAATTCAAAGACTGAGGAACTTCCGCCACAAGTCGGTCCGTTCTCCCGCCTCGACGCGCCCGACGGTGTCTACTCCATCCTTGGGAACCACGATTACGGCGATTATTCCGAATGGCCTTCCACCGAGGCCAAAAAGGCCAACATGGACCGACTCAAGGAACTTCAGGCTGCTATGGGCTGGCGACTCCTGCTCAACGAGACAGCCATGCTCCACCACGAGGGTGACTCAATCGCGCTCATCGGAGTGGAAAATATCGGTGACCCGCCCTTCAAAGTCTACGGATCGCTCACCCGCGCCTATCCGCAACTTGGCGACAGCGTCACAAAAATACTCCTCACCCACAATCCGGCACACTGGGTAGACTCCATCGCCGACAATCCTGCAATGAGAGTACCCCTGTCGCTTTCCGGCCACACCCATGCGATGCAGATTGAACTGCTCGGATGGTCACCGGCCGAATACCGCTACCCGACCTGGGGCGGCCTGTATAATGACACTGACAACAAACATCAGCTATATGTCAATATCGGTGGTGGCACTGTTGGCTTTCCCGCCCGCATCGGAGCCACACCCGAAATCACACTCATAACACTCAAAAAGCATTAAACCACATCTTTAATGGCAAACGTACACGCCAACGTAATCACTGCCGAACTCGGCACGCACCTACGCAAACATGTAGCCGCCTGTCTCCGTCTGCTCGACGAGGGCGCGACAGTTCCATTCATCTCCCGTTACCGCAAGGAAGCAACAGGCGGGATGGACGAAGTGACAGTCCATGCCGTGCAAATGCGTCACCAAGAGCTTACTGAGCTTGACAAACGCAAGGAGTATATAATTGATGTGATAAAAGAGCGTGACATGCTCACTCCGGAACTTCAGGAAAGGATTATGGAGACCCTCGACCCTGTTGTCCTCGAAGATATTTACCTTCCCTATAAGCCCAAGCGCAACACCCGCGCACAGGCAGCCCGCGCTCTCGGTCTGGAACCGCTTGCCCGCATGATAATGGCACAGAACTCCTCCGACATTGAGAAGCAGGCCAAGAAATTCGCCAAAGAAGCCGGAGGCATTGAGGCCGCCATCGCAGGCGCATCGGATATCATCGCCGAATGGGTCAGCGAAAGCGAGAAGGCAAGAAACCTCGTGCGCTCACGCTATCAGCGTTCCGCAACCATCAAGTCAAAGGTGGTGGCAGGAAAAGAGGAGGAAGGAAAGAACTACCAGAACTATTTTGATTTCTCGGAACCATTGCGTCTCTGCAACTCCCACCGCTATCTCGCCATCCGCCGAGGTGAGGAGGAGGGAATCCTCAAAGTCGGCATCTCCATTGACGACGATGAGATGATTGACCGTCTGAGCCGCATGTTCGTGAAATCGACCGCCACTCCCGAAGCTGCAAATCTGGTGAAAACAGCCGTGAAAGATGGCTACCGCCGACTGATGCGACCCTCGATTGAAAATGAAATCGCGGCTGCGACCAAGGAGAAGAGCGACGAAGGTGCAATCCAGATGTTTGCCGACAATGTCCGTCAGCTTCTCATGTCGGCACCTCTCGGACGCAAACGTGTGCTTGCCATAGACCCCGGATTCCGCACAGGCTGCAAACTCGTCGTTCTCGACGAGCAGGGCAACCTTCTGCAGCACGATGTCATCTACCCCACTCCTCCCGCCAATGACTTCGTAGGGTCGGCAGACGCTGTCTGCTTCTACGTCGACCGCTACCGCATTGACGCAATCGCAATCGGCAACGGCACGGCAGGACGCGAGACCGAACGCTTCATCCGCGACGTGATGCTTCCGCGCAAAGTGCAGATATTCATGGTCAACGAAAACGGAGCTTCGATTTACTCAGCATCGGAAGTCGCCCGTGAGGAATTTCCGAATGAGGACGTGACGGTGCGCGGAGCCGTGTCAATTGGCCGTCGTCTTCTCGACCCGCTTGCCGAACTCGTGAAGATTGATCCGAAGTCGATTGGTGTCGGACAGTATCAACACGCCGTTAACCAGGCGAAACTCAAAGACGCACTCGACTATGTGGTTGAAAGCTGCGTTAACACCGTGGGCGTCAATATCAATACCGCTTCCAAACAGCTCCTCTCCTACGTCTCCGGCATCGGCCCATCGCTGGCTGCAAACATTGTCAAATACCGCGCGGAAAACGGTGATTTCACATCGCGCGATCAGCTTCTCGACGTGCCCCGCATGGGTGAGAAAGCCTTCCAGCAGTGCGCGGGCTTCCTCCGTATCCCCGGAGCCAAGAATCCGCTCGACAACACCGCCGTACACCCCGAGCGTTATGCCCTCGTAGAGCAGATTGCCGAGGATGCAAAGGCTGACATCGTGCGTCTGACACGCGACCGCAATCTTCTCCACAGCATCGAGCTTGACAAATATGTCACAAAAGAGGTCGGTCTGCCTACCCTCACCGACATCATTCTTGAACTTGAGAAGCCCGGACGCGACCCGCGCGAGACAGCCGAAGAGATACCCTACGATGATTCAGTAAGAAAAATCGATGACCTACACATCGGACAGGAACTGACAGGAAAGGTAAACAACATCACCGCGTTCGGAGTATTCGTAGACCTCGGAATGAAAGAGAACGGCCTTATCCATATCTCTCAGCTGAGCGAACGCTTCATCTCGTCGCCGGCCGACGTGGTGAGCATCGGACAAAACGTGAGAGTGCGCGTCATGGACATCGACATCTCACGCGGACGCATCGCACTCACAATGAAAGGAGTCACCCAATAAACATATATAATGGAAAATCACCACGCCTGCACCATCGGGCTCGGAAGCAACACACCCGACCGCGAGTATCAGATCACCCGGGCCATCGAGCATCTATGCGGCTATCTCCAAAAATGTTCGGTTTCGTCGGTCTATGAAACGGAAGCCATCAACGGAAAGGACGCATCCTACATGAATGCTGTGGTCCACGGCTATTCGCAACACGACTACGACACCACGGTCAAATTCCTAAAAGATTGGGAAGCTGAATGCGGACGGACACAGGTTGCAACGGTTGAAGGCATCATTCCCATTGACCTTGACCTCGTCATCTGGGATGAGCATATCAAACGCCCCAAGGACTTTGAACGCCATTACTTCAACCGTGGCTACAGAGAACTTCTTGCCAAAGGTGCATACGAAACAATGTAACGACAATCGACAGTCTTGACAGACTGTGTCTTCCGAACAGGACATTTCACATCATCAATTCTGACTCTCCGTTTGCATGACGAACGGAGAGTTTTTTAATGATCTGACATTGAAATTTCCCTCGGTCAACGCCTCATGGTAGCGGGAATGCAATCGGCTGTTCAAATCGGCTGAAAGGAGTATGGAATCAGCGCGGAGCAGTTCTGCAAGCCGGACAACATCCCCTCGGAAGCCGTCGCAGACAACGGCATAATCGAGGTGGCGACAAGAGGAATCAGCCGTCAAACCGCGTTCAAGAGCAGAAAGCTGACGGGAACTGCAGATAAGGGCAAAACGTCTGCCATCGACCTCAACAGCATCGACCATGTTGGAAGATGCGGTCCGGAACTGCAAGGAGTCAATCTTACGGGTCAAGAGATAGCGACGGTATCTGACGGTGTAGTCATCACGCAACTCTTCGTGCATCCGTTGGGGTGCGGAGGTCAGGACATGGAGCTTGCTTGCATCGCGGATGAGCAATGACGTGTGTTGGCGCGAACGTGGAATGAACATCTCCGTACCGGCGATATAATCGCTGTCGGCAAGTACGGAAGTCGACACGGTGAAAATCATGCAGACAAGGGTGGCAAGCATGTAGACCATCCGTTTTTTATACAGCCACAGCGCAAATGGAATCAAGGTCAGGAAGCAGGCAAAGAGAGTAAAGCCACTGACGTAGACATCCGTGAGAGAAGCCAATGGCAGACCGTTCAACCATCCGGCAGATGAATACAGAATATCAAACATACGGTCGATGCACACAGCCAGAAAGCCACAATGGAAACCGAACGCATTGAGGGCAAGCAGGATTACGGAACCGGCAAGTATGGGAGGGAGCAGCAATGCACCTATAAAATTAGCAGGGAGGAAAGTCAGCGGCACAATATTGAAATAGAAGGCGCTCACAACAGCCGTCCCCAACATCGCAGCCAATGTCACGGACGGATAAGCAGCAAAGCCGTAAAGCAGAGATTTCCGACGCGGGAAAGGATTGAGTTTTTCAGCAAACAGAAGTATCGAGGCCACGGCCAGAAATGACAATTGAAATCCGACTTCATAAATCGAGGACGGCGAGAAGACAAGAATGAGCAAGGCCGCGACACAAAGTGAATTGAGAGGCGAACGCTGACGTTGGATTGAGTATGTGATGAAGAAAATGGTTGCCATTACCACTGAGCGGACAACGGAAGGAGTCAGTCCGGTCATTACGGCGAAGCCCCAGAGAAAGATAATGGCCATAAGGGTCCTCAGCCACCGAAGTCTCAACAACACAAGAGGAAAAAGTATGACCGTTATGACTCCTGCGATAATGGCGACATGGAGTCCGCTCAAAGCAAGGAGATGCGACAAGCCCGTAGAGGAGAACAATTCGCGCATATCAGCCGTGAGCATGGAACGGTCGGCAGTAAGAGTGGCGTTGATAAATTCCCGTGTCTGTGATGAGACCGGCAAATCGATAATGGCAAGAGTGACATCCGTGCGGAAACGACGGATGGAATTCAAAATCCCCGGTTCGGGATATAGCACCCGCAGACTGTCGGGGTTGAGAAAGACTTCGGCAAGCACACCCTTCCGGCGCAAAGAAGCATTGAAATCCATCTCTCCCGGTAAATCGGCCGTTGACTGAATAGGCTCCAATATGGACGAAAACCGGATACGGTCTCGCTCATTGACCTCGGGAATTGAGGATGGTACTGTCAGCTTGACACGCAGAGGAGCGATTTCCATACCGTTGCAGGAATCAATCTCAGCGATAACAACCTGCGTTGGCTCGTAGGATTTCACATCAATCGCCACTGCCGAATAGCTCTGCTCGTGACTGTCGGACAGCCACGACGGGACGGCAGGTTCATGGGCATATCCGACAGCGTAACCGACAAGGACGCCGACGCACATCAATGCCGGATAATTCCGTCGGAACACAACCATCCCTCCTGCAAGCATTGCCACAGCAAGCATCCACCACGGAGCTACACCACTGCCGTGGAGCAGGACACCGATGATGAAGGTCACGGTGAATGGCAAGAGCGGGACGAGCGAGAGAGGAAACATCCGGATGAAGCGGGATTGGAATTTTAGAAAAAGCACACGTCATCCTGTAAACTTGATAAAGATTGCAGAACGACGTGTGTATGTGGAAATTCTTGTGAGGCTCACCCACTTGTCAGGCAGGCCTGCGGACATCTGAAATCAGAGATTCCAGATGTTCCAGGATTCGAATGCCTGAAGAAGAAGCATTTCAAGACCATTCTTGACCTCGGCACCGTTTGCACGTGACTTTCTCATGAATGTGGTCACATCGGGGTTGTAGATAAGGTCGTAGCAGAGATGCTCGGGAGTAAGAAGCTCGTAGGGAATATCGGGACAACGGTCAACGTTGGGATACATGCCAAGCGGAGTGCAATTGACAATCACCTTATGGGATGCCATAATCTCGGGAGTAAGATCGGCGTATGAAAGCTGACCTTCCGAGGGAGTGCGGGATACATAGACAGGCTCTACGCCAAGATTGATGAGCGCACGGCGGATGGCCTTGGATGCACCGCCGGTTCCGAGGATGAGCGCGCGGTTGCGCTTATCGTTGATGAGAGGTGCGATGGAGTTCTGGAAACCCATTGCATCGCTGTTGAACCCTTTGAGTTTGATGTCACCGTTCTTGCCCTTGATGAGCTTTATCACATTGACAGCTCCGATAAGAGCGGCTTCCTCGTCCATCTCGTCCATGTAGGGAATCACCTGCTCCTTGTAAGGAATGGTCACATTAAGACCGGCGAGATTGGGATTTTCGGAAACGACCTCCATGAGGTCACCGATTTCAGGGATTTCAAAATTGACATACTCGGCATCAATGTTTTCCGACTCGAACATATTGTTGAAATAGTTCATGGAGAAGGAATGAGTGAGAGGGAAGCCAATGAGGCCATATACTTTGCTATGCGGTATTGACATGACTTTTGAAATTAGAGAGTATGGATAAAATAAATAGTTTTGGTGCGTGATACGTGCAAAGGTAATAATTTTTTCCTTTGCCGGATGAAGTTTTTTATGCCTATACTTCCTTTGTAATCGCCGAATGTGGAATAAGCAGGAAATTAAGGCGCGGACCGCGGAGGAGATAGACAGTGAAACGGGAGGTGTATTTGACACCCACGACATCCTGCCATGCAATTTTCTCAGGTTTCGGCAGAGGTAGCGGAGGCAGAGGAGCCTTGTCCTCCTCCTTTGCTATCGGGAGGAGCATCCGTCCTGCACGGTCTGCCTTTTCATCGGCACTCTTCTTCTCCGGGTCAAGATAGGTCAGCTTCAGATAGTCACCTTCGGCAATTTCAACCTCCTTTCTGATGACAGCGCGGCGAGCTTCCGGCGCAAGCATATAGTAGGTGTAGAGAAAGGACATGAGCATCGGCACCACAATGAACAGTAGCATCAATGCCACGAGTAGCAGGCGCTCGTCAAAGACAAAGCCGGCCACTGCGCAGACAACAATCGGGAGGAGTACCAGCCAACCGTAGCGCGGAAGCCAAAGTGAGAGGAGGACCGACAGATAGTCGCCCGAGGTCGTGTCGAATGGAAGAGTTTTTTTCAAAATGCGATAAACAGGAGATTTTTCAACTTTACGGTTCTTATCATCCGATAGATGGAAACGGGAGGTCAATCGATGAAACGGCGGGTGATGTCGCCATAGTTCTCGATACGGCGGTCACGGAGGAAAGGCCACCAACGGCGGACCTGCTCGGAGCGTTTCATGTCAATATCGACGATTGTCTCGGCTTCCTCGGAATCAGGGGCAAGGTAGAGAAGCTCGCCCTGCGGTCCTGCGACAAAGCTCGAACCCCAGAAAGTGATGCCGTTAGTGACACCGGAGGGATCAGGCTCGTGGCCAACGCGGTTGACAGTGACGACCGGGAGACCGTTGGCAACGGCATGACCACGCTGGACAGTCATCCATGCCTCGCGCTGACGGGCTTTCTCATCGGGAGTGTCGCTGCTCTCCCACCCGATGGCAGTAGGATAAATCAGCATCTGCGCACCGTTCATCGCCATCAGTCGCGCTGCTTCGGGATACCACTGATCCCAGCAGACGAGAACACCAAGACGGCCAAGAGAAGTGTCGATCGGCTTGAAGCCGAGGTCGCCGGGAGTGAAATAGAATTTTTCGTAATAGGCCGGATCATCGGGAATGTGCATCTTGCGGTATTTTCCTGCAAGTGAGCCGTCCTTATCAAAGACAAGCGAAGTGTTGTGATACAGGCCTGCGGCACGACGCTCGAACAAGGAGGTCACAAGGACAACTCCTGCCTGTCGGGCAATGACAGAATAAAATTCAACAGACGGAGAATCCAACGACACTGCAAGGTCGAAATTGTCGACACTCTCCACCTGACAGAAGTAAAGCGAATCGTGAAGTTCCTGAAGAACGACAAGTTCCGCACCCTCAGCGACAAGATGAAGGATTTTTTCGCCAAGGCGAATGCGATTGTTTTCAATATCCGCAGTGTTGTGCTGCTGTATAATTCCTACTTTCATTTTTTTCTATCAGTCAAAAAATCAAGATAATTTCTCAATCGAGAGAGTTGTTTTCAATCCACACACCGTTTTCTATGCCTGCGACCGCACCGACGGGGAACTGCATGGTCACGCAATGGAGCGAACCGTGCTGACGGATGAGCGGAGTGCAGTCAATCGCCACGACCTCATGGTCGGGGAAAGCGATTTTCAATGTCTGCGCGGCAAGGAAATCCTTGCGGGGCTGACCGTAGACAGGCAGGAGGATGCGTGTAGGGGTGATGAGGAAATTCGCGTAGGTGGCGGGAAGCACCTCGCCGTCAATCTCTATTTTGTCGGGGAGAGGAAGCTCTATGAGATTGTAGGGCATACCGGCGGGAGTGCGCAGAGTCGTCAGTTCCTCCTGCATCTTCAACAATTCAGCATGATTGGGATTTTCAGGCTCACCGGCGCCACAGTAGAGGATGGTATCGTGGGGAGCGAGACGCGCAAGAGTGTCGATATGACTGTCGGTATCATCGCCGATAAGAGCGCCATGATAGAGGAAGAGCTGATGGGTGAAGCCGAAAGCCTCCGCAAGGTAAGCGGAGATTTCCTCTCGACCCCATTGACCGTTACGGTTTGGTGAGAGGAGACATTCGGCAGTGGTGAGGAGCGTCCCCTCCCCGTCCGATTCAATCGAACCCCCTTCAAGGACAAAATTCAGACGGTTTTCCATCGGAGCGGCGAAATGGCCGAGTCCGGCAAGACGTGAGGAAATGAGATTGTCCTTGTCGGCTGCAAATTTCAATCCCCAGCCATTGAATTTGAAATCCAGAAGACGCAGAGAGCCGTCGACTTCAACAGTAAGAGCGCCGAAATCACGCGCCCATGTGTCGTTAGTGGGCATATCCACAAACTTCACGCGCTTCGGGTCAAAACCCTGCTCACGGATGGAGGGCAGACAAAGTTCAGCCGGACCGACGAGCATAACGCACTCATCTACGGAAAGCGCCTTTACAATCTCCGCGATGCAACGGCGTGCATCCGGAAGAATATAGTTCCAATCCGTCTCCTCATGCGGCCACGCGAGCAGAACGCAATCATGACGCTCCCATTCGGCAGGGAAACGGCGGAGAGAGGGAAAGGAGTTTGATTCATTCATCTTCGTAATCATCTTTCAGATTGTCCCAGATCGAGTCCTGGGAATCAAAATACTCTTCACAATAATCGAGGAAACCCCGCTTTTCGGAACTGCCCACCTCATCGCACCATTCGCGATAGCGGGCCCTCAACTCAGGGTCCTCATGAATAAGTTTTTTAAATTCCGCCTCGGCAATGTCAGTGCTTCCACAATGGTGGAGCATGTCGTTAAAAAGGTCGGTAATAGAATCCATTATACATTAGGTTTAGGGTAAGAAGATTAGGTGTAACCGCTCCGGCTCATGCCGGTTGAATTTTACTTTGTTAAGTATCGTACAAACAAATTAACAAAACTGTAGTTTCGAAGTTCAAATTTAAAGTTTATGACCGAATTAAGCAAATTTTAGACGTTTAAAAAGCCAAATAACCAACCTTTTAGTAAAAAACAACGTTTTATTTACATATTCATTCTCTAATTAATGTTTTAACTATGAAAAAGTTAATAGGATTAATCGTGCTGATGGCAGCATTGCTGACGGCTTGCAGTCCGTACAATCTCGTCACAAGCACGACCTACAATGACGCAAATCTGAGAGCCTATACCACTTTCAGGATTGTCACGCCTGACGAGGGGAAACTGCCTCCCGGAATGGAGATGGTGACATACTACAACATCGCCGCCGCCATCCGCGAACAGATGGTGGAACGAGGATTCACCGAAGATCCGAATTCGCCCCTACTCATCAACATCGGCCTGACCATCAAGAAGGAACTTGCAACAGCGCCTCTGCTCCCGCCAACTCCTCCGGCTGCACCGCTTCCACCAGCACCCCCGATTCCACCGATGCATCACGGACCGGTCCCACCACCTGTAAACGTATGGGGACCTCCATATAACGGCATGTCGCCGTGGTTCATGTATCCGCGAAACAATTACTGGCCTGTGGACTATGCGAATGCCCAAGTCGTCACCGGTATATACCGCGAAGGAGTATTGACAATGGACATGGTCAATATTGACAGTAAAACTCCACTGTTCTCGGCTTCTGTCGGGACTATTCTGGACAATGGTGATTCACAGTTCAGGAATCTGAAAGGGATAGCTGAGGCTGTCCAGACACTTTTCTCGAAGTTCCCGGTGCCGATGCTGGCGCAGTATAGGAAATAGGGAGAATAAGGGAGAAGAAGGCTAATAGGACTAATAGGACTAATAGGGCTAATAGGACTAATAGGGCCAATAAGGCCAATAAGCCTAATAACTTTTACATTTTCCTTAACTATTATCCTATCCTTGTTTTCTATTTTATCCCTATATACTATTCTCTATCTTCTATTCCCTATCTTCTATTCAATGTAAGGAAGGTGTAGGGGGTGCCGGTTTGGGGATCGGTGCGGTCGAAGGAGGGTGTGAGTGGAAGAGTCCATTCATCCGACGACAGGACCGGGAAAAAGGTGTCGGCATCCTCCACACTACAGTCAATCAACGTCAATTCAATCTTAGAGGCAAGCGGGAGAGCTTGAGAATAGATCTCACCACCGCCTATCACAAAACATTCCGAGGAGGTCCCGCACATCGCGAGGGCCTCCTCTAATGATTTTGCGGTTTCAATGCCGGGGGCAGTATAATCCGGATTGCGGGTCACGACAATGTTACGACGGCCGGGAAGTGCGCCCTTCGGAAATGATTCGAATGTCTTGCGACCCATGATGATTGGATGTCCCATCGTCAAAGCTTTGAACCGCTTGAGATCGTCGCTGATATGAAACAGGAGGTCGCCTCTGCGGCCAATGGCAAAATTGCGTGTAGTGGCGACGATTATGGTCACCTGCGGATTCGTGGAGTGAGCTGTCGTCATACGGCTACTGTTGCTTTGATATGGGGCTGCGCCTCATAGTCGCGCAACTCGAAATCTTCATACTTGAAATCAAAAATATCCTTCACTTCCGGATTGAGGTGCATGACGGGGAGTTTGCCGGGAGTGCGGGCAAGCTGAGTCCTCACCTGGTCGAAATGATTGTGATAGATATGCGTATCGCCAAGGGTATGGATGAATTCACCCGGTTTCAAGCCTGTTACCTGCGCGACCATCATGAGAAGCAGAGCGTAGGAGGCAATATTGAATGGCACACCGAGGAAGCAGTCGGCGCTGCGCTGATAGAGCATCAGCGACAATCGGCCGTCGGCAACATAGAACTGAAACAACAGATGGCAGGGAGGAAGAGCCATGTCGGGAACTGAGGCTACATTCCATGCACTGACAATTATGCGACGCGACTCCGGATTCTCCTTGATGGTCTTTATGACCTCTGAAATCTGGTCGATATGGCCTCCGTTGTAATCCGGCCATGAACGCCACTGATAGCCGTACACCGGGCCAAGCTCACCTTCCGGAGATGCCCATTCGTTCCAGATACGGACACCGTTGTCCTGAAGATACTTCACATTGGTGTCACCCTTGAGAAACCAGAGGAGTTCATGGATGATTGATTTCAAATGAAGTTTCTTTGTGGTCAGCAAGGGGAAACCTTCGCTGAGATCAAAACGCATCTGATAGCCGAAAATGCTTCGTGTGCCGGTGCCGGTACGATCGCCTCGGTCCACGCCTTCGGTCATAATCTTGTCGAGCAGTTCAAGATATTGCTTCATCGAAATCCTGGAATATTTATGATTATAATGATGTTTTCTTTACGAGTGAGTCATCGGAATACGTCAGGCAAGTCCTCCGACCTTTATAGCTTTCGGTTTTGAGGGACAGACGTACTGACAGGCACCACAGCCAATACATTTCTTCGGGTCGACAACCGGATATGGCCCCTTGCCGTCACTGTCGGGAGCGGTCATGGTGATAGCTCCGGTGGGACAACGGCGCGAACAAGCACCGCACTTCACGCCCTGAGTATAGGATATGCAATATGACTTGTCGGTGTATGCCTGCCCAGTGGACGAACGGAGTTTCTCAGCGACGGTGAGCGGATGCAAGGCTCCTGTCGGGCAAAGGTTGGTGCAAAGAGTACAGTTATAGATACACCATGACTCATCATAGTCCATCACCGGATGGAGAGCGCGGAGCAAACCATATTCCTTCAGCGCGACCTTAATCACTTTCTGCGGACAGCGGTCAACACAAAGCCCGCAAGCCGTGCAACGGTCAAGAAACTCCCGACGGGAACGTATGCCCGGAGGAGTGACGGGAAGCAGACCGCGATGACGTGGGGAAGATTGCATCTTATCGAGCTTGTCGACAGCACCCGCGACCTGCGCGACAGCCGGTGCAGCTGCAACTACAGCTCCTGCCATGAGGAAACGGCGACGGTCAAGCGGCTTGCGGTCAGCCGAGGCTGATGCAGAGGAGGAATTTTTGGTGTGAGTGGCATCAAGGTGACCGCTACCCATTCCGGCAGCCGACCCGGCGACAGGGCCTTTGACCCTTTGCATAAGCGGGATAGAAAGCTGATGGCGGTTGTAGGTGTAGCTTATGGCATCATTGGGGCAATCGGTGAGGCAGTCGAAACAGACCACGCAACGCGACGTGTCGACCACATGGCTCGTCAGGTCAATGCACGAAGCCTTGCAGCGATGCTCACAGCGCCGACACTGGATGCAACGGTCGGTGTTAATGTCGATGCGGAAGATGGAATAACGGGAGATGAAACTGAGGGTCGTGCCAACCGGACATACGGTGTTGCAGAACGTGCGCCCGTTGCGGAAGGCGATTGCCCCGATTATCACCATTGTCAAAACCGAAACAAGCATTCCGGCCAGGGAGGCTACACCGAAACGCAACTGCGGTGTGGTTCCCCACAGATTCAATATTGAAGCCCAAAGAGGCTTTATGACATAGAGCCCGAAGCGTCCGAAGATACTATAAGGGTCAAGCAACGATGACAACGCCGAGATGCCAAGGACAATCGACAATGCCACAAGGAAAAGCATTATGGCACGAAGACGCGTGAATGGAGCGCTGTAGTGGTAATGCCAACGCGGACGCACACGACGGCCAAGACGCGGGAGACGGGCACATATATCCTGAAAAACTCCGAGCGGGCAGACAGTTGAACAATAGATACGGCCAAAAACAAGAGTGACAATCAGCCATATCACGAATGTGGCTATCGCAAACGACATCGCAGCCGGAAGGAACTGCACATGGACAAGCCATGCAGCCACCGACGGGATAGTCATGCCGAAATCTGCAAAAAGGCCTACAAAAACAGCGAGAACAACAATCGCCACCAGAATACGGACCAACCGCAAGAGGGAACCTACAGCCATAATCGTTACAATTGTTGACAACGTAAATCGCGCAACACGTCAGTGAGCGCCGTTATTTCCGACATCTGTTCAGGGATATTGATCCCGACAGGACAGGTCCCGAGACATTCACCGCAAGCGATGCAGCGCTGGGTCTGCGCGACATCTGGAATCGAATCCTCATAACGTGCAAGAAACTTCGTCCCTTTCTCTGAGAAATCAGGGTCGTCGAGCGCACCGGGCATCCAGTCCTCCTCATGAGCGCGGTCGACGAAAAGCAGGTTTGAGGGAATGTCGATATTATACGGACAGGGCATACAATTGTCGCAGGCCACACATCCGTTGGTCTTCACAGGGGTATAAGCATCGGCGAAACGCTTCCCGACAGCCTCGACATCGCGCGAGATTTCGGGACGACATGAAGAAAGGAATGCAGGCACAAGCGCCGCACTCCCCACTCTAAACAGCCATTGTCTACGGGTCATCTGTTGCATACAGATGCAAATTTAGGCATTTTTTTTCAAATGCCAAACGACTTTAACGCTCCTCAACGGGAGGGATCTGTCAAAGTTGCCACGGCCATGGCAGAGATACCCTCACCCCTACCCTCAAAGCCAAGCTTTTCGGTCGTGGTAGCCTTTACAGACACACAGTCCACAGGTATCTGCAAATCAGAGGCTATATTCTCGATCATCTGCGGAATAAAAGTGAGCAACTTCGGGCGCTGGGCGATGATGGTCACATCCACATTATTTATACTGTAGGACTTCCCGCCTATCAGCTCGACCACCCGGCGCAGAAGCACACGCGAATCGGCGCCTTTGTACTCCGCAGCGGTATCGGGGAAATGATAACCTATGTCACGCATGGCAGCAGCTCCGAGAAGCGCATCGGACAGAGCATGGAGAGCCACATCGGCATCGCTGTGACCGAGCAAACCTTTTTCGTAGGGGATTTTCACGCCGCAGAGAATCAGATCGCGATCCTCGACAAGACGATGGACATCATAGCCCAAACCGGTTCGTACCATAATATATATTAGGTGTTATTTGCGGCCGAAAATTTCTTTCAGGCCATCCATGTCAAATGTGAGTGTAAAGCGGAGAGTCTGGTCAAGCGGGGAATTCTGGGCGGTCGCCACCATATAGCTCGCATCGAGGCGCAGCACGTTAAGTGCAAAGCCGGCTCCAAGCGCGAAATACTGGAGATTGCCCTTGGTCGGATTCTGATAATAGTAACCGCCACGGAGGAAGAACTGGTCGTTGTAGTTATACTCGGCACCAAGCGAATAAGAAATTTCGCGCAGCTCCTCCTTCATGCCACCGGGAGCATCCGAAAAGGACTTGAATATACCGGTGATGGACGACATATTCTGCCAATCCTCGTAGGCTTTCAGATAATCAAACTCCCCTTCCGAGCCTTCTCCGTAGTCGACACGGCGTGGCATCGACGGAACAAGGAGCTTGTTGAGGTCAAGGTTGAGAGAGAGATTATGGTAATCGGCAAGCGGGAACGTGAACGAGGTACCGATACGGAGGTTGGTCGGGAGGAAGGCAGGATTGTCGCCGTGGTTGTAATTCACCTTAGATCCGATATTCGAGATGTCGAAACCCCACGACCATTGACACTCGTTCCGACCGATTATCGGATAAGTGGTATAGTAACCTGAAATGTCGGCAGAAAAGGCCGATGCACCGGTTGACTGATCACTCGCATAGCTGTCGCTGAAGCTGAGATCGGAATAGATGTAGCGGAACACAATACCCATCGAGAACTTTTCGGACAGCTTACGGGAATAGCCGATGTCGAAGCTCATCTCGTAGGGATTGACAGTCTGAATGCCAAGTCCACTGTTATCGTCAGTGACCTCGCCAAGTGAAAAATAACGGAGTGAGGCCGAGACTGCCTGATTGTCCTCAGAGCCGATTTTCCAGTATCCGGCAACATTCGCAAGAAAAATATCATTGACGAGCTTGCGGAGCCAAGGGGTATAGCTCAGCGACACCGCTCCACGGGAATAGGCAAAGGCGTATTTCGATGGATTCCAGAACTGGCTGTTCGCATCAGGATCAGTCGCGGCACCGAGATCGCCCATTGAAGCGCCACGCGCATCGGGGGCAATTCCGAGCGAGTTGACACCTGTCTGAATCGGATTGAATTCATTTTTTTGAGCGAAGGTTGCCAGAGAGCCACAGGATCCAACGACGGCCAAAGCTACGATATGCTTGATAGAAATCATGTATGTACAAGATTTTTAGGTGGTGGGTTACATTCATTATAACTTGAATAATCCGATAATATTGCCCACCGCAGCGAGATTTTGAAAGAGTCACAGAAACGCCTCGCAAAAAATCACTACTTTTAGGTATTTCCAATTATATAAATAATGTGTAAGTTTGCGGTCAAATTTTGCCTATAAAGAATCAATGCTAACGAGACTTTCAGATTTAAAACCGGGCCAGGAAGCCACAGTTGTCAAAATAGTAGGCCACGGAGCCTTCAGAAAAAGAATGCTCGAAATGGGATTTGTGAGAGGGCGCAAGATCCGCGTGTTGCTCGACGCCCCCCTCCGCGACCCTGTAAAATATCAGATTATGGACTACGAGGTCTCGCTGCGCCGTTCGGAAGCAGAGCTCGTCGAGGTTTCGGTCGATGAAGCGCCCGAAGAGGCCTCGCTCAACTCCAAACACACAAACAAGTCACCGGACTCAGACATATCCGCCCAGCCGGTAAATCAGGCAAAAGCCGATAGCGGTCACCAACGTACCATAAACGTGGCCCTCATCGGAAATCCGAACTGCGGAAAGACTTCGCTTTTCAACATCGTGTCAGGCGCCCGCGAACATGTCGGGAACTACAGCGGTGTGACTGTCGATGCCAAGGCCGGAAGTGTCAAATACAAAGGATTCAGGATTAATATAATTGACCTCCCCGGCACATATTCCCTCGCATCATATTCTCCGGAGGAGCTATATGTCCGCCGCTATCTGCAGGATGAGACTCCCGACGTGATAATAAATGTGGTCGACGGTTCAAATCTCGAACGCAACCTCTATCTCACTACCGAGCTTATCGATATGGACCGAAGCATGGTCATCGCCCTCAACATGGCTGATGAGCTTGAGCGCGCGGGCGTGGAACTTGATTGCAAAATGCTCGGCGAGATGATTGGTGTGCCCATCATCCCGACCGCCGCCCGTACAGGTCGCGGAGTCAACGAACTTCTCGACACGGTCATCCGCGTCTATGAGGGAACGGAGCCTTCGGTGCGCCACATCCATGTCAATCTCGGCAATGACATCGAGAAAGCCGTCACCCAAATCAAGGACATGCTGAAGGCGAATCCGCATGTCGGGCTGCACTTCTCGCCACGCTATCTTGCCATCAAACTACTCGAAAAGGACTCTCAGGTAGAGGAAAGCATCCGTGAGCTGCCGGAAGGAAAAGAGATTATCGAGCTCCGCGACAGCCTGCTCGAACACCAGCCCAAGTCCAACGACGACATAAACATGTCAATAGCGAACGCGAAATACGGCTTCATCGCCGGTGCGCTCGCTGAAACAATGGTGACAACCGAAAAGGAAGAGATAAATTCGACCAAAATAATCGACACCATCGTCACCAACCGCCTGTTTGGCTTCCCAATATTCCTTGGGATAATGTTCGTGATATTCTGGGCCACCTTCCAACTCGGCTCCTACCCGATGGAGTGGATTGAATCATTAGTCGGATGGCTCGGCGACCTGACCCGCGAATATCTGCCCGACGGAGCAGTGAAAGACCTCATTGCCGACGGTATCATCGGCGGTGTCGGCGGCGTCATCGTCTTCCTACCCAATATCCTTATATTATATCTGTGTATCTCCTTCATGGAGGACTCCGGCTACATGGCCCGTGCGGCTTTCATCATGGACAAGGTGATGCACCGTCTGGGACTTCACGGCAAATCCTTCATCCCGCTGGTGATGGGTTTCGGCTGCACCGTCCCCTCAATCATGGCGTCACGCTCAATTGAAAGCCGTTCGAGCCGTATAATCACCATACTTATAAATCCGTTCATCAGTTGTTCGGCCCGACTCCCGATATATGTATTGCTTATCGGCACCTTCTTCCCGGAACACGCCACATTGGTGTTCATGTGCATCTATCTGCTCGGAATCCTCATGGCAGGAGTCACGGCCCGTCTGCTGCGCAGATTCTACTTCGGTGAGGATGTGACCCCCTTCGTCATGGAGCTTCCGCCATACCGCGTCCCGACCCTCAAGGCAACCCTGCGCCACATGTGGGGCAAGGGTGAGCAATACCTTAAGAAGATGGGTGGAATCATACTCGTGGCAAGCGTCATCGTCTGGGCCCTCAACTACTTCCCGATGCACGACGAGGATGCCTCGGTTGAAGATACTGAAATCACCCTCGCGGACGACTCGGCAATCGATACTTCAAAGGACAGCTACCTTGAAATGGCCGGAAAGGCAATCAACCCTATTCTTGAACCTCTCGGTTTCCATTGGCGCGCATCGGTAGCCGCACTCGCAGGCGTTCCGGCTAAGGAAATCGTCGTGTCGACCCTCGGAGTGCTCTACACCGGAGATGAAGAGGCCTCGGAGCAGACACTCTCTGCCCGCCTGACAGCTCCCAACCCGATTACCGGCAAACCGGATTTCACAGCGGCTGCCGCACTCAGCTTCATGGTATTCGTGTTGCTCTACTGCCCGTGTATCGCCACAATCACGGCCATCATCAAGGAGACAGGCAATCCGCGCTACGGACTCTTCTCCATCATCTACAACACTCTGCTTGCATGGGTGGTGGCCTTTATCGTCTACCGCATAGCCCTGCTGTTCTGACAAACCCGATATGATGCAGGGACAAAAACGATGAAAAGTCAATAAAAATCCCTAACTTTGTCCCCCGTCATGTCACTTGCCCTTTTCATAGCCAACCGTCTCACGCTGCGGTCTGCATCCGGAAAGATGCAGACCGGCGTTGTGATAGCCGTCACCGGCATTGCGCTGTCGGTGGTCGTGATGCTAATATCAATAGCCGTAATGATGGGTTTCAAAGAGGAAATCCGGCGCAAAATCATGGGGTTCGACTCGCAGCTCACCGTCACGGTCCACGGTGCGGACAGCAATACCGGGACAAAGCTCGTGGAATTGAGCGAACTCCGGAATGCACTCAAAGTCCTTCCGCCGGAAGCCTCTTCGGCACTGACCATCCGTCAGCCCGTGATACTGAAAACCCCTGCGGATTTTTCAGGCGCGGTGGTCAAGGGAATGAGCCGCGACTATGACTGGGAATTCGTCAGGGAAAATCTCGTCGAGGGGGAAATCCCGGATTTCAGGGCCGATTCCACCCTCTATCATATCATCATTTCCCGCAATCTCGCCAAAGACCTTGATGCGAAACTCGGCGACAAGATTGATGCCTATTTTCTCGGAGACGGAAGCTACCGCACACGCAGGCTTAAAATCGCGGCTGTCTACGACACACATTTCGGAGAGTATGACGACAATTATATTTTCAGCACCCTCGGCCTCCTGTCGGGACTGGCAGGTCTTGACGAAAACGAAGGTACGCAACTTGAAATCTATGGGCTGAAGTCAGACCGTGAGATTGCCGATTGCGGAAGAGAACTGTCGGCAGCACTTCTCGAAGAACTGTATACCGGCAAAATCAGCACACTCTACTCAGTCACCGATGTCCATACGTCTGCCGCACTGTATTTCAACTGGCTTGCCCTGCTTGACACCAATGTGGTGGTCATCCTCACACTGATGGCACTGCTGACATGCCTGACACTCGTCTCCTCCCTATACATATTAATATTACGGAGAGTTAACATGATCGGCATACTCAAAGCCCTCGGAGCTACCGACGGCCTTATCCGCCGGGCGTTCATCTACCTCACATTGCGCATTCTTGCTGCAGGGCTTCTGATAGGCAACGCAGTCAGCGTGTGTCTGATCGTCATCCAGGACAGCACCCGCATCATTCCGCTCAATCCCGAGGCCTATTATCTTGACCATGTCCCGATGCTGCTTTCAATCCCGGCATTGCTCATCCTCAACATCTCTATCATAGTGGTAGCCTCACTGGTGCTTGTCCTCCCGTCGGCTATCATCACCTCTATCCCACCCTCCAAAGTCATTAACTATGATTAACCGGAGGGCAAAGAATCGCGCCCGAACGCAAAACAAGCATAATTTTGCTAAAAGAACAGCAAAAAGATTGGGATTGGCAAAAAAAATCCCTATCTTTGCATTAGTAACGTAGCAAGGACGACTGCCACTGACGCAATGTGGCGACAGATGTTAACCTTATACTTCTCATCCTCAAACACATCACCCCGGCCCATCGGGGAACTATGATACCTACAACGTAATTCACAGATTAAATTATCAATATCTAATTACAGAATGAAAAGAGTTTATACTTTTGGAGACGGCAAAGCAGAAGGCAATGCCTCAATGCGCAATCTCCTCGGCGGCAAGGGTGCGAACCTCGCCGAAATGAACCTTCTCGGTATGCCCGTACCTCCCGGTTTCACAATCACTACCGAAGTCTGCACCGAATACACCCAGTATGGTCGCGACAAAGTTGTCAAGGATCTTACCAAGGAAGTGCAGGAAGCTATCGCTCACGTTGAGCAGCTCACCGGCAAGAAATTCAACGATCCCGAAAATCCCCTTCTCGTTTCTGTACGTTCAGGCGCACGCGCTTCAATGCCCGGCATGATGGACACCGTCCTCAACCTCGGTATGAACGACGCCACCGTAGAGTCTCTCGCAAAGAAGAGCGGCAACGCCCGCTTCGCATGGGACAGCTACCGTCGTTTCGTGCAGATGTATGGCGACGTTGTTCTCGGCATGAAGCCCAAGAGCAAGGCCGACATCGATCCCTTCGAAGAAATCATGGACAAGGTGAAGGAAGAAAAGGGCGTGAAGCTTGATACCGAACTTACCGTCGAAGATCTTCAGAACCTCGTCAAGCTCTTCAAGGCTGCCGTAAAGGAATACACCGGCAAGGACTTCCCCAACGACGCTTGGGAACAGCTCTGGGGTGGCATCTGCGCTGTGTTTGACAGCTGGATGAACGAACGCGCTATCCTCTACCGCCGCATGAACCAGATTCCCGAAGAATGGGGAACTGCCGTCAACGTACAGGCTATGGTCTACGGTAACATGGGCGACAACTCCGCAACAGGTGTGGCCTTCAGCCGCGACGCAGCAACAGGCGAAAACATATTCAACGGCGAATACCTCATCAACGCTCAGGGCGAAGACGTGGTTGCCGGTATCCGCACTCCCCAGCAGATCACAGTGGAAGGCTCACGCCGTTGGGCTGCCCTCCAGGGTATCAGCGAGGAAGTACGCGCAGAAAAATATCCTTCACTTGAAGAGTCTATGCCGACTTGCGCTGCCGAACTTATCGCAATCGCAGGCCGTCTCGAAGACTACTACAAGGACATGCAGGACATGGAATTCACCATTCAGGACGGCAAGCTCTGGATGCTCCAGACCCGTAACGGCAAGCGCACCGGCGCTGCTATGGTGAAGATTGCCATGGACCTCCTCCGTGCAGGTGAAATCGACGAGAAGACTACCCTTCTCCGCATGGAGCCCCAGAAACTCGATGAGCTTCTCCACCCCGTATTCGACAAATCAGCCCTCAAGCGCGCTAAGGTCGTTGCCAAGGGTCTTCCCGCATCTCCCGGTGCAGCCGCAGGCCAGATCGTATTCTCAGCTGACGAAGCAGAAGCTTGGAGCGAAAAGAAGCGCAAAGTCGTTCTCGTGCGTATCGAGACTTCTCCCGAAGACCTCCGTGGTATGGCTGTTGCTCAGGGTATCCTCACAATGCGTGGCGGTATGACCTCTCACGCAGCCGTTGTTGCCCGTGGTATGGGTAAGTGCTGTGTGTCCGGCGCAGGCGAAATCCGCGTTGACTACAAGAACAAGACCGTTGAAATGGGTGGCAAGACCTACAACGAAGGTGACTGGATCTCACTCAACGGTTCAACAGGTGAAGTTTATGACGGCCAGGTGCCCACTACCGAACCCGAACTCGGCGGTGACTTCGGCGCAATCATGAACCTCGCAGCCAAATACACCAAGACCCTCGTCCGCACCAACGCCGACTCACCCCGCGACGCCAAGCAGGCTCGCCACTTCGGCGCACAGGGCATCGGTCTCTGCCGTACAGAACACATGTTCTTCGAAGGCGACCGCATCAAGGCCGTGCGCGAAATGATCCTCGCTTCTGACGAAGAAGGCCGTCGCGCAGCTCTCGCCAAGCTCCTCCCCATGCAGCGTGGCGACTTCGAAGGCATCTTCGAAGCTATGGACGGCTACGGAGTGACCATCCGTCTTCTCGATCCCCCTCTGCACGAATTCGTACCTCACCAGACCGCAACTCAGAAGGTCATGGCTGAAGAGATGGGCATCACCCTCGAAGAAGTTAAGGCTAAGGTTGACTCCCTCGAAGAATTCAACCCCATGCTCGGTCACCGTGGCTGCCGTCTCGGCATCACCTACCCCGAAATCACCGAAATGCAGACCCGCGCCATCATCGAGGCAGCTCTCGCTGTCAAGGAACGCGGCATCGACGTTCACCCCGAAATCATGATTCCCCTTGTAGGTTCACTCAAGGAAATCCAGAACCAGGCAGACGTCATCAACATCACTGCTGCAAAGGTATTCGAGGAAGCAGGCCGCAGCGTACCCTACAAGGTTGGTACAATGATTGAGGTGCCCCGTGCAGCTCTCGTTGCAAACCAGATTGCAGAGGTTGCTGACTTCTTCTCGTTCGGTACAAACGACCTTACCCAGATGACCTTCGGCTTCTCTCGCGACGACGCTCCCAAGTTCCTCAAGTTCTACAAGGAACATGGCATCATCAAGACCGATCCCTTCGAAGTACTCGATCAGGAAGGCGTTGGCCAGCTCGTGAAGATGGGTGTTGAAAAGGGTCGCGCAACCAAACCCGAACTCAAAGTAGGTATCTGCGGCGAGCACGGTGGCGAACCCTCATCTGTCAAGTTCTGCGCCCGTCTCGGCATGAACTATGTATCCTGCTCACCCTACCGCGTGCCCATCGCCCGCGTAGCTGCGGCTCAGGCTGCAATCGAAGAATAATTCTCTGAGAGTTAAATAATCAAATAGGTCGTAATTCTTTAGATACTTTCTATAGGAATTACGACCTTTTTCCAAATATACATTGGATGAAAGAGGAGATTGATCCCCATACAGGAGAGAAATGGATTGAACTTAGCAAGGAGGAAATCAAGATGGGTTTTCTTGCTCTGTGTGTGGAGGCTCTTGCTGAGATTGAGGGTTGCGACTACACAGATATGTTTAATCGTATGGAGGCGGCAGATATTACAGAAGGATATATCCTAAAGCATTACGAGCCGATTCACACGCAAAGTTGGGAAAACGTCATAAAGGAGCTAAAAGAGCTTCTCGCAAAACGGGAATCTAAATAATTAACGATATGTACATCCTCGTTAAAATAGGGACAAATGAGTGAAAAAGAGAAAGAGCTTCATCGCATATTGACCGCCTCGCAGACAGGGACAATAGTATGCCGCATTGCTAAATTGCTCGGTATACCCACTTATGAAGCATTCCGTCGCTTCATAATGAGCAAGACGTATGCAAACTTTCGTAAGCACGGATCCGTCCTCTCAATGTGTGGAGACCCTGCAATTGTGGAAGAATTTCTCAACGAAAGCAATTAAGCTATTAAAGCTTTGACATAATCTTTGATGCCCTACATTTTGTATTGTCATCAAGGCATCATAAATTATAAAATTGATTTCGCCTTCTAAAATAAGTCGGAATGCGTGCCGGTGCGCACAAGTGTCAAAAGATTAATACCATTGTCAACTGAATATACAAGAAGCCAGTCCGGAGTGATATGACATTCGCGACAACCTTTGTAATCGCCCGTAAGAGCGTGATCCTTGTTTTTTGCCGGAAGTGGTTTGCCCTGAATCAAAAATTGGATAATATAATCGAGTAGATTTTCATCAAGCCCGCGTTTACGAGCCAACTTGAGGTCTCGCTTGTATTGGTTAGTGATACTTAAATCAAACATCATCCAGATTCGCTACCATTTTTTTATAATTTTCAAATGACCCACAATGAATTGTTTCACCTTTGCGGGCAGCATCAATGGCTGCAACGGTAGCAGCATTGGGCTTTGGCTTCTCAGCCTTCACCGAAACCACGCCACGAATCATCATGATAGCCTTCTTGATGTCACGGAGCATGTCGGGGTTTTCTATTGAAACAGTCAGTTGGGTCATAAATCCGGATTTTTGTGATTTTCAGTCAGTCGCCTCATGGTGAGACTTTTTGTTTACTTTTGCAAAGTTATCAAAAGTGCTTTAAAGTAACAAATATGGAACAGAGGAATGTATCGGAAAGTTCATATTTTAAGCAGTTGCAATATGGCAAGTTTTCATGCCTCATAGAAGGCCGGAGATTCCGTTAACGAAAACAGCTTCCGACATTTGTGTCGAAAGCTGTCGAATACTTTATATAAAGGTAAAGCTGTCTTGTAAAATCAAAGCTGTACTATAACAGTCAAATTCTTCTAAAATATATCAGTAGTCAGTCTCGATGGAATCAATTTCTTTGCGAGATTTGTTCTTTGCAGAATTTGGAGCTGCCGAAATTGAAATGCCAAGGCCGCTTAATTGTGCATTCATCTGGGAAACCGTGTTGTCAATCATTTTTCTTTTGATTTTCAAATATTCCTTACGGTCAATTTTAGTGTAGGATTCGGATGAATACACCGGTTTGATTTCTCGCGATGTCTGCTTGAGGCCGGTTGCAACAAAATTATACAATCCGGTTGGTTCGGCTGCCTCCAATATAAGGCCGGGAAGTCCCCCGAGTTTCCAAGGGCCATTCGTTACAGGAATTTCCGGGGTGAACCATACTGTCCATTCCCGACCATTGAAAACCGTCGTTGCCATCTGACATTCATATCCCAAGATATTTCTTGTACTGTCGGCAAGCTGCCAGTCATAATCCGGCATCGATTCCTCCATGACATACTTATCAAGACCATTAACATCGTAAGTCTTAATAAAATTATCAGCAGTCGATTTCAAGACATAGTAACTACCGTCACGACGCGGAGCCTTGTCCAATTTGCCACTCGCGAAAGCACCACGCATTATATCCTTATATATAGCCTCTCCTTCCGGAGTTGACTCAAGCGAATCTATATACTCCGTCATCGGTGAGTAAAACTTAGAGTCTGTGGCATTTGCCACAAGAACATACTGATTCCCTTTTACTCGGCCGGTCTTAAGATTCGGCACAGAAGCCGTATAACTCACCTCTATGTCCGCCCTCACTTGCGCGAAAGAAGAGGCCGCAAAAATCCACAGACCTAACACAACCACTAATTTATTCATCTTACATCTTTTATTCATCTTACATCTACAATTATGAATTAACATCTCTTTGAATCATCATTTCGCCGATGATGATACCTTAATAAGCAATTCGAAATCCTACATTTTTATTATTGTGTTTATAAGTGTACAAGTTAAACTATAGAACCGTTCAACAACGGCATTCAAAGATCAATTTAGCTTATAGCCAATTAAAAATCGCATATTCTTCGTAGCACCAAATGCCATAATTCCTTAACTAAATGCCATAATCCCTAAAAAAGTAGATTCCCCTTAAAATTATGGCGAACTTTATTTTCAGAAAGTAAGCATAAAAACATAGGACTAAGAATACAGTATATAGGTTTCTTTATTATTCATAAATTTACTTCATTATTAATTTCGTAATTTCATATACAACTGTTTATTAAAGACTAAAGTAATTCAATATAGTAGATACAAGTATAGCAATGATAACTCAACATAACCTACATATAGAAATAGCCTAATTATTACCATAATACCAATAATTTATTATTTCTCCCATACCAAAATCTCAGTAATTATTATATATAGTCTGACATATCATGAGAGATGACATCCTATTAATGGCAAAGGTACGAAATTTTTGTCATATTCATCTCTCAATATAAATTAACATTAAAAAGTGAGCGTCTCTAAACAAAAAACGAATTGCGACCAACATGGAAGGACTGACTATATTTAATCACACTAATTTACTATTTTCACTGGTTATTCTCACACAAGTCTGTATGTGAGATTCAAATATAAAGTAGCGATATTAACAAACATTAAATCTATGAATATCAAATCAGGCATTTTATCTAAAGTAAATTTTTAAGGCAAAAATACGGTTAAAAAGTTTACTTTAAATAACGGTATGAAATATAATAAAACTCTTATTAACAATAATATAGTTAATTTTTGAGTTTACTTTTGAAAGTTACCGTGTCTTGTGTCCAAAATAAATAAACCATACCTTTGTAATATCACATTAATCTTCACCCATGAAAATAGAATTTGTCGTGAAAATTTGGTTATTCATATTACTGTTTTCTATGATTGGCAAAGTGACCTCTGCTCACGAGACAATCACCATGAATGACGGTTGGAGGTTCAGGTATGGAACCGACAGTGTGGCCGTGCCGGTCCATCTGCCCCACAGTTGGAACGGGGATGCGTATCATTCGAGAGATTACAAGCGCGGCTCCGGTGAGTACACGAAACAGATCCGTGTTCCTTCAAATTTCAACGGCAAGCGACTCTATCTGAAATTTGATGGCGCAGCAACAAAATCAGAGGTAAGGATTGATGGAAAATCTGTGGGTTCCCACATCGGGGCTTACTCATCACATATAATAGATGTTACTCCTTACCTTACTCCCGGTGCAACTCATGAACTGAACGTAAGGGTGGACAATGCTGACCGCAACATTCCTCCACATTCCGCTGACTTTACTTTCATGGGTGGTCTTTACCGTGATTCATGGTTGATTGCTGCCGCTCCCGTTCATTTTGCCATCCAAAGTAAGGCTTCCCATAAGGTCACAACTCGCGTTGGAAAGGACGGTGTAGGCAGTGCTGACATTCGCGGCACTATTGTCAACGCCACCGGCAAAAAGTGCCGTGCTGAAATCAGGGCATCGCTATATGCACCCGATGGAACATATCTGACATCTCGGGTAAAGAAAGTGACTCTAAACAATGGTTTGGAGCCTTATAGTCTCTCCTTTAATAATATATGTGGAGTAGATTTGTGGACACCCGAAACTCCGTCGTTGTATAGGTTGGTCCTCGACTTGTCGGTTGACGGTAGTGAGGTAGACTCTCTGCGCGAGAATATAGGTTTCCGTACCTTTAGCTTTGATGATCAAGGTCGCTTTACCCTTAATGGCAAGCCTTATAAGCTTCGCGGTCAATGTCGTCATCAGGACCAAAGCCCTATGGGAATAGCACTCACGGATGAGCAACATCGCCGTGACATTGGTATGATTAAGGAAATGGGGGCAAACTTCATCCGCATAAGCCACTATCCTCAGGATGATGCCGTGTTGGAGATGTGCGACCGCCTTGGCCTCATTGCATGGGAAGAGATTCCGGTCATAGACTATGTCCCTGAAAGCGGGAAATTTGCTGAAAACTGCGAAATAATGTTGCGCGAGATGATACGCGACCATTACAATCACCCATCCATAGCTATGTGGGGATACATGAACGAGATTCTTCTCCGTATGCCCGGCGAGAATAAAGACCTCACAAAGCAGCGCACACTTGCGCTTGCCAAGCGCTTGGAACAAGTTGTAGCTGAGGAGGATTCAACCCGTATGACCACAATGGCATTTCATGGGAGCGACGTGTATCATGGAGCAGGCCTCTCCGACATTACCGATGTGAAGGGGTGGAACCTTTATCAAGGGTGGTATGGCGGTCGTTTCGACGGCTTTGAAGAATTCCTGTCACGTCAGCACCGTGAACATCCTGACCATCGTCTGATTGTCAGCGAATACGGAGCCGGATCCGACCTGCGTATCCATTCGCTGAATCCCGAACCCTTTGATTTCAGCATGGAGTATCAGCAGAAGTATCTCGAACATTACCTCCCGGTGATTGAGGACTCGTCTTTTGTCGCAGGTGCATCACATTGGAATTTCATTGACTTCTCGTCGGCCAACCGCGCAGAGTCCATGCCTCACATCAACAATAAAGGTATTGTCACCAATGACCGTCTCAAAAAGGATGTGTCCTATTACTACAAATCTTTATGGCATGATGTCTCTTCCGACACCGTGGCCCACATCGCAGTGCGCGATTGGCCGGAGAGAACAGACATCCCGAATCGAAACGGACACGTGGAGCATCCTGTAAAAGTCTATACCAATCTCCCGGCTGTAGTGCTAAAAATCAACGGAATGGCCCTCGGCCGCAAAGAAGTGGATAATTGCCACGCTATTTTCAACGTACCGCTTACTCCGGGCCACAACCTGATAGAGATTGCATCTGACGAATCACCCGAAAAAATTCTCGATGCCGCGACTGTCACACTCCACACCATCGGGCGCACCGGTTCATCCATCGACCTGACAACAGAAGAACTTGCTGTCAATGTCGGCTCCGGATGCTATTTCCGTTCGGACGATAGCGGTCTCTCATGGATTCCGGACCGTGAATATACTCCCGGCGGTCTTTATGGCCACATCGGAGGCAAGCGTAGCGTAAGTCAGGACGAAATTTCTCTCACAGCGGATGGGCCGCTCTTCCAACGGTGTGTCACCGGACTGGAGGAATACCGTCTCGACGTTGCTCCGGGAGACTATGAGGTGGAACTGTTATTTGCCGAACTGGCCTCACCGTCGGCACAATCGGCCTATATGCTTGGACATAATGCCGGCTCTGACGGCAACAAATGGACAAGCATGGACATCCTCATCAACGGACGGAAAGTGGAGGAAGCCTTCTCGCCCGGCTCGACGGCGGGAGTCAAGACTATGGTAAGACGAAAATACACGGCTCACGTTGATGGCGAGCGGGGTATTTCTATCAGCTTTGCCCCTTCGACCGATGGTGTCACAACCTCTCTTTCAGCTATTAAGATAAGAAAAATCTAATCCCCATATCACTCATGAAGAAATCAATCATATCGGTAATGACCCTGTTGCTGACGACATTCGGCACCGCTTATGCTCAATCGGTCTGGAGCCGTCAGCATCTCGACATGGTCAAAACACAGCTCGAACGCCCGATGTACTCGCAGGCCTACTCCTCGCTCATCAATGAAGCCGACGGTCTGCTCGATGCCGCTCCGCTAAGCGTGATGATGAAAGAAAAACCATCGCCGAGCGGCAACAACCATGACTACACAAGTCTTGCCCGTTATTTCCACCCGGACCCATCGAAAGCTGACGGTCTTCCATACGTCAACCGCGACGGTGTGACCAATCCGGAAATCAATCTTTACGACCGTAACCGTCTCGGTCAGACTGCACATCGCATCAGCACTCTTGCACTTGCCTGGCATCTGAGCGGCGACGAACGCTATGCTGCCAAGGCCACCCAACTGCTTAAAGCATGGTTCCTCGACCGCGACACGCGCATGAACCCGCATTTTGAGTACGCACAGATGGTCCCCGGAATTAACGGAAACAAAGGACGGTCATACGGAGTGCTTGACGGTTACTCCTTTGTCGAGATGCTCGATGGCGTGGCACTGCTGTCCGGTTCGAAATCATGGACTAAGAAGAACGACAAGGAATTGAAACGCTGGATGGGATCTCTCCTTGACTGGATACTAACATCCGAACAAGGCATCGAGGAATCGCGCGCGGCCAATAATCACTCAACCGCATACGATGCACAGGGCATAGCAATCGCCATGTATGTCGGACGCAACGATCTTGCCCGTAAGATAATCAGCGAGGTGCCTGCCAAGCGCATCTTCACCCAGATTGCTCCGGATGGCACACAACCCCACGAAATGAGACGGACGCTCTCGTATCATTATTCCCATTACAACCTCACGCATTTTATCGACATATTCCAGATGGCCAATAAGTTGGGCGATGTGAAAATCGACAATGCCACTGATGCCGAAGGCCGCAATTTCTATAAGGCAATGGATTTCATGGCTGCATATCTCGGCAAGGATGTCACCGAATGGCCGGGACAGCAGCTCAACGGATGGGAAAGCAAGCAGCAGGATGTGGTGCGCGACCTTTGGAGAATCGCAACTATGGTCGACACCACACGCACCGATTATAAGACGCTTTACCGGACCCATCGGGTCTTCAATCCGACCGAACGTTTCACACTCCTTTACTATACCCCCGATGACATTGATGATGCTTTTGCCAACGCATCCGTCCAGCTCAAACATGCGATAAAGCGCACCAAGGCGGAAAAGAAAAACGAAGCCAATGCCTCAAAGCGTCGGGTGAGTCCGCGCACGCTTAATCCCGACGGCACACTTGCGTTGGTGCATCCCCACGACTGGACATCCGGTTTCTTCCCGGGAGAACTATGGATGATGTATCAGTTCACCAACGACCCCTACTGGCGGGAGCAAGCAGTCACATACACATGGCCCATCGAGGAAGCCAAAATGCACGGTGGTACCCATGACCTCGGATTCATGATTGGCGACAGTTTCGGTAAGGCATGGGAAATCACCGGCGAGAAGAGCTATTTTGATGTGGTCCATCAGGCTGCCAAGACCCTCTGCACACGTTTCAATCCGACAGTCGGTGCAATCCGCTCCTGGGACCACAATGCGCAGAGATGGAAATATCCCGTCATCATCGATAATATGATGAACCTTGAAATGCTCTTCAAGATGGCAGAAGCAACCGGCAACAAGCGCTTCCGCGACATTGCGGTGAGTCATGCCGACGTAACCCTTAAAAATCATTTCCGTCCCGACCGCTCATCATTCCATGTCGTTGACTACGACCCCGAGACCGGAGATATAAGGATGAAAGTCACAGCTCAGGGCTATGCTGATGATTCCTTCTGGAGCCGCGGTCAAGGGTGGGGGCTTTACGGCTACACAATGTGTTACCGCTACACGAAAGATCCGCGTTACCTCGAACATGCCAAGGGAATAGCCGACTGGTTCCTCTCGCTTCCCAACATGCCGGTCGACAATGTGCCTTACTGGGACATGAAGGCTCCCGGAACGGAGACCAACGATAATTCCGAAGTGCCACGCGATGCATCGGCAGCCTCACTCATCGCGTCCGGCCTTTATGAACTCGCTTCATACGTTAATTCCGACAGAGCTGCAAGCTACCGCACGACCGCCGACAGCATCCTCGCATCTCTTACCGAAAGATATACAGTGGCTCCGGGTGAAAAGGAAGGATTCCTTCTTGACCACTCTACCGGTCATCATCCGGCCGGAAGTGAGATAGACGTACCTCTCGTGTATGCCGATTACTATTATCTTGAAGCTCTGCTGCGCAAGCGTGATGGCGAGAAGTATTTTAAATAATAATAAGTTATATATGATGTCAATATACCGTATAATACTATTATTGGCTCTTCCGGCACTGGCAGGATTTCTCCTGCCGGTGTCGGCGCATAATTCCGAGACGGAGGCCATATTGCAGAAACTTGACGCCGCACTTGAAAAATCCGAGGAGTGGGAAGGGGTCAAGCGTCATCGGCTGTCCGAACTCCACAAGAAGGAATCCCAGGCCCGCACCATTGAAGAACGCTATTGGTCAAACAAAAATCTTTTTGACGAATATTCCGTCTACAATGCCGATTCCGCGATGGTCTACGCCAACCGCAACCATGCTATTGCCATCAGTCTCGGGGATAACTCCCGCCGGATAGAGTGGGACATAAACCGCTCCTTTATTCTTGCCGTGACAGGTCTGCTCAAAGAGGCGCAGGACGTGATTGATGGTATCGACCCGACGGAAATTCCGGCCGACCTCATGGCTGATTACTACAATCAGTTGGCATATCTGTATTCTCATTACGGGCAGTATCTCGGTCAGGATCTGACCGGAACCGTGGATTACTACATCCAGAGCCGTGCCTATCAGGACTCCACACTGCGCCATGCCTCTGCCGATGACCCGATGTATCTGTGGTACCGGGGTTGGGTGACCCTTAACGCATCGGAGGAGGAACGCCGCAACATGATTGAAGAACTGAAAGCCGATGTCGATTCTGCGGCGATGGATTCACGCGCGGATGCGATGAAAGCCTATGTCCTTGCCCGCCTCTATGAGCGTCAGAATGATCGGGACAACCGCATAAAATATCTTGCGGTATCAGCCATCTGCGATGCGCAGATTGCCAACAAGGATATTGCTTCGCTTGAAGAACTCGGCAAACTCATGCTTGCCGAGGACAATATCGACCGTGCTTACACATACGTCAACTATTGTCAGCAACAGGCACAGAGCTTTCATAACCGTGTGCGCGCTTTCACTCTTGCCAACCTTGAGAAAACCATCCGCGAGGAGTATGGCAAGCGTGATGTCTCGCAGCGTATGCGTCTGCATGTCTATCTTGTGATTCTCGCAGTGTTGTCGTTGGTACTTATTGTCGCCATATTAATAATCGTCCGAAAGAACAAGGGTCTCAACGAGTCGCGGACCCGCCTGTCGCGCCTCAACGAAGAGTTGAAGACCAATGTGGCCGAACTCACGGTGTTGCGCGAGTCGCAGGACGATACCAACCGCCGCCTTAAAGAGATAAATTCCGAACTCAGTAATGTCAATTTCCAACTGAAGGAGTCCAATCTCATCAAGGAGGAATATGTCGGACAGATGTTTTCGATATGCAGTGACTACATCAACAAACTGGAGTCGTTCCGCAAGGATGTGTCGCGCAAACTTAAGACCGGACAGATTGAAGCCCTTCGCAAGACTGTCGATTCCTCATCGATGGTCCAAAGCGAACTGAAAGAGTTCTACCACAGTTTCGACACTATCTTCCTTAATCTCTTCCCCGATTTTGTCAAGGAATTCAACAAACTCCTGCGCCCCGACGAACAGATTATCCTTGGGGAAGGGGAGTTGCTCAACACGCCTCTGCGCATCTATGCCCTCGTCCGCCTCGGCATCACCGACTCCGTCAAAATAGCCGCCCTCCTTCATTGTTCAGCCCAGACGGTCTACAACAACCGTCTCCGTATCCGCAACAAAGCCTGCATTCCTAAGGAGCATTTTGCAGAAACTGTCAGGACACTCGGTAAATTTGAACTCGGACAGTGAAATCCGATACCTTAAATCGTTCCACAACCCTTAATCAAGGTTGTCCGCACCCTTACTTTTTAAATCTTCAAAATATTAATTAACAGCTATTTGCTTTTGCAATGGCCTACTTTACCAAATTACTTGCATATCTGACTTACATTTATTAGATAGTAATTTTGCGGTGTGAACCTTAAACACCTACTTAAACAAATTCTCTTACATTTAAATCTAAGTATTGTATGAAAATTCAGTCGCAAAAACAGGATGCTCGGACCATAGCGCTCCTTCTTGGCTTATGGTTGTGCAGTTTCTGTCCTCTACTGTCGATGGCCCAAAGCCAATCTTTCCCGATTTCAGGTGATGTGGTCGACAAGACAACGGGCGAACCGTTGATTGGTGTGACAGTGATTGACAAGAATAATCCCACTGTCGGAACCTCCACCGACGTGGACGGTCGTTTCGATCTTAAGGTCAGCTCGGCCGATGCCATCATTCAGTTCTCCTACGTCGGTTATACTCCGGTTGAGATGCCGGCAAGAGATGTTAAGGGAACAATTACCATGGAAGAAACATCAACAATGCTCAATGAGGTTGTCGTTGTCGGCTATGGTACCCAGAAAAAAGTCAACCTTTCGGGAGCAGTATCGACTGTCGACGGTGATGCGCTTGCCAACCGTCCCGCATCCGATGCGCTTTCAGCTCTTCAGGGTCAGGTGCCCGGTCTGCAGGTGCTCCGCTCAAGCGGTCAGCCCGGCTCGGAAACTTCGGGTATGCGTATCCGCGGTTTCTCTTCAGCCAACTCGACTTCGACTCTCGTGCTTGTCGACGGAGTGGAGACAGACATCACACTCGTCAACCCCAACGACATTGAATCCGTTTCAGTCCTCAAAGACGCAGCCGCCTGTGCCATCTACGGAGCACGCGCAGCCGCCGGTGTCGTCCTCGTCACCACGAAGCGCGGCACCGAAGGCAAAGCCAAGGTCAGCTACAACGGTTATGTCGGTATGAACAAGCCCGGCCTGATGCCTGAGCGCGTAAGCGCATGGCAGGAGCAGGTGATGATCAATGAAGCACGTATCCAGGCAGGTGGCGGCACTGATGGCTCGCTTGAATTCGCATCATGGATTGGCAATCCTAACTTCAGCTACCGTCCCAATAACACCAACGGTCGCTGGGAATTCTTCGAAAGCACAAACTGGGTTGCAGAGGGCACACGCAAATACACCTTCCAGCAGAACCACAATGTGAGCATCACCGGAGGCAACAAGGCCACTAACTATCTTGTGTCAGGCGGCTACTTCTCAAAGAACGGTATCCTCAAATACGGTCCTGACAAGAACGAGCGCTATAATCTCCGCATCAACCTCAACACCGAGCTCAATCAGCACATCAATCTCGAAGTGCTCGCAAGCTACGACGGTAAATTCCTAAAGCAGAATCCCTACGGAGCTGCCAGCATCCTTTCGCGCCTCTATCGCGTGCGTGGCCGTCAGCCTATCTACAATCCTGAAGAGGATGAGCAGATCTACAACGGTGACCTTCAGGTCAACGCCATCGACATCATGAAGAACGGCGGCGAGAATGACACCCAGTATCAGTCATTCACCGGCAAGGGCTCGCTTATCATCAAAGACTACCTCCTCAAAGGTCTCGGACTCCGCCTGAGCGCAAGCCGTCACGCCGATTTCTACAGCGCGCGGAACTCAAAGCGTACACTTATATGGTATGACCGCCTCGGCATGGGTGTGCGTCAGTCAGCCAACAACCCCAACTCATATTACCGCCAGAAGAACAATGCATATCATGACAACGTGGAGGCATTGCTCACCTACAATGGCAAATTCGGCAAAAACCAGATTGACGTACTCGCAGGTACCTCTTACGAGCGTTACCGCAAGGACCAGATGGACGCCACCGTGAAGAATCTCAACAGCAACGATTTCTTTTCGTTCAACGCTTACAACAACGAAGAGGCAACCAACACCTCACTCTCCGACAATATTGAGACATGGGCCATGAGCTCCTATTTCGGACGTATAAACTATAATTTTGACGAACGTTACCTCTTCGAGGCCAATGTCCGCTACGACGGCAGCTCACGCCTCGCTCCCGGTCGCCGCTGGCACGCTTTCCCCTCCTTCTCGGCAGCTTGGCGTGTAAGTCAGGAGGAATGGTTCAATGTTGATCCCATCAACAACCTGAAGGTACGTGCATCATGGGGTCAGCTTGGCAACGGTGCCATCCTCGGTCTCTATGACTATATCGCAACCATCAACCGTGGCATCAACATGGGCGAGGCAAGCTACTATCAGAGCGCCATGGCTTCTGTCGACAAGACCTGGGAAATCATTACATCGACCAACATCGGTCTTGATCTCGGAATGTTCAACAACACCCTGACCCTTACAGCCGATTACTTCTGGAAGAAGAATGATAACATGCTTGCCAACGTCACCCTCCCGAATATCGTCGGTATCACCGTCCCGAAATCGAATGTCGGTACGCTCAAATCATGGGGTTGGGAAATCGAGCTTGGCTACCGCAACCGCTTCGGTGAAGTTGAGGTGAATGCAAGCGTGAGCCTCAGCGACGCCGACAACAAGGTGGTAAGCTACAAAGGTCAGAACACCATCACCGAGGGTTCGGTCGACATCCTCGAAGGTTATCCCCTCAACTCAATCTGGGGTTACAAGACCGACGGTATGTGGCAGAGCCGTCAGGAATATCTTGACTACAAGGCCGCTCATCCCGGCTACGAATCATTCAATGACGCGAAAGTGTCGGGCGGTGACATCAAATATATCGCACAGGGCAATCCTGACCACACTATTGGCCAGGGTGGCGCCACTCCCGAGAATCCCGGTGACCTCGTTTATCTCGGTTCATCCAACGGCCGTTACTTCTATACATTCAGCCTCGGCGCACAGTGGAGAGGTTTTGATGTCAACGTGATGTTCCAGGGAGTGGGTAAGCGCAGCGTGTATGTAGAGCCTGACCAGATCGCACCTCTCAAAAACACCTACGACATGCCTTGGTCAATCCATACTGACTATTGGACAGAGGACAACCCCAACGCCGCGTTCCCCCGTCTCTACAACGGCAACAACTTCAACTACAAGGCATCTGACCGCTGGATTCAGGATGGTTCCTATCTCCGTCTGAAGAACGTGACACTCGGCTACACCATTCCTATTCCGCGCAAGACCATCGAACGTCTCCGCGTCTACATCTCCGGCGACGACGTATGGGAACACACCAACATGCTGAAGGTCTTTGACCCCGAAGTAGGCAACAAGCCCTCGGCCAACTACTATCCTTTCTTCCGCACCTGGACATTCGGTGTAAACCTCACACTTTAATACCGTAAAAATCGCAATGAAAACATTTCATAAATACATACTTATCGGTGCGCTGACCTTGTCAGTGACCGCATGTGACCTCGACATGGTGCCTGAGACCACAATGACCGACAGCTCATACTGGAAAACCGAAGGCGACCTCCGCGGAGCCTGCAACCGCTTCTACGAGCAGATGAACGGCAACAATGACCTCGGCGACGGTTTCAAACATGACTACCGTTCGGATGAACTTACCACCGGCGGCGCGAATTCGATCAGCTCAGGAAATGTGCAGGTCCCTTCGACCAACGGCGCATGGACGGATGCCTACTGGCGCATCTTTATCGCCAACAATATCATCGAAAAGGCACCCCGTGCCGACGTGACACCCGAAGTCCTCAACAAGTATCTCGCCGAAGCCCGCTTCTTCCGTGGCTACTACTATTTCGAACTTACAAAGAAATATGGTGATGTGCCCCTGATGCTGAAGGCTGTCAACAATACCACCGACCCTGACATCATGATGCCCCGCTCACCGCGTGCCCAAGTGCTCGCGCAGGTCTATGATGACCTTGAATTCGCAGCCGAATGGCTTCCGGATATTGACAAGCTCGACAAATGGGGACATGTTGCACGTCAGGCTGCCATCGCTATGATTGCCCGTGTAGGTCTCTACGAGGGAACCCGCATGAAATACCACAGCGACCAAAGCTCTGACTACCGCACTCATCTGAAAAAGAGTATTGATGCTGCAGCCGAACTCATCGCGAGTGGCAAACACAGCCTCTATCCCGATTTCGAGAAGCTCTTCCAGGATGTGGCCGAAGGTCGTCAGAACCGTGAGAACATTTTCGTGAAGGAATACGGTCCCAACGGTTCGGCCGCCACTACCACCCACGGAACCATCCGCCAGATGGAAAACACTGTCAGCGTTACGCGCAACGTGGTGGATCTCTTCCTCTACACCGACGGTCTCCCACGTGAGAAATCTGCCTATACAATCACTCCCGAGACCAGCTATGATGACGTGTTCACCAACCGCGATCCCCGTCTGGGAATGACTTGCTATCAGATCGGCGAGGAGGCTTACAAAGGAGCCTTCACCCCCCACAACTTCCATCGTGGCTACAGCATCAAGAAGGGTTTTGACCTCAACCAGTGGTCGACCAATAGCAAGGAGTGGACCGACTGGATGGCCATCCGCTATGCCGAAGTCCTTATAACCTACGCCGAAGCCCTCTACGAGTACAACGGTTCCATCACTGACGATCAGCTCGACCAGACCGTCAACGCCCTCCGCAAGCGCGTCGGTATGCCGGCCATGCTCACCAACGCCTTCGCAAGTGCCAACGGCCTCGACATGCTTGAAGAAATCCGTCGCGAGCGCACTGTGGAGTTCATTGATGAGAACAAACGTTACGACGACATCATCCGTTGGAAAATTGCCGAGAAGGTTCTTCCCGTCGACATCATCGGAGCTCTCTGTCCCGCGGAAGAGGTGGCAAGCCAGAGCAAATATGACGAGCTCAAGGATCGTCTGACCGTCGGAGGTCAGCTCCGTGGCAAGCAGCGCTACGGAACTCAGGATGACCTCTATGTGATTGAGTTTGCCGAAGACCGTCGCTTCAACACCAAGAGAGACTATCTCTATCCGGTGCCCCTCTACGAAATCGCTCAGTCAGGCGGTGCGGTGACACAGAACCCCGGATGGGAATAATCACTTCCTCCCGTGACACAACAAATACATCAACACACTTAATCTCTACCTAAAAAACAACTACAATGAAAAAAGCAATATATACACTTGTCGCTCTCTTCGCTTCCATGTCGTTTGCTTCGTGCAGCGATGATGATTGGGATTATGACAAGTCCGTTGAACATGAATACTTCTACGGCCCTCAGGTCTGGGGCTATGACAAGCCCGGAACGGCCAACGGCATCGGAAACAACAACGTGGTTTTCTACAATGTCAACCAAGGCGAGACCGTAGCCGTCCCCATGCAGTTCTGGAGCGAGTTCAACCGCAGTTATGATGTGGTCACTTACTATTGGACCGCACCCAAACCCGAGGGTGAAAAGTATATCGTGGCTCTCAACAAGTACAGCAACGATGATATGATTGCCTACGACGGGCCCGAACTCGTCAGAGGTGTGGACTATGAGGTTGTCGATGAGAACGGCAACACTCTCGCCCCCGGTTCGACAGGCGCTTTCGAGATGCAGTGGCCAAACGCGCTCAAGGGAGTCAAGAATATCTATATCAAGGCTCTCAACGGCAAGAAAGGCACCTTCAATATCATGACTTGTTCCCCCGATGCAACCGTACCGTCAAGCTCCGACGTGAGCAGCACCTACCAGCACTCGGCCGGCAAGTATTCGGTGCGTATCTTCTCGCAGAACTACAGAGTGAGCGTCAATATCCTCTGATTCCGCGACGACATGCACTGTCGATGCCAAGCGATATAAAGACGCGATAATATATTTTTAAGGTAAGACAGGTTGATTTATCGTCCTCTCTTGCGACTCCTATCATTCCGTGTGCGTCAATCCGGATCGGTAATACCGCAAGCAGGACAAGCTGTTAGTGATAATGGCATTTTTAAGACAACCGGACATTCCCGGTATTGACTACGGTACCGGGAATGTCTTATTTCTCTCATATTTTTCCACATTATCATAAATATCAGAAACCAATGAACAGATATATGACTTTATGCACCTCTCTGGCAGTGGCCGGACTTGTCGCATTTTCCGGTTGCGGCGATTCAAAGTCTACAGCCGACGGGATTGCAAACCACAATTTCGTCAGGGTGGAGGGCAATGACCTCATCACCCCCGACGGGTCGAAATTATTGATTGTCGGGACTAACCTTGGCAATTGGCTCAATCCGGAGGGCTACATGTTCGGGTTCGGACGCACTAACGCTCCGCGTCAGATCAACGACCTCTTCTGCGAACTTGCCGGTCCGGATTTCGCAGCCGATTTCTGGAGCAAATTCAAAGATAACTATATTACCCGCAAGGATATTGAATTCATAGCCGGAACCGGAGCCAACACAATCCGTCTGCCGTTCCACTACAAGCTTTTCACCGATGAGGACTATATGGGCCTGACTTCGGCACAGGACGGTTTTGCCCGTGTTGACAGTGTGGTCACATGGTGTCGCGACAATGGGCTGTATCTCATCCTTGACATGCACGACGCACCCGGGGGACAGACCGGCGACAACATCGACGATTCCTACGGTTATCCCTGGCTCATGGAGAGCGAGGTGTCGCAGAAGCAGTTCGCTGATATTTGGAAGAGCATAGCGTCGCGCTATAAGGATGAACCTGTGATACTTGGCTATGAACTTATAAATGAGCCTGTCGCAACTCATTTTGAAAATCGCGATGAACTGAATGCCAAACTGGTTGACCTCTATAAGCGCACCATCCCCGTTATCCGCGAAGTTGACAAGAATCATATCATCCTCATCGGTTCCCCGCAATGGAACAGCAATTTCACGCCGCTCGAGGGGGTTGATTTCAATGACCCTCAGTTGATGTATACCTGCCATCGTTATGGTGGAGAGCCGACTGCCGAGGCCATCAAGAGCTATATTGATTTCCGCGATAATACCAACCGTCCTATGTATATGGGTGAAATCGGCCACAACACGGACCAATGGCAGGCCGATTTCGTCAAGGTGATGGTCGACAACAATATCGGCTATACTTTCTGGCCTTACAAGAAACGCGACAGCTCCTGCATGATGGGTATCGGTATGCCTGAAGAGTGGGCTGAGATTGTGAAATATTCCGAAGGTCCTCATGCCACGTTCTCCGAAATCCGTTCCAATATGCCTGACCGCGACAAGGTGCGCAAGGCTATGACTGAGTTTCTTGACAGTTGTCAGATTGCCAACTGCCATCCCCAGGCTACCTATATCGCATCGATGGGTCTGAAACCCATTGAAATTAAATAGAGAACAGACATCCTATGAAAAAAATATTCATTCCGCTTTTTGCCGCTGCTGTCTGCGTCCTGTCCGCGACAGCTTCCACTCCCGTCTATCTTGATGACACTCGCTCAATTGACGAACGTGTCGAGGATGCCCTCTCACGCATGACCGTGAAGGAGAAGGTGGCCATGCTCCATGCCCAGTCAAAATTTTCATCTGCCGGTGTTCCACGACTTGGCATACCGGAATTCTGGACCACTGACGGTCCTCACGGTATCCGTCCGGAAGTGTTGTGGGACGAATGGAACCAGGCCCACTGGACCAACGACTCCTGCGTGGCCTTTCCGGCTCTTACATGCCTCGCCGCAACGTGGAATCCTGACATAGCGATGCTCTATGGTAAGAGCATCGGCGAGGAGGCCCGCTACCGTGGCAAGGACATCCTGCTCGGTCCCGGTGTCAACATCTACCGTACTCCGCTCAACGGTCGCAATTTCGAATACATGGGTGAGGATCCCTATCTTGCTTCGAAAATGGTTGTGCCATATATAAAAGGTGTGCAGTCCAACGGTGTGGCCGCTTGCGTCAAACACTATGCCCTTAACAATCATGAGGTGAACCGCCATACGACCAATGTCATCATTGACGACCGCACTCTCCATGAAATCTATCTTCCAGCATTCAAAGCCGCTGTCAAGGATGGTGGGACATGGTCGATAATGGGCAGTTACAATCTCTACAAAAATCAGCACGCCTGCCACAATCAATATCTGCTCAACGACATCCTCAAAGGCGAGTGGGGTTTCGATGGTGTGGTAGTCTCTGACTGGGGCGGCACGCACGACACGGCTGAAGCCATCACCAACGGCCTTGACATGGAGTTTGGAAGCTGGACCAATGGCCTGTCAAACGGCGCAAGCAATGCCTACGACAACTATTATCTCGCCAATCCCTATCTTTCGCTTATCGAACAGGGAAAGGTGGGAACGAAAGAGCTTGACGACAAGGTGCGCCGCATCCTCCGTCTGGCATTCCGCACGAACATGGACCGCAATCGTCCTTATGGTTCCATCTGCTCTCCCGAGCATATTGAAGCTGCACGCACCATAGGCGAGGAGGGGATAGTGTTGCTGAAAAATTCCGGCAAAGTCCTTCCCATCAATCCGAAAACTGTCCGCCGTGTGGCCGTTGTCGGTGAGAATGCTTTGAAGATGATGACTGTGGGTGGTGGAAGCTCCTCGCTCAAAGTAAAGTATGAACTTTCTCCCCTCGACGGTCTCCGTGACAAGTTTGGTCCGGATGTAGAGGTGGTTTATGCCAGAGGCTATGTCGGAGACCCGACCGGTGAGTACAATGGAGTGGTCACCGGACAGAATCTCAAGGATGACCGTTCGGCTGAAGAACTGATTGCCGAAGCCGTGGATGTGGCTGCAAATGCCGACTGCGTCATCTTTGTAGGTGGTCTCAACAAATCCGCTCATCAGGACTGCGAGGATTCCGACAGGACCGCACTTGAACTTCCTTACGGACAGGATGATGTGATACGCGCTCTCGCACGTGCCAACCGCAATCTTGTTGTGGTCAACATTTCCGGCAATGCTGTGGCCATGCCTTGGGTGAATGATGTGCCTGCTATTCTTCAGGCCTGGTATCTCGGAACGGAAAGCGGAAATGCGATAGCAAACGTCATAACCGGAACTGTCAATCCATCCGGAAAGCTTCCGATGACCTTCCCCGCGAAACTTGGTGATGTCGGTGTCCACAGCCTCGGCCTCTATCCCGGTACTCCACGCAATGACGGAAGCAAGATTGTTGATTGCAAATATGACGAAGGTATCTTCGTGGGCTACCGTTGGGTTGACAGAAATAAAGTCAAACCGCTTTTCCCCTTCGGCCACGGCCTGAGCTATACCGATTTCAAATATGGCAAGGCAAAGGTTGACAAATCTTCCATTGGCACATCCGGAAAATTGACCCTTACAATACCGGTTACCAATACAGGAGACCGTGAAGGCTCGGAAGTGGTACAGCTCTACATATCTGACCTCAAGTCGTCGCTCCCTCGTCCGGTGAAGGAACTGAAAGGCTTCAAAAAGGTAAAACTGGCACCTTCGGAAACCGCAGAAATCAGTTTTGAGATTGACCGCGACGCCTTAAGCCACTTCGACCCCTCGCTTCATGCATGGGTCTGTGAGCCCGGCTCCTTCGAAGCCCTTGTCGGAACCTCCTCCGCCGACATCCGTTCGAAAGTACGCTTTGAAGTCTCAGACACCCTCGCCGACAATAAATGACAGTATGAATATTCTCGAAAGTCGGAAAATAATCGGGATGGAGTGTGCTTCGGCTCTCCTCCTGATTATTTTCTTTTTTATTACACCGCGCGCCGTCTACGGCTCCTCACGGGTTGTGGCATATATCACATCGTGGAGCGAAGATATTCCCGATCCGCGCCTGATGACAAACATAAACTATGCCTTCGGGCATGTCAACGACACTTTCAATGGTGTGAGGATTGATAATCCGTCGCGGCTTCGTCAGCTTGTCGACTTGAAGCGGCTTAATCCGGATCTTGAAGTTCAGCTCTCCATCGGTGGATGGGGAAGCGGCCGCTTCAGTGAGATGGCAGCCGACCCGAAACTTCGTGGTGATTTTGCCGCAGATTGCCGCCGTATAATGGAAGAGTATAATCTTGACGGGATTGACATTGATTGGGAATATCCGACAAGCAATTCTGCAGGAATTTCCTCCTCTGTAGATGACACGGATAACTTCACGCATCTGATGCGTAATCTCCGCGACTCCCTCCCTGAGCGTGCTCTCCTGACTCTCGCTTCTGTCCACAATGCATCCTTCATTGATTTCAAGGCGATATTGCCATACATCGATTTCGTCAATATCATGGCCTACGACATGGCCCGGCCTCCGCACCACCACAGTCCTCTCCATGCCTCCCGAATCTCAGGAAGCAATAGTGCCGAATCTGCGGTGAAAGCTCATATTGCAGCCGGATTGCCTCCCGGTAAGCTCACACTCGGTTTGCCATTCTATGGACGTGGGACAGATCCATATTCCGATTTCGTTGACTATAATTCAATAAACGTTCTGCCCGGTCTTCATGAATGTTGGGACTCTATAGCCTCAGCACCTTATATCGCGGACAAGGACGGCCAATTGGTAATAGGCTACGACAACATTCGTTCCATCACGGCCAAATGTGATTTCGTCAAGGCCAACGGGCTGCTTGGTGTGATGTATTGGGATTATTCCGGAGACAACGACTTGCATGATTTGAGTTCTGCAGTGGCCGGTAACATTCTTCATGATTCTTATCCGGCCAACTATGCCAAAGCTCCACGTTTCAATACTTTGATTTACTACAGTGACACTGCTGAGAGCGCGCATGTCGATTTTGCAAAAGATGCGATTGAATTTTTCCATCGTCTTTCCTATGGAGAAGGCTACACCTACAGCGTGACCACCTCTTTGTCGGGATATGTCGACCGGCTTTCTGATTACGACATAATAATCTCAATCAACGCCATGCCGACACACCGGAACGAACGGGAGGCGTTCGAGAAATACATGGAAAACGGAGGAGGATGGATGGGTTTCCATGCAGCTGCCTACAACGATAGTTCTACGGATTGGCCGTGGTTCAACCGCTTTCTCGGGGCGGGTACATTCTATTGCAACACATGGCCACCGCAACCGGCTCTCCTTGAAGTGGTATCATCGGCTTATCATCCTGTGACGGGAAATATTCCGTCAACATTTGTTGCGCCGGCTTGTGAATGGTATCAGTGGAAGCCTGCGCCCGGAGAGAACGATGACGTGGAAGTCCTGCTCAGTCTTTCTTCATCGAACTACCCGATAGGCTTGAAGGATGTCATCAGCCACGGAGATTTCCCGGTGGTATGGAGCAACCGTCGCTACCGCATGATATATCTCAATATGGGTCATGGCGATGAGGAATTCACTGATGCAACCCAAAATCTTCTGTTCGTCAATGCCTTCCGCTGGATTGTAAGCCAATCTCCTAAAGGCAATCCATTCAAATGACATTTAAAATTTGACATTCTATAAATTTCCACCAAAGCGCAGACTCCATAAGCGGATGTATCTCGTTAACATTGTGCTTTAACCTAAACGAATTCGAAGTCACAACATCATTACGAAAGATAGACGAATGTATTCCCATCAAATATGAGTTTCACGACAACTCTTTGCGGAGAAATGCTACTATGTCCTCCTTTTCAGGTGTGGAGAGTTTCTTTCTTATTGAGGATTTACGGACATAGATTGTCGAGGTTGTCTGGCCGGTTATGACGCTGATCTCTTTCGTTGAGAAACCCGCCATCATCAATACGATTATCTGCTCCTCCTTATTGTTGAGCACAGCGCCATATTGACTGTGAAGCTTATCATAGAACCCCGAATAAAGATTGTTGATTATCTCAAAGATATTTTCCCAATCAACGAGTCCACCATCGGTCTCGCCATCAATCGATGATATTCGTCGGAGCATCTCGCGGTTCTGTTCCGTTGGAGTCTCAGCCACCATCTTGATGACGCCCAACTGCTGGAGCATCGCACGCCGGAGGGAAGCGAGATGGTCAACAGCCCCCGCAGCACGGGAGGCAGAATCTGCATTGAACTCATCAACCATTTTCTGCAAAGCCTCTATGCGCTCTTCATTCTCACGTTCGCGATGACGGCGCATTCTTATCACCCACATAGCTCCGACAGCAATAAGGAAAGTCACGAAGGCAACGACGAGAATCACCACCGTCTTATGCTCATTTTCCGCTTTGAGTGCAAGCGCACGGCTCTGCTGCTGCAACGCTCCACGCTCTGACTCCCATTGCGAAGCTTTCATGCGGTTGAAACGCTCCCTCTGACGATTATTGAGACTATTGACATGTTCAAGCTTCATCCGTCCGGTCTCCTTGAAATCAATCATGACATGCAGAAGATTGCTGTAGCTTCTGTAATAGGTGTCGTCATCACTCCTGAGCCGTGAAGCAAAACTGTCGGCCAAAGCAAGTTCTCGGCTTGCCTGTTGTCTGTCACCGAGATTCAAAAAATTCATCGCACGTTGCAGATGCAGATAGTCGGCTGCACCATTGTCGGGTGACGACTTTCTGAATATCTCAGCCACGGCCTCGTTGCTCTCAATATTCCGGCCCATTTCAGCCAATATCTGAGCACGCTGGAATTCAAAGAGAAATTGCTTATCACCCCACCTATTAGCGCGGGCATAATCGATGAGTCCGTCTGTGAGCATGAGAGCGGAATCAGGGAGATAGACATTTTCGTAGGCACTGACGAGCATACATGTGGCTTCTATTTTCCTCATGGAATCAGTCTCAATCTCCACAAGTCTTTTGGCCAAAGGAATAAGCTCCCGTCCCTGATACTCGGCCGCTCCGAGCAATACGCGAATACGCAGAGTCTGCACCAAAAGCGAATCAGCCACACCTTTCAGCGCGACAATCGAATCAAACATACTGATGGCACCGGGTGTATCACCGACCCAGAATTTATACCACGCCGATGCCGTCGAACTCCTTACGTCCCTCACCATATCCTTACTGCGATAATACTTATATGCGAACGAAATGAGCGAATCACCTATCATCGAACGATTCTGCCTCAGATGCCCCCACCCCTTCAAGTAGTGGTATTTCGCCTTGAGAGAATCATTCTTCAAATCGTATGGGTCAATCCGGTCAAGCATCGAGAGAGCACTGTCCGTATCAGTATGCAGCAGCCCCTCCGCGATGGTCAACACCTCATCGTGTGACCGCGAACGCGAGCAAGAAACGATGCCCACGGAAACTGCCGCTAAAAGAATAAAAATTAAATTTCGCATTGCCATTAACCTCTAAACGGGTGTAGAAAGATCCACATCATTCCACTGAAAACTTCTATCACACACTTTCTGTCTACAAATCTTCTGGAAAGGAATAGGGTGAAACCATTGTTGCAAATTTAGTTATTATTCCTTGTAATGACAAATGCCAAAAGCCTGACATCTAAAATTTAACACTTACTCCACCTATCAGACTTAAGACTGACCATCTTCCTCCCTACTAACTTAATGACACCCCACCCGTCAGCCATCAATAGCCATTCACCCTCACTCCAAAGTAGTTTGCCAAGAAAATTAAACTTTCCGACATTGTAGAGTCTTATCATCATAGACACGCTGCCTTATCTCCGGCAACTGTCAAGAAAATTGAAGAAATAAAAATTATGCACATCAGGAAATTCACATTCAATGCAGTCATGACTCTCGCGGTGGCATGTTCGTTGCCATCACTCGCCTCATGCAACAGTGCTTCCAAGACATCCGAATCGACGGATTCAATACAGGAAAACGATTCCACTCCCGGCAGGCCCGAAAAGAATGGCAAACGCGTGGGCGGGCCCCAACTCGGCTCCCCCGGCGGCGGTCCCGTAATCGACAAGACCGGCGATGCCGTCCTCCAGGCCATGATAAAAGCTGAAGTCCCGGAATTCAAACAATTGGACTACACCGACGCGACTACCGGCAAGACGATGAAATACAATCTCTTCTCTCCCAAGAATGCCGATGCTTCACGCAACTATCCCCTCGTGCTCTTCATGGCCGATGCAAGCACCCCCGGTGAAGACCCCACCACTCCCCTCACCCAAGGCTACGGCGCCCTTGTCTGGGCCACAGATACATGGCAGGCGAAAAATCCATGCTACGTGCTCGTCCCGCAATATTCCGGTGTCGCCGTCAATGACGCATACGAACACACCGACGAAGTCGACATGGTCATCCGTCTTCTCAAAGGCATCGTGGCCGACAAAAACGTTGACGCGAACCGTCTCTACACCACCGGTCAGTCCATGGGAGGTATGATCTCGATGTACTACAACATCACCTACCCCGACCTCTTCGCTGCATCACTCTTCGTAGACTGCCACTGGGACACTGACAAATTCGGCGAACTCGCACGCCACAAGTTCACCTACGTCACCGCCGGAAAAAACGGCAGTTCATTCGGCAACATCAAGGCTCTCGAAGAAGCGGCAGAAAAAGATGGCATCAGATACGAATATGAAACCTGGAGTGCAAAACTCCCGCAAGCCGAGCAGGACTCTCTTGCAAGCGCAATGCTCGCAAAAGGTGCGCCCGTCAACATCATCAATTTCACTCCTAAGTCAGTACTTCCCGACGACGGAAAAGGAAGCGAGCACATGTATTCCTTCGACTATGCCTACAAATTGACTCCGGTGTGTGAATGGCTGTTCCTACAGACAAAATAAGAGGTTTCCGAAAATCACCTCTCAGAAATCACAGTCCTCACAGAAAGACTATATACATCAGGAATATATTCAGGTAAGAAAGATTCGTTTTATGATCATCTGTTCGAGACAGGATTGCCGCGTCAGCGCGCAATCTTGTCTTTTTAGATGAATTTATATACACCGCCACCGCAACACATTCCGATAAACGACGTTGTAAATAAGAGTGAGTATAAATGTACGCGTCTCAAATTATAATCATCATATTCTATGAGCGAATCCGTTTCAACTAAATTCTCAATCCGTAAATACACCGCGGTCATCGCAATCCTCATCGTGCTTGTCATGACCGTGCTTGATGTCACGGTTGTCAACGTGGCTCTGCCTGTCATGGCATCGAAATTCGGCATTTCCGACTCCTACGCCGTGTGGATCGTTACAATCTATCAATTGGTCATCACCATGCTCCTCCTTCCGATGTCGTCGTTCGGCGACCGCTACAGCTACCGCCGCTGCTTCATGGTCGGAGTGACAATATTCACACTTGCATCGGCTATGTGTGCAGCATCGACCAACTTCGCACTCATCATCGCCGCCCGAGCCTTGCAGGGTATCGGCGCAGCCTGCGTAATGGGCGTAAACATAGCGTTGACACGTCTGATCTATCCCCGCAATGTCCTCGGCCGCGGACTTGCCCTCAACGGAATGGTGATAGCCATCTCCACCGCTGCCGGTCCTACAATCGCCGGTGCCATCCTTTCAATTGCATCATGGCACTGGCTCTTCCTCATCAACGTCCCCTTCGGCATCATCGCCTTCTTCCTCGGCAAGAAACTCCTCCCGCAGAATCCTCCGCGCGAACAGACCGGAAAATTCGACTGGATTAGCGCCGTTGAAAACATGATTGTCTTCGGTCTCATCTTCATCGCCATCGGCAACTTCGCCCGCCATGGCGACCTTGGTCTCAATATCATTCTGCTCGTGGCAGGATTGGTGACAGGATATTTCTATGTCCGCCGTCAGTTCGGACGCCCGTCCCCGATGCTTCCCATCGACCTCTTCAAAATCAAAATCTACACCCTGAGCATCTTCACCTCCGTGTGCTCGTTCATCGCCCAGAACGTGGCCATGATTTCCATCCCCTTCCTCTTCCTCAACAGCTACGGATTCTCGGAAATCACCACCGGTCTGCTGATGACACCGTGGCCACTCGCCACAATGATCATCTCACCGATGGCTGCACGCTTCGTCGAGCGCCACAACGCAGGCGCGACCGCCGCTGTCGGCATGGTGGTCTATGCAGTCGGAGTCCTGCTCCTCCTGTTCGCGCCCACCGGAATTTCAGAATGGAACATCGCATGGCGCATGGCTGTCTGTGGTGTTGGTTTCGGACTCTTCCAGACCCCCAACAACATCGTGATGGTAACGTCGACACCCGTCCACCGCACCGGAGGTGCAGGCGGAATGCAGAGCACCGCACGCCTTGTCGGCCAGACCCTCGGTGCAACCCTCGTCACAATTGTCTTCGCACTCACAACCTCCGCCAATTCATCTGCCCCCGTCCACGTCTGTCTCTACATCGCTTTAGGTTTCGCCATCATGGCCGGCCTCTTCAGTGTCAGCCGCAGATAGGACCCTTCCATGATTAATTTCAACAGAAAAGCCTGAGGGCCGAAATCGCAGAAAATCAAATTTGAGATTCATGCGATTTCGGCCCTCAGGCTTTTTTGTATATTCCTGCACTAACGTCAGGAAACGGCATCAATGCTTATGATGGTCATGATGTCCATCCTTCTTCCTTTTGAGATGGCGAATCCAGATATAGTAACCGGTGAGAGGAAGCGATGCGCCGAGCAGTGCGCCAAGCAACCAAAGGATGCGGGTCACGATTCCGCCGAGACTGCCGGTGTGGATTGCATAAATCCATCCGCGAAGCTTATCAGCCTCCTTGGAATTAGCATAGAGAGTCGAGGGAGAAATCTCACCTGTACGACGGTTGAACTCATAGCGATCAGCTGCGCGACCGTTGCCGGTAGTGCCGAGTGTCACAGAAGCGCTTTCAGAGCTGATGGTAATCTGTGGAGCATCAGGATTCTGGGCTTTCAGCTCGTCATAGACCTGCTGCCAACGTCCGAATTCTGAACGACGGTGACCGCCACGTCCTCCACGACCTTCGCCACGTTCGCCGGAGTTTTCACCCTCACCGCGACCATGCCATTCGCCGCCTTCGCCACGGCCTTCACCGCGACCGCCGCGACCTTCACGACCCTCGCCGCCTTCGCCGCGACCTTTCCATTCGCCACCTTCGCCACGGCCTTCACCGCGACCACCGCGACCTTCACGACCTTCGCCGCCTTCGCCGCGACCTTTCCATTCGCCACCTTCGCCACGGCCTTCACCGCGACCGCCGCGACCTTCACGACCTTCGCCACGCTCGCCACCTTCATTTTTGGAAGCGGCAGGTGCACCCTGACCGAAATTGCGGGGAGTGTGCTCAACACCACACACAGCATAGAAGGCAGTGCGATACCAGCCAAACGAATAAGTCAGACCAGTCAAGGCCATCGCAAGTACAAAAATCAAGGCATACATGCCACCTGCGACATGCAATCCCTTCCAGAAACCTTTCCAACCTTTGTCAAAAGAGATGCTTAGACTCTTTTTCAGATTCTTGCGGGCACGGGGTACCCAGATAATCACACCTGTAATAAGAGCAATGACAAAAATAATGGTCGAGATGCCCACGAGGGTCTTACCGACCTTCACACCGTCGACATGAGGATTGGCGCTGTCGAGGAGCCAACGGTGAAGCTTGAACATTGTGGAGAAGAAACCAAGACGCTCATACTTACCTGTAATCTCACCCGAGTACTGGTCGATGAACATCGACGATCTGCGGGGCTTGGAGAGGCTCACCTGATAGGTGCGTTCATTGTCGTCAAACACTGTCACACCCGTGATGGAAACACTGTCGGGCAGACTTGCCTTGACAGTCTCCATCAGCTCCCCGAGGGGTAAAGGCTGATCCTTGACGGACGACACATAGTAGACATCGCTTTTGATAGCTCTGGTGATTTCAGGCTCAAAGATGAGCATACCACCGGAAAAACATACAAGCGTGATGAAGATTCCGAACGGAACGGAAAGCCATAAATGGATTTTTCTGAAAAATTTCATCGCTGCGGCGGATTGAGATGTTTTTTTAATATAATTTGCCCGAATACCTTAATCGAAAAGAGTAAAAGAGCATAAGGAACAGGATGTGATTAAACATCCTCTCCCTTATGCACTTCTGTGAATCTAAGGAATAATCGGCTCATTCACTCTCCGGTTTTATTTTGCTACTGTCATGAAACCGAAACCATTGATTTCAGCAGCCGAGGTGACAGTGATGCCCTTCTCAGCCTTGGCAGTTGCAGGATCAATACGATAGATTGCAGGAGAGCTGGATTCAGAATTGATGGCGATATAGACAGAACCGTTGTGTACATAGACTGTCTTGCCGATTGAAGTAACGTCAGCGGGACCGCCGGTCACATATTTCAGAGTCTTTGCATCAGCATCGAAAATTGCGAGCGAGGTAGCCGATGTAGTGGCTTTGAATTCAGCTGTGTCATACATGACAAGGATGAAGTAGTTTCCACCGGCACTCCAGCAGCGCATGAACGAACGGCCACCTGAAAGTGCCTCGATGTTGCAATAGTAGTCATCAAATTCAGTCTTTCCGGCAGGAATACGGGCCACACCTGCAGGGAGAGTGGTCTTCTGGCGCTTGTCGGTCTGAGTTTTGGCGAAGCTGGGCGAGAAGACATAGATGTCACCGTTTTCAGCTGCCCAGATGGTCTGATAGTACTGTGAACGGAAACGGCCGGCTGCATAGCTGATCTTGTCTGTCTTGGCAATTATGGGGTTGAGGAAATCGCCGTTGTCATAGATTGCAACCCAGCATGAATTGGGATACTGTGTGCCCGAAAGCGCACCCTTGGTGTAGCTGCTGCCACCGTCGGCGGTAGCGACGAGATCTTCGTTGCCGGGGAGGATGTATTTACCATTGTCCACGTTCGTACCGTAAGCGCTGAGACCCATGGGAATCACACCGCTGTAGAGATGACGGCCACTCTGCTCAGCACCTGAAAGAGTGACATACTCGCCGTTGCCGAGATAGTTCTCGACTGAGTATTTTCCGCTCTCAGTATCGTTGGCGGTTGAAGTCTCTTCCTTGACATTAATCTTGGTGAAGAGGAGTGTCTGGGGAAGATTACCGTTGGCATCGGCAAACTTAATGGGGCCGTTGCCCGACGACATCGAGAGGATGTTGTCATCGTATGCACCGTAGGAAGAGAAACGCGACACCTTGTATTCAAGGTCACGGGCACGTACCTGACCATCCTCGCCGAGAACATAGCTGCGGGTGGTGCCGGCGTTACCCTGATTGTATGTGAGACCATAGAGATATTCTGTTCCGTGGAATACCCACTGGGTAGCACCGTCGTTGGTGAGACCGTTGCGTTCGAGTGTCACGCTGCCCTCGTCAATCGACTCGGCTGTGACAATTACGGGAACACTGCCTGCCGAAGCGGTTGTTGTAGCGGCGATGACGAAACGGCCTTCAGTATTCTCGGAAGTGTTGTCGTCGTCATTACCCTTGTTACCCGGCTCATCATTATCAGAGCAAGAAGTGAAAACGAGCGCGGGGAGAACGAGCGCACCCAATACGCGCATGAGAAATCTTTTGTCCATTGTGATTTTTTAGATTGTATTTTTTGTTATGTTTAATTTCCGAAATACACCCTCACCTTGCCGTAGAATGCACGTCCGGCTTTCTGAAGACTGAAGTTGTCATAGAGGTTAGCGTTGGTGAAGTTGCGGCATTCAAACGAGAGGTTGTAACGTCCGTGAGCTATACTGTAGCTGAATGTCAGATTATTGGCAAACTGCGTCGGGACGATATAGTCATTGTTCGCAGCACCGATATTGGCGGGATAGTATGAAAAACTGTGGGTGTACTGGTTGTCGTAGGTGACAGTCAGAGTGTTACCCTTGCCTCCAAGTCCGACCCAATAGAAATTGACATCGGAGTCAGCGAACAGATAGGGAAGGTTGGGCATACGTTCGCGGTAGGCGATGTTGTCGGCCGTCGATCCCATCACATGAGGCATATTGTCGCGCACATTCATCTGCGAGAAATTGCCGCCGATGCTGAGCCACTTCGAGAAGGTGTAGCGGGCAGAGATATTGAATCCCTTTGTATCGACCTTACCGTAGTTGATATATGTCGCCGCAGATTTGCCTCCGCTGAGTGCGAGAATGTTGCGCTGGATATAGTCGCGGGTGTCGCGGTAGATGAAACCGGCTTCGACATAAATCGAGTTGACACCGAAATTCTTTGTGAAGCTGAGGTTAAAGTTGAGATTGTGGCTCGATTCAGGTTTCAGGTTCACCTGTCCTTGCTCAAGGTCTTCATCACCGAAAAGTTCCTCTATCGAGGGCAGACGGTAGGCTTTTTCGTAGGAAGCCTTCAACTGGAAGCCGAGAGGCATGAACCATGTTCCTGCAGCACCATATCCGATATAATCATCTGAGCGGCTTGTGAGAGTGTAGTCGGTCTGTGAAGAACTTCCTGAATTGCTTGTCACAGGGCCGGACACATACTGATGATACTCCTTGCCGAAAACGGAGAAATTGAGTTTCTCGTTGGGCATGTAGCGGTATGAGACACCGAGGATATTCTTGCTCGTCACCTTATTATACTCATCCTCGCTTCCGGTGATGAGATTGCGGTTGCTGCGGTCAAAACCGTTGAATACATCGTTGACAGTGAACACATGGTGATCCTTTAGTCGGTAATTGGCGGTAAGGGCAGCCGACCAAGTGTCGTTGTCGGCGCGGGCATACTGATATGATTGCTCACCCGGAGAGTTGAGCTTTTCAGTCTGGCCGAACCAATTGTATTTGACCGAAGCGGTGTCGACGTTGATGTTGGCGTTACGGCTGTAGTTGGCGTTGAACGAAACGTCAAGACCCTTGGTGAAAAGATTGCGCTTGCCATATTCGAGTGAGGGCATCAGAGTGTGGCCGTGGCGGTGTTTCTGACCATAGACAATCTCCTGACGGACACCGGTCTGCACATCTTTATAAACGTGCGAATAGTTGAACCCGAGAAGAAGGCGGTCGGCCCAGGGCTTGTTGACAAAACCGATTTTACCGATGACGGCTTCATTGTGATATGTGTCGTTGAAACGCTTGACATGCTCTTTCTTGCGACGGTTGATGGCTCCCGTCTCGAAATTCTCAACAGGGGTATCGACCCAGTAATCATTGTCCGAATAGTTCTGGAAAGCATTTATCTCATACTTGAAACCGTTTCTGAGGGTCTGGCCGAAGTTGACGTATGACTTGTGGGTGTTGAACGATCCGTAGGAGTACGATGCATCCACAAACCATTTGCGCTGACGTTTTGGAGTGACGATATTGATGATACCGCCGATTGCATCCGCGCCGAAACCGACGGGGACAACGCCACGGTAAATCTCGATGCGGTCAGCGAAGTTGACCGGAATATTGTTGAGGCCGAACGCGCTTCCGACACCTTCCTGCGGAACACCGTCGATAAACACCTTGACATGCTTTCCGCTGAAACCGTCCATCGTCACGGCCATGTCGGAACCGACACCCCCGCTCTCACGGATTTTCATGCCCGGAGCCTTTGCAAGCGCCTCGCTGAGTGTCTTGGTCGTGTTGACGAGATCCTGAGTGTTGACAGCCGTTGCATTGAAGGCCGAGTTCTTTACCTTGCTGAGCTGACTGCCGACCACTATCACCTCGCCGAGTTGGGTGACAGGTCTGAGCTTCACGTTGAGTTTCCGGCGTTCCGAGGCGGAAATCTTCACTTTGGCCTCCTGCTGTTCGTAGCCAACGCAGGTGAAGACCAATGTATAGTCACCCGCCGGTGCCGACAGATGATAGAGACCTTTTTCGTTAGTCGAACAGGAATAAGATGTCCCTTTGAGGAACACTGTGGCGAAGTCGATTGGCTCGCCATCCACTGAAATAACTTTTCCGGAAATCATCCCTTGAGCTTCCCGGGCAAATGCTGTGGCAGTGATAATCAGAAGAGAAATACTACACAATAAATACCTTTTCCAAATTGTCATGTCGAATTAACTTTTTGTAGTGCAAAGGTCGGTAGTTTATAATCCTAAAAAAATACTCAGAAATAGGTATTAAAACCGCAATATATTGACAATCAACAAAATAAACAACCAATATTTCATGCCATAATTGGCAAACGACATATTTTCAAGGGTAAACAAATTCGCTGTTACCCTAATGGGCAACAGCGAATCACAAGAAATCGTTATTTATAATTATTCTTTAATCGTTTTTTGTGAGTTAGGCAAGCGTTTTTTAGGAGTGATGCGCTCATGGAGATACTGAAACACAATGAAAAACACCGGTACCAGGAAGAGCAAGGCCAAAGTTCCGAAGAGAAGTCCTCCGACCGTACCGACTCCGACAGAGATATTACCGTTGGCACCCACACCGGAGGCAAACATCAGCGGAAGCATACCGAATATCATTGTAGCCGAGGTCATTATGATCGGGCGGAAACGCGCCTTGGCGGCTGAGATGGCCGCAGCTACCAATCCCATACCCTCCTTTCGTCGGGCCGTGGCATATTCCGTAAGCAGGATAGCCGTCTTGGCAAGAAGTCCGATAAGCATGATGAGACCAATCTGCATGTAGATATTGTTCTCGATCCCCCACCATCGCGCGAAGAGGAAACTTCCGGCCAATCCCATCGGGACTGCAGCGATGACGGCAAACGGGACTGTCAGACTCTCGTAGAGCGCACATAATATAAGGTATATGAAGGCAAGACAGATGCTGAAGACAAGGACAGTAGTGTTTCCGGCCGACGACTCCTCGCGCGACATGCCTCCGAACTCATATCCGAAGCCCGACGGCAGATACTTGTCGGCAACCTCCTTGATGGCATTGATCGCCTCGCCTGAACTGTAGCCCTCACCCTGCTCTCCGAAGACTGAAATCGAAGGGAAGAGATTGAAACGCGAGAGGCTTTCCGACCCGTAGACTCGCGTCAGTGTGATGAAGTGGTCGAGAGGAGCCATCTCTCCTGTCGACGAACGGACATACATGCTTTTCAGTGATTCAGGACTGAGGCGGTCATCCGGAGCGGCCTGGACCATCACTCGGTAAAGTTTTGTGAATCGGTTGAGGTTTGATGAATAACTTCCTCCGACATAACCCGCCAAAGTCGACAGCACATCGGCCGGCGAGACATTCATCTGAAGGCATTTGGCTGCATCGACCTCGACCATATACTGCGGATACTTGGTGTCGAATGTCGTATAGGCGCGTGAGATTTCCGGACGCTTGTTGAGAGAGTCGATGAACTCACGGGTCACCCTCAGAAGCTCGTCGGTTGTCGTTCCCGATCTGTCCTGGACATACAGTTCAAAACCGCTGCCGGTTCCGTAGCCCGAAATCATCGGCGACTGCGAGGCGCGTATCTGCGCCGAGGCTATCCCTTCGGTGCGTTTATAGATTTCCTTGATGACGGCATTGATGTCCTGCGAGGCATCCTTGCGTTCGCTCCAGTCGCGCAGCCTGATGTTGAACGAACCGGCCGAGGCCGACTGGTCATGACGCGCATTCTTGCCGGTCACACGCGAATAGATGTAGATTTCCGGAATATCCTTGATGGCATTCTCCACCTCATCCATTATCTCGCTTGTCTCCGCGAGGTTACTGCCGGGAGCGACCTGCACGTTGAGGCTGATGGTACCCATGTCCTCCTGCGGCACAAGACCGGTCTTCGTTGTCGAGACGAGCCACACAAGTCCACCTATCGAGAGAAGGAAGAGCACACCGACAATCCAGCGGTTCTTGAAAAGGAACATCACACCTGTGCGGTATTGCCCGACGACAGTCTCAAGCGACTTATCGAAAGCATAGTGGAAACGCTCGACATAGTTGAGCTTCTCCCCTGCCCCTTTGCCGGGACGCATGAGCAGAGCGCTGAGCGCGGGACAGAGAGTCATCGCATTGATGAGCGATATGCCCACCGCAACCGCCATCGTCAGACCGAACTGCTTGTAGAACGTTCCGGAGGTGCCACCCATGAAACATACCGGGATGAACACAGCCATGAATACGATGGTGGTCGTGATAAGTGCGGCCGAAAGCCCTCCCATAGCCGAGACAGTAGCCTCGTAGGGGTCCTTCTTTCCGGCTTCGAATTTCGCCTGCACTGCCTCGACGACAACAACGGAGTCATCCACCACCGTACCGATAACAAGCACTATCGCAAACAGTGTCAGCATGTTCAGAGTGAACCCGACAGCATAGATGAATGCGAATGTTCCGGTCAGCGACACGATGATGGAAAGGGCCGGAATCAATGTCGCACGCAAATCGTGGAGGAACACATAGACCACCATCACCACAAGGATGAGGGCGATGATAAGCGTCTCAATCACCTTCCATATCGATGCGTCGAGGAAGTCTTTGGTGCTTGAAATGTCGGTCAGCACCATGCCTGCGGGCAACTTTGCCCTTATCCCGTCGAGGGTCTTGTCAATCTCGATTATGACCTCGTTGGCATTCGAGCCTGCCGTCTGTGCAATCATCGCGTTAGCTCCTGGGTGGCCGCTCGTCTCGCTCAGCATCGCATAATTGACTGCTCCAAGCTCAACGGTGGCAATATCCTTCAGGCGCAACACGCTTCCGTCGGGGAGCGCACGGACAACAAGATTCTCATAGTCCTCAGCATCCTCATAGCGGCCACGGTATTTCAGCACATACTGGAAAGTGTTGAGCGACTCGGCTCCGAGCGTGCCCGTAGGCGACTCTATGTTCTGCTCCGAAAGCACCTTGTCGATGTCGGCCGGAACAAGCCCGTATTGCGACATTTTCGACGGATCAAGCCAGATGCGCATCGCATATTCCGCGCTGAAGATATTCACCTCGCCCACACCCGCAATTCGCGAAATCTGAGGCTCGATGTTAATCTTCATGTAATTGGTCAGGAAGTTGGCATCATAGCTGTCATCCGGACTGTAGAGGGTGATGGATTTCAGAGTACTGTTCTGACGCTTGCGCACTGTCACACCGCTCTTCGTCACTTCCGCAGGAAGAAGACCCTGTGCGGAAGCCACACGGTTCTGGACATTGACCACGGCCATGTCGGCATCCGTCCCCTGTTTGAAATATATCGTGATGGAAGCGGTGCCGGTGTTGGTCGCCGTGGATGTCATATACATCATGTCCTCCACGCCGTTGAGCGATTCCTCAAGCGGGACAATCACGCTTTTAAGCACCGTCTCGGCATTGGCGCCTGTGTAGGTCGCCGACACCCTTACTGTCGGAGGCGCGATATTAGGAAACTGTTCGATAGGTAGTTGAAGCAAGCCTAAAACGCCCAGAATCACAATCAGCACGGAGATTACACCGGCTAAAATCGGGCGGTCGATGAATGTTTTTACTGTCATGATGCTATTGTTTGGACGCAAAATTAAGTGATTAAACCTTTGCCCATGACAACTGTCCAAACAGATAGTGACAAAAGTCATTGAAGTAGTGGTCAACGGTCAAACCGAAGCTACATCTTTAACTACAAAATATTTAACTTTGCATCGGAATTCCAGCCAACACAGCAGATGAAGAATGTGTCCCTCTACATAGATCTCGTTTTTTGCATTATCGTATTGCCGGTAATGGCAATGATTTTTCCCATCGAGCGGTGGTTTCACAACTTCCAGGCCTACATGATTACTGTCACCGTATGGCTATATGCTGTCTACTTCATCAATCGTACCGTGACGGTACCCTTCTTGTTCCGCGGTGAGCGCAAACGCATCTTCGGCATCCTGCTGATAGTGACTTCGCTGGTAGCGACCTACCTTCTGTCGGATGTGATGCTGTATAATCCCAAGCCAAACATCCACGATTTCGGAATCACCCGCATCCTCCCTCACATCCAGCAATACCAGCAGGCCATCTGGTCACTGTTCATGATTGTCGAGGCCTTCAGTTTCGCTGTCGGACTGCTCACCGAGGTAAACTTACGAAAATCCTATCTCCGCGAAGTGGAAGCTGACCGCGACAAGGCTGAAATCGAGCTTTACAAAGCCCAGATAAAGCCTCACTTCATGTTCAACACCCTCAATTCGCTCTACGGCCTCTTCCTCACGCAAAACGGGAAAGCTCTCGAATCACTGGAGAAATTCATCTCCATGATGCGCTATATCCACACCACTTCCGGCCACGATCTCGTCCCGCTCTCCGACGAAACCGACTATATCCGCCAGTATGTGGGTCTCCAATCCCTCCGACTTAACGAGATGACCACCGTCACACTCGATATAGACATCGAGCACGATGCGATTGAAGTCCCTCCGATGCTGCTCGTCACCTTTGTCGAGAACTGCTTCAAACACGGAGTCTCACCTGTCGAGAAAAGCGACATCGTGATTTCCCTCACCGAGAAAGATGGCCAGCTCCTCTTCTCCACCTCCAACCGCATCTTCCCCATGAAGCGCATCGGCGAACACATGGGCATCGAGAACTGCCGTCGGCGTCTGCAGCTCCTCTATCCCGGCCAACACCGGATAGAAATCGACAACGACGGCCATAACTACAACGTCAAACTAATCATTAATCTCAACCGTATATGATCAAATGTGTCGCTATCGACGACGAACCGATAGCCCTCAGCATCATTCAGGAATATTGCAAGCGATACGGCGACATTGACCTCCAATGCTTCACATCGCCAATCGCAGGAATGGATTGCATCCGTTCAACCCGCCCCGACATCGTCTTTCTTGACATCGAGATGAATTCCCACAACGGCCTCACCCTCGCCAAGGAACTCCCGGCAGGAACCTGCCTGATTTTCACGACAGCCTTCTCCCACTATGCCATAGACGGCTTCAATGTCGATGCCGTCGATTTTCTCCATAAGCCGATTTTCTATCCGCGCTTCGAGAGAGCGATGGAAAAGGCGAAGAAGTATATGAAACTCTCGGCTGAAGCTGATGAGATGTCGGGCACAATCACCCTGAAGGTCGAACATAAGAATGTCATCGTCAATCTCAAGGACATCATTGTCATCGAGGCGATGGACAACTATGTGAAAATCTTCCGTAAGGATCTCCCGATGGTCCTTTCGCAGATAACCATGAAAGAGATGGAGACCATGTTGCCGCCGGATAAGTTCATCCGCATCCACCGCTCCTTCATCATCTCGGTCGCCTCAATCGAGAAATTCTCCAACCGCACTGTCTATCTTCAGAAATTTCCGCGCCACATCCCCGTCGGGCGTAAATATCTCCAGACATTCAATAATTTCTACAACACATTTTTAACCAGATAAAACACCCGTTTTTACAATGAAAAAATTTTTCTCACTGATGCTTGTAGGCCTCGCAGCCTCCATGTCGTCTGCCGCTTTTGCCGGCACCCCTATCAACCAGTCTGAACTTCCCAAGGCCGCACAGACCTTCATCACAAAGTATTTCGGCAAAGACCAAATCAAGAAAGTCGAGAAGGACAATGGCCGTCGCGGCGTTGAATACGATGTCGATTTCGTCAGCGGCGCTGAAGTTGAATTCATGTCGGAAGGCAACTGGAAGGAAGTCAAGGCCGCTCGCGGAACAGCCGTCCCCACAGCTATCGTACCTTCGGCAATCGCAAAATATGTCAGCACTAACTTCAATGGCCAGACCATCGTTGAAATCTCACGCAAACGTGGTGGCTATGAAGTTGAACTTTCCAACGGCTCAGAGCTTAAGCTCACCGAGGACGCCAAGCCCATGCCCGACCGTCAAGGTGGCAGAGGCGGCAACCGGCCCCGCCGATAAATGCTCAGGCGTTTCCAAAATGCACTCTTGAATTGAACAAAACCCCGGAGGGGCAAAAGAATCAGAAGTTATCGGAATCCAATCCTGACTTCTGATTCTTTTGCCCCTCCGGGATTTTGTACTTTTTGAGATTCAAGTTCACTCTGCGCCACCGCCGAGAGCCTTGTAGAGCGTCACGACCGACTGCAGCTGATTCAATTTGTCGACCACAAGATTCAGTCGTGAGTTCAGAAGATCCTGACGTGACGAAAGCAATTCGAGATAAGTGGCATTGTTCGTGCGGAAAAGAAGTTCGTTGGACTTCACCGCTTTTTCCAGAGCCTCACACTGCACACTGTGATATTCAAGGTTATTGCCGTAGGATTCGATGGCATAGAGGGCATCGTTCACCTCCTGTCCGGCATTGAGAAGAGTCTGCTTATAGTTGAGCATTGCAATCTGCTCCTCATCCTTGGATATTCTCAGATTCGAGATGAGTTTACCACGCTGGAATATCGGTTGTGTCAGAGAACCGAGCGCCGAGAGAATCCAGCCGCCGGGATTGGTCACACCCTGCCCGAGCGCATTGGTCCATCCGGCTGAACCGCCGATGGTCAACGACGGATAGAAAGCCGCGCGCGATTGATTGGTCGAATAATATGCTGCGGCGAGAGCCATCTCTGCCTGCACAACGTCCGGACGGGCCGACAGCAGTTGCAACGGCACACCGACGCTTATTTCCGACGGCATCGCCTGACTGTCGAGCTTACCGCGCTCGATGCTCCTGTAGGTTGTCCCGAGAAGGGTGCAGATCGAATTCTCTGTCTCCCGCTGCTGACGCAGGAGAGTGTTGTGGGTGGCGAGGAGCTGATTGAGATTTGCCTTGGCCTGACTGACGGCATTCTCCCTCACGTCGCCGACCTTGAGTTGCAGTTCCATCGTGCGCACCTGCTCCTTCCATATCTCGATGGTCTGATTGCTGATTTCAATCTGGTCGTCGAGCATCAGGAGCGAGAAATAGCTGTTGGCAATCGAGGCAATGAGTTCGGACTGCACCGCACGCGCATAGGCACCCTGCTGGAGCAGGAGTGCCTGCGCTTCCTGCTTTGCGTTGCGTAATTTCCCGAAAATATCCACCTCCCAGCTCATCGCCACGGGGATTTCATACGTCTTGCTGACTTTTGAACCCTCAGCTTTCGTGATTGCCCCGTTCGGCGAGAAGGTCAACGATGGAAGATAGGCCAATTTGGCAGCCGTAAGTCCTGCCTTTGCCTCGTCAATGCGCAGCAGTGCTATCTGCATATCGGTATTGCTGCCGAGCCCCTCACGGATGAGCGATTGCAGATGCCCGTCGGTAAAGAGGCTTTCCCACGGCATTGTGCCGAGCGATGCGAGCGTGTCGGCGTGCGCCATTGTGGATTCGTCGTAGAGACCCTCCACAGGCAGTCCCTCGGGACGGCTGTAATTCTTGTAGAGATTACAGCCTGTCAGTCCCAGGGAAAGTATTGCTATGATTGGTAGGAATTTCATTTTGTGGGTTCTTTTTCATTTTCACGTTCTTTGCGCCGACGCCACATCACCTTCTCTTCAATATACTGGAAGGTTATGAAGAAGGCCGGAGTCACAAACAGAAGGCCGATTGTTCCGATGATCATACCTCCGACCACACCGACACCGAGCGAGGTGTTGCCGTTGGCCCCCACACCGGTCGCGAACATCAGCGGGAGGAGACCGAAAATCATGGTGAGGGCAGTCATGAGAATCGGGCGCAGACGCACCGAAGCCGCCGACATTGCTGCCTGTGTGAGCGACATGCCTGCCTTTCGGCGCTCGGTTCCGTATTCCGTCAGAAGGATGGCGGTCTTGGCCAGAAGTCCGATAAGCATGATGAGACCGGTCTGCAGATAGATATTATTCTCGATGCCCCACAGTTTCGCGAACAGGAAGCTGCCCATCAGACCGAAGGGAACAGAAAGGATGACCGCAAGCGGAATGAAAAGGCTCTCGTAGAGCGCGCAGAGGATGAGATAGATGAACAGGACGCAGATACCGTAGATGATGACGGTGGTGTGGCTGTTGCCTGTCTGTTCCTCCTCACGGGTCATGCCGGAGAACTCGAAGCCGAAGCCTGTCGGCAGAGTCTCGGCGGCAACCTCATTGATGGCATTGATGACATCGCCCGAACTGTAGCCCTGGGCAGGCATACCCTGGACATTGATGGCGGCAAACATATTGAAGCGCATCAGCGACTCCGCGCCATAGGTCTTCGTCAGTTTCACGAACTGGCTGATAGGAGCCATGCCGTTCTTCGTCTTCACATATATATTATTGAGAGCCTCCATGCCGTCACGGTAGTTGTAGGGTGCCTGCACGATTACACGGTAAATCTTTGTGAAGCGGTTGAAGTTCGAGGCGTAGATACTGCCGAAGTAACCCGAGAGCACGTTGAGCACCTCGCTGGTGGTCGTACCGGCGCGCTGACACTGGGCCTCGTCGACATCAATCGTGTATTGAGGGAAATTGGCGCTGAACGAGGTCTGGGCCATTTCCACTTCCCGGCGTTTGTTGAGCGCTTCAAGGAAATCGGTGATCACCTTGCTCAGTTCGTCATATCCCTTGCCTGCACGGTCCTGGATATAGACATCGAAGCTGTTACCCGAACCGTAGCCCTGAATCATAGGGGGAGCGAAGATAAACAGACGCGCGTTCTTGATGTGGGCCGTGCGGCGGTATATCTCGCTTCGGATAGCATCGACATTGTCATTCTTGCCGGTTCGTTCCTCCCACGGTTTGAGTTTGATGATGAACATACCGTGTGAGGCTCCGTTGCCCGAGGCCATACCGAAGCCGGCCACCATATTGAAGTTGTCGACCTGCGGCATCTCCTTGAGTTCCGCCTGGATTTCCTGCATGATGGATTCTGATTCGGCAAGTGTGCTTCCTGCCGGAGAGTCAAAGCTCATGAAGATGGTACCTGTATCCTCGTTTGGCACAAGGCCGGTCTTCGTCGTTCCCATGAGCCATACGAGCAGGGCGCAAGCCGCTGCAAGCGCGGACCATCCGAGCCACTTGTGTTTGATGATGAAGAACACACCACCGACATATTTGCGCACTATTCTCTTGAACGTGGCATCGAAAGCCATGCGGAAGCGGGTCGAGAATTCAAGCTTGTCGCCCTCCTTGATTATCTGGTTTGGTCGGAGAAGGAGCGCACACAGTGCAGGCGAGAGCGTGAGGGCGTTGACAGCCGAGATACCCACGGCTACTGCCATTGTGATACCGAACTGGGTGTAGAACACACCCGAAGTGCCACCCATGAACGACACTGGGACAAACACCGCCATGAAGACAAGTGTCGAGGTGACGAGTGCCGAGGACACACCGCTCATCGCATCAACCGCAGCCTTGTAGGTCGAGCGGTAACCTTCGTCAAACTTTGTCTGGACCGCCTCCACGACGATGATGGCGTCATCCACAATCGTACCGATTGCGAGCACAAGCGCGAAGAGCGTGAGGAGGTTAATACTGAAACCGGCTATATAGAGCACGGCAAACGTACCGATGAGCGACACGAAGATACTGATTGTCGGAATCAGTGTCGAACGCGGATTCTGAAGGAAGAAATAGACCACGAGCACCACAAGCACGATGGCTTCGAGAAGCGTCTCGACAACCTTGTCGATTGAAGCGTCAAGGAAGGTCTTGGTACTCATGAGCTGCACGAGCTGAACATCGTCGGGCAGCGTCTTCTCAACCTGCGCGAGATACTTCTCGATATTGATGATGATTTCGTTGGCGTTGGAGCCTGAAATCTGGTTAATCATACAGGTCGCACCCGGCAGACCGTTCACAAATCCCTTGTAGGAATAGCTCTGTGCGCCAAGCTCGACATCAGCGATATCCTTGAGCTTCAACACACGGCCATCGTCAAAAGCCTTGATGATAATTTCCTCAAATTCGCTCTCCTCTTCGAGACGGCCACGGTATTTGAGCGTGTATTGGAACACATTTTCCGAATCCTCGCCGATAGCACCTGTCGAGGCCTCGATGTTCTGGCTCGAAAGGGCGGCTGTCACATCATCGGGGACAAGCTCATATTGCGCCATGACATCCGGTTTGAGCCATATACGCATCGCGTATGCGCCACCCATCACATTCACCTCACCGACACCCGAGATACGTTGGATGCCCGGCTTGATGTTGATGTTCATGTAGTTGGTGAGGAATGTCTCATCGTATGTGCCGTTGGGGCTGAAAAGGCCGAACACCATGAGCGTACTGTTCTGGCGCTTGCGCGTCGTCACACCGACCTTTGTCACCTCGGCGGGAAGAAGAGCCGTGGCGGTCGAGACGCTGTTCTGGACGTTGACCGCAGCCATGTCGCCGTTACTTCCCTGCTTGAAGTAGATGGTAATCTCACCGCTACCCGTATTACTTGCGGTGGAAGTCATGTAGGTCATGTTCTCCACACCGTTGATGGCCTCTTCAAGAGGCACGATGACGCTCTTCTGCACAGTCTCGGCATTCGCACCGCTATAGGTCGCCGAGACCCGGACAGTAGGCGGCGCAATATCGGGATACTGTTCGACGGCGAGGGCGAAGAGGCCGATGAGACCTGCGACGACAATCACCACGGAGATGACTATCGAGAGAATCGGCCTGTCTATGAATCGTTTTATATTCATTTCTCTTCCTCCTGCTTATCTTGCTTGGGTTGCTCCTGCTGCTTGGGTTGCTCTTTCATTGCTGTCACCTTGGTTCCGGCTTTGAGAAGTCCGGCACCCTCGGCCACGACGGTATCACCCTCGACGATACCGGAAGTCACGATATATTCCTTGCCGTCATTAATCTTGAACACCTCGATGGGGGTGGAGACGGTGGTTCCGTTGACAACCTTGTAGGTGAAGATTCTGTTCTGGATTTCGTAGGTGGCTCCCTGGGGAATCACAAGCGAGGCCGGACGGTCGTAGGAAAGGATGACATTGGCCGACCCTCCGCTGAGCAACTGCCCACCCCCATTGGGGAAATTGGCGCGCAGCGAGACTGTTCCGGTCGTCTTGTCCACCATACTGCTTATCACGTCAATCTGTCCCTTCTCGCCATAGATGGCTCCATCCTTCAGTTCGAGCGAGATCGGAGGGAACGACTTGATGGCTTCGTCGAGCGAACCGTATTTCGATGTCATCTCAAGCGCCTGTTTTTCGGCGAGCGAGAAGTAGGCATACATCTGCGAATTGTCCGAAACATTGATGAGGGGTTCGCTCATGGTGGGCCCGACGAGCGCACCGATACGGAAAGAAGTCATGCCGGCAACGCCGTCAACCGGACTCTTCACCTCCGTGTAGGAAAGATTGTTCTCAGCATCGCGCAACTCAGCCTTGGCCTGCATCAGCGCGGCTTCCGCACTCTTGTAGGCATTCTGCGATGTGCGTAGCTCGAAATCGGAAATCACCTTCTCCTTGAACAGTTCCTCCCTGCCCTCAAGCGACAGTTTGGCATTGGCAAGATTCGCCTCTGCAGTCGCAACAGCAGCCTGAGCCTTCTGCAAGGCTGCCCTGTAGGGAACCTGGTCGATTATGAAGAGCACTTGTCCTTTCCGGACCTTCGCTCCCTCTTCGATACATACTTTAGTAATCAGACCGGACACTTCAGGGCGGACTTCAACGTCCTGCCTGCCTTCGAGAACTGCTGAATACTTGACCGAAAGGCTCCTGTCTTCCGGTTTTACAGCAAGCAGAGGATACTCCTGGGGAGCCTCTGTTCGTTGTTCACCGTTTCCCCCTCCACAGGACGAGAGAGCAAGGCCGGTGACTGCCATTGCAATGAGATTTTTCCTGTATGACATAGAATGTGATAATAAATTTTGCGCAAATTTACTGCCCATCAACCCCGATTGGCTTATACTATAGGGACCTAATATTGTCCATTGTGCGCATTAATGTGAAATTATGTGAATATTTCGACCAAATTTATTTTCCAATCTACGCATTAGCATTATATTTGCAAATCCAAAAATTTCTTTAACGAAAGATAAAATATTGTTTAAAAAGCTCTTGAATCCCTCCAAAAAATGACCCAAGCAGAATTGATTTCCATATTTCCGCCACAAAACTCCATTGTCGAGAGGATCTTGCTCATCGGACCCGACCTTTTCAGACGGTTGGAAGGGCTGGCCGTGCATGAGTGCAGGATATTCCTGCTTCTGACCCGCGGGACCGCAACCCTCTCCGTAGGCAACGAGACCATCCGCATCCACGCCGGACATTTCATGGATCTCCTTGTCTGGGAACCAATTACTTTCATGGCCATGAGTGACGATATAGCCGGATGGTGCATCCTCCCGAACTACGAATTCACAAACGAAGCGCTCAACGACATGAAACCCGCCAATTCCGAATCGTTCAAAAACCGCCACTCTGTCCCGAGGCTTACTCTGAACGAAAACGAAGCGGCCGTCATAGAGGCCCAATTGAGCCTGTTCCGCAAGTGTCTGAATGACACCGACCATTTCTACCGATCGGAACTCTGTCAGACATATTTCCGCAGTTTCATGCTTGAAATCGGCAATCTGATGCTCCGCAAAGGTCAGGCCGAGGAGGAAAGCGACGGAGTGGTCACCCGTCAGGACATGATTATAATGGGATTCCTGAAACTCGTCTGGAAATACTACAAGGAGGAACACAACATCGATTTCTATGCCGGACGGCTCTGCGTATCAGCGAAACACCTTTCGCGTGTCGTCAAGGACAAACTCGGCAAGACACCCTACGCCGTCATCCGCGACGAGCTGGTCCAGCAGGCATGTTTCCTTCTGAAAGATACCACCATGTCCATTCAGGACATTTCTGCCGAACTCCACTTCTCGGAAATGGCGGCTTTCTGCAAATTTTTCAAGAAACACAACTCCGTCTCTCCAACCATGTTCCGCGCATCGGCCAAGAAAGCACACCAGTCGCTGTTAACAAACATTAACCAAATCTAATTTCCTGATTTCCACCATTAGTTTCATCAAGGTAAGTATCTGAGAAAAAGGTAACATATTGATTTTCAATTTTGCGCACCTTAACTTTGCCGAAGTTTACCATCACTATCACTCACATGAAGAAACTATTTATCATGAGTCTTGGCGCCCTCGCACTTGTTGCTTGTTCGCAACAGAAAAAGGAGGCTGCCACTGAAGAAGCAACTGAAGTTGCAAGCACTGATTCCGTTTCAACCGGTCGTTTTGACGTGCGCGAACTTGACGGCTGCAAGCTCCACATCTATCTCACCGAGGATCAGATGGGCGATGCAAGCTACATCATCGAAGGCCCTGATTCGCTCGTCACACTCGAACAGCCCCTCTTCAAGGTCAATGCACAAGCATTTGACGAATATCTTGCAACTCTCGGCAAACCTGTCGCTGAAAGAATTGCCGACTTCCATCTCGGAAACACCGGCGACGCAACCCTCGTGATGCCGGAAGGTATGCCCGCCGTCGTCAAAGGCCCTGCCTACAGCGGAATGATGAGCCATTTTGCCGAAGAATATGGCGACGCTATCGAACCCCTCCCCACAGGAGCCACTGAAGAGGTCGCTTTCAATACGACCGTGACTTTCGGAGGCGTCCCCTTCACTTTCTATAAAGGTGCTTCGAATGACTTCCCCGGTGCCAACATCCTTATCGGCAAAGATGCCGTCTACTCCCACTGGGCACCTGAAAAGTCCCACATCAATAATCTCTATGCCGGAAATATCGAAGGCGTGAATGACCGCATCGCCGAACTCGAACAGATTCTTGGCACAGGCGCTACCCTTTTTGTCGGAGGTCACGGCAATCCCGCCACAGCCGACGATGTGAAATTCCGCATCGCCTACCTCAACAAGGTAAAGGAACTGCGCGAATCCCAGCCTGATGCCGAAAAATTTGCCGCCGCCCTCATCGCAACCTATCCCGACCTTCCCGGAGAGGATGGAGTAAAGGGTCTGGCAGATTCCCTCTACGCAGAATAATCAAAGCCCTATGGCTGAATTAATGAGTAATAAAATTTTAACTGACAACCTTTCTCTTATCTCCTACTGATTTGTAACCATCCTACTCATATCTCGATAAAAGTTACTTACATATTATAGCACTGATTATATTATAGCACTGACACACACCTATGATCCGCCGCCGGTACATGATTGAATCATGCACCGGCGGTTCTTGTCTGATTATTCGGATTTCGACAAAGCCTTCGTCCTGTCGAGCAGGATTTCATCCATGTGCTCCTTGGCCCATTGAATCAATTGATTTATTATAGGGAAAAGCGAGTGGGAACGCTCCGTGAGCATGTACTCCACCCTCGGAGGCACCTCGGCATAGACCTTTCGCTTGACGAATCCGTCGGTTTCAAGGGTGCGCAGTGTCAACACCAGCATTTTCTGTGATATATCCTGAAGCTCTGCGGATAGATCCTTGAAACGCATGGACTCGTGTCCGTTGAGCGTGTAGAGCACAAGCAGCGTCCACTTGTCGCTGATGCGGTTGAGGATATTCCGGATAGGACAATCCGGATACAACTCATTTTTATTGAAATTTCGTTCCATATTCGTTTGAACATCAGTATTACTTTACAAAAGTAAGGAATTATATTTAAACATAAATCATAAATAAAGGAATTATATCAAAGTTTGCAATATACCGTGCCTGTCTTGGTGGTTTTACAAATTAATGATTGTTAAAAACTCCTCTCTCCTGTTGCGGCTTCCTTTTGAAAATCAGCAATACTAACCTCAAGGAAAGCAATGGAATTCTGCTTCCGTACGGGAAAGGTTAAAACTTTTTACCTAAATTTGGGGTATATAAAGTATAGTAATGTTGAAAGACAGACAAATATAACTATACAAAACAATAATATTATGGATAAAAAAGTTGCACTTATCGGTGCGAGCGGATTTGTAGGCTCGGCCATTCTCAATGAACTTCTCAATCGTGGTTATCAGGTAGAAGCACTTGTCAACCATCCCGATAAAATCAAAATCACCAATCCGAACCTTACAGTGAAGAAAGTCGATGTTTCAGATGAAAAAAGTCTTGAAAACGACCTCAAAGGTTTCGACAATGTCATCAGCGCATACAATCCCGGTTGGGCCAATCCCAATATCTATGAGGAGACCCTTACCAACTACCCCAAGATTCTCGAAGCTGCCAAGAAAGCCGGAGTGAAGCGTCTGCTCATCGTCGGTGGTGCCGGCACACTGTTCGTGAAACCCGGAGTACGTCTTGTCGACACAGGCACTCTTCCCGCAGAATGGCTCCCCGGCGTCAAATCGCTTGGTGAATTCTACCTCAACACCCTTATGCCCGAAAAGGACATCGACTGGATCTTCTTCTCGCCCGCAGGCAATCTCGGCGACATGGGCGCAAAAGGTCCCGGCAAGCGTACAGGTGTCTACCGTCTCGGCAAGGACGATATGATTTTCGACAAAGACGGCAACAGCTTCATCTCCGTCGAGGACTATGCAAAGGCAATGGTCGACGAGCTTGCAGAACCTGCCCACCACAAAGAGCGTTTCACCATCGGTTACTAAACCATATCAACCGACAGCGTGAAATTCCTCTCACGCCATATACTCTTCATGCACTCCCCTCTCTCCTCACTCTTTTCTCACGATTTCAATACCACTATATATAGTATAATAGCTCCGGTATATTAAACTTTTAGATTGTAAATCATTATGGATGCACAATTATTGGAAATTTTTCATAAAAACAAGGAAGTTGCCTTCGCCACTTCTGTGGACGGACGACCCCATGTCCGTATCTTCCAAATCATGAAGATTGACGGCAACGACATATATTTTGCCACCTCCCCTAAGAAAGAGGTCTATGCCCAACTGCAGGAAAATCCCCATGTGGCCATCCTCGACCTCAAGGGAGCATCGTTCGCACGCGTATCGGGAACCATCGACTTCAATATCCCCGACGAAGTCCAGCGTGAGATTTTCGACACCAATCCTGTCCTGCCCCACCTCTACAAGACATACAAGGATCTGGTCTATCTGCGTCTCCCGGCTGAATCCGCCGACTACTTTGATCTACGGACAACTCCCCCAACCCTCATTCACTATGATTTCTGAAAATGAAAGATTAGATATACTGCTCCGGTCGCTTCTCAGTGAGCGTCCGGAGTATTCCCGTATAAAAATCCCCGCCACGATAAAGGAAAAGCGGGATTTACTGCGGGCATTGATGAACGTGCGCACTCCCGCACCGGTCGCCGACGACATCATGAAGCTGCAGGACGAGGAACTCGCCTTGCAGCGCGAAGAGAAAGGCGTTGTCACCCTCGACTCCATCCCCGCCTCGCCCCTCGACCCGCGTCTGCGTCTATGGCAGGGCGACATTACCCGCCTTCAGGTCGATGCCATTGTCAATGCGGCCAATTCTCAGATGCTCGGATGCTTCGTCCCGCTCCACAAATGTATTGACAACGCCATTCACTCTGCCGCCGGAATGGAACTGCGGCATGAATGTGACAGAATCATGCATGAGCAGGGTCACGACGAGCCGACAGGTAAAGCCAAAATCACTCCGGGCTACAATCTCCCGGCCAAATGGGTCATCCATACAGTCGGCCCGATAGTCTATGGTCCTTATCCCACCGAGGAGGATTGCCGTCTGCTAGCCGACTGCTACCGCAACTGCCTCGCGCTTGCCGACGAGCATGGACTCTCGTCGATTGCATTCTGCTGCATATCGACCGGCGAATTCCGTTTCCCGCAGGCCAAAGCCGCTGAAATTGCAGTCGACACCGTCAGGAAATATCTCGGCGACCATCCCGACTGTCCGGTCAGTGCGGTGGTCTTCAATGTGTTCAAGGACGAGGACTATTCACTCTACAAAAAACTCTTACACTATGAATAATTACGAAGAAAAACTCGCGTTGGCGAGACAAAGGATTGCTGAAGCCGATGCGATTGTCATCGGTGCCGGTGCCGGACTCTCGGCTGCCGCCGGACTCGACTATTCGGGGCCGGCCTTCAAGAAAGAGTTTGCCGACTACATAAAGAAATACGGTTTCCCCGACCTCTATACATCGAGTTTCCATGACTTTCCGACCGAGGAAGAGCGCTGGGCTCGTTGGGCGCGCCATATCGACTACATCCGTTTCCGTCCCGGAGCCATGCCCCTCTACAAGGAACTCTACGACCTCGTGAAGGACAAAAACTATTTTGTCATCACCACAAACGTCGATGCCCAGTTCCGCAAAGCGGGCTTCAACCCCGAAAAGATTTTCGAGGTGCAGGGCGACTACGGACAGATGCAATGCGCCGTCGGTTGTCATCCCAAACTCTACTCCGACAAGGAGACCGTCGAGCAGATTCTCGCCCATTCCGAAAACCTCACCGTCCCGAAGGAATATGTCCCCGTGTGTCCCGTATGTGGCGGAAATATGGATGTTCATGTGCGTAAAAACCAATACTTCGTCCAGGACGAGGCATGGCACGCAGCCGCCGACCGCTACGAACGTTTCATGGACAAGTATGCCGACAGGAGCCGCGTGGTCCTTCTCGAACTCGGCATCGGCTACAACACCCCCGCCATCATCCGCTATCCATTCGAACGAATCACCTATCAGAATCCCGGGGCAACCCTCATACGCCTCAATGCCGACTATCCGCAGGGTCCTGCCGAAACTGCCTCCCGCACCATCTCATTCACTGAGAACATGGGAGAAGTCATTGACAATCTAAAAGAAACCAAGTAAAGAAACCAAACAAAATGAACCACAAACAATTAGTGGCCGGACTCGTGCTCGGTGCCGGAGCGCTGACAGCAATGGCACAGACCGACCCACTGAGATTCGACCCGTCGAAATTCACCAACGGCTCCATCACCATGCCCGATGGCCAGGAAGTGACCTACAAGGCATACGAAGGGATTTTTTATGTCAAAAACGTAGAGGATCCGACCTATCAGACCCTCAACATCTATGTCCCCGACAAGATGGCCGACATAGCCCGTGTGCCCATACTTCTGCGCACCTACGTCGGCGGCTATGCAGCCTCGACTGCCAAGTCACCCTCTCCGTCCGATGCCACCGGACGTGCCTTGCAGGAGGGCTACGTCGTCTGTATCCCCGGCTCGCGCGGATCAAACTCCACAATCGAGCGTGACGGCAAAACCATCTATACCGGCACCGCCCCCAACGGTCTGCTCGACCTCAAGGCCGCTGTCCGTTATCTCCGCTACAACGACGCCCTCATCCCCGGAGAATCGGAACTGATTTTCACCGACGGCACAAGTGCCGGAGGCGCAATGTCGTCGCTGCTCGGTGCGACAGGCAACAGCAAGGACTACGACAAGTACTTAAAAAAGATGGGTGCGGCTGACGCGCGCGACGATGTCTATGCCGCCATCTGCTACTGCCCAATCACCGACCTCAACCATGCCGACATGGAGTATGAATGGCTCTACGGATGCACCAACACCGGTGTGCGCCATCTCTCTGAGGCTCAGATTGCCATCTCCGACGAACTTGCTGCGGAATGTCCGGCCTACATCAATTCGCTCGGGCTCACTGAAAAGGACGGCACACCACTAACAGCCGACAACTACAAGGACTATATCAAGAGTTTCCTCATCGAATCAGCCCACCGCGCACTGCAGGAAGGCTGCGAGATTTCCGACACAATCGGATTCACCTTCTATCAGGACAAATTCGGTCCTATGGGTGGTGGTCCGGGTGCAGGACGTGGCGGCATGAGACCTGCAGGCGATCAGCGTCCACCAATGGGTGATGGCCGTCAGGCTCCGTCATTCGGTCCCGGAAATGCTCCCCGCTTCAACAAGACCTCTGATTTTGTGACCGGACTCGACCTTGACAAGTATCTCGGCTATGTCGCATCAGTCACACCTCTGAAAACTCCTCCGGCATTCGACCAGATGGGTGTACTCATCGACACTCCTTCACCTGAAAACAAGGTGTTCGGCAACGACAAGGGTGAGGCTGCCAACTTCACTGATTTCAGTCTACGCCATCGTCTCCACAATCCCAATGCAAAACTTGACAAGGATATGGTCGAGCGCGTAGCCATAATGAACCCAATGAACTACATCGGGTCAGGCAAATCGGATGTTGCTCCCAACTGGTATATCCGTCATGGAGCCAAGGACCGCGACACCTCGTTCCTCGTGCCCATCAATCTGGCAACAAAACTGCAGAACTCAGGCAAGAACGTGGACTTTGCACTCCCATGGAACCGTCCCCACTCCGGCGACTACAATCTCGACGACCTCTTCCGCTGGATTGCTTCCAACCTTGAAAAGTAGACCGACCATAAGAAACTGTATCAAACCGACATGAGAGATACAAAAGCACAAAAGAGCATAAGAAACAGAAGAATTTTATAATAAAAGGTATGGAGATAACCCTCAATCATACAGACACATATCTTCTGTCACTTATGCTCTTTTGTGCTTTTGTATCTCTCATGTCGGTTTGATACAGCTACGATGCCTAAGGTTGGTTTTCACCATCATTATTCCGATATTGGCCATAAAGATTTGTTGGGTTATATGGCATTTTTGGTAACTTTGCAAAAAATTTTGTTATGTCTGATTTTTCCAAAAAGTACTATTTCTTTCTTGTAATTTTTCTTGGAATGTTGTCGGCTTTCGGCCCCTTTGTAACCGACATGTATCTTCCGACTCTCCCCTCGATGGCCGACGTTTTCCACACCACCCCGTCACTTGTCCAGATGGGTCTCGCGACGAGCATGTTAGGACTGGCTGTAGGCCAGATATTTTTCGGCCCGCTCAGCGATAAATACGGACGCAAGGCCGTGCTCGTATCGGCAATGATACTTTTCGCGGTTTCCACTGTTGTGAGCATCTATTCCCCATCCATAGAATTTTTCAATATCTGCCGTTTCCTCCAAGGTCTCGGAGGTTCGGGCGGCATAGTCCTCTCGCGCTCAGTTGCAACCGACTGCTATTCAGGACGTGAACTGGCGAAGATGCTTGCCATCATCGGAGCTGTCAACGGTATCGCCCCTGTCACCGCCCCCGTCATCGGCGGTCTGGTTTCGGAAGCTGTCGGCTGGCAGGGAATTTTCTGGATTCTCTTCGGAATCGGAGCCGTGATTCTGCTGATGTGTCTGATTTTCAAAGAATCCCACGCAAAGGAAAAGCGCTACACCGGCAGTGTCATGAGCCTTCTGAGCAAATTTCCCGACATTTTCAAGTTGAAATATTTCGTGGTCTATACGCTCATGTATGCCTTCACCTGCGGCGTTCTATTCTCATATATCTCCTCCGCTTCATTCATCATCCAGAACCATTTCGGTTTCTCGGAACTTCAGTTTGCCATCATTTTCGGTGTCAACGCCCTCGGTATAGGCGTAGGTTCGGCCATGTCGCTTAAATTCCGCAAAATGCCCAACGCGGCGCTTTTTGGAGCCTCCGGCATTGCACTTTCAGCAATCTTGCAGGGAGTCGTCTATCTGCTTCTCCCCACTTTCTGGCCCTACGAGATCCTCACGTTCATCATGCTTGTCAGTATCGGTTTCATACTCACATCGGCAACCACGCTCGCTATGGATGAGGGACGTCAGATGGTCGGTACAGCCTCGGCTATTTTCGGTGCGTCAGGCTTCCTTTTCGGAGGTATCGTCTCGCCCCTCGTCGGTATCGGCAACATCCTGACCACCACACTCCTCCTCATCAGCATCTGCGCCTTCTTCGCCCTCATCTTCGCCTTCATCTCATTCCGCAGACGGACACCTCAGGCTCCGGCGTGTGCATAAACCGGAAAAATATAAGAATCCATCTATCAAAACATTTTAGGCACACAAAGACAAAATCTCAAAAGTGACAAAGGTTTATATTATCGCCGTCGCAAACGCCAACGGTCATAATATAAACCTTTGTCCTATTTACACTACCTGTTTGATTCTTACCCGCCCGCAGCTAACCAAGCTACAGAGATTGTCATTTTACAGAGATTGTGTGTGTTTGAGATATGGGATTAGCGGGAGATTACCGCAATCTTGTTTTTAAAAGTCGGGAAAGTCACGGTGCCATCTTTTACGATAGCTGTCTGACCCGTATACAGTTCCATGAGTTCCTCACCGTCCGAAAAATATGGTGAGACCCGTATGGGTTTGCCGGCGGAAGGCAAAAGCCTTAGAATCACAGTGTCGTCACCGGCTGTGCGGACACAGGTATGTGTATCGATTGTCACCTGACGGCCGACACCGATTGCAGGATGATGTTTGCGGATGGTTCCCAGACGACGGAAGTGATCAAGCAGGGCACTATCGGCGGTCAGCCAGTTCATGTCAGAGCGGAATGCCTGATTGCTGTCGACGTTGTAACGCGCATCGCTGAGTTCGCGTCCGGTCTCGTCGCCATAGAAAATCTGAGCCGTGCCCGGTGAGAGCAAGAGGGTTGTCGCACAGTCAGTCATATTGTCCATGTCGGCTTCGCGGTTATAGGAATTGTTGAGATAATTGAAAGGTGGCCATTGCGGATGAAGGGAAAGACTGTCGGCGTATGCCTGCCAAAGATACACGATGCCGTCAAGATCCCCGCGTTTCGGGAAAGTGCAGTTGACCATGCTTGCAAAGCCTGCATCAGCATAATCAGGCTTGAAATCAATTGAAGCACCATCGAAGTCACCTGTCATATAGAATTTTTCGGTCCATCGTGAAGCCGGGTCGGCCGGATGAGTCCGACGCCATTTTTCAAGAGCCGTGTTGCAAGCCTCGTTGAGTTCTTTCCAACGGTTGAGATGGACATTCTCGACAATGTCGCAGCGGAAACCGTCGATACCGAACTCCTCGACCCAAGATGCAATCCAAGCGATGACATACTGCATCGGACTCCACCGGCGGTTGACACGCAGTGAGCGAGCTGAAGGGTTGACCCAGGAATCATTGGCACTCCCCTCCTTCCGCCATTTCCGCATCAGGAAGTCGGGAATCTCAACCGGACTGTCACTCTCATCCTTATAGTCAGGCATACCATAAAGGGTTGCTTCAAGAGGATTTGACTCATCCCAACCCTCATCCGGCATACGGATCCAACCACGGTCATACCACCCGTTCCAACCGGCACGTCCTTCATAGAACTTGTCGAAACTCCATTCGCGTATGTGGTTTGCCGCTTCCTCTTCCGTGAGTCCTGTGTCGGCAAACCCATACTGCACGGCATCGAGCAGCACCGGATAGCCCGGGTCGTTGAGGTTGGCACCGAGCATCACACGGATACCCTGGGCATGGAGAGTGTCGACAAGCTCACGGAACTCATCAACAGTGCCATAGTTCTTGTCAATCTGCGTGTAGTCGAGCGGATAATACCCATGATAACCATAGTACGGGAAATCATTTATAGACCCGCTGCCCGACATCCAGCCATGAATCTGCTCGTAGACATCTGTCATCCACACAACATCCACGCCCATGTCCGTGAAATATCCTTCACGGGCCTTCCGGAGCATACCCTTGAAATCGCCACCGTGGAAGGTCGCGGCGTTAAGGCGCTCGGAGCCGTAGTCGACGATACGCCCATAGTTGACATCATTAGTGGAATCACCGTTGCAGAAACGGTCTGTGATAACAAAATAGACTGTGGCGTTTCCCCAGTCAAAATCGGTGCCTGACAGGCGGTTTTCACCCCATACAGAAACGGTCGGGAGAAATGCAATGATAATGGAAAGGAATAATACAAAAGTTTTCATCGTAAAAAAAAGAATTTACGACGAAATTACCAAAACGCTTTCTCACGCGCAATACTGATTTATAACCATCAGCAGTGCAATCAGCAGATTCACAGCAGTTTCATCGCGAGCGCCGCTCTCACCGCCTCTATGGAATTGCCGACGCTCAACTTCTCAAGTATGTTCTGGCGATGACGGTTTACGGTGTGTATGCTTATGCCGAGTTCATCCGCAATGCGCTTGCTGGCATATCCGTCACGGATAAGACGAAGCACTTCTTTCTCCCTGTCGGTCAGGATGTTTGCACGACAGTCAGCAAGTATTTCCCGGATTACCTCACCGGTGGCGTTGTTCAGGATGCGTGGAGAAATACCCTCGGCATCACTTTGATCCGACGAAAGGTCGTAGCAGCAGAGAATCAGCCATATTTTCCCACGCGGGGATGTGCGCAGGATTTGCGTGCTGTTGTCAACGCGGATATAGCGTCCGTTCCTATCCTTGATACGGAAATTGCATGTGGCCTTGTAACGGAGCTTTTCACCACCGGGAAGAGGGTCGACAAATTTGAAAAATTCGTATTCAAGCATACGTTTGTCAACGAGATCTTCCGGATGAATACGATTGTAGATCTCATCCTCGTCACTCGATGAGAAATCACGGCAATAATTGGATTCAGCGCTGTCGCTCAGACCGATAAGATAAGCGAAGCGTCCCCCGACGACCGTACACAAATCGGCAGAAGCATCTGTCAGGACACGGCAGTCGCCATCAGTCCCTGCACAGGTCAGCAACGCTTCCCTACAGCGGGCTGCGACTGCAGAATCAAGCGCCTCATCGTCAAGACACTGTGCTGCATAAATTCCGGTCAGCTCCTTACGCAATACGTCCATTATTGTTCAATTTTTTCGTCAATCAGAGTGCAAAGATAAGTAACTTAATGAATATTCAGACTATTTTGCGTCTCCATTTGCATTATCGCACCTTTTTGGGGTTGAAATGGATGTATATTTGCAGAAAAAAAGAATTTTTCAGACCAACTCTTGAGATATAATTTCAACATTCCACTGATAAATAACATTTTTTCCCAGTCCCACCATTACTCTCTCCAGCCATGATAACAGAAAATACACAGAATCCGGTAAATGTAGTCGCAAAAGCGCCACGCTCGACAAAGAAAGCGTGGGAGTTCCCCATATCCAAAGCGTATTATGAAAAAGTGCGTGTCCGTGGTGAGAAAATCATGGATGAATTGGGCTATGGGGCTGAGTGGATGAAGTATCTGATGCCACACATCGACCGCTATCTTCTCAAAGGGGAACGACTCGGAAATCACTATGCCTACGAATGTATGCTGATAGTATTCACCTGCCTGCGCTTCGACCTTGACCTCGCCATCGAACGTTCTGCCAAGGCCAAAGCCCGCGCAGCCGAACGTCGCGCCCTAAAAGAAGCACAAAAAGCCGGAAAAGCGCGAAAAGCTGAAGGAGTGCAGATGACAGAAGAAGTGCAGAAGGCAGAAGGAGCGCGCAAAAACGAGGGGAAATGCAAGATTGAGGAAGGCATTGTTGTGGAATTGAGGGTGCAGTCTGACGAAGTGCAAAAGCAGGAGTATGCAATGCGGTCGGAGAAAGTTGCAATGATTGGCAGTGCCGATTCCAACGCAGATTCGACTCAGAAACAAGGTGTGGAATCCACCCGCTCAACCGTAGAATATTCCTCAACCGAGAAATGTAATCCGGCAAAATGTAATCCGGCAAAATGCGATCCTGCGAAATGTGATTCTGCGAAATGTGATTCTGCAAAATGTGATTCTGCAAAATGCAATCTTGCGAAATGTCATCCTGCAAAATCATCACCATACCTCTCAACCTCCACACGGGAGGGTGATGGTGAATTCGAGGCCGCCGGAAGGGAGGTTGCGGACGGTGACGGTGCCGCCGTGGAGGAGGATGGCATTTTTCACAATCGAGAGGCCAAGTCCTGTTCCTCCGGCCACTCTCGAACGTCCCTTGTCGACACGGTAGAAGCGTTCGAATAGATGAGGCAGGTGTTCTGAAGCAACTCCACAGCCATTGTCGGCAAAGGTGATGACAATCTTACCATCTTTGCAGGATGGGGCAGGGTTGATGGTGATTTCATTTCCTCCGCTGTAGGCGATGGCATTGTCGATAAGATTCCGGAACACAGATTCGAGCAGTGATTGATTGCCGGTTATCGGGATGGGATGCATGACATTGTTGACAATGGAAATACCGCGTCTCGCAGCCACCGGATCCGAGTCCTCAACAACTTCACCGATGATGTCGGTCAGATCGAGGTTTTCCTTGGAGATTGAGGCCGGAGCATCGTCCATCCGTGTTATGAGAGATACATCCCGCAGGAGACTTTTCAATCTTTCCGTGTTGGCCAGACAGCGGTGGAGGAACTCATCTCGCTTCTCTTCGCTGAGGTTCGGGTGTGACAGCAGAGTCTCGACACAGACTTGAATCGAGGCGACGGGGGTCTTGAGTTCGTGGTTGATGTTGTTGGTGAGGCGTTTTTTGATGCGTTCCTTCTCGCGCTGTTCATGGAGAGCAGCCTTATGCTCGCGGTCGCGGTCGGCGATGGCTGTCTGGAGATTGGCATAGAGCCTTACGATATGGTTGGAGATGGCTCCCAGTTCATCTTTCGGAAAGGGGGCATTGTCGTAGATGCGCTCTCCTCTTTCAGCTCTCTCCGCGAAGCGGTTAAGTCGAAGGATGGTAAGGCCGAGTCGGCGGGTGGCGAAATAGCCGAGGACACACATGACCAATGTCACTCCTCCCATCATCCAAAGGAAGCCGAAGTCGGCTTTCAGAAGTTCGCTGAGCGAAAGTGAATATGGGACGGCTGTACGGACAATGTAGCCATCCTCACCGAGTGTTGCGGAGTAGAAATAGGTGTTGCCGGTGCTTTCGCTATGACGGCGGACGGTGTATCCGCTGCCACGCCGTAGGGCGGTCGCAATCTCCTCACGCGAGAGATGATTGGCGTAGGGGATTGAATCATGGCTGTTGTCGTAGACCACCCGTCCGTCACTATCAATGATGCTCACGCGCAGTTCCTCGAATGGATGAGGTTGAGACAACGAGACGCCTGCCACATCTTCGCCATCGGCTATATCGTCAAGGATATGACGGTTGAGAAGCTGCAACTGGGCGTTGAGTTCTCCCGCCTTGAATTCTTTCTCCCTGTGGTACTGGAAACCGACGAAACATCCCACCAGAAGCAATGAATAGCCAAGCAGCCAGAGGAAAAGACGGCGGGGGTATGAGAGTTTACTCCATGAAGCCATAACCGTAGCCTGAACGTGTCACAATATTCTTTCCATACTGTCCGATTTTCTGGCGGATGCGGGTGATGTTGACATCCACAACCCTGTCCAGCACCACAACTTCATCGGGCCATATCTCCCTCAGGAGTTCCTCGCGGGAGAATATACGTCCACGGTTGGAAATAAGTTTGAGAAGGATTTCAAACTCCTTGCGCGGCATTTTCACTTCCTGACCATCGACGATGCATTGCTTTTTCGCGGGGACGACCGTCAAGCCCTCATAGCTGATTTTGCCTGAGTCAGGACTGACAGAGGATTCGCGTCCCGAAGCTCTCCGCAGGACGGCGCGCACACGGGCTGAAAGCCCACGCAAGGAATAGGGTTTCATTATGTAGTCGTCGGCTCCGAGATCGAGTCCGGCTATCATGTCTTCTTCCGAATCCTTGGCTGTGCAGAAGATTATGGGGGTCGAGGCTGTCACTGGATTCGATTTGATGATTCGCGCAAGCTGCGTCCCGGAAATCTCTCCCATCATTATGTCGAGAAGGAAGAGATTGTAGCGTGTGAGGTCAAGACTGAGGGCTTCCTCTGCGCTATGGGCAGTGTCGACGACATAGCCCTCGGCTTCGAGATTGAACCGTAGAGCCTCGCAGATGGTCTCCTCGTCCTCTACCACCAGTATGCGTTCAGCAGTTTTCATCTTGATTGAAGTTTTTGGTCAATTAGTGCGGTAAAGATACACAATATAATGATATTACATCCATCTCGTCCGATATGTTTAATAAAAACTTAACAAGTGGTTTTGCCGATGGGTGATGAATGGCGGACTAATGTGGTCATTCGCACTACTCTGAGCCAATAAACGGGATTGGCCGACAAGGATGCCATTTCACAATAGCTTAATCATTATGATATATTTTTGAAACAGAATCTGTCGAAATTTGCAATGATTAAACACACGAATCAATTCGGACAAAACACATCAATTCGAACATAAACACAAGCACAGGATATATAAATAAAATGGAAATTCTATTCTTATGCATCGTCATCTTTCTCTTCCTTCTGGCCGTCTTTGACCTCTCAGTAGGAGTGAGCAATGACGCTGTCAACTTCCTCACCTCGGCAATCGGCTCGAAAGCGGCATCGTTCAAGCGGATCATTATCGTCGCATCTATCGGTGTCTTCATCGGAGCCGCTATGAGCAACGGCATGATGGATATTGCCCGACACGGGATTTTCCGGCCGGAGCACTTCTCGTTTTACGATCTGATGTGTATATTCATGGCCGTGATGGTCACTGATATAATACTCCTCGATTTGTTCAACTCACTCGGTATGCCGACGTCGACGACCGTCTCGATGGTGTTTGAATTGCTTGGTGCAACCTTCGTGGTGGCGCTTATCAAGATGGCCGGGGGGCTTGACATGGGGCTTAACGATCTGCTCAATACCGAAAAAGCGCTTTCAGTCATCCTCGGTATCTTCCTTTCGGTGGCTATAGCTTTCGTGTTTGGCACGATTGTGCAGTTTCTGTCGCGAATGATTTTCTCGTTCAACTACCGCAGCAAACTGAAATGGAAAATCGGTATTTTCGGGGGTATCTGCGCTACTGCCATCGTCTACTTTCTTCTCATCAAGGGTGCCAAGGACCTTACATTCATGACACCGGAGGTGAAAGGCTGGGTGGCAGGCCACACATGGCTCATTATCGCAGGTTGTTTCGCCTTCTTCACGGTCGTGATGCAACTGCTCCATCTTCTGAAAGTGAATGTCTTGAAAGTGATTGTGCTGATGGGTACGTTTGCCCTCGCGATGGCTTTTGCGGGAAATGACCTTGTCAACTTTATCGGTGTGCCGCTCAGCGGACTGGCCTCCTATCAGGACTACATGGCAAATGGGTCTGGCGATCCGCAGGCTTTCCTGATGGATTCTCTCAATGGCCCTGCCGGTACTCCGGTCTATTTCCTTATCGGGGCAGGAGTGATAATGGTCGTGGCGCTTGCCACCTCCAAGAAGGCACGAAATGTGTCCAAAACGTCAATCGGGCTGAGCGCGCAGCAGGGTGGCGAAGAGATGTTCGGCTCGTCGAGAATAGCCCGGCGATTGGTGAGATGGACCCTCTCGATACTCTATTGGGTGAGACGCAATACTCCCAGACGGGTGCGCATCTGGTTCTGCCGACGCTTCAACACGGACGAGACAATCATGGAACAAGGTGCGGCCTTCGACCTCGTGCGCGGTTCGGTGAATCTTGTGCTTGCCGGAGCGCTGATTGCCCTCGGAACGTCGCTGAAGCTTCCGCTCTCAACAACTTTTGTGACGTTTATGGTGGCGATGGGAACCTCGCTTGCCGACCGCGCATGGGGTCGCGAGAGTGCGGTGTTCAGAATCACAGGGGTAATCTCCGTAATCGGCGGATGGTTTCTGACCGCAGGTGCCGCCTTCATCGGGGCGGGTGTCATAGTCTTCCTTATGCACGTAGGCGGTCACTGGGTGATGATTGCACTGGCTGCGCTCACACTTTTCCTCATCGTGCGCAGCAACCGCCGATTCCGCAACAAAAAAGAGGAGGACAATGGGGATGCTCTTTTCCAGACCATCCTTGCGACCGAGGACAAGGCGAAGACCTGGGAACTGCTCCGTATCTATGTCACTGAACAGCAACAGAAGTTTCTCCGTTTTGCGGAGGAGAGCTATTGCACAATCACCTCTGCTTTCATCAACGAGAACGCGCGTCAGCTCGGAAAGACTGAGTCATCTTTGCTGAGGCAGAAGAGCGTCCTGAAAAACGCACGCCGCAAGGAGACACTCTGTCTGCGGCAAGTGAGCCACGAGACGGCTATCGAAAAGAGCGCATGGTTTCATCTGAGTAACACATGCTGCATGGCTATCCTCTATAACCTGACCCGAATAAACGAGATATGCTATGAACATGTCGATAATAATTTCCATCCTCTGCCGTCGAAATACATCGCTGAATTCGATGGTATCCGAAACCGGATTATCGTCCTTTTCAACGACATATTTGAGATGATGGGCGCTCGGGTGCCTGAGACTGTGCCGACGCTGCGACGTAATTGCGATGAAATCAAGGATACGGTGTCGGAGACCTATCACCGGCTTTTCACGCAGCTCCGTGAAGGGGACCCGGCTTCGATGACAGTGGTCTATGTCTATCTCAACATGCTTCAGGAGACTCAGGAAATGGTGTCGGGACTTCGCAAATATCTCCGCGCCTACGCCAAACTCCAGGACAGCGACTTCAGCAGCCGCAGGAGAGCGGGGTAGAGGGACATGTATAAATATCCTGATATCGAAGCATTTCGCCGAAAAAACGATACTGAAAGGAATTTTAACAATTCCACGAAAAAACAGACTGCCCCAAATTATCAATGTGTATCAATGAAGTACCGACTGTATTAGTCTAATACAGTCGGTACTTCATTGATACACAATCAAATAAAGATTTACTATCAGTAGTCTAATTCGTCACTATAGCATAATCCAATCAGTCGCCTAATCTATCTATATCTCTTAATAAGAGATTTACATTTATGTTTATGGGGCTTATAATCAAATTGTTAGGTTGCAGTTGGCAAGGAATGACATCAGGAATCGTGTATTCATTTGAGAAAAATGTCTCACTAAAAATTAGATTATAGTGCTGATTATTAATAAATTTTTGTATCTTTGCAGCGAAGTAAACATCTCTTATTAAGAGAGGACTTCCATTCATTCTTTATAAACTACATTTTCATATCTTTTTATGGCATTAACAATACCCCCATCTACAACAATAACAACTAACCCTAATACCAAACAATAGTCGGGGATTGCAGTTAATCACTATCCAGGAGCTTTCTATTTTTTATCGGACCTTAGAACACACAAAAACCGAACATAATGTGGTCCTGACCGTAAGAATCATCCGCATGTCTTGTCCGATAATCCGGATTATTTACATTACGGCCCATACAGGAAGAATCCGATAGAGATGGTAGGTGCAAATACCGACATGAAAGGTTGTGACACATGCGAGGCGTGACACAACCTTTCATTTTAAATTCCAGTCAATTACACCAATCTTAGCAGCATTACATATACCATAAAATATGAATTCGCTGACCTAAAATGAATGAAAAATAGAATACCAATGAACTTTTCGGACCAATGGGCTGTTTCTATTGTAAGCAACACTTGTGGATTAATCTATATGTGCAAATTTCCCCACCACTATGTATGGAGAAATAAAAAGCTTGAAACTTATAGATTTTATGAAAATTCACTAACTTTGCACACGTTTTAATATATTTTTAATTATCTTGTCAATAATACCATGTCAAGTTTTCGGAGGTTTGAATATTACAATCTTGTAACACATTAACTATTAGCAGATTGTCATTTTCAGACCATATAAAAAACACCCTTGACATAGGATTATTGCTGCAACATTGACTCATGGATCCAACAGCACCACAATGGTTTGTGCTTAATTTCGTACCCCTGTCATCCGCTCATATCTCCACCGCACAGTCAATCATTGACAAATTCAATCATGATCGCGAAACTCCAATTGACCTCTTCGCCCCGACTTTTGTAAAAATGGTGGAAATTAATGGAAAAATGCAGCGGAAAAACATATCCCTCACGTTTCACTACATTTTTGTCCACGGAACGTTAAACGATGTCAAACAACTCTGTAGCCTCTCCAAAGGCTTCTCGTTTATAATTGACCGTGCGGCGTCCGCTCACTCCTATCTTACCATCAGCGACCACGAAATGAAATCATTCAAAATCATCGCACGCGCTTACGGACACAGTCTACCTTGTTATACATTAGACGAAATTAATCCAGTTGAGGGAGATCTTATTGAAGTCATTGATGGCGATTTTGCCGGTCTAATCGGCACCTACATTCCACGAAAGGGCTCGAAAACAGGGAATATCATACTGAACGTATCACAAAAATTCGCTACCATTGCCTACGACATCAAGGCCCGCTACGTCCGCATTCTTGAATTCGGACAAAATTCCCGTCGTGCTTACGACCAGATTGACGCTATAATCCCGCACTTACTCAAGGCTCTCAGACTTTTCAGCAAAGATATTATCCTCACGACACAACTTACCGCAACCCTATCGGTATTTACTCGACGTTACGAACTTACGCGCCTTGACAATCCCAAGATTGATGCAAAACTTTCAGCTCTGTTGGTATATGCAAACCATCTGCTTGGAAATGCGGAAGGAGAATCTGCTGCACGTTCACGTTTCAGAAAAGTATGTCATACAATGACCAACCCTTGGACAAGCGCACTTGTCGCTCTCCTAACGGCTGTCACATCCGAAGACAAAGCACTGTTTGACGAAAACTACGAAAAAATCTTGACGGAAGCAAACGGAAAGAAACTCTCTACTTTACAAAAAAATATCCTCTTAGAATACGAATATTATTCCACGTCTTTTAGTTGAGCCCCCTGATTAAACTCCACTTCTCAAAAAAAAGACAAAGATTCATCACCAATAACCATCTCTCATGGGATCTCTAAAGAAAAACTTTCTTTACAGCAGCCTTCTCACTTCAGCCAACTATATATTTCCCTTAATTGTCTATCCCTACGTTTCACGCGTCCTTGGGGTAAACAACATCGGCCTGTGCAATTTTATTGACAGCATAATAAACTATTTTACACTCTTCTCAATGATGGGTATTTCCATCATGGGCATAAGAGAAATTGCCGCACATCACGATGACCGTCCACGGATGTCGAAAGTGTTTTCATCACTCCTGCTGCTCAATACAATCACTACCGTTCTTTCCATTATAGTATTGATCGCAGTAACAGTCATTGTGCCACAACTTCATGCCAATTGGCAATTGCTAATGGTTGGAGCAATCAAGCTCCTATTCAACCTGTTTCTTATTGAATGGTTCTACAAAGGAATTGAGAATTTTAAATTCATAACAGTTCGTTCCATTGTCGTAAGATGCATATACGTCTTAGCAATATTCATTTTTGTAAGGACAAAAGATGATGTCTTTTTTTACTACTCATCCACTGCGCTTATTATTGTCCTTAATGCTATTATAAATATAATCTATTCACGCAAATTTGTCAGTTTTTCATTTTCCGGACTCTCCCTGCGTCCATTCCTCGGGCCATTCATAACACTCGGGCTTTATACCCTTCTCACCTCAATGTATACGACATTCAACATCACTTACCTTGGCTTCGCGAGAGGTGACACGGAAGTGGGATATTACACAACCGCAACGAAGCTTTACACTATACTTCTTTCACTCTACACTGCTTTTACGAGTGTGATGCTTCCACGCATGTCCAACCTGATAGCCAACGGAAACCTGACCGAGTTCAAACACAAATTTTCTCAAAGTGTTGACGGTTTAATCACATTTTCCATTCCTGTCATTGTCTTCGTGCTGATATTCGCCAATCGCCTTGTCCTCCTTCTGTCGGGTCCCGGCTATGAGGGTGCGACAACCCCAATGAGGATAATAATTCCCCTAATGTTTATAATAGGATATGAACAAATACTCGTGATTCAAACTCTTATGCCTCTCCAACAGGATAAGACCATATTTAGAAATTCAATCTGTGGAGCTGTTTTTGGCGTAGCTCTCAATGTCATTCTCGTGACATCCATGGGCGCAATAGGTTCCGCCATTGTATGGATTGGTGCTGAATGTCTCATCCTTGTCCTATCGCAAATTGCAGTCACAAAAAAAATTGGCACCCGTTTTCCCATAAAAAAGCTATTAAAAACCATTGCCATCTATCTTCCGCTTGCCCTCATTCTTTATTACTCAAACGAACTTGAGTTAAATTACATCCTAATTCTGACAATCGGGACAATTGTATCTCTTTTATACTTCCTTGCTGTCAACCTCGTTTTGTATCCTCAGGGGATAGTAAAAAAACTCATATCTTTAAGGTCTAAAATAAACAGATAGGACATTCCGATATTAAAACCAAATTACTGACAATGAAAAGAACGACTTATCTTTACATATATTATCTGGCAATCTCTAATTTTTTCTCTATAGTTCCGTTTGGCTATTTGACATCAATCGGACGAGGATTTCCTTTATTAATGTTCCAATTATTCTGGTTATTATTTGGATATCTTAAATACAAGCGAAATCCAAGCATACCCAAACTTAATACCAAATCTAACGAAAGTATTTTACTTTGGCTATTTATTGGAATAATTCCGTCTGTTTTTATGGCTAACGAACTGTTTGGGCAGACCTATTTACAATCATTCATATCTTATAGAAATCTTTGGCTATTTCTTTCGATACCAACATTGTTATCAATCAGACCCACGATCGATGAATTAAACAAATCCATTTTTTCTTTTGGCGTTACTTTTTTAATTGTCTGTTTATTAAGAACTTTACTACCTTTTCAATTCTACATATCTTCTTTACAAGAAGTCAATTACAATACAGAGGGAGGATCAAGGCTTCTAAATATGCCGTTATATGTATGCTATGAAATAATATTACTTCCTTTATATTTTTATTGCGTAAGTTTATGGAAAAAATACGATTCAAGGATTGCCCTCAAAGCTATTCTACTCTTTATTATACTTGTATTAATTCAGAACCGAAGCACTTTATTCCCCGCTCTTATTGTAGTAGCCATTACAATTTTGAAATGTAGGATTAGACCATATTTTATTAAAGCTGTCATCATATTGGGAACATCATTTATTCTGATTTATTCTGTCTCTGAAATAATTCTTTCTCTATTGGAAGAAACATCAACGCAACTTGGCAGCACCTATGACCCTCGAGTAAAGGCAATGAACTATTTCCTCGACTTCAATCGCCTATCCCTCAGCGAAATACTCTTTGGCACAGGAAATATTAGCTTTCAAACATCTTCTTATGTCGCAAACTTACAAGCTCGGCACATCCACTATAGCGATGTTGGCTTTATTGGCTTCTGGAGTCAATTTGGATTATTACCAATATGCGTCTTCGTTTACTATTTGTTAAAATGTATTTTTACACGATACATGCCTTGGTCTGAAAGGTTCGTTGCAATTCATATTCTGATTTGTTCCGCAACAATAAGTTATTTTGAATCACCGTCCCACATGATATGGTTCGTCCTTTTTTACTATCAATATTGTCTCTATAAATCAACCATCAAGAAAAAATACAAACTTAATTACAATAATGCACTCATTGGCCATTATAATCCCTGCGTATAAACCAACTTACCTAAGGGAAACCCTTGAATCAATTGCAAATCAGACGGATAAGAATTTCCATCTTTATATTGGTGATGATTGTAGTCCCTACGATCTGAAATCAATTGTCGATGAATTCAACGACCGGATTCCATTGACCTACCATCGTTTTGAGTCCAATCTCGGTGGACGCGATCTTGTAGCGCAGTGGGAGCGGTGTATTGGTCTATCAGAAGATGAATCATTTATCTGGCTCTTCAGCGATGATGACACAATGTCTGAAGATTGTGTAAGAAACATCAATTCCTATATTGAAAAAAATCCGTCCCACGATGTATTTCGTATTAACGTAAATGTTATTGATGCTGAGAGTCGACATCTGAGGAAGGTAAAATTTCCGCAGGAAATTTCTGCAAAAGATTTATATATTGGAAAACTTAACGGCTCATTGGAATGTTTTGTAGTGGAATACATATTTTCACGTAAAATTTATGAGACATCCGGTAAATTTGTCAAATTTGATCTGGCCTGGGGAAGCGATCTCGCCACATGGGTAAACATGGCAAAGGACAAGGGCATTCTTTCCCTTACCGATGGTGCCGTAAACTGGAGAAGCAGTGGCATAAATATATCCACCACACAAACTCCCACCATTTTGAAAAGGAAAGCTGATGCTCTGATTGAGTTCTTACTCTGGGGCGAAAATTTGTTTGGTGACGATCCAAAGATAAGAAAAATCAACACAAAAGGTCTATTGTCACGCATAACACAAATGGCTGTACAGTCTGACAGAACGATAGGGATTGCTCCGCTGAAAAAATACTCAGTGTCTAAGACCGACAAATTCAATCTGATGGTAAAATACAACATAATTTACTTTTTAAAAAAGCTACACCATGTTTTTTAATGGCCTGACACCATCTCCAGATGCTTGCTGTGGTTGCAATGCATGTGTGGAAACCTGTCCTCACGATGCGTTGTCGCTGACCTATGACCATAATGGATTCATAATGCCTATCCTCACTCCAAACAAATGTGTTGAGTGCGGAGCATGTGAAAAAGTTTGCCCCATGCTTCATCCGGATAGAATCCTTGCAGAAGAAGATGGTAAGGCATACGCTGCGGTCAATAGAGACATCCCTGAACTGATGAGAAGCTCCAGCGGAGGTGTCTTTTCGATAATCGCACGACATTTGCTCTCTGACGGAGGGATTGTCTATGGTTCAGCCTTTGATAAGAACATGCAGCTAATCCACACAGCCATTGAAGATAAAGACAAACTGCATCTGCTGCAGGGAAGCAAGTATCTCCAATCACTTAATGATGGAATATTCAAAGAAATAAGGACACATCTGCGAACTGGCCGAAAGGTCTATTACACAGGCACAGGATGTCAAGTAGCGGCCCTGAAACTTTATTTACGGAAAGATTACGACAATCTCTTTACGTCCGACATATTGTGTCACGGCACCCCTCCCCAGAATGTTTTTAATTTCACACTTAAATCCCTTGAAAATCGCTACAAAGGGCAAGTCGTTGACTATAAATTTCGTGACAAGAAAGTATGGGGCTGGAGTTGCAGCAGCAGCTGCAGTATAAAATCAGGCAACCGAATTAGGTATATCGGCTACGACAAATCAATGGATGCCTATTTCAATGCCTTCATAGATGCAGTTAATTATCGTGAATCCTGCTATAAATGTCCGTATGCCCAAAGCCGAAGATCGGGCGACATCACATTGGCTGATTTCTGGGGCGTTGAAAAATATATCCCTGTTCCGAACAAACGTAACGGAGTTTCTGCGATATTGGTCAATACGCCAAAAGGACAGAAACTGCTTCAAGAGATAGTGAATAGCATGGATCTGTATGATGCAGATATAAAAGACATCAGTGTCATCAACCGGACATTGACAGGCCCAACAACACGTCCACCCGAACGAGACTATTTTTTTACTGATTTTGAAAAGAATCCGGGAAAGACTATGGATGCGTATACCCGTCAGGACTTAAAACGTCACATGGTCTATCTCCTTAAGCGCAATCCACTGACAAATGCGCTGATAAATCGGATAAAATCATTAACGTAAATTTAAGTCAGTCAATAAATGAGAATACTACTTTCAACCATCATCGACAATATAAATTACGGAACATACCTGCAAGCCTTTGCTACAGCCTATCTCCTTAGAAAAAAAGGGCATCAGGTAGACATCCTGAATTATATACGACCTCACCTGACTGCAAAAGTCATGTTCAGCAATGCGCGAAAACACGGAATTGTCTCCCTGCTGAAGGTTCCGGTTATGATCGGGCTGGACGCAATCATGAAACGCAATCTGAAACGTTTCCTAAGCACACGAGTCCACTTGACAGCACCATTCACAGACTGGATTGCATTCAAGAAGAAAATAGGAGGCTACGATCTTTATCTCACAGGAAGTGACCAGGTCTGGAATACGACCCACAATCACGGCATTGACGAAGTCTATTTCTGGGGTGGAATCGCAGGTAAAAAGTGTTCGTATGCAGCCAGTGTTGGAATTGAATCCTTTCCGGCGCAAGAACAGGAATCCATAAAAAAACTTCTTGCAGAATACTCATTTATATCCGTGCGCGAAAGTTTCGGAATTGATGCCCTGCGACAGCTCGATATTCCTGATGCCACCCAGGTTCTTGATCCTACTCTTATGCTTGATTCCAAAGAATGGAAAAATGTGACTAAATGTCGATTCCGGAAAGAAGAACCATATCTGCTTGTCTATTCTGTCGAAGTGAATAAAGATCGGGAAGTGCTGAATATTGCAAGAAAAATAGCAAATGAGCGTGGATTGAAAATTTATGTCGTATCTCCTTATTTGAAATTCAATTCCCGTCTTAAAGTCGACAAGGTGTTTTCCATGGCTGATACCGATACGTTTCTCGCTTTGTTCCACAATGCTGACTATGCGGTGGTAAGTTCATTTCATGGAACAGCCTTCGCCATCAATTTCAACCGTCAGTTCGTCACGGTTGCACCCGAACGCTTTAGCACCCGTGTCCAAAGTATTCTGTCACTACTAAATCTTTCAGACAGATATGTCTCAAACGCGGAGTCAATCCCGACTGTAGAAATTGATTACAACCGTGTCAATTCGAGACTGGATGAAGAAAGGAAAAAATCAGCTGATACTCTCAAAAAATTACTTGAAGCCTGACTCATTAAAGACAAAGTTTGAATTTATGCCCATATCAGACTATCCCCGTACTCTTCTCCTCGCAACCACTTCATACGCCGGAATGGGTCCATATATAGCGTCGATCGTCAATTCATTTTCTCCAACTGACGATGTGCGATTCTTTCTTGTGGAAAGAGAGGACAAATACTTTTCTCGGAATATCCACAGCGATTTGCGGCCAATGTGTACGATCGTCAGCGAGACGACTCCATCGAAAATCAAGACATTGTATCAACTTACCATTAATGGAAACTTAGAATACGCAGATAAGATAAAACAAGTCTGCAAGGCTGATGGAATTGAAGTAGTCCATGCATTGACATCTCTCCCTGATGTCGACCTGACCAGCTATCTTGCCTCACACTACAATCTCATATATACTATACACGATCTCCACCCTCACGAAGCAAAAAAAGCCTTTTACCGTAAATGGCGACAGGATGTGCTTTACAAACGCATCTTCAAAGCCATCGAACGCTCAAAATATTTGTATACCAACAGTCTTTCCCAATTAGAAGAGCAGCAAAAGCTCTATCCAACCCACAAGAGTTTCTACACTCCTTTCCCAAGCTTGATTACGGAAGAAATTGCGGAGGGAACACTCCCTGTTCCGGAACTCGCAGGAATAAAGGATTACATATTGTTTTTTGGTCGGATTGAAGCCTACAAAGGTCTCGACACATTAGTCCGAGCCTTCAATTCATCTCAACTACCTGCGTCAATCAAACTGGTTATTGCCGGTAAAGGAGAGTTCGTTCTTGAAAAACAAAATGAAAATATCATATTCATCAACCGCTATATTGATGATCGAGAGATAGCGGAGATGTATCGTAATGCATCGTGTGTAGTCTATCCATACATCTCGGCTACGCAATCAGGAGTCCTTTCCGTCGCCTCATTTTTCGGGACACCAATAATTGCATCTGACCTACCATTCTTCAAGGAGGTCTTAGGAGCAGATTATCCCTATCTTTTCCCGGCCGGTGACCATCAAGCACTTGCTGAGAAGCTTAAGAGATACTACGCCGAAAAATCCACGGATGTCGAACAGTTCTCCCGCAATCTCTATAATGAAAAATATAGTCTCGATAAGTTGAAGGACAACCTTTTAAACATTTATTCAGAAGTATTCAAACATTCTTCAAAATGATAAAGACCAAGCACGACCTCCAAGAATACCTCCAGGCGGATTTCGAAGCTTTCGGATTCAAATATCCAATTTTAGCAAAATTCACATTCAGTGAAAATGGGACAATGTTCGCCTATGTGAAAAATCTCCGCTACCTCGAATATTATACAAATAAGAAACAGCGGCCTTGGGATAAGTTAATGCGTGCATGGCACTATCTGAAATGGCGAAGAATGAACCTTAAACATCAGCTTTACATATTACCGAATACTGTTGGTAAAGGGCTACATCTTGTGCATCACGGTTATAGGCGTGTTGGTTCAATTAAGGCTATCGGAGACAATTGCACAATTCTCCCCATGGTCTTGATAGGGAAGAAAACACCTGAGTCCGATGTTTCCGAAGCCACAATTGGCAATAACTGCTATATTGGAGTAGGAACAACAATCATGAATCCGGTAAAAATAGGTAACAATGTGACTATCGGAGCCGGAAGTGTGGTAACAAAAGATATACCTGACAATTGCATTGTTGCAGGAAATCCTGCTAAAATAATACGCTATAAATAAAAGCACCAAATGCGGATACTCTTCATCAACACGGTTCCTACCGAGCGTAACGGAATAACCGGTGTCATCTTCAACTATCTTGAATCGTTTCCAATTGAGAAAGACGATAAAATCGGCTATGTCGCAATCAATCAACCCGACGATTCATTCAAAAAACGGTTGGACAAAGTTGGCGCAGATCTATTTGTCATCGAACGAAAAATTTCCAATCCGGTTAGATATGTCAAACAATTAGCTAAGGTTGCCAAAAACTATGACATTATCCATGCCCATGGCAACAGCGCTACACTGACACTTGAGATGTTGGCAGGGAAATTAGCCGGTTGTAAATTGCGCATAGCTCATAGCCATAACACATCGTGCTCGGCAAAACTGATTGATAGGATTTTCCGCCCATTATTCTATACCCTTTGCAACGGGCGGATGGCCTGTGGTATTGAAGCCGGTAAATGGCTGTTTAAAGACAGGGATTTTACAGTGCTGAACAATGGGATCGATACTGAAAAATACCATTTCGACCCAACAATACGCAATCTGACGCGAAAAAAATTGGGACTCGAAAAATTTCACATTATAGGAAATATCGCCAACTTTGTTGAAGCAAAAAACCACGTTTTTCTGCTTACTCTATTTTGCCAGATTTTATCAGAAATGCCATCTGCTCGATTACTATTATTGGGAAATGGTCCACTTTTAGAAAAATCCAAGCGCTTGGCAAAAGAATTAAATATTTCAGATAAAGTTTTCTTTATCGGGAGTGTCAACAATCCTCAAGATTACATGTCGGCAATGGATCTCATCGTCATGCCATCGCTCTTTGAAGGACTTCCCCTCACACTCGTTGAAGAACAAGCCAACGGCCTTCACGCAATCGTATCAGATGCAATAACAACACAGGTTGACATGACAGGCAACATTTCATATCTATCTCTTGATGCTCCTATTGATACATGGATGAAACGGATTGTAGATGTCTTACAATCTTACAATAGAGATTCCATCTCGGCATCTGAAATCTCCAAGTATGCGATTTTCAAAATTAGGAATAATGGATATGACATATATTCCATTTCAGCTAATTTAAAGAGCTACTATCACACTTGTTTATCAAATATGGCAAAATGAAATTAGTATATTCATTAATGATCACATGCTTTCTTCTGGCATTAGTTTCAATTGATAGTTTTCCAAATAGCACAGCAGAATCATCTGAAAAGCCAACAATTTATGACTATTCATTAGTCTGGGTTGAAGACTTCAACTCCCCAGAACTTGATCCGTCAGTATGGGGAATAATGGAAAGGAGGAATGATGGTTCCCGAAGATACATATCCAGAAATCCAAATTGTTATGAATTTAGAGATGGATGTCTTATCCTAAAAGGAATAAAGAATCCAAACAGGAAACTGGATTCTGTACCCTACTTGACAGGAGGGATATATACTCGTTTTAGAAAAGCTTTTGCTCCCGGGAAAATTGAAGTATGCGCTAAATTAAATTGTGGCAAAGGATCCTGGCCCGCCATCTGGCTAATGCCATTTAAAGTAGAAAACGGTTGGCCAGAAGATGGGGAGATCGACATCATGGAACATGCGAATTGTGATAAATTCGTATATCAGACCCTACATTCTAAATATACAAAAACAGTTGACGGATCTTATCCTCAACATTTTGCAAAAACTTCTGTGGATATAAACAAATTCAACATATATGGCGTTGAAATAACAGAAAATTATGTTTCTTTTTTTATAAATGGAATAAAAACATTGACGTACCCTAAGATAAAAGATCTTACAAGTAAGGGTGAATTCCCCTTTTTCCGCGATTGGTATCTCATGCTTAATATGCAATTCCTGGAAAATGAAAACATTAAGATTGAAGATAAGGACCTTCCCGTTGAAATGGAAGTTGATTGGGTAAAATATTACCAACTGGAACCGAAAAATAATATCGATAGAAGTCCAAGAACTAAACAATGAATAATCGAAATTTAGTTGAAACCATCACTCATTCTGCCGCAGATTATCCCGATATAACATTTTCTAAAAAAAGGAAAATATACACCTGTATCAATCCTTTTTCTTATCATATCGCCCGCAGACACAGAGACATCTATGGGAAATTAGATGGCATATACGTTGACGGAATATTGATGTGTAAGTTTATTCAATTGCTTTGGGGCTATAGAATTCCCCGCTTGAGCTTCGACATGTCGGGAATGGCTGTTGATTTGTTTAAACGACTGAATGACAGTCAAGAGACTATTTATTTTGTCGGAGCCAAGCAAGAAGCGCTCGAACAATCAGTTGCCATTATAAAAGCGAGCTATCCGAAAATGAATATAGCGGGGTATCGCAATGGATATTTCCTCCTGCCCGAAGATAGGACGCAAGAAATAAAGAAAATTGTGGCCGAAAATCCTGACTTTGTAATCGTCGGAATGGGTTCTCCCTTGCAGGAACAGTTTGCCCTTGACCTGAAAGAGGCCGGATTCCAAGGGATAGTCTTCACATGCGGAGGCTTTTTGCACCAGACAGCCAATGGCATCAATTACTATCCCGACTGGATAAATCGCTATAACCTCCGTGCTTTCTACCGGCTATACAAAGAAAAAGGCCTCTTCAAACGCCTCTACAATGTCCTTATCGAATTCCCGATTCTGTTCACTTGGGATACATTTAAAACTAAAGTAGCAAAACAACAATAAAATCAATATGAAAGGAATCGTCCTTGCCGGTGGGTCCGGCACACGTCTCTATCCTATAACCAAGGGGGTAAGCAAACAAATGTTGCCAATTTTTGACAAACCGATGGTGTATTATCCGATCTCGACCCTCATGTTGGCCGGGATTCGCGACATTCTCATCATCTCGACCCCTAACGATCTCCCCGGTTTCCGTCGTCTCCTCGGCGATGGTGCGGACTATGGAGTGAAGTTCACATACGCCGAGCAGCCTTCGCCCGACGGTCTGGCGCAGGCCTTTATTATCGGCAAGGAATTTATCGGCGATGACGCGGCCTGTCTTGTCCTCGGCGACAATATCTTCCACGGAGCCGGTTTTTCAGCCGTATTGAAGAATTCTGTAGAGGCAGCCGAGAAGGATGGGAAGGCCACTGTTTTCGGCTACTGGGTGGATGATCCCGAGCGCTACGGTGTGGCTGAGTTTGACAAGGAGGGCAACTGTCTGTCGATTGAGGAGAAGCCTGAGCATCCGAAGTCGAACTATGCTGTCGTGGGCCTCTATTTCTATCCCAACAAGGTTGTCGACGTGGCGGCTCGTATCAAGCCTTCGGCGCGTGGCGAGCTTGAAATCACCACTGTCAATCAGGAGTTTCTGAAGGATGGCGAACTGAAGGTGCAGACGCTCCCGCGCGGTTTTGCATGGCTCGATACCGGTACACACGATTCTCTCGCCGAGGCTTCAATCTATGTGGAGGTCCTTGAAAAACGTCAGGGGCTGAAAATCGCTTGCCTCGAAGGGATTGCCTATCGTCAGGGCTGGATTTCCCGCGAACGCATGATTGAAATCGCAAAACCAATGCTAAAAAATCAATACGGTCAGTATCTCATGAAAGTTGTTGAAGAAATGGACCGCACCGATAACCCGAATCTTGATTAATCGTTTTTTGGGATACAAAAGGACAAAAGACCAAAAGTGACATAAGATTTTTTTTGACTGTTGAAACCCTCACATCAATGTGGCTAACTCAATAAGTTTTCATATCTTTGTAAAAACAATTGGTCATGGGAACTGAAGATTTAATAAAGTTAATCATTGATTGTGCTTTTGAGGTCAAGCGCGGCCTCGGGACAGGATTTCTTGAAACGGTATATCAAAATGCCTTGATTCATGAGCTTAAGCTTAAGGGCATCATGACCGAAAAGGAAGTGGCGCTCAATGTGGTCTATAAAGGTGTAAACGTCGGTAAATACCGCGCAGATCTGATTGTGGACCGTCGCGTAATTGTCGAATTAAAAGTCTGCGACACTATCATTCCGGCTCATGAATATCAACTTGTGAACTATCTGAGGGCAACCGGAATCCACGATGGTCTGATTCTGAATTTCGGGACGACTCCAATGGGAATCTGCCGGAAATTCAAGGATAAAAAACAAGTCCGGGATTACTGATGATAATCAAAAACTTCTGTTCCTTTTGCCCTTTTGTTCTTATGTATCTCCTCCCCAACCCAACCGCAATCCACTCATGGAAGTAATCAAAACCGCTATAGAAGGCGTGGTAATCATTGAGCCGCGCATTTTCACCGACTCCCGGGGATATTTCTTCGAGAGCTATTCGAAAAAAGAATTTGACGAGAAAGTCCGCCCAGTGGACTTTGTGCAGGACAATGAATCCTGCTCGACCTACGGAGTGATGCGCGGACTCCATTTCCAGCGTCCGCCCTTCACACAGTCCAAACTCGTGCGTTGCGTGCGCGGTGCCGTGCTCGACGTTGCTGTCGACATACGCAAAGGTTCACCGACCTACGGACAGCATGTGGCTGTCGAACTGACCGAGGAAAACCACCGCCAGTTCTTCGTGCCGCGCGGTTTCGCCCACGGATTTGCAGTGCTATCGGATGTCGCCGTGTTCCAGTATAAGTGCGACAACTATTACGCCCCGCAGGCCGACGGCGGTATCGCCATCACCGACAGTTCCCTCGGCATTGACTGGCGTATCGACCCCGCCAAGGCAATCCTCTCGGAAAAGGATATGCGCCATGCCATCCTTGCCGACTTCGACTCTCCCTTCGATTATAATATTGATTTGTATTAATAACCATAGCCAATGCAGATTTCGCATCATGCATTGTGCATCATGAATTAAATAAAGTGAACATACTTGTGACAGGAGCCAACGGCCAGCTCGGCAATGAGATGCGCCTCGTCTCCAAGGATTCAAAGGATAAATACATTTTCACCGATGTTGCCGAGCTCGACATCACCGATGCCGCAGCGGTTGCGAAGATGGTGAAGGACAACGATATAAACGTGATTGTCAACTGCGCGGCCTACACCAATGTCGACAAGGCTGAGAGCGATGCCGAGTTTGCTGAGGTTCTCAATGCCAAGGCTGTCCGCAACCTTGCGGATGCAGTCAAGGCAAATGGCGGCACACTCATCCACGTATCCACCGACTATGTTTTCGGTGGCTCGAAGGGCAACACTCCCCGCACTGAGGATGAACCGGCCAACCCGACAGGCGTCTACGGTCTCACAAAACTCCACGGCGAGCAGGAGATTGAGAAATCCGGTGTGAAGGCCATCGTCCTCCGTACCGCATGGCTCTATTCCGAATTCGGCAAGAACTTCTTGAAAACCATGCTGACACTCACTTCTACCAAACCGGAGCTGAAGGTGGTATTTGACCAGGCCGGAACACCGACCTACGCGCTCGATCTTGCCGATGCCATCTTTGACATCATCGAGAACCGCAAGATGGAAGGCAACGAGGGTATCTACCATTTCTCGAACGAGGGTGTCTGCTCCTGGTACGACTTTACCAAAATGATTGCCGACTATGCCGGTAACACCGCGTGCGACATCCAGCCATGCCACTCCGACGAGTTCCCATCGCCCGTAGTGCGCCCCTCTTACTCTGTCCTCGACAAGACAAAATTCAAAAACACCTTCGGCCGTAAGATTCCTTACTGGACCGACTCACTCAAAGTCTGCATCAAGAATTTGGGGAGTTGTTAGTTTTTTGAGTTTTGAGTTGTTAGTTTTGAGTTTTTAGCTTATCACTGATGGATAAAACTAAAGACTGAAGACTAACTGCTCACAACTCACAACTTAAAACTCACAACTTAAAACTCACAACTCAAAACTGACAACTGACAACTAATAACTTATGCCACACAACATACTTATCACCGGCGGTGCCGGATTCATCGGCTCACACGTCGTGCGCCTGTTCGTCAACAAATATCCCGACTACCACATCGTCAACCTCGACAAGCTCACCTACGCCGGTAATCTTGCCAACCTCAAGGACATTGAGGACCGTCCCAACTACACCTTCGTGCGTGCCGACATCGCAGATCTCGACGAGATGCGCCGTATCATCAGCGAATACAAGATAGACGGTATCATCCATCTCGCAGCCGAGAGCCATGTCGACCGTTCCATCAAAGATCCGTTTACATTTGCCCGCACAAACGTCATGGGCACACTCGCCCTCCTTCAGGCAGCAAAAGAATATTGGGAGTCGCTTCCCGAGAAATATGAGGGTAAGCGTTTCTACCACATCTCTACCGACGAGGTGTATGGTGCGCTCGAGCTCACCAATCCCGAAGGAATCGAATCTCCCTTCACTACAGCCGCCTCTTCGGAACACCACCATGCCTACGGCACGGAGTTCTTCCTCGAGACCACAAAATACAATCCCCATTCCCCCTACTCGGCATCCAAGGCATCATCCGACCACTTCGTCCGTGCCTATCATGACACATACGGAATGCCCACCATCGTGACCAACTGTTCCAACAACTACGGTCCCTACCAGTTCCCCGAAAAGCTCATTCCGCTGTTCATCAACAATATCCGTCACCGCAAACCGCTGCCGGTCTATGGAAAGGGCGAGAACGTGCGCGACTGGCTCTATGTCGTTGACCACGCCCGTGCAATCGACACCATCTTCCACGAAGGCAAGATTGCCGAGACCTATAACATCGGTGGCTTCAACGAATGGAAGAACATCGACATCATCCGTGTCATCATCAAGACCGTTGACCGTCTCCTCGGTAACCCCGAAGGCTACAGCGACGAGCTCATCACCTACGTCACCGACCGCCTCGGCCACGACATGCGCTACGCCATCGATTCCCGCAAACTCCAGCGCGAACTCGGTTGGGAGCCCTCGCTCCAGTTCGAGGAAGGCATCGAGAAGACCGTCCGCTGGTATCTCGACAATCAGGACTGGATGGACAACATCACCTCCGGCGACTACGAGAAATATTACGACGACATGTACAAGAATCGCTGACTTTTCTCCGTTATACTCTAAAGTCACAGGGACATTCCCTGCTGACTTCTCTCTTATCGGACCAAGACATGGTGGCAATCGGGCTTTCTCAGAGAATAACCCGATTGTCCCCATGTTCATAAATAAGTAATTCTAATCACATCCAAATCGTGAAACCTTACGAAATAGCAGTTGCCGGCACAGGCTACGTCGGACTCAGTATTGCGGTGCTCCTCTCTCAGCACAATCATGTCACAGCCGTTGATGTCATTCCTGAGAAAGTTGACAAGATCAACTCACGCATCTCCCCTATCCAAGACGATTATATCGTCAGCTATCTCGCGGAGAAACAGCTCAATCTGAAAGCGACTCTTGACGGCGACACGGCTTACAGTAACGCCGATTTCATCGTCATCGCTGTCCCGACCAACTATGACCCCGTAACAAACTATTTCGATACCCACCATATCGAGGAGGTGATTGACAGCGTACTCCGTGTGAATCCTCAAGCCACGATGATTATAAAATCCACTGTCCCGGTAGGCTATTGCCGGAGCCTCTACGCAAAATATGCAGCCAAAGGAGTTTCACGGTTAAATCTGCTCTTCTCGCCCGAATTCCTTCGCGAGAGCAAAGCCCTCTACGACAATCTCTACCCTTCACGCATAATCCTCGGAGTGCCCAAAGTCATAGCTGATGACCGATTCGATGAGGAAAACGAGGCCATCAAACGTCTTGCCGACCTTCCACACCTTCAGCAACAAGCCAAAATTTTCGCCTCGCTCCTGCAGCAAGGAGCCATAAAGGAAGAGATTCCCACCCTTTTTATGGGAATGAAGGAGGCTGAAGCCGTAAAGCTCTTTGCCAACACCTATCTTGCACTCCGTGTCAGCTACTTCAACGAGCTCGACACTTATGCCGAAGTCAAGGGGCTCGACTCACAAGCCATCATTGAAGGTGTAGGACTTGACCCACGAATAGGATCACACTACAACAATCCCTCCTTCGGATACGGTGGCTACTGCCTTCCTAAAGACACCAAACAGCTTCTCGCCAACTATGCGGAGGTCCCACAGAATATGATGACAGCAATCGTGGAGAGCAACCGCACACGCAAAGACTTCATTGCCGATCAAGTCCTTAAAATGGCCGGATGGTATGACTATTCGGACAATGTTCAATACACGATGCATGATGCACAATGCAAGTCTGACAACTCAAAACTCACAACTGACAACTCAAAACTTAACTCATCCGAAGGAAATTGCGTGATAGGAGTCTACCGTCTTACGATGAAGTCCAATTCCGACAATTTCCGTCAATCGTCGATTCAGGGAGTGATGAAGCGCATCAAGGCTAAAGGCGCTCAAGTGATTATCTATGAACCCGCTCTTGCGGACGGAACCACATTCTTTGGCTCACGCATCGTAAATGACCTCGATGAATTCAAACGGCTGTCCAATGCCATCGTCGCCAACCGCTACGATTCGATTCTCGATGATGTCAGCTCCAAAGTCTATACCCGCGACCTCTTCCGCCGTGATTGAAATAAAATTTGCAGCATGTTCATTTTATAATTTCATGCAATTTATATCTACACCGATGTGAGTTTAAACCGTGTTAAATTTTATTCTAACCGATTCTTATCTTTCTTTAGAAAAAATGAATTATCCATTTCTTACAGATTCTCTCTAACGGATAGAATTATTCAGGCCAAGATATGTCTGCCTTAAAGTTCGAAGAACGTTTTGAAATCAGCAAGTAATGCTTGCGAGGATTCCAATCCTTCTTTCATCTCATACCATAAGTAAGTTAGCAATCTTGCTACATTGATATAGAAAAGATACTATAAAATTGCTCTCTACCCTTTCAGGGATTGCCGGTGGGGTGGCGTTTGTAGGCGAAGGGGCGCCAGGGTTCTTCTTGGAGGGAGGAGGTAAGGAGCGATGTGCGGGCCATGATGAAGAAGAGGTCTGAAAGGCGGTTGACATAACGGAGGATGTCGGCCGGGAGCGGGTCAGTTTCATGTAAAGCCCACAGACGGCGCTCTGCTCGGCGGGCTGTCACCCTGCACTGGTGCAGGAAGGCTGACGGTCCGCTTCCACCGGGCAAGATGAAGTTTTCGGCGACCGGACATGAGGCTGCAATGCTGTCAATCAATGCTTCCGTATCGTCGACCAAACTTGCAGGAAGGGAATTTGGGTTTGCGTCGCGCATATCACTCCGTGTTGCTACAAGACTCATGACGGTCATGAGATTCATCTGAATATCCTTCAGCGACGTTTGCCATTCATGGTCGCCCGGAAGGAAGGTGCGGACAATGCCGATGGCCACATTAAGTTCGTCGAGAGTGCCGTTTGCCTCGATTCTTATATCGGTTTTGGGCACCCTGATTTTGCCGTTGATAGCAGTTGTGCCCATATCACCTGTGCGCGTATAGATTCTTCTCATGGTTGATATTTTTCGGTTTTCGTCACTGCATCAATAAGCTCCTCCACTGTGTGGAGTTCGCGTCCGTTAAATAAATATGCGTTGCCTTTTATCTCTATAATCTCCTCACTTTCGCCGGGATTAACAGCTTCAACTCCGCAACGGGCAAGAGCTTTCTTCACGAGATTATAGCGGCAACCATCGCCTGAAAGTGAGATTTTACGGTCAAGGCGGTTGTTGATTCTGAACAGACCGGTATCAAGGTCGAAAACGATGCCGTCGCGCTCAAAATACCGTCCCATCTGGCCGTCGAGCGCAAGATCCTCCGGTGTGCCAATCTCCACGCCGTGTTTCTTATCAATCAACCATATCTTATCAGCAATCTGCAAGGCAAGTTCAAGGTCATGGGTGGAGAGGAAAACAGTCTTGTCCTTAACGCGTGAGAGTTCCTGAAGTAGCTGCATGATTTCCACCTTGCTCGGATAGTCGAGAAAGGCTGTAGGCTCGTCAAGAAAGATTATCGGGGTCTCCTGCGCGAGAGCTTTGGCAATCATCACCTTCTGGCGTTCGCCATCGCTGAGAGTATTGACCATCCTGTGGCGAAGCTCGTTTATGCGTACCAATGAGATAGCCTCGTCCACAATACTGCGGTCATGCTCAGTCAACGCGCCCCAGAATCCGGTGTAGGGACTGCGGCCCATACCGACGAGTTCCTCCACCGACATGTTGCTGAGATTTATACGCTCCGTCAGCACCACGCCGATGACTTTTGCAAGGTCACTATCGGAATAGTCAGCGAGGTCACGGCCCTCGATAACAATCCGTCCTGCAAGCGGAGGGATGAAAGCGGAAAGAGTCTTCAACAGAGTGGATTTACCCGCACCGTTCGGTCCGAGCAGACAGGTCAGTTCGCCTGAAAAAAGCGAAGCATCAATGCCGTCGGTCACAACAATCCTGCGATGCTTGTCGTGATAGCCTGTCACCAGATTCTCGACACGGATGGTTTCCTTACGTCTCATCATACTTGTATGTTTCTGCGGTTGGATATGGAATGGGAAAAGGACAGAAGCCATGTCGGGGGAAACGACATATTGCTTCTGTCCTTGTTGTCATTTGTCCGTATTGTGTCCGTCAAATAGCGGGCACAATCTGCATCACGGCTTGTCTAAGCCGTAAGCGGACAATTATTTTTCAGAACCACGGATAGCTGCGATGCCGGGGAGCTCCTTGCCTTCGATAGCTTCAAGGAGGGCACCACCACCGGTTGAAACATAGCTAACCTTGTCAGCGAGACCAAACTTGTTGATGCAGGCAACAGAGTCACCACCACCCACGAGAGAGAAAGCACCGTTTTCGGTCGCCTCTACGATAGCGTCGGCGATAGCGCGTGAACCGGCAGCGAAGTTGTCGAATTCAAACACGCCTGCAGGACCGTTCCAAAGGATAGTCTTGGCACCCTTGATGGCGTTTGCGAAGAGCTCGCGGGTCACAGGACCTGCGTCGAGACCTTCCCACTCTTCGGGGATGTCCATACAGGATACAACCATTGTGTTGGCATCGTTGCTGAAGTCGTCACCGGCAACACAGTCAGTACCGAGAACGAGGTTCACACCCTTCTCCTCAGCCTTCTTGATGATGTCGAGAGCGAGGTCGAGCTTATCGTTCTCGCAGATTGACTTGCCGACTTTGCCACCCTTGGCCTTGGCGAAAGTATAGGTCATACCGCCACAGAGGATGAGGTTGTCGACCTTGTCCATGAGGTTCTCGATGATGCCGATCTTGGTAGAAACCTTCGAGCCACCCATGATAGCGGTGAAGGGGCGCTTGATATCCTTGAGGATAGCATCGACAGCGTTGACTTCCTTCTCCATGAGGTAGCCGAGCATCTTTGAATCATTGTCGAAGTAATCAGCGATTACGGCAGTTGAAGCGTGGCGGCGGTGAGCTGTACCGAAGGCGTCGTTCACATAAACGTCAGCATACGAAGCGAGAGTCTTTGCGAATTCCTTCTGACGCTCCTTCATTTCCTTCTTGGCTGCATCGTAGGCGGGATCTTCCTTGTCGATGCCGACAGGCTTGCCCTCTTCCTCGGGGTGGAAACGAAGGTTTTCGAGAAGGAGAACTTCGCCGGGCTTAAGGTTAGCGGCCTGTTCGGCAGCCTTTGCGCAATCTTCGGCAAACTGTACTTCTGTTCCGAGATACTTACCTACTGTATCCTTAATCTGAGCAAGAGACATCTTGGGGTTGACTTTGCCTTTGGGCTTGCCCATGTGGCTCATGATGATGAGGCTGCCACCATCGGCAAGAATCTTCTTGAGAGTGGGGAGAGCGCCACGGATACGGGTGTCGTCGGTAATGTTACCGTTTTCGTCCAGAGGTACGTTAAAGTCCACGCGGACAATGGCTTTTTTGCCGTTGAAATTGTACTGATCGATAGTCATTTCGAATGTGTATTTATAAAGAGTTATTTTCCTTATTCTTATCAACGTGCAAAATTAATGAAATAATTCTTTAATCGCAACACATTGCCATCATATTTAAAAGGTTAAAAAGCCTTTAGAGGGCTTGGGACACGACACGGCATATTGCAGGTTGCTTATTCCTCCTCCGGTTCATCGTCCTGCGAAGCTGCGGGCAGGAAACGAGAGAGAAGGACGTAGCCCAGCAATCCGGCAATCAGTGAACCGGCCACAATGCCCAGTTTGGCATCATTGAGGAGAGCCAGCTCGGCCGGACCACCGTCGCCAAACGAGAGGTTGGCAATGAAGAGCGAAACGGTGAAACCGATACCGCCGAGCATCGAGACTGCACCGATCATCTTCCAGTTGGAATGGTCGGGCATCGGAGCCAAACGCAGTTTGACAGTGAGCCATGAGAAGAGGAAGATACCGACAAACTTACCGACAACCAGACCGACAATGATGGCAAGGCTTATCCCGGAAATGATGGTGACAGGATTCATGTCGAGCAGATAGATTCCGGCATTTGCAAAGGCAAAAAGCGGGATGATGAGATAGTTGACCACCGGATGGAGCGAGTCTTCAAGATCCTGCAACGGAGAGATGACCTTATCCGACGCGCTCTCGATTTTCTTCAACCAGTCCATCTCCTCATGGTTGAGGAGTTTACCCTGGCCAAGTTCCTCATCGTCAGCCTCGTTGAAATGACGGATTGAACTGCGGATTATCTTGACATATTTACCGGGAGCGTACACGGGAACCGAGGGCACACAGAAAGCTATGAGCACACCGGCGATGGTCGGGTGTATGCCTGAATTGAGGACGAAGAACCAGACGACACCGCCGACCAGAACATAGAAAATCTTGCTCTGAATCTTCATCAAACCACCGCCGACGATAAGAATGGCAAGCCCAATCGCTGCATAGCCGATGAAGGCGAGGTCAATATGGGTTGAATAGAAAGCGGCGATGACGATGATACCGCCGATGTCGTCCACGACGGCAAGAGTTGTCAGGAATATTTTCAGCGAGAGTGGGACGCGCGACCCGAGTATGGCAAGCACTCCTAAAGAGAAGGCAATGTCCGTTGCCATCGGGATTGCAGCTCCGTCGATATAGTCAGTTCCGAGCGAAAGGAGGATGAAAAGTCCGACCGGAAATATCATGCCGCCGATAGCTCCCATGATTGGAAGGAGGGCCTGACGGAACGACGATAGCTCACCGACCAGCACCTCACGCTTGATCTCAAGACCGATTGTGAAGAAGAACAATGCCATGAGGGCATCGTTGATGAACTGCAGGACAGTCATGGGGTGTCCGGCATGGGAGAAGATATTGAAATCCCCGACCTGCAGGCGCATCTCCTGATTCCAGAAATCGGAGTAAAGGGTGTTTATTCCGGGGATATTTGCGACGACAAGGGCACAGACGGTAGCAAGGATAAGGATATTGCCACCCGTGGCGTGATGCCGTAGGGCCTGCCGTGCGGAGTAGAAAATATGGTGGGCGAAACCACCCGACTCAAAGTCGGACGGATTGAGATCGACTTTGCGATCATGATCTGAAGCGTGGGTTGACATAACTATCTATATAAGTGATGACGGGTTGTTAAGAATCTATATTTTTCTTAACAACCCGAGATGGTTTAAAGTTGCAACTTATATGTCCCACGCAACTGTATCAAATCGACACAAGAGATACAAAAGCACAAAAGAGCATAAGAAACAAAAGAATTTTTTCAATAAAGAATATGAAGGTAACTATCAATCCTACAGAAAAATATATCTTTTGTTTCTTATGCACTTTTTTACTTCTGTATCAAAAAACGGAAATATTGAATTCTGATACAGCACCATTTTGATGAATGAGCTTTAGCGCGTATGCTCACCAGCCGGATAGGCTTTCAAATGTCATTTCGACAATTGCTCAGAATCCTTTGAATCCGTATCTGCCGCCGCAGTCGAATCAACATTGTCAGTGGAGACGGCAGCAGTATCTTCAGGCGTTTTCTTTGCGGATGATTGTCGAACTCGTTTGGATTTGCGACGGCGGATGTGCCATGAGACAAGCCGGCCGCTTCTGTCAAGCACCATGATGACAAAAATCACACCGCCGAAGAACAATGTCAGGAGATTGAGATAGTATCTCGGCTCGGGGTCAAGGGCGTTGAGAAGTTCGGGGGCAGGGGTATCGGTGACGGTCGAATATGAAATTGACGACAGTGTCCGCTTCCATTTCACCTGTCCCTTGTGAAGATAAATTATGGCTGCATAACCGCGCGCAAGCTCCTTTATCATTGTCGGCTCGGCACTGTAGATGGGATATGACGCCATTGAAATATCCTTCCACCAGTCGATGCCCTTCTCATCACCGTTAACAAGGGCCACCATAGTGCCACCTCTTTCAGTGATATAGTCGTTGAGCTCGTTGAGAAGGTAGGTATATGAAAGGTCAACCGCCTCAAGATCCGGAATTGTCACGAGAAATTGGTCATTGTCCGGATCAATTATATCCGCTGCAATATCCTCATCATCAACAATTACCGAAAAGCCGTCGGAAAGAGCCTCATCGCCGCCGATGACCTTACGGTCAACGAAAGTCCATGTTGAATCCGGAAGATTATCTATTGAGAATGTCTCCTCACGGCCATCTTTCTCATAAATGAACTCATAGTCAACATCATCCTCATCCGAACTTTCCGAATCGTCGGGAATCAGAGAGGTTTCGGGTGCGAACCGACGGAAATCAATCATCGGCTGGACATTGAAGCCAATCAGTGATACTATAAATATGTAGAGCGAGAGCAGACCGCCTATCACCCATTGGACGTAAGGGACAAAAAGGCCCTCGACGCGCGCATTGAACATGATGAGATAGACGAGCATCAGTGTCAGGAAAATATTCTTGACAAAGGTGGCATTGTTGGAGATGACAAGGAAATCACCGAAACATCCGCAGTCAGCCACAGGGCTGGCAATAGCGATATAAAGGGTCAGCGGAAGCATGAAGCACATCATGAGCATCATGAGCCATACCCCCACCCTGCGGTAACAACCGAAGAAGAGCAGACAGCCGAGGACGAATTCCGAACATCCGAGCGCAAACGCGCCCAGCACCACAAGAGCGTGGGGTATGTCCCAACCCCACACGTCGAGATACTCGGAAATCTTATAGAAACTGCCCCAGGGGTCTATGCTTTTGGCAAAGCCTGAAACGATAAAGGTCGCTCCGACAAGAATACGGAACAACCATACAAGAGCAGGATGATAAATCACATCACGCTTGCTCGGTAAGTTTGATGATGGCGAAGACGGCATAATTTATAATATCCATGTAGTTGGAATCTATACCCTCGGAAACGGTTGTCGCACCGCCGTTGCCTTCAATCTCCTTGACGCGCTGAAGCTTGGTGAGGATGAAATCGGTGTAGGAGTTGACTCTCATGCCACGCCATGCGTCGCCATAGTCATGGGTCTTGGCAGCCATCAGGGCGCGCGAACCGGAAGCGTAGCGGTCATACAGCTCTATGGCTGTCTCTGCGGTGATGTCCGATTCATCGGCATAGCCGAGTTCAAGCTGAATGAGACCGATGAGGCCGTAGTTGACAATGGCCATGAATTCACCCAGGATACCTTCGTTGACCATCGCCTCCCCCTCTTCGAGAGTGCGGATGCGCTTGGCCTTGATGTAAAGCTGGTCAGTGATTGAGCGGGGACGCATGATGCGCCATGAGGCTCCGTAGTCAACGAGTTTATTGACAAAAACTGTGCGGCACGCGCTCAGCGCACCGTCAAACTGCTCTAAAGTCGAGATTGTCGAAGGGTTTGATGTCATGTTTAAAGAATTCTGAATGCAGGTGACAAAAAAGCCGTGGCGTCACCGAAGCGAATTCGGTTTGAGGCCACGGCTTATTCGGTAACTGCTTAAAAATTTATTTCAAACAATTTCTCAGCGATTGTCAGGATCCAATATTACTTGCCGAGGAGACCTTCGACGCGGAGGAGGTTGTCGCCGTCATTGAGAACATAGTAGATGTTCTTGAGGTAACGGAGAGCATCAGTCTGGTCATTGTCAAGCTGATAAGCTTTTTCGAGATACTTGACGGCCTCAAGGATGATGGGGCGCATGGTCTCGAAGTTGTACTTATTGTATTCCTGCTGCGACATGTTGGCTGCTGCCTGATCGAGGTCATTGTACTGCTGCACGAGCATACGGCCATAGTAGAGGTTGTTGATCGCGCTTTCGGGATCGATTGACACAGCCTTCTCGTAGGCTTCCTTGGCACCGTTGAAATCGTTCTGCTGCTCACGGAGCACACCGAGCGAGAGATAGTAGGCGGCATTGTTGGGATCAGCGGCAATGGCATTGTTGAGCATTGTGGTCGCCTTGTCGAAATCCTTGCTCTCGATGTAGCTGTTGACGAGACGCTGGAGGAACTTGGGATCAGAGGTGCCGAACTTGTCGAGGGCAGCCTGAGAGTAGCTGAGCTTGCGGGGCTCATCCTGCATCTGGTATGCTACGCTGTAGGCATAGTCGTAGGCGTTGGCATCGTCATAGCCCTTGGCGATGAGCTCGTCGAACGAAGCGGCTGCTTCGGGGAGCATCTCAGCCTGCCATGCAGCGAGTGCGCAGTTGTAGAGAATCTGAGTTGCGGTCGAATCGGGAAGTGCGGCGGGAGCGTTCTTGCCGAGACGGGGGTTACCGGGGATTACGAGATAGTCGTTGAATGCCTCGTAGGCTTTCTTGTAGTCATGAGCTTCCCAGTAAGCGGCACCGGCATTGAGGAAGTCGTTGGCATGACCTGCAATCTGGCTGACGATGTCCTTCGAGAATTTGGTTTTCTGCTTTCCCTTGGCATCAACAATGGTGTCGAGAGAGAGGGCCTTCATGCCGTAGGTGTAGCCATCGAGAAGAGCGTTGCTCATGTCGATGAGGTTCACGTCCTGTCCGAAAGTCTTCTTTGCAAAAAGGTCGTCGTAGAGTTTGAAGCCTGCCTTACCGGGAATCCAGTAGGTCTGGGCATCCTTGTCAGTTTCAGGGTTTGAGAATGCAGGTGTGATCACATTGAGAGCCTTCTGATAGGCAGCATAGCTGTCAGCGCTCTTGAACGCCTTTTCAGCTTCTTTGACCACGGCCACCTGGGCGGTCATGGAAGCGGCTGCGAAAAGCCCAACGGTTAAGACGCAGATTTTTTTCATAATAGAAATAAGTATTTTTTTGGTATTAATAGTTTTGCTGTTGTTTAATCTGTCTGAATAGCAGAAATATGGAGATTATCACTCTTCGGTGTCATCAGCGGCCTCCGACTCTGCGTCGGCATCATCATCAATCACCTCCTCGTCGATTTCCTCGACTTCGAGAAGTTCATCCTCGGGAAGTTCGGGGGCGAGTTCCTGAGCCTCTACCTGCTCGACCTCTTCCTCTGGATCGGAATCGACGCAGCAGACAGACGCGATGGTGTCGTTGCGCTTTTCAAGGTTGATGATACGGACACCCTGGGTGGCACGTCCCTGCACACGGATGTCGGCAACGTGGATGCGGAGGGTGATACCGCTCTTGTTGATGATGACAAGGTCATTGTCGTCGTTGACACTTTCGATGGCAACCAGACGGCCGGTCTTCTCGGTGATATTCATTGTGCGGACACCCTTACCGCCACGGTTGGTGACACGGTAGACGGGAACTTTCTCAGTCACGCCATCGGCATTTGTAATCTCAGTGTCGAGCGGAGTGCGCTTACCATAGCCGCGCTCACTGAGAACCATGACATCGTTGGTGGTGCCTTCGGGCATACAGATCATGCCTACAACCTCATCGTCTTCGCCGTCGAGGGTCATGCCGCGCACACCGGTGGACATACGGCCCATCTCGCGGACCTTGTTCTCGGGGAAGCGGATGGCACGGCCATTACGGTTGGCGAGGAGAATCTCGCTGTTGCCGTCGGTCATCTCAACGCTGAGGAGTTCGTCGTCCTCACGGATGATGATTGCGTTGACACCGCGGGCGCGGGGACGCGAGTAGGCTTCGAGGCGTGTCTTCTTGATGACACCCTTCTTGGTGGCGAACACGAGGTTGTGGGTGCGGACAAAGTCTGCATCGCCGAGCGACTTGGTGCAGATGAATGCCTTGACCGAATCATCCGACTCGATGTTGAGCATATTCTGGATGGCACGTCCCTTGGAGTTCTTGGCACCCTCGGGAATCTCGTAGACCTTAAGCCAGTAGCAGCGACCCTTCTGGGTGAAGAAGAGCATGTAGTTGTGCATCGAGGCGGGATAGATATGCTCGATGAAGTCCTCATTGCGGGTATCGGAACCCTTGGCACCTACTCCACCACGGTTCTGCGCACGGAATTCGCTGAGCTGTGTGCGCTTGATGTAGCCGAGGTGAGAGATGGTGATAATCATGTCATCGTCGGCATAGAAGTCCTCGGCGTTGAAGTCACCGGCCGTGTAGTCGATGTCGGTGCGGCGGGCGTCGCCGTATTTGTCGCGGACCTCCATGAGTTCGGACTTGATGAGCTCACGGCAGGTGTGTTCGTCGGAAAGGATGAGTTCGAGACGTGCGATTTCCTTTTCGAGAGCTTCGTATTCGTTGCGGAGTTTGTCCTGCTCCAGTCCGGTGAGCTGACGCAGACGCATCTCGACGATGGCGGCAGTCTGTGGGTCGGTCAGGCCGAAACGCTCCTTAAGAGCCTCGCGGGCACCCTGGGTGTCGGATGCAGCACGGATAATCTTGATGACCTCGTCGATGTTCTGCGAAGCGATGATGAGACCTTCGAGGATGTGGGCACGCTCCTGGGCCTTGTTGAGCTCAAACTGAGTGCGACGGATGACGACCTCGTGGCGATGCTTCACGAACTCGCCGATGAGTTCCTTGAGATTCAGTGTCTTGGGACGACCGTTGACGAGAGCCACGTTGTTGACACTGAACGAGGCCTGCATCTGGGTCATCTTGTAGAGCTTGTTGAGAACTACACTTGCGTTGGCATCGCTCTTGAGCTTGATGACGATACGCATACCCTTGTAGTTACTCTCATCGTTGATGTCGGCAATGCCGTCGAGCTTCTTGTCGTTGACGAGCTGCGCGATATAGGCGATAAGCTCAGCCTTGTTGACACCATAGGGAATCTCGGTGACAATTATATTCTCGTGGTTATCCTCAACCTCGATTTCAGCCTTCGAACGGATGACGACACGGCCACGGCCTGTCTCGTAGGCTTCCTTCACGCCGTTGTAGCCATAGATGGTACCGCCGGTGGGGAAGTCAGGAGCGGGAATGTATTTCATGAGGCCTTCGACATCAATCTCGGGATTGTCGATGTAGGCCATACATGCGTTGATGGACTCGGCGAGGTTGTGGGTAGGCATATTGGTAGCCATACCGACGGCGATACCCGAAGCTCCGTTGACAAGGAGGTTGGGGAAACGGGTCGGAAGCACCACAGGCTCGTCGCGGGTGTTATCGTAGTTGCGCTGGAAATCAACAGTATCGCTGTCAATATCGGCAAGCATTTCTTCGCCAAGTTTGTCGAGACGCACCTCGGTGTAACGCATCGCAGCAGCTCCGTCGCCGTCGACAGAACCGAAGTTGCCGTGACCGTCCACAAGAGTGTAACGCATGGCCCAGGGCTGGGCAAGGCGGACTACAGTGCCGTAAATCGACGAGTCGCCATGGGGGTGATACTTACCCATGACCTCACCGACACAGTTTGCGGATTTCTTGTGGGCACGGTCGGAGGTGTTGCCCATCTCATTCATTCCAAAAAGCACACGGCGGTGAACGGGCTTGAGTCCGTCGCGCACGTCAGGCAAGGCTCGCGAGACGATGACCGACATCGAATAGTCGATATAGGCGCTCTTCATCTCGTTCTCGATATTGATCTTGATAATGCGATCTTCTTCAATCATAGCTTTTTCAATACGGAGGCGCTGAATCCGAAGGAAAGCTCCGACGGCCAACAACCCCTTTAAAAACTTATCTTCTTACTATATTAATAATGTGTAGTCCGAGAAATCACAAAAGGATTTTTCCCGACAAAGGTAAGAAATATTTTGCAAAAATCGTATCTTTGCACATCAAGAAATGTTTTTTAATTGTTATTAGAAGAAAGTGGCAGACTTTGGCATAGTTTTTGATAGTAGAAAGCTATGTCGGGACTGTCCAAACGGCCTAAAGCCGACTCTTGCGTCAGCATCTACGACACAGCAATTCATCATCTCTCCCAACCGGCCTGCAAGCGCGATGTCCCCGCAGTCAAGGCCGGGAAAGTTCACCACTTAACAAAGAAAGGTACAATCAAGATGGACACAGTTTATTCACGAAAATTCAAGGAAATAATCTCCGATTCACCCCGCCAGGCAGCCCGGCACAACAACCGCTATGTCATGCCCGAGCACATCCTGCTGTCACTCCTGACAGACATGGAGGGGGAGCCGGCCCGACTTATAGACCGCGCGGCCAAAGGCGCGTCGGCCTACGAGCTGCGCGAGAATCTCGATAAGGCGCTTTTCAATGCCGCGACCGATGCCGGGTATCAAGGCACAGTCGGCGTCAACGAAGTGAGCCTCAGCGACCTCACCGGACGCATCATCAAGCTCAGCGTACTCGAAGCCCGTATGCTCAAAAGCAATGAGGTGGACGCAACCCACCTCCTGCTCGCAATTTTCCACAATTCGGACGCACAGAATTCCGAATTCATGGAGACTTTCAAGCGCGCAGGCATATCATACGAGGCGCTTTACCGCATCGTGGCAACCGATGCCAATATACCCACCGCGCTCAACGCCGAGTTTGCGGGCGATGATGACGAGGACGACATGCCTCCCCGCCAGTCACAGGACAACCAGAGCCAGCAATCGGCCAAAAGACAGGGCGCGACCACCGCACAGCGCCGTGGCAACGACACTCCGGTGCTTGACAAATATGGCAACGACATGACACTTGCCGCCGAGGAAAACCGCCTCGACCCGGTCGTGGGCCGCGATGTCGAGATCGAACGTCTCGCCCAGATTCTCAGCCGCAGGAAGAAGAACAATCCGGTGCTCATCGGTGAGCCGGGCGTCGGCAAATCGGCAATCGTCGAAGGTCTCGCCCTCCGCATCGTGCAGCGCAAGGTGTCGCGTATCCTTTTCGGCAAGAGAGTTGTGTCGCTCGACATGGCTTCAATCGTCGCCGGCACCAAGTATCGCGGACAGTTCGAGGAGCGCATCAAGGCTATCCTCGACGAGCTTTCGAAGAACAAGGACATCATCCTCTTCATCGACGAGCTCCATACCATCGTCGGCGCGGGAAATGCCGCCGGTTCGATGGATGCAGCCAACCTTCTCAAACCAGCACTCGCGCGTGGAGAGATACAGTGCATCGGCGCTACCACCCTCGACGAGTATCGCAAGAATATCGAGAATGACGGAGCGCTCGAACGCCGCTTCCAGAAGGTGATGGTCGAGCCTACCACCTCGGAGGAAACCCGCATCATCCTTGACAATATCAAGGACAAGTATGAGGAGCACCACAACGTAAACTATACGCCGGAGGCACTTGACGCATGTGTGCAGCTCACCGAGCGCTACATCTCCGACCGCAATTTCCCCGACAAGGCCATTGATGCCATGGACGAGGCAGGCAGCCGAGTGCATGTGACAAACATCGCTGTACCCAAGGAAATCGAGCAGCTCGAACAGCACATCGAGGAGGTGTCGGCACAGAAACTCCGCGCCGCACAATCGCAGAATTTCGAGAAAGCCGCCTCATACCGCGACAAGGAGCAGCAACTGAAAGCTATGCTTGAGGAAGCGAAAGCCAAATGGGAGGAGCAGCTCAACGCCATGCGCGAGACTGTCGATGCCGACAAGGTTGCGGAGGTCGTGGCCATGATGACAGGCGTACCCGTCCAAAGAGTGGCACAGGCCGAAGGCAAACGACTCAAAGAGATGTCGCCCGCCCTCAAAAGCCTTATCATCGGCCAGGATCCGGCTATCGAGAAGGTGGTCAAGGCAATCCAGCGCAACCGCATCGGTCTGAAAGACCCCAACAAACCCATCGGCACCTTCCTCTTCCTCGGTCCGACCGGCGTCGGTAAGACTCACCTTGCAAAGAAGCTCGCGGAATACATGTTTGATTCCTCGGATACCCTCATCCGCATCGACATGAGTGAATATATGGAAAAATTCACCGTGTCGCGTCTCGTTGGAGCGCCTCCGGGATATGTCGGTTATGAGGAGGGTGGTCAGCTAACGGAGAAAGTGCGCCGTCACCCCTACTCCATCGTGCTTCTCGACGAGATTGAGAAGGCTCACCCCGACGTGTTCAACCTGCTTCTTCAGGTGATGGACGAAGGCCGTCTGACCGACTCGCTTGGCCGTCGCATCGACTTCAAGAACACTGTGATAATCATGACCTCCAACATCGGTTCTCGCCAACTCAAAGACTTCGGCGGTGGCATCGGTTTCAATTCGCGCCCTGCCGACGACAAGGAGTATAGCCAAGGTGTGTTGCGCAAGGCTCTCAACAAGGCTTTCGCCCCCGAATTCCTCAACCGAATCGACGACATCATCATGTTTGATCCGCTGTCAAAGGATGCCATCTTCAAGATTATCGACATCGAGCTTGCAGGCTTCAACAAGCGCGTCAAGGAACTCGGATATATCCTCAATATCTCCGATGAAGCCCGCAACTTCATTGCCGAGAAAGGCTATGACTCGCAGTTTGGCGCACGTCCGCTCAAACGAGCCATCCAAAAGTATCTTGAAGACAAACTCGCCGAGCTTATCATTGATTCGGAACTCACCGCAGGCGATGAAATCCGTGTGACATACACGCCCGGAGCCGAGGAACTGACAACCGAGATTATCAAAAGCTCCGAACGTGGCGAACACACCCTGACCGCCGGTGAAGGCCATACAGCTACCGGTGACAGCGATTCGGATGCAAACTAAGACTGAAATTTCAATCCCGTCGTGAGCCGTCAAGCCCACCGACTAATCATTAACTTTTGACACTGTCCCCATGTCGGGCTTCTTTTGGAGTAGACATGGGGGCAGCGTTTTTTTCAATCCAATCCACGTCGGTGTAGCACTTTAAAAGTTCGCAATCAATTCCACCGTGAAAAAAATTTGCACAATCCGAATTAATTACCTACCTTTGCAGCCGTAATCGTTTCCAACTACGGATTCATTACTCGGAACATCCATTTTGGAGTGATGCTCGAGTGGCTGAAGAGGCACGCCTGGAAAGCGTGTATACGTCAAAAGCGTATCGCGAGTTCGAATCTCGCTCACTCCGCAAAACCAAACGCTGATTATCAGACGCGAGACAGCCCTGAAAATCAGCGTTTTTTGTTTCTCTACCCTGCCCTATATGGCTCTCGCACCCCCGGAGAGGCTGACGGGCGCAAATACTTTTTATTTCTTTCGCGACATGGCAAAACCGGAATACATACAGAAAAACAAAGCGTGGCTTGAGGAAAAGTCGCGTGAAGAGGGAGTGTATCCCCTCGACAAAGGCATTTTCTATAAAGTCATCAAGCGTGGCAAAACCGATGGACCGACCCCGAACAGAGGAAGCGTCGTCGTGGCCCACTATGTCGGCAAGACCATCAACGGTAAGACTTTCGACAGCAGTCGCGGCGGTGTCGCACCCGCATTCCGATTGCGGGAACTGATTCCGGGCTGGATAATTGCGTTGCAAAAGATGCATGTCGGTGATAAGTGGGAAATTTATATCCCCGCTGAACAGGGCTATGGAAAATTCAATCAGCCCGGTATTCCCGGTGGATCCACTTTGATATTCGAAATCGAACTGCTCGGCATTTCATAAATCAAGACGCTACTATGCCCAAAGATAACGCACAGGAATTGTTTCCGCTCGTAGATGAAACGGGAAAGGTGATCGGTTCGGCAACAAGAGGGAAATGCCATGACGGGAGCAAGTTGCTCCACCCGGTGGTACACCTCCATGTGTTTGACCGTGAAGGACGGCTCTATCTACAGAAACGCCCTGAATGGAAGGACATTCAACCGGGGAAATGGGACACAGCCGTAGGCGGACATGTGGATTTCGGAGAAGAAATACCCTCTGCTCTGCGACGGGAAGCGAAAGAGGAGCTTGGGCTCGAAAATTTCGAGCCGGAATTCATTGAGAGCTACATTTTTGAATCCTCTCGCGAAAGAGAAATGGTCAATGCTTTCAAAACCGTTGTCACCGCCATCCCACAACCATCAGACGAGCTTGACGGAGGGCGTTTCTGGTCACGGGAAGAGATTGCCGAAGCAATGGGCAAAGGCATTTTCACGCCGAATTTTGAAAGCGAGTATCAGAAGTTGTTTCTTTAAAGGGGCAGCGTAAAAAAATAGATACAAAAGAACATAATAAACAAAAGAAACAGAAGTATAATTTACTGAGATTAATCTTTTTGTATCTTCTGACCTTCTGTCGTTCTGTGCCTTTTTATTTTACGGCTTACGCCTCTTTAAACAAATTCAGAGAGAGGAGCGGGGTGGCTGCCCCACCCTGCTCCTCCCGCAATCATAAACATCAATCGACAAATGGTCCATGACTTGCTCCTGCTGGACCAAGGAGAAGTTATAGCATCGGTTTAATAGAATCTATCCAAGCCGAGATACGCGCATCGGTCAGATCGCTTTCGTTGTCCTCGTCAAGAGCAAGGCCGACAAATTTTCCATCGACAACAGAGGTTGATTCATCAAACGTGTAACCATCCGTCGATACCTCTCCGACCATAGTCGCGCCCGCGCCCTTTGCGGCATCGTAAAGAGCTGACATTGCATCGCAGAATGTGGTGCTGAAGCCGTTGGAATCACCGCAACCGAACACTGCCACAGTCTTCCCTGCAAGATCGGCAGATTTCAGAATATCGACGGCATCATACCACTCGTCCTGCAAATCGCCACTACCCCAGGTTGAGGAGCCGAGGAGAATGTTGTCATACTTGCCAAGTTTATCAGCATCAAGTTCAGAAGCGCTGTAGACCGAGGATGAATCCACACCAAGAGCCTCTGCTATGCGACGTGCAATGCTCTCGCAATTGCCGGTCGTCGAACCATAAAAAATTGCAGTTTCTTTCATACTTTGTTTCGTTATAAATTATCCTTTGTTACGTTGTAATTTATCTGAAATTCATTGTAAGTTATCTGAATTTCATTGTAAAATTATCCGATGCAAAATTATGAAAGAAACCCACCACAAAAAATACCTAAAAATAGGGTATTTTTAACCGATACTTCATTTTTGAATTTTAACAGAATTAATAATCATGCAGAAAGTCATCATCATCGGTTGTCCCGGTGCCGGGAAGAGCACTTTCGGGAGGAAATTGGCAGATGTGACCGGTCTGCCTCTACATTATCTCGATATGATATGGCACCGGCCGGACCGGACCACTGTCAGCCGTGAGGAATTTGACAAACAGCTCGACAGCCTGCTTGATGGAGACCGTTGGATTATTGACGGTAACTACATCCGTACACTTCCGTTGAGGCTGTTTCGATGCGACACGGTTTTCATGTTCGACCTCCCGTTGGAAGTCTGCCTCGCAGGAGCGGAAGAACGGCTTGGAAAAGAGCGCGTTGACATGCCTTGGACTGACACGGTACTTGACGAGGAATTCCGTCAATGGATACTCGATTTCCCCAAGATGCAACTACCATTGATAAATCTCTTTTTGGACAGCTATAATGGAACAGTCGTAAGATTCAAAAGCCGACGAGAGGCCGACGAATACATAATCGCACTTAAATCAGCCTCGAAGCCCGATTAAAGAAATTTTTATTTATTTAATTGACTCAACCGAGAAATTTTTGCTATCTTTGTGGCCATACAATTCTAATTACTTTTATTAACCAAATAACCTCTTAACTAAAAATGACAAGTTATAAGGAATTAGGCCTCGTGAACACCAAGGAAATGTTTGCCAAGGCCATCAAGGGTGGTTATGCGATTCCCGCTTTCAACTTCAACAACATGGAGCAGCTTCAGGCTATCATCAAGGCTGCTGCTGAGGAAAAATCACCCGTTATCCTTCAGGTTTCCAAAGGTGCCCGCAACTATGCAAATCCCCTTCTTCTCCGCTACATGGCTCAGGGCGCAGTAGAATATGCAAAGAGCCTCGGTTGGGAAAATCCCCAGATTGTTCTTCACCTCGACCACGGTGACAGCTTCGAACTTTGCAAGGACTGCATCGAACATGGTTTCTCTTCAGTGATGATCGACGGTTCTCACCTCCCCTACGAGGAGAACGTTGCCCTCACAAAGAAGGTCTGCGACTATGCCCACCAGTATGACGTGACTGTAGAAGGTGAGCTCGGTGTGCTTGCAGGTGTTGAGGACGAAGTTTCTTCTGACCACCACACCTACACTGACCCTGAAGAAGTTATCGACTTCGCTACCCGTACAGGCGTTGACTCGCTCGCTATCTCAATCGGTACTTCTCACGGTGCTTACAAGTTCAAACCCGAACAGTGCACCCGTGACGAGAACGGCCGTCTCGTTCCTCCCCCGCTGGCATTCAACGTGCTCGACGCAGTTATGGAGAAACTCCCCGGATTCCCCATCGTGCTCCACGGTTCAAGCTCTGTTCCCCAGGAATATGTTGACGAAATCAACGAATACGGCGGCAAACTTCCCGATGCAATCGGTATCCCCGAAGAAGAGCTCCGCAAGGCTGCCAAGAGCGCCGTTTGCAAGATCAACATCGACTCTGACAGCCGTCTCGCTATGACCGCTGCTGTTCGCAAGGTCCTCGCTACCAAGCCCGCAGAGTTCGACCCCCGCAAATACCTCGGCCCGGCACGCGACGAAATGGAGAAACTCTACAAGCACAAAATCGTTGCCGTACTCGGTTCAAACGGTAAAGCTTAATCCAGAAATTCTCCGGAAAGCGATATAAAATTTCGCCCGACACTTCTCAATCTGAAGTGCCGGGCGATTTCTTTTTCTTAACGACCGACTGCCGAAGCTAAATCCAAAGCACCGCCAGTCGTACCCACGGATTACGATTCCACGGAAGAATTACCGTGGCGCTTTTCCACCGGTTTCTTATTCCGATGCTGATTGGTTCCTTTTCGGGCCGATGATTTCATCCCGGAATTACCGGTATGACTATTGCCGGGTGAAACAGTCGGTTTTTGATTGCGACTGTCATTTCGGACTGCCTTCTTTTGTCCCCCGCCGTCTGACTGTCGTTTTTGACCGCCTGACGATGGACGGCGCTTCTGATTTCCGGCAAATCCCCTGCCGCCACCACTACGCTGACCGCGGCCACCGTTTCTCAACCGCTTCTTGGGTTCGTAGGCCGGAGCTTCCCCAAGTTCTGCCGGGACCTCCTGCTTGCGCACTTCATATCCCAAAAAGTCCTCAATCTGACCGAACTTTTCCTGCTCACGCTGACTGATGAGTGTGACGGCCATACCATCGGCATTGGCTCGGGCTGTACGGCCGATGCGGTGAACATAATCCTCAGCCTCATGCGGCACATCATAGTTCACCACCATTGAAATATCATCTATATCGATACCGCGCGAGAGGATATCTGTCGCAACAAGTACATCCAGACGGCCAGCACGGAAATCATGCAACACCTGGTCACGCTCGCTCTGCTCAAGATCAGAATGCATCTCGCCGGTCTTTATCTTTGCGCGACGAAGCTCACGGGTGAGTTCCTTGACCTTCAATTTTGAAGAAGAGAACACGATGACCCTCTGCGAATGGGCTGTGTTGAAAAGATGACGCAAAATCCCGCTCTTCTGCCCTTCATGGCATACGAAAGCCGACTGGTCAATCTTCTCCGTCGGACGTGATACGGCAATCTTCACTTCCGCGGGATCATTCAGGATAGCCTTGGCCATCTGCTGGATTTTCGGAGGCATGGTTGCCGAGAACATGAGGGTCTGGCGCTCTTTGGGCAACTGTTTGACAATCTGCATGATGTCATCATAAAAGCCCATATCGAGCATACGGTCTGCCTCATCAAGAATGAAATACGACACCTTGGACAGGTCCACATAGCCCATCTGCAGATGGGCGAGCAAACGGCCAGGGGTGGCAATCACCACATCAGCCCCCATCTTAAGCCCGCGCTGCTGCCGGGCAAACGTAGCGCCATCCGTGCCACCATAAATAGCAACACTGCTGACAGGCACATAATAGGCAAAGCCCTCCATCTGGCGGTCAATCTGTTGGGCCAATTCACGAGTTGGCGACATCACGATACAGTTCACATAATCCTTCGCTTCCGGAAGATCAGCCAACATGTCGATTACGGGGAGAAGATATGCAGCCGTCTTTCCTGTTCCGGTCTGCGCTACGGCAATGAGGTCGCGTCCTTCGAGAATAACCGGAATTGCCTGTTCCTGTATGGGTGTGCACTCATCAAAACGCATCGCGTCGAGCGCATCTAATATATCGTCGCTTAAAGCCAGCTCGTCAAATTTCATATTTACCTGTGTATTACAATTGCAAAATTACTCAAAAGTTTCCTATGTGCCAAAAGAAGCCGACAGGCAATATGAAAGGCCGATGTAAAATCACCGTAACAGGTATCCGCTATCGCTATGATAAATGAAAAGAGTTTGGCAGAAAAGATTGAAAAGCGATAGCGGATGCCTGATCGGTGACAGGTCAAACGGCCGCGAGCTCTCTCAGCTTACGCCATTGATCCTCGTATATTAAAGCCCTTTCAGAATAGCTTGCCAATTTGAAACCGGTGCGTGTACTGATAGCCAGACGGGATGAATCTATGAACCGACCGACTTTACTGACAACACTCCTTAATGAAACCGGATTGTCCTGCAAGGGGCTGTGCGCATCAGCCAGGCCAATCACCACAGCTTTTCCATCCGGAATGTGGCGCATAACCTCAATGGCATAGTCGTTTCCGAGATCAAGGGGAATGAAAAATTTATCAACATTCAATGTAGCCAACGCATCCGGCATAATATTGTCCGGATAATTGACATACTCCCATTCCGGCACAATCTTATCACCTCCGGAGAGATATATAGCTTTTTCCATTCCTTCCGGAATACCGTCCAGTGAGTCATTTATCACTCGTAAGAGCTCACCGTGCAGTTTGAGCAGGTCAACCCCACCTTGAAGCAAGCATTTTGTGTAATTATCATCACACATGAGACCGAGTGCAGTATCATCATATTGCAGTGAATCGCAGCCGAGTTCATGCAGCTTCAACGCAGTCAGACGATACGATTCAGCTATGTCATCTATCAGTGTATCAGGTGAGGAATAAAGTTTTTCCGGATGTCCGTTGGAAAGCGCGTAGATTTCCAGCAACAAGTCGGCCGGCGAGGGAAGCGATTGACGGCATCCGGCTCTTTGCGCAACCGTGTCGTAAAGAAAACGGAAATCATCAAAGAATGGATGGTCAGGATTGAAGCCAATCCTTCCGATAAGGTGGATAAGATCTGTCGCACTCTCTACCGGCTGATATAATCGGCCTGTAGAGATATGTTCGCATGATATTCCATTCAGACCAAACCAAAAATCCTTGGCCCAATGCTTTCGCCTTAGCTCACCGGAGGTAACAAACGGCAGGCCACAGGCTATCTGCCGTTCCACTATCCTCCTGACAGCCTCATCCTCAATAGCGACAAGCGATTCGCGGTCAATGATGCCACGTTCAAAGTCCCGACGGGCTGTGATTAGTACTTCATCAGGCAGAATGCTGCCGATTGCTTCTATTATCATGGTTACAGATATATTTATTGTGTTTTAGAATATTCCTTTGATACCACAGAACATCAGCACGATATAACCGAGAATCAGTCCGACCACCCCCATTATGAGACCGGTCTTGACCATATATTTCTGTTTTATGAATCCGGTCGCATCGGCAAGCGCGTTTGGTGGGGTTGAAATCGGAAGGATCATTGCAACCGATGAGCAAATGGCAACCCCGATGAGCAGAGTCGAAACACCTCCGAAGGGCGCAAGCTCGTCGGACATTGAGCCTCCGGCAATAGCGAGAATCGGAATGAAAAGTGCAGCAGTTGCTGTATGACTTATGAAGTTTGCCATGAGATAGCATAGCAATCCCGAGCCTACGAGCACTATCATCGGTGGCCATGCGGCGAATGGTACGGATTGGATAAGATGGGTCGCCAGACCGGACTCTTTCATAGCCACCCCAAGGGCAAATGCTCCTGCTATCATCCACAGAATGCTCCACGACAACTGCTCAAGATCTCGCTTGGTGATGATGCCGGCCATACAGAGCACCGCAACCGGAAGCATAGCCACAACATTCGCATTGACCCCGTTATTGAATCCGTTAACCAAAGAAGAATGGTGACAGCGAAGGTGGCATATACCACCTTATCTTTCCAATGCGGACTATGATTCGATTCAATCTGAAGATGTATCTCTTTCTGCTTGAACGGGAACAGTTTTTTCAAGACCAACCATGCGATGAAGAGCAAAACAAGTGTCAGAGGGACCATTACCATCATCCACTTTCCGAAGCCTATTCCAAGATCCATACCGTTAGGATCGTTAAGAAATTTCAAGGCGATAGCATTCGGAGGCGTACCGATAGGGGTACCCATTCCTCCAATATTCGCCCCTACAGGTATTGCCAGCGCCAGACCGATTTTCCCTTTCCCGTCAGCAGGAAGTGCGCTCAACACAGGCGCAAGGAAGGTGAGCATCATGGCAGCCGTAGCCGTATTACTGATGAACATGGAGAATATCGCGGTTACCAAAATGAACCCGAGCAACACATTTTCCGATTTTGTTCCGAATGGCATGAGCATCACTTTCGCCAACTTCACGTCCAGTCCGGACTTTGTAGCCGCAATAGCAATTATGAAACCGCCGATAAACAGCATGATTGTCGGATCAGCAAAACAATGAAGGATATCGGTATTATTTATCAGATTGTCCATCTTCTTTCCATCGGGTCCTGACTGGAAAAACCAAAGGGCACTGTTTGACGTACAGAACAGCAGCAGGACCACTACGACAAGTGATGTTGTCCACGCCGGAACGGCATCAAAAAGCCACATCAAAGCAGCAAATACAAAGATGGCAAGCACACGGTGTTCCACCGGCGATAATCCCGGCAACCCATACATATCCGATGGGGCAATCCAGAAAAATAATGGGATAGCGATAGCAAGGAAAAGCTTGAGAGCCTTGATGCCGATAGGATTGCGTTTGTTGCGATTCGCTTTTTTCCATCTGTGATAATCCTCGACCAGATGGAATCCATGAAACATTGTAAACATATCCTCACAACACTACATGGTTGAGAATTTCGTACTTATCCCTGAAATACGGCTTTCTGCATCTGAAACAGCTTCACTGCGATACAGAACGCCACCGGAGTTGTAGACGGGAAACGAATTTTTGTGACACTCCGTAAATGATGGACTGTCACATCTTCTGGCAGCAAGGAATCCAAACAGGAACTCCTTTTCGCACCTTGAACACTTCATAAAATGATAATGAGGTTTTAAGGTGGAAAAGATTAAAGACGGAAGAAACGGAATATTCAAAGGACCGGACATGACAAACCGGCCACGGCATCAAGAGACCGTAGCTGCCATTCAGAACCATGCCGGAATTTTCGTCCCGACATTCAGCCGAAATTGCTTGTATTTGACTGTCGTTTCTCCTCACTTCAAAATCTAATCCACGAGATTATTGAAATAAAATCCGTCTGGCAGGTCTCCTGACTTATCCCATGTCACCGGCACCTTCCCATCGAAATATCCGACAGTGGCATAAAGCCGGTGATTTTTAGGAATCACAGTAGCGGGTCTGTCCCGGATTCTCACCGGGTTCCCTATTAATCGCGTCTCCGCGAACCAAAACGTACCGCAAAATTAAACAATAATATTTATTCGGCCAAATATCCATAGTGGCCAACCCTATTATCCGAACATCAATTTCATCTAAAATGACCCCGCGAACTATACTCCAAACGGACATATCAATCCCTCTATTTACAATCAGGGCTGACTCCTATCAAAAAAGGAATCAGCCCCTGATTTTATCATTCGGCGAATAATATTAACTGACGGTGATGAATTACACCTATATAATATATAATATTAAAGCCTCAAATCTTTCAATAAAATATTATTTTTCAGCAGCCGGACGGGGGATGCCGTCTTTCTCACAGCGTTCAGTCATCCTTTTTATACGGGCTGCTGTCTCGGGATGTGATGAGAACATCTTTGAAATATAGCTTGAGCTTCCTCCGGATTGGCCTTCCATATTCTGGAACTTTTCAAATGCCTGTACCATGCCCCAGGGATTCTTGCCATTAGCTTTCAAAAATTCATAGCCATAATCATCAGCTTCCGATTCCTGCTTCTGCGAATATTTTGCATCTATCAGTGACTGGCTCAAAGCCATCAACTGCGATTCTGTAAGAGCAGCCGCCTTGCCACCGGTTGCAGCAATACCGTCTTTCAAAGCATCGCTGAGGAGCGTTGTGCGGAACGCGTTTTTAGAATGATGCTTGGCGACATGGCCGATTTCATGACCGATAATGCCCAGCAACTCATCATCGCTCATTATATCCATGAGTGACGAGAACACACGGACACTGCCGTCGGCACACGCAAAAGCATTGACATCAATAACCTTATATACTTTAAAATTCAAAGGAATACCATCGGCATCATTGAGACCCTCAGTTAGCTTCATCAAGCGCACGGTATAGGGGTCATCGGCCTCAGCCACAGGATTATTCTTATCCATCCAGTCAACCGACTCTTTAACATAGGCAGCCATTTCACTGTCTGTAAGCGTGGCCGCTTTAACAGCCTTCACACCGGCACCGATTGCCTTTCCAAGATTGAACTGAGCTGAAACAGGAGCAGCAGCGCTGAGTGCCACTGCAACGGCAAATGTCTTTAATAAGTTCTTTTTCATTTGAAAAACATCTTTGAGTTTTTGTTGATTTGGTCTGTGCGTATGTCTTCTTTGCAGATGACATATATGTTTCGGAGGGACAAATTTAGATAAATCCAATGACTTTTGCTATATTTGCGGACAAATTATCCACACTTTAAAACTCAATCACCCTTCAATAACCGTGATAATATCATGATTAAAAAACTACTCAAATATCTGGCTGTGTGCCTCTCGTTCATTTCAATTGCCACAGTTGTAAACGCGCAGACCCGAGTCATCAAGATTGCAAATCCAAAGATGACTGTCTTTCTCCCTCCCAAGGGCCTTGAATCAGGAAAAGCACTTATCGCACTTCCGGGAGGAGGCTACTCCCATCTCGCCGTCAACCATGAGGGCTTCCATTGGGCTCCATTTTTCAACAAGGAGGGTGTGGCATACGCCGTCCTTGAATATTCAATGCCCAAAAGCGACCCATCAATACCGATGAAAGATGTCGAAGCCGCATTCAAAATCATGGCGGACAGCGCAGCCAACTGGGGCTTCCGCCCTGACAGCATCGGCATCATGGGCTCATCGGCCGGAGGACATCTTGCCTCGACTGTCTCCACTCACCCGACCGAAATATGCCAACCCGCCTTCCAGATACTCTTCTACCCTGTCATCTCGATGAACCCCGAAATCACCCACAAAGGCTCACGCAAAGGCTTCCTCGGTGAAAACCCCTCAGAAGAACTGGAGAAAACCTACTCTTCCGAACAGCAAGTGACCGCCTCTACCCCGCGCGCTCTTATGCTCCTCAGCAGCGACGACAAGACAGTTGTCCCCGCCAACAGCCTACGGTATTACGAATCCCTCATCAAAGCCGGCGTTCCGGCATCAATCCACATCTATCCCACCGGCGGTCATGGATGGGGTTACCGTGACACATTCAAATACCATCAGAACGTCCTCGACGAAATCTCGGCATGGCTTAAAAGCTTTTGAGCGCCATGCAGGACATAATACATGTACCACATTATAATATTAGAACTACCCTATATTACAACCACTACATGTCAGAACCGCTCCGGCCATCTACCACCGCTCTCTGATATTAGAATCACCCCGTCCACACCTATTTTACCGCATTAATTCAGGCAGATTTAAAAGGCAAATATCAAAATTTTCGCACCAAATTTGGAAAATCCCCAAAAACTTCATACCTTTGCATCGCTTTAGAGCAGACCATGCGTCTGCTTTGGGCACTAAGGATTGTCTTATGGTGTAATGGTAGCACTGCAGTTTTTGGTTCTGCCTGTCTTGGTTCGAATCCAGGTAAGACAACAAACGAAGAGGTCTAAGATTCTGAGAATCTTAGACCTCTTCGTTTGTTGTCTTACAAGTGGTCACCCATACACCAAACTCGAATTTGGGCATCTCATATTTTTTGCGTAACTTTACAAATGAGAAACCGCAGGGTGACTGCATCAAATTTCGCATATCCATGCTGCGGAGAGATTTGTCATACACGTATTTTATTTATTTTTTTCACCTTTCCATTCTTTTCAATCCAATCTTATCAACGATGAAATTCAAAATGATATTTTTCAGCCTGCTCGCATGGCTTCCGGGCTTCATCTGTGGCGCACGGGCGCAGAAGCCGGTGGAGGACCCACGCGAGCTCGTTATCTATCAGGTCATGGTGGCCTCTTTTCAGCATTCGCCCGACGGCGCTCCCGGCTACAAGGCTATGTGGGGACCTGACGATGCGATGAAAAACGGCAACCTGCGCGGAATCATCAACTCTCTCGACCACATCAAAAGCCTCGGAGCCAACGCTCTGTGGATGACTCCCATCTTCGACAGTTCGACGGCTGAAGGTGGCGAGAAGCTTCAGGCCACAGGATATTTCACCAACGATTATTTCAAGATAGACCCGCATTTCGGCACCGAGGCCGACCTCCGCGAACTCGTCGACAAGGCCCATCAGCGTGGAATCCATGTCATCCTCGACGGTGTCTTCGGTCATCACGGCGGCGTGACAACTCCCTCACCCGGTGGCCACAGAATCCACTCGGAACGCGTGTTCAGCGACCGTGGGGAACAGGGTGGCACAGGCAACGTGGCCTATCCGCAGTCGCTCGACTATTTCAAGGAACTTGCCACCTATTATATAGAAAACTTCGACATTGACGGATGGCGTCTCGACCAGGCATATCAAGCCACACAAGGTGGCCACAATTACTGGACCGAAATCCGCGCTGCCGTCGATTCGGTCTGCGCCGCCCGGAAAGCTCGTGGTGAACAATGGGGCACCCTCGGCTATATGGTCGGTGAGGACTGGGGCACGGCCGACGTCATCAACAAGGGTGTCTACAAGGACGGCGGTCTCGTCAGCGCCTTTGACTTCGATGGCAAGGAGCTCATCAGCGGCCCCATGCAGGAAATTGGTTCTGAGGGACTTGAAAACGGATGGAATGACGTAATCACCGTCCTCTCTCCCCCGACATCCCGCGGTTATCTCAACGATTCCGTGCAGCCGAATCTCTTCCTCTCAAACCACGATGGCTACCGTCTGGCCGACCATTTTGATACGGCTGACCCACATTTTTATCAGAAACTTATGACCCGCCACGCCATCCTCGCAGCTTATTCCGGTCCTGTCACGCTATATTACGGTGATGAATTTGCCGACCTCAGCCGCGATTCCAAGGGTGCGCAGAAGGACAATATCGCCCGCACGACAGGCCATCTCTCTCCGCGCAACAAAGAGGAAAAAGCCCTGAGCAAATACATTTCCAAGGCAATGAAATTCCGCGCAGAGAATCCTGCGATGTGGCGCGGAAAGGCTCAATTCCACACCCTCTCCCCCACTCCTGACACCAATATACTCGTCGTCACGAAGACCGACGAGACCACCGGAAACCAAGTGCTTGTCATCTTTAGTGACAATGACTATACCCTCCCCCTCCCTCAGACCGGAACAAGCGTAAAACTCAACGCCTGGGTCCCTGAATTCATCAAAATCAAGTGACCTTCCGGTTTCATAGATTAAAATCCCACCATACGCAACTACCGTGCAGAATGGCGATTAGCTAATGGATGGTGTTTACATTGCAAGCCAATGTAAACGCCATCCATTCCGCATGGCAACCGGCAAGCTGCGAAGTCCAAATGATGATTCCATCACCAGCTTAAATGAAAATAACAAACGGGTAGTTATATAGCAGCAGCGGTGCACTGGTAGCCCCGCATCGAGCGGTAGCGCAATGAAGCCCGCAGGGCGAAATTGCGCACCGCGAAGGTGTGGGGGGGTAAAGGTTAATTTCCAACAATGGGCATCGAAGATGTCCGATAATAGCATCCCGTTACACCCTAAATCATCATCCATAAAATATACCAATTCCCAACACAACGAAAATTGGTATATTTGGTATTTTCCGCGACCCAGCTACGTCAATAATAATTTGAATTTCACAAAAATACAATACATCCGGCGGCGGGTTATTATCGGACATCTTCGATGCCCGCTCTGGGACGACCGACAATCTACCCACACACCTTCGCGGTGACGCAATTTCGCCCTTCGGGCTTCATTGCATCGCCGCTCGATGCGGGGCTATGACCGCAACGCTGCTCCGCAGCTTACTGTCCGCCATCCGGTATGATATAATAACCGCTTGGTCAATTTCAGACTTTGTGGCGGGTCGATATTGAAGAGAATTTTTCCTCGCTTTTTGCATTATCGCACCTTTTTGGAGATTTGAGCTTGTAACTTTGCATCAGAAACTTCACCATTCCCCCTATCACGCATCCCTCAAAAACCGAATCTCTAACCTCCAACTCCCTCCTCAGACCATGAAACACGCCTATTTCCCGCGCTATTTCCAAGCCTTAAATCCTGAAATCACCCCTTTCTACGCTCCATTATGCACTCCGAGAGCAGGCGGTAGATTTCCTTCTCACGTCCGTCGAGCAGGGCAAGATGTGCATCCACAATTCGGCGGTCGCCACGCGCTGCCGGCCCAGTCTGCGAGGCGCCGGGGGTGTTCACCATCGCCTTGCGCAGAGTCTCTTCGAGCAAAGGACGCAACACGTCAAACGGCAGATTGTCCTTTGCAAGAAGCTCTGCGGCCAATGTCCACAAGTAGTTCGTGAAATTGCAGGCAAACACAGCGGCCACATGCATCTTTTTGCGTGTCTCGCTGTCGGCATGATAGACAGACTTGAACAGCACCGACGCGAAACGCCTTATCTCCTCCTCCACCTGCGGCGAAAAACCTTCGATAAAAAGCGGAACCTCAGCCACATCCAGCTCAACACCTTTCGAGAATGTCTGCAAAGGATAGAACACTCCATGGCGCTCAGAAGCCCCCGCAAGTGCCTCCATCCCCACCGAGCCTGAGGTGTGAAGCACAAGAGCACCGGTCCGTGGCAGTGAGTCAACAACAGCAGTGATGGCATCGTCGGCCACACTGATAAGATAGATGTCGGCATCATTCACAATCTCTTCAAGGCTGCCTGCAGCGACCGCCCCGGGAATACGGGAAGCAAGCGCAGAGGCCGACTCAAGGCTACGGCTGCAGACTTGGACTATATCTCCGGCACCTGCAAAAAAAAGAGCCGGAGCGATATGTGAGGCCACATTTCCCGCTCCGACAATTACTATCTTCGGTTTTGTCATAAACTATATCAGAATTTTCCGATGTGGACATTCTCCCACTTGAGCTTTTCAACATCCTGCGGCTTGCGCTGCTCATCCTTATGGCCGAATGTCAGGATGCAGACCACAGGACAGGTCTCCGGAATCCCGAGCGCCTCACGGACATACTCATCGGAAGGTGTGCCATCGGCCGCAAAACGGTCACGGACCTGAATCCAGCATGAACCGAGACCAAGGGCGGCAGCCTGCAACTGCATGAAAGAAGCTGCGACAGACGCATCCTCAATCCAAGGCTCAGTGGCAGTCGAATCAACGGCAACCACCACAGCAAGCGGACATTTGGCAATCGGTCCGGCTCCCATGGCCTTACACTGGCTAAGACGCAGAAGCATATCGGCATCCTCGACCACGACAAACTGCCATGCACGCGAACTTTTTGATGTCGGAGCAAGGAGACCCGCTTCAAGTATGAGCTTCACATCTTCGGGATCAATCTTGTCGGATGTGTAACGGCGTATGCTGCGGCGATCGATAAGGAGCTGATGAAAATCCATTGGAGGAACAGGTATTTAAAACAAATGAGAGGTAAAAATAATCTTGAATAAAAATGAGAGACAATCAGCGGCGGCAGACCCACACACTCGGATAACGGTCCGAAAGCGAACCGGCAAGCGCACGGGCTTCGTTGATGGTCGATGCTGAGGCGGCATAGATTCTATAGTTGCCTTCCATCTCGATGATGCGGAGCGAATCGTCGGCCATCTGAGCGATGTGGCGACGAGCTGTCTTTTCATTCGGGAACGATGCGACAACAAGAAGATAGCGTCCGGGCTCTTCGGCATCAGCGACCATGCTTTCAGCCTCCTGCGGAGCAGCCGTCTCCACCTCTGCCGGTGGCATCGCGATATTGAGCAGAATCTCACGCGAAACGGAAACGGTCGAATCAATCACACGCTCGATGTGGGTGCTGATACCGGTGTCAAGCGAAGCGAAATTGACGCGCGGACCGTTCACAAGACTTGTGGTCGAGTAAAGTATTCCCAGACCGACCATGACAGCCACAATGGAAGCCACAATCTTCAACGGGAAGGGAATCACTACCGGCTGACGGTCAGCACGAGCAACCTTCTCCTCCTCATCATCGTTGAATCCGAGACGATTTATCGCCAGAGGCTGAAGACCATCAAGAGCGCGAAGCGGCAGAGAATCCATTGCAGGCTCGAAGACCGGAAGATCCGTATTGCTATCCTGACGGAAAACGCCGAGACGGCCGATATGAACCTCGCCCGACATGCGCATCTGATGCAACAAGGATGCAAGGCCATTGTCAAGGGCAGAACGCGCGGCCTCGATGCTTATACCCTCACGGCGCGAGATGCTGCCAAGGAGGAGAGCGTCGTTATGGCGTACTTCCGGATTGAAGCCGAGACTGCGCGACGGCGGGAGGAAAATCCCTGCCGACGCATCATAGCGGGCAGCTTCATGGTTAATCATGAAAGCACCGAAACCGGGCACCACGACACAATCATGGTGCATCAGAAGATATTCTATATGTTGCGCTATGTCAATCACAATGCAAAGTTACTAAACTTCCACCATCCCTGCAAGCCCCCACCCCAAAAATCACCTACCGAAAAAAGTGTGTAGAGTCCAACAGCAAATGCAAAGTTAAGCGATTTTTCTCGATGATTGCTTAACTTTGCATTTGCTGTTGGACTCTACAATTCAACGTTAATCAATAGACCTCCTACTTTTTGCTTATCATCATTTTAATGATTTAAAGAACTTATATGGTTTTTTCGGTTTCTGCTTTTTTCTTTTTACAAAAAAATAACTTGCGCACCAAAAAAATTAAGGCCCACAAGTTACAATTCACTATGATTTAGCCACTTACATTTTTAGTATTGTCGTCAGAAGATGCTGTTAAGGAGGTCGATTTTACCCTCATTGACAAGTTTGAGGATTAGCTCTCCGAAAAGAGTGTTTTGCCATGCAAACCAGGGTCGGGTGAAATTGGCGGGGTTATCTTTGTGGAATGATTCATGCATGAATCCGGTATCGGCATCAGTTTCCATGAGCATTTTCACACATTCTTTTATCTCTCCATCATCGGTAGAGGTGAAAGCTTTCATCATTATACTCATGGGCCATATCATATCGTAGCCGATGTGCGGGCCACCTATACCTTCGCCGGCACTTCCTTTGAAGAAATAAGGATTGGCGTCGCTCCACACGAAGCGGCGTGTATTCTGATAAACCGGATCATTGACATCCACATCACCGAGATATGGCATGGCAATAAGACTCGGGACATTGGCATCGTCCATCAGCAGATGATTACCGAAGCCATCGACCTCAAAAGCATAAATCTCCCCATATTGGGGATGGTTGTAGACGGCATAGGTCCTCAATGCTGTCTCAACCTCATCGGCAAGCGCATCACACTCAGATGCCAGATCATCCCTACCATTCACTTTCATCAGAATCTTCGCTGATTTGCGCAGACTGGAGACCGCAAAAAAGTTGGATGGTATGAGAAACTGAAAAGTCGTCGCATCGTCAGAGGGGCGGAAGGCTGACGCAATGAGACCTACCGGCTTCACGGGGTTACCGAGACCATCGTTGGTCATCGTGTCGAGCGCACGCTCCGTCACACGCTGAAACTTATAGGCCCCTACCCCGTCCTTGCGCTGCTGCGCGCGGAAAGTCGAAAGGACGTTGGCAATCGCCCGCAACCATTCATCACCGAATATACTTGCATCTCCGGTTTCAAGCCAATATTGATAGGCCAAGCGAATCGGGTAGCACAGTGAATCAATCTCCCACTTGCGTTCATGAAGCTCCGGCCTCATGTCTGTCATGTCCGTCATCCAATGGCCGTCAGGGATAGCACCATCGTTGAAGGCATTGGCATACGGATCAATATTGATACACTTGAACTGGCGGAGGATAACCCCTGCGAGCATCCGCTGAAGCTCCTTGTCGGATTTGGCAAGCTGAACGTATGGCCACACTTGAGCGCCCGAGTCACGAAGCCACATGGCATGAATGTCGCCAGTATATACAAATGTATCAGGCTCACCATTCTCTCCGGTCCGATAGTGCACAGTCGTGTCGAGAGTATTCGGAAAGCAATTTGTGAACATCCACACAAGTTTCGGATTTTTCAGCAGTTTACTGACGCGCTTAATCTCGGCTTCGACAGCCTTCGACTTGAAAAGGCGATCGGGCTCGGCCGGACGGTTGTCAGTTTTTATAGCATCTGCCGCACAGACATTGCGCGGGAGCGACAGATTTGCGCCTAAGGTGTCAAAAGAGCCGAAAAGGGTGGCGGACAGAGCCGCCACACCGAAATATTTCAATACTTGATTCATTTTACTGCCAGTTTCTTTACATCGTTGGAGAATGAATACGGGAATGCCGACGGATGTGTACCGCGACCGGTATTGGGTGCCGATGCCATCTTGAAATCTATATCACCACCGGCTGTCAGCTCCTTGTGAGTGAAATAATTACGTTTATGCTTATGTCCATTTAGAATCACGTCATCCACATAGCGGTTGATCCGGCTATTGTCAGCCGCCGTAATCTTCACCGTCTTGCCGTTCTCAAGATTAAGAACCATATTTTTGAAACACGGTGTGCCGATGACATATTCGTCCGTGCCCGGGCAAACCGGATAGAAGCCCATAGCAGAGAAAACATACCAGGCAGAGGTCTGACCGTTGTCCTCGTCACCGCAATAACCGTCGGGGGTGGCAAAATACATCTTGTCCATGACATCACGCACCCAATACTGCGTCTTCCAAGGCTGTCCGGAGTAATTATAGAGATAGAGCATGTGTTGGATCGGCTGATTGCCATGAGCATAATTTCCCATGTTCATTATCTGCATCTCACGGATTTCGTGGATGACACTGCCATAATAGCTCTCATCAAACACCGGCGGGACATTCATCACAGAGTCAAGCATATTGTTGAACTCATCGCGTCCACCAATAAGATCTATAAGGCCCTGCGGATCATGGAATACCGACCACGAGTAGTGCCAGCTATTACCCTCGGTGAAAGCATCGCCCCACTTCAGAGGATTGAACGGAGCCTGAAACGAACCGTCCTCGTTGCGTCCGCGCATAAGCTTGTGTTCCGCATCGAAAAGGTTCTTATAGTTCATGGCCCGCTGTGCATATATCTTCAGCTCTTTTTCCGGCTTGTTGAGGGCCTTTCCGAACTTATATATACACCAGTCATCATAGGCATATTCAAGTGTGCGTGCCGCATTCTCTTTGATTCCGACATTGTAGGGAACATAACCGAGTTTGTTGTAATACTCATGTCCGAGACGGCCGGTGGACGGAACACTCGGATGAACTGCATTAGCGCCATGTGTCACAGCCTCCCAAAGCGTCTCGGCGTCATAGCCGCGCAGACCTTTGAGATAAGCGTCGGCCACAACCGATGCGGAGTTGTTGCCCACCATACAACCTCTGTGACCGGGGCTTGCCCATTCAGGAAGGAAACCGCTTTCCTTGTAGGCATTCACAAGACCGTCCTGCATCTTGGCATTCATTGAAGGATACATGAGATTGAGGAAAGGGAAAAGACAGCGGAATGTATCCCAGAAACCTGTATCGGTAAACATATAACCTGCAAGCACCTTGCCATTGTAAGGGCTGTAGTGCACCACGTTGCCCTCAGCATCAATCTCGTAGAAGCTGCGCGGGAAAAGTACCGAACGGTAAAGGCAGGAATAGAACGTCCGCAGCCTGTCAATGTCGGTATCCTCAACATCAATGCGTCCGAGGACTTCGTTCCATGTCTCACGGGCCTTCCCTTTCACCGTCTCGAAGTCGTCATTTCCAAGCTCCTTAAGGTTGATCTCCGCCTGCTCGGGGCTGATGAATGAAGAGGCGACACGGGCGTTGACAATCTCACCTCTGCGGGTCTTGAAACCGATGATCGCACCTGCATGTGAAGCCTCCGCAGAAACCGATGATGCGTCAATCTTACCGTCAGTCACTGATGCGGTGTAGGTGAAAGGCTTGTCAAACTCAATCACAAAGTAATTCTTGAAATTCTCAGGGACACCGCCATTGTTTTTGGTAGTGTAGCCAACGATTTTGTTTTCACCGGAGATTACTGTGACCGACGAGCCATTGTCAAGCGCATCGACAACGACGTATGATCCGTCACACTCCGGAAAAGTGAAGCGGAAGATTGCCGCACGTTCTGTCGGAGTAATCTCGGTCACAACATCATGCTCCGCGAGATATGCGCGGTAATAGTAAGGCGTGGCAACCTCGGCCTTGTGTGAGAACCAGCTCGCACGCTCATCCTCATCAAATACCGGTTTGCCTGTGACGGGCATGATGACGAACTGCGCATAGTCATTAATCCAGGGACTGGGCTGATGCGTCTGTTTGAAACCGCGCAACTTGTCGGCATCATAAGTATAGGCCCATCCGTCGCCCATCTTGCCGGTCTGGGGTGTCCAGAAATTCATGCCCCACGGAAGGGCTACAGCCGGATAAGTGTTACCGGTTGAAAGCGAGTGTTTCGACTGCGACCCGACAAGGGTATTTACATAATCTACAGGCGACTCCACCGCCATTACGTCGGTGACCATACCGGTCACCAACGCTATGATTGCAGATGCTATATATCTCTTCATTACTTGTTATCCTTATTTTTATTGTCAAGCATTTTGATAAAGTAACCTCCGACCACGGCACGGGCCTTGAAACCACGGCGGTTCTGACTGTCGGTAAACACCCAATCGCTCATAGGCACACGGTCGATGGTCTCGTTGTAGAATGAATGGAGCGGAGTGATGAAAGCCTCAAACGATTCCTGATCAGGAGCCATTGTAGCTGTCCATACAATCCAGTCGGACTTGGTGTAAGTCTCGCGGTTGTCAAGAGGCAGACCGTACTTGTTCTGCTTGTTCTTATAGTATGCAATCTCTGTGGGGATGATATTTTCAGGGAATACATTCAGTCCGAGGAGCTTGTCCCACACAATGTTGTATTTCTGGCTCCAAGTGCCCTCCTTGTCAAATGTAAGCCTGTAGTGGTCACCGTCATTAGCCATCTCTTCCCATTTCAGGGCGTAGTCGCGGGCTATCGCATAATATTTCTCTGCGACCTCATTCATGCCTTGCATCTCGGCCATCTGAGCGTATGCAGCGATTGCCACAATAGCTTTGGCTGAAAGATTCACATTGTGAGCGAAATGACCGGCGAAATCATCAGTGCACAGTTGATTTTCCGGATCAAGACCGTATTCCACAAGGTAATCAACCCAGGTGGTCAACATCGGCCAGTGCTTTTCGGCATATCCGGCATTTCCCTCCTGCTGACAGACTGCATCAGTGATGATAATCATGTTGCCACCCTCTTCAACCGGCATGTCGCCACCGTAGGTCTGACCATTGGCCTGGGGATAGGTTCCGACATCATGCGCGGGGAAAGGTTTATTCCAACGTCCGCTCTCGCTGTACTCATAGATGTGGTTCATCAGCCCTTTGGCAAGCTCGGTATTGTAATATAAGAAAATCGGAGCTGAGGGATAAGTGATGTCGACCGTGCCGATTGAACCGTTGCTGTCATTCTCCTTAGAGAGCCACAGAAGTTCACCCGAGGGAGACTCGACGAGCTTGTGGGCAGCAAGTATCTGACGGTATGCGAGAGCGCAGAGCTCGGCATATTTTTTGCCTCCGGCCGCAGCGGCATCCTCCATTAGCTTCTTGTCGAAAGCATAGCAACGGTCAATGAGCTGTTCATACTCGGCATTTGCTGCTGCAAACTGACTTTCGATTGTCTTGTCTCCTCTCCGGTTCCAATATGGGCGCAGATTCTCACCGAAATACTGGATGGAATAAATGTCATCGTAACCGACCATAATCTTACCGGCGGCTTCCCTGACATTTCCCAAATCACAGACGAGAGCCATCTGCCCGTCAGAGTTCTCGCCGGTCACTTTTTCGGAAAGCTTCGTACCATTGACGAAATTGGCGCGCAGCTCCTCGCCAGAACCGACTCCGTAGCTGACATTCCCGACAGGAGCGGACATGTAAAAATGACCCCAGTCAATCCTTACATGGTCTCCAGTCTTTGCAAGAATATTCTGGTCCTTGCTACCGCTTTTCAAGAACACAAGACCATCCTTTTCGTAGGCCTCTGTAGTTGAAGCCTGATATGGCTGGTCGAGAGCCCAACGAGGCGATGCCTCAAAATAAATCTCAACATCATGGGCCTTCCCATCAGTCGAATTAACGTCATAGCTCACATAGTTGACAGGACGGCTGAGGAGGTCGAGATCATCCATAAACATGGGCGCTGAGAACGACAGGGCAAGGTCGACATCACCACAGGTAAATGTATAGTGGGTCTGTGTTGCCTGCACATCGACCGAGGTCTGAACAGCGGTGTTGTCAAACACAGTGTGAAGATTCTTGGGGATAAGAAGACCGAAGTCGAGCAGGCCGTTTCCAACCGGATTCACACATTCGGCCGAAATGAGATTCTCACCCTCCTTGAGCGCCTTGCGGGCCGCTCCGGAAAGTTTCACTATTTTATTTTTATTACATGTGCTTCCGGTGCTGTAAGCCTCGACACCGTTTATATAAAACACAGCGTCATCGTCATTTGAAAATTCAAGATAGACAGGGAGGTCTGCAATATCGCGGTCAATGTTGACGGTGCGGCGTACCCAGATATTGGGTGTACCCCACTGTGTCTTTGCTGTCGGTTCATTCTCCTTAGTGCCGAAAGCACCACGGTCACTTTTCCACTTGGAATCGTCGAATGAAACCGAGGTCCAATCGGATGCAGGTTTCTCTGTGGTGTAGCGACCTGTCCAGTCACCCTGTTCGGATGTCGGAACAAGAGGAGTCATCTCAACCTCCTCCACACCCATGAAACGATACGGGACTCCGTCGACCTTCAACACACCGAGGAAAGGAAACTCTTTCGCGGTCCAATGTTGCACGGATGAGTCATAAAGCGTATCGCTTGCCGACCATGCGCTCGTATAGGGGTCAATGGTCACAAGAGGATAGGCCGGAGCTCTGAGATCATTTTTTATCACATCATGCGCAGTTCTGTGGGAACAGCTACATGAGAAAATACATGGAACAATAAATGCCGATAATATCAGTTTATTCATGACTATAGTTTCTGTTTGTGACTTTGATTTGTTGGGAAAAATGCAAAGAGATGCGTTTCACAGGCCATCGGGAGCGGGGAATTTACCGTTGAGGGTTAATAATCCACCCGCTCCTGACAGACTGATGAAAAAATTAGCGGGAATTATCAGATTATATTCACGGAATCATGACTTCCATGGGTGCGCTGTAGTTCCAGCGTCGTGTACCGCTTCCGACAGGAGTGTCGAAATTGATGCGGGCGGCGGCACGGACAAATACTTTGCGTCCGGAAGGTATGTCGCCGATAGAATTGATGGTCACAGGTTTTCCAAGGAGTGCGTTGAACTCATTGCCTGAATACTCGATTTTATTTGACCAACGGTCATCACGCGCACGGTAACCGACTGAGGGTGAATAGCTGACAAAGAGTTGAATATCCGTCACATTAAGATAGGAGTCATCCCATGCGCCCATCGGTTCAATCTTGTCGCGGAAAATCTGATCGGAAACACCGCGCTCAACCACGACTTTGGCTTTGATGACACCATTGCTTACCACAGGGTCACCGTCAAATCTGACATTGAGGAATGGCTGTACCTTAATAGTCAACTCCTTCTTACCGTTCAGTTTGATTATGGGCGACTCATCAGCAAGCGGAGTTCCATTCTCAGTCTCACGGACAAGGGGAATGAAAGGTCCGTCGAAACGGCAGTAGTATTCACCCTTGAAGAGCTTTGTGTTGCGGAATGAACCGTCAGCCATGCAGTAGAAATCGGGATTGTGTTGCACATTGTCTCCCCAGCTCAATTCGGTCAGACGGACACGGATGCCTTCGCTGCCCTGATCGGTGAGCACAGGGTCGCCTGTAAGGACATCGACCACCTTGCCTTCGAGCGTGCAATCGGGCTCGTCATAGTTATCAACCTTGAAAACATCGCAGGAACTCAACATACAGAGTGCTCCAAGAATGCCGGCATATAATTTGAATTTCATGATTTTATTGCTGTTTTTAGATTTTTGGAAAGGGAGTTAACGGTTGGGCTGCTGGTCAATGACAGGACTTTTAGAAACTTCACCACCCGGGATTTCAAAGTAATAGTCGAGAGCTGAGTAAGAGAATGTCTTGTCATTGGGAGCATACTGATAGTGAATATCGAAGAAATATTTGCCGTCCTGAGCTGAATAGAATGGATAGATGCCGCGCAGACGATATTGCTGCTGGTTGCTATAGCGGTTCTTGTCGCGGTTTTCACCCCAGAATCCATCGCGACCTTCATAGTGCTGCACACGCCAGCGACGGAGATCCCATTTTGCAATGTGTTCGAAAGCAAGTTCCTTGCGGCGCTCTTTGCGGACAATATTGCGGCTATTCTCGTTGCCTGTGAGGGCGGAAGTCAGGAGGATTGCACCTGCACGCTCACGGATGTCATTGACAGCATTGGTCGCAACTTCAAGCATATTGGTTCCATCCGGCGATGGTGCACCGGCCATTGAAAGCTCGACGGCAGCCTCTGCAGCGTTGAGAAGCACCTGGGCATAGCGCATGAGGATGAAATGCTGCTCCGATTTTCCTTCTCCGGTAACATCCGCCGAGAGATCCTCATTGAGCCACTTGCGGCAGAATATACCTGTCATGGCGCAACCGCCGTCATCATAGAAGGGACCGTTTTCTCCTGCCGCATTGATGGTACTTCCGTCGGGAAGCGTCACGGGCACTGCGAACTGCTGACCAAGGTCAAGGGGTTTCGCGGCGACAATGAGTGTGGGATTCTCACCCTGAGCAATGTCAAGCTGCTGATATTTCGGGCTGAAAGCCTTGTCGTAGGAATAGTCGTTGAACAGGGGCTTGATTGGAGTTGAGCCGGTGTAGACACCGGTGCGGATTTCAATGGTCTTACCTCTGAAGTTGTCACCGGGGAGGATGGCGTATGCCTTCAGACGCGGTTCCACATTCTTGTAGATACCGTCGGGTCTATCATACATAATATATGTGCCCTCGGTGTTCGAGTTGCCGGTTGTCACCTTTATTGTTCCGTCGGGATAACGATCGAAACCGTCGAAAAGCTCGCAGAAATCTTCGGTGATGTTCTGACCGCAACAGAGAGGTGCACCGAAACCTCGGGGAAGATTGTAGGCATCTATCGCATGGGTCGAGGTCGGATAGAGATACTCGCGGACGAAGATGTTCTCGCTGCTGGTCTTGTCGGTGAGCATATCGCGAAGATTCTGCACCATCGCATCGGGATCATTTGCAGCCCACTTATTTTTGTAGAGCGAATAACCGCCGTTGCGGATTACCTCCGAAGCAGCTTTGTATGCTTCCGAGAAGTAGCGGGTCGAAGCGGCCTGCCATCTGCTTTGGTCGAAACCGATGACGCGGACTCCGGTCTTGGATCCGAGACCTGTGAGACGGCCTGTCACTGTCTCATTGTATTTCGCCACCGAACCGGCATAAAGACCGGCCTGCGACTTATAGGCAAGCGCGACATACTTGTTTGCGTAGCCCGACTTGGGACTCTTCGGCATCATGAGGTCGGCTGCCATCTGGAAGTCGGCAAGAATCTGGTCCCATGTATCCTCCTCGCTCGCACGGGGTACCTCAAGAGTCGAGGCTTCAGCAGGATAGTCGATGACGTGTGTCACCAGAGGAATACCACCGAAACGACGTGCGAGAGCATAGAAAACGGTAGCGCGGACAAAGTAGGCCTCACCGAGATAGTGATTATAGAGAATCTCAGCGAAATTGTGTTTGTAGGACGGAAGTGTCTCGATGAGATAGTTGGCATCATGAAGTTCCTGAAAAGCCTCTCCCCAATAAGGATTTGACTCACCGGTGAACGCGCGACAGACGCCATCGCGGTTGAGACATTCGCCCGAGCCGTCCCACCCGAAGCCTGCAAGCCATCCCTGACGGTTCAGGCCTTCATCGGGACGATATTTGAAATCCTCGAAGGGCATATAGCTGTAGAGGCGCGCCATGTAGATGTCCATACCCGACTCACTGGTGAGAAGATCATCGGAAGTGACTATATTTTTCGGTGGTATATCCATGTCCTGACATGAGCTTAACACTGCCAGACCGAGGATTGCCGATGCTATTATCTTTTTCATATATGATAATCTGTTGTGGTTTCTTGATTAAGGTTAGAATGAAACGTTGAGACCGAAAGTGAAGGTCTTGTTGAGTGGATACATGCGTCCGAGGTCATCATCAGGATGCTCCGGGTCTACGAATTTGACCTTTGTGAAGGTCAGGAGGTTGTAGGCGTTGAAATAGAGGCGCATGTCAACCGTGCGTGTGAGATGGCGGGGGATTGTGTAGCCAAGTTCGATGCTCTTCAAGCGGAGGTAGTCGGTGCTCACGCGATTGTAAGCTGAATTTGACATTGCATAGCGACCGGTGTAGGCGTAGTAACCGGGAATCCATTTAATCGAGGGGTCCCAAGGATCGGCGTTGGGGTCGGCCGGATGCCAGCGGTCAGTGTACTGTTCGAGAACGCCACCTCCGTTGTCACCCCAGATCTCGCGGAGAGGTTCCTTATATTCCATCGAACCGAGTGCGGAACCCTGCCAGAGCATACTGAAATCCCAGTCACGCCACTGGGTGGAAACACTGAGCGAATAGTTCATCCACGGTGTCTGGTCGAATGCGTAAGGATGTTCATCAAGCGAGTTGATTTCACCGTCACCGTTCCAGTCCTCATAGATATAGTCGCCGGGGAGAGTATTGTTTTCAACATATTTGTTGTAGTTCCAGATTTGCTCCCAGCTTTCGAAGCGACCGCCTTCGGTGTAGCCGAACTGGACTCCCTGATAACGGTTGTTGAGGTTATCGTTGCGCCAGCGGTCGTATGAATTGGCCCAGGGGCCTTTCTGCACGGCTGTGAGATACTTGTTGCGGGTGACTGTCACGATACCCTTGACGTTGTAGTTGACAGTGCCGATGCGGTTGCGGTGTGAGAGTTCAAGCTCAAGGCCCAGATGCGCGTCGCTGTTGACGTTTTCAAGAGGAGCAGTCGCACCGACAACGGTGGGCATATCACCCGTGCGGCGTTCGAAAAGACCGGTACGTTTGCGATAGAAGTAGTCAAATGATGCTCCGAAAATGCCGTTGCGGAGTTCGAAGTCAACACCGAGGTCAAGAGTCCGTGACTTATACCACGAAAGGTTTGCATTGGGAATTGACTTTGGAGTGGCTGCGAAGATGAAGTTTCCGCCAAACACATAACCGGGTGAATAACCGTTGTAGTCACCATTGTTCATATTGTTTGAGGTAGCGGGATAGGTGTAGCCCATGGCCCATTCATAGTCGATACCGCTGTCATCGCCAAGTTCACCATAACTGCCACGGAGTTTGAGCTGGTTGACCAGACCGTTAACGTCGAGATCGCGGAAGAAAGGTTCCTCTGAGATTCTCCAGCCTGCCGACACGGAGGGGAAGAAGCCCCAGCGGTGTCCTTTGGCGAACTTTGACGAACCATCGTAGCGGAACTGTGCTTCAACCAGGTAGCGGTCATCGTATGAGTAGTTCACACGGCCGATGAGCGCGTTGTTGGCATACTCGTAGATGTGATCCTTGTCAGATGACATCGAACCCTCCTCACCATCCTTCACACCTGCGAAGAGATAAGGCATCGAGAAGGCGAGATCGCGCTGTGCATAGAAGTTGTCGCCCTTGCGGTTCTGTGCTTCCCAGCCGATGAGAGCGCCGACATGGTGGACGTTGTTGAATGTGCGGTTGTAGTTGAGAGTGAACTGCGAGAGCACCTGCTGCTTGTCATAGAACTCGCGACGGCTGCGGCTCGGTGAGCTTTCTCCGTAGATAATCTTGTCATAGCTGTCGGCAATCGGATCATAGCGGTAAAGGGAGTATTCCTTGCGGTAGTGCTCATTGTTGTCCATTCGGTAATCATAGCTGATGAGAGCCTTTGCCGTGAGCCCCTTAAGGGCTGAGAAGTATGCACCGAAATCGAAAGTGAGATTGGCTGATGACTCGAAAGTCTTCTGACGGTACTTTCTGTAACCGGATATGTCGGATGTCATTTCAGCCACGGTATTTTCATAGTCCTTCAGACCGGCATAGTTGAGCATCGTGTTGGCCTCATCCGCGTATGCGGGATTGAGGACACCCTGACGCCAGTAGTTGCGGATGATGTCCACTGCGCTTGTCCACGGAGTGTTGCGCTCATCAGCCATACCGGCGACGTTCGCGTCAAACTTGAGACCGCGGAGAATTTCAGTCGAGATATTGGCACGGAGATTATACTTGCTGTAATTGAGATCGCCCGACTTGAAGATACCCTCCTGATAGAAGTAGCCGAAGCTGACATAATACTGCGTGCGGTCGTTTCCGCCCGATATGCTCAGGTCGTGCTGGGTCTGGGGTGCGGTGTCGGCTATGATGAGGCTGTTCCAGTCGGTGGCACGGAGCGAACCGTTCCGGTAAGCATCGATGGTTTCCTGACTGAATACCGGAGAACCGCCGTTGATGTTGTTTTTGCGTTGCTCATTGACGATTGTCATCGCATCGACTGCATCGGCGAGTGCGGGCATACGGTTGGGCTTCTGAATTGTGTAGGAACCACTGTAAGAGACCGTAGTCTTACCTTTTGACCCACCCTTCGTGGTCACGAGAAGCACACCATTGGCAGCGCGCACACCATAGATGGCTGCGGATGCGTCCTTAAGAACCGAAATATCCTCGATGTCATTGGCATTGATGCGCTGGAAATCCTCAACCGTACGGGGGATACCGTCGATGACCACGAGTGGCGATCCCATGCCGCGGATGTCCATATTGTTGTTATAAGTACCCGGCTCGGAACTTTTCTGCCATACACGCACACCTGGGATACGACCTGTGAGCATGTTCTGCGGGTTTTCGTTTTTGGTCTTTATCATGTCGTCACCCTTAAGGCCGGACACTGCTCCTGTCACGGAACCTCGACGCTGGACACCGTAGCCGACCACCACTACTTCATCGAGCATCTTGCTATCGGTCGACATGACTATATTAATGGTGCTACGGTTATTGACGGCCTCCTCGATTGTTGAATAACCGATATAGGAGAAAACGAGAACTCCATCCGAAGGGACATTGATTGTATAGTTGCCGTCCATGTCGGTGACAACCGCCACTGTTGAATTCTTCACCGAGACGGTGGTGCCGATAAGGGGCTCGTTGCTCTCGTCGACCACTGTACCTGAAACAGACAGTGTCGTCTGCGCGAGGACTCCGGCCGGCAACAGCATCGCTACCAATACCATCATCACGGCTGCGAACCCGCTTTTGAAACTGTGTAACTTATTCATAATGGTTTTTTAATTTAAGATTTTCACTTATTAAGCTGATGGCGTGCGAGGACGGCATATTCAGCGGCATAACCGAACTCAAACATTGCCTCTGTATTGTTCTTTGCCTTATCGTAGTTCCAACCGACGAGAAGATTGGTCGGAAGCTGATGGTTTTTCCGGAAATTATCGTATGCATAGTCCAGATTCGCCTGGAAGGCGTCGGCACAGGTCGCTGCGTTGTTGTAGACGGGAGCTGCCTCAACGTATGCCCGCATAAGCACTCCGTCAAACCAAGGACGGAAACCGGTGATGTTGAAGGCATAGTGGTCGGGGATGACTGAACCGAGGGTTGCAAACTTGACGAAACTATTGTCAGTGAGCGCTTTTATGTCTGTGAGATAAGAAGCATCGGAGGTGACACGGTAGAGGTCCACAAGGCCCGAAAGTGTGCTGCCGCTATTGTAGGTGTAGTGTTCACCGACGCGGTCACGGAGCGATGAATGAGCGCGGTAAAGTTCACCATCCACTGTCTCATATTTGATGTTGCCTCCATTGTCATCACCACCCATCATGTCGGAATAGACACCGTTGGATGGGTCAAGAAGATGGCTCTTCTGCCAGTCGTAAGTTGCCTTGGCTATTTCAAGATAGCGGTCGGCTTTGGATTTAGTAACCTCGACACGCTTGTTGTCGGCATCAATAATCTTGTAGGTCAGCATGTCGGGCTTGCCCTTATAGATTTCATGGAGCCATACGAGCGGACTGATGATAGGGCCGTTGCTGCAGGCATGTTTCGTCACATAACCGGGTCCCCAGGTGAAACCGCCGTTTTCCTTGCCGTTCTCATCGAGGGTACAGTCCCAGCCGTCGAGGACGTAGGAGGTAAGGTATTCGGCTTTTTCGAGATACTTATTTTCTCCTGTCACATTATACGACTCGACCATCTCACGTATGAACCACATCTGATCGTCATACACATTGTGGATTCCTTCGGTGAAAGCTGCCCCGGGAGCAGAACCACGGTCGACACCGAGGACGTTCCATGTGTTGGTGCCTGTATATGATGTCAATGAGAATGAGCCACGGTAGTATTCCGCTCCCTCGACGAGCTTTGAGAGAAGTTCCTTGTAGCGTTCGAAATTGGCATCATAAAGTGATGAAGAGCCATTATCCTTAAGTGTTTTGAGCGAATGGAGCACAGCGTTGACGGCCTCGATGGAGCTGGTGTACATCCACACGCTTCCGAGTTCCTGTGACTTTTGGCCTGTGTGGGGATTGTAGTATCTCGACATAGCCATTGAGGTACCGGTGAAATAATTGTCGACTGCCGCATCGATAATCTCGATTGCCCGTCCGACATTCTGCTCCGCAAGGTTATCGCTTACGACAGGTTTGTCGGTAGATGAGCTATCAGGTCCATCGTTGTCATTGTCACTGCAAGCCGATGACATCAAGGCCAGCGACGAAAATACGACAGGTAATATTTTTTTTATAATCATAGCTGTTGGTATTTGATGGTTACAGGTAAGTTACTGATTTGTTTTGATATGTGGGGCCATGCCGTTGACACGGCCCCTTTCATATCTCCATTGATTATTATAGAAGTTAAATGCACTGCTTAATTCAGGTCTATGGCACGGAAAACAAGCTTGTTCTCATCTCCGTTTGCCTCACCCTTGAAGATGCCGATGGTAATCATCACGTTCTTGCCATTGAACTCTGAAAGGTCGTAGACAAACTTGGCATAATCATCGGGATGGCTCTTATCGCCGGACTCGTGGATGAACTTCCAGCATCCGTCTGCTGCGGCCTCTGCCATCTGGGCGGTGTTCTCGACCGGGGAGAGATGCTTGAGGGTGCCATCCTCGGTTATCGCCGTCATTTTGAAGAAAGTCGGGTTGGATGAGCTGAAGTTGCGGGTGGTGAGCGTCAATCGGTTGCTGCCCTCGGCGATTGCAAACTTGGCGTAGAAGTAGGCCTGCGGGAGTGTGGTGCTCACTGTCGCGTCCCCACCCTTGGTCTTGATAAGATAGCCTTCGGAGGGGAAGACCTCAGGATCTTTCTGAAGAGGCATGAACGACCAGTTGGCAGCCACATGGTTTTTCTCACGCCATTCACGATAACCGGGGAAGTAATTGTCACGGTTTCCACCGATTTCACACATTCCGGTGAAAGATTTTTTTGTATGAGGCATTGTCGAGCGTACCATTTCCATTGTCATCTGCCAACCGCTGAGGCCTTCGACCGGAGTACCCGGAAGCCATGACCAGAGGTCGTCGCCGATTGAATTGGCCGTGAAACGGATGGTACGGAGCACAAGCTGCTTCCAGTAGTCGCCGCTCTGCTGACGGAAGATACCTATTGCGATTATGACTTCCTTGCCATCGTAGGCACTGAGATCAAATTCACGATTAACGTATGGTTCGGAATTGAGGGTCTTGACACCTCCGATGAGAGTTGCCTTAGGTTCGGCCGCGCTGAGGTCGACAACCTGCACACCATAATATACCGGAGCATCATCGCTTGCGCTGTGTGTGCGGAGACTGAGCGTCATCGTATGGTTGTCAGGGGTGATGAGCTTGCTTCCATAGACAAATGAATCAAAGATTTCAAGGTTGGCAGGATTGTTACGCTGATCGTCAGAACTATTTCTTATCTGAAGAGTGGTTCCCTCGTTCTGTTCCTCCCATGTACCGGCAAAATCGAGAGTACACATGTAGTTGCAGGCCCAATCCCAATGGGGATAAGCATCGGCATTACGACCACCGCGATATTCATTGAAGAACCACTTGTCGGCCGAAATGAGATCATCTTTGGTCAGACCGCGCAGGAGTTCGGTCGAACCCATCGCCACATTTAATGTAGCTGTGCCGTCGACAAACATGTCCATACCGAGGTTGCGGCTTACGCTGGTGTAACCCTCCTTGGCAAAAGTTACTGTATAGTCTTTAATCGGGAGATTGTCGATTTCATACGAGCCATCCGCACCAGTGGTCACGCTTCGTGACGCACTGATGCTTACGGTAGCTCCCGCGAGCGGTGCGCCGCCGGCCTTGGAATCAGTCACGATCCCTCGGATCTTTGCTGCGGCATATTCCATTGTCGCCTTTATCGTGGCAACTTTTTCATCATTGAACTTTTTTGCATAAACAGTTACGCTCGCGGTCTGATAGTTTGCCTTAGAAAATGTAATTATATGTGAACCTATTGATATATTTTTGAGGGTGAAGGCTCCGAGCTCGTCAGTTGTGGCTGTGACCTCGGACTCATCGGTCGCTACGGTCACTCCCGCAAGGGGAGCATCGAACTCGTCAGTAACAGTTCCGGTCACTGTTCCGAAACCGGCAGGACCTTCATTTTTGTCATCATCTGAACAGGATTGGGCTACAGTTGCTATTCCAAGCATGAGAACTGTCAACCACACCATTTTTAAAACACTTTTTAATTTCATGGAGTATTAAGTTAAATTAATTCTGTTACTGAACTTAAAGAAGTGTGAGCGGAAAAATGGATTACATGGCATTTCTTTGCAGGTGATAGATTTTCGCTGCTCACGGTGCAAAATTGAAGCAACTGAGGTTATGTTATGGGTTAATTTGAGGTTAAATTGGTGAAAAAAGCATTAATCCTTGCGAATTAACCATGCTTTTCCGGCAAATACTACATTTCATGTAGCTATACCGTTGAATAAGTGTAGAAACTACACTTACATCAAGATTATCAGCATTTTAGATTTCACATCATCACCGAAGCATCTTACCGGCAATTTCCATGGCAGCAATCATAGGGGATACATTATTATAATTACACAATTACCTACACATATATCATACAGACATTACCATTGCATGATAGCAGAGATTTGCCCCACATATAAATACATACTTATAATGTGGAGAAAAAGGGACCTTTAACAAAATGCAAAGTGAATAACCCGGTGATTGCGCAGGAGAAGGCCGGATGGCAGACTTAAATCACGGGCTATCCGCCGACGGTCAAGCCTCGCAATAGTCGTCAAACGACTTTGCGAAACGTTCACCTGTCGTGTGACGATACTCCTCGGCAAATTTATGATAGAGCGATCGCGCCTCGTTCTTCTCATGCAGTTTCATGCAAGCCTTGATTGCATAAGCGAGCACAGGTTCGTTGAGAGGATCGATATTGAATGCTGTCCGGCAAAATGCGAGCGCAATCTCATATTCTTCACCCTCATACGCTTGCTGAATGCAGTTGAGGACAGCAGCATCAAGACGCACCTCGACCAGACGTTTGAAATCATCAAAAATCGGTTCGTCAAAATTTTTCAGAAACTTTCCGCGACTGACAATTCTCAGGAAGTCGTCGCGACGTGTTACGGTCATCGGCGTGTCATCGGCCAGTATCCTGACAAATTCAAGATAATCGCAGCTCACATTCTCTCCGGCCACGAACTTGAAACATCCGGCTTCGTAGCGCAATTCTGCCCCATCAAGTTCTGTCAGAATCTTCCGGAGATGATTGACGGCTACACCACGCGAGTTCTTCACCTTGTCCTTCTCCTTGTCAGGCCAGATGAGCGAACTGAGACGGCTCGAAGATATGCCCTCGCAATCACTGTATTGCATGACGAGACCGAGAATCTGTTTAAGTCTGGCCGTGAACATGTAGGTCACGTCGCGCCCGTCCTTATTGAACACGGTAAAATCACCGAACAAGTATATGCAATTACCCTTGGATTCCGTTTTGACAGAGGACTTCCCCGGAGACTTGACAGGAATTTCCGGCACAACAGGTGTAACGTCCGAATCGGCCGGCTTTGTTCCGGCCGTGCCTCCGATTTTATGTCTGAACACAAACCATGCTCCCGCACCTGTCGCGGCAAGCAGGCCAATCACCGCCCATATCAGCACCTTTTTCATCCCCCGGCCACTTCCGGGATTGCCGGACGCATAATATTCGTCATGGCTCACAGGTGGAAAAGCAAGAGAATAGACTTTCAAGGTCGAAGCCACATCGTCAGGCGATTCCTGAACCGTGACCACGAGTTTTCCCTCACGTTTATTATAATATAGGTGGGCATTGGTCGTTATTTTATCCGATTTTATAGGGATGGAATCGCTAAGTATCTCGAAACTGCCGTCGGCTATCGAAAAACGGTAAAGACGGAGGGTAGAATTGGAAATACTTTCAGCATAACGCAGCACATAGAATGTAGAATCGTCTGTCACGACCATTCCGCGCGCAGGCACGGTGTTGCCATTCTGATTCCTCAACTCCCACAGTTTATCCACCTTATAGGTAGTCAGATCTACACGATAGAGATCATAGAAATATCTGCGTCCCACCGTCTGCTCACCTGACTCATTGCCCATGCCACCAAACACATAAGCAGAATTATTATCCTCAAGATAACCCATAGCAGCAAAATAGCGTGGGGCAATCCTGTTGCCGGCCAACGAATCAATGATAACCCAGCCGTGTTGACCGCCGTCATGCACATAAAACTTGTTGCTGAACATCATGTTGCCGAATCCGCCGAATATCACATGATGCTTGCATTTCGGACTGTAGAAATAGTCATGATGATGGAGCTGCATTTTGAATTCCTCGTCAGACACCACCCGCCAACTGAAATCGCCAAGATCAAGACTCGCAATAGTCGGATTTACAATTCCCTCCTGATGAAGCGCCTCATAGACAAACAGGCGGCCGCTCTCAGGATCAACGAAACAGTTGACCAGAAAAAGCGGCACAGGGCATCTCTCCTTGTAGACATGGACGCTCCTCTCTCAGGTCGCAGTATCATAAATCTGTATGGAATCTGCATTTACATAGTAGACTTTGCTGTTATCACGGTCATAACAGACTCCGGCCTGCGTTGCGGAACTCATCTCAGCTTCTTTTTCCCACTTATATGAGTCGTTGACAAGCCAGTAGGCATTATAGACCTTGCCCACACACTCTCCGCTACTGTCATGAACCTTCTCTCCGGTCTTCTCCGAAAGTGGAAAATCGTATGTCTTACCTCCACCGCTCACATGGAGATTATCTATCGATATGGCAGGAACATCTATCACATAGTCATTCCTGCCGAAAGTGATGAACGGAGCGACCGTCTCAGGAAGTCCCGGAACCTTGACAACCGAAGATTCGCCGTTGACATCCATCCTTAGTTCAGCAGTTTTCAGATTGAAGCCGAGCTTCACCCGGAACCAGTGGGAAGCAATCAGCTTATCGCGGTCAAGAGCCATTGCTATGAGCACACTGTTGCCCTCCTGATTGAAGCGAAACTGGACTTTGTCACCGAGATTATCGTAAAATAGATTAAAAATCAGATTGTCGTCCGCCTCTCCAAGCCCTATCCGCACCACATAGCCCATCTCAGCGTGAATATCAGCCCCACTGTTATTAGCCATATCGAACTCTATGTTAAGACTATCAGCATATTCCGGGCTGACATGCTCGAACACGTTAAACGATGTGCGCTTGTCAATCTCGTAGCCGGAATGATAGAACTTTATGCCGTGGGCCATCGAGGCCGGTGCAATGACAAAAAGCAAGACAATCACAGAAATGAACAAAGTGACCACCCGGAGACTTGCGTCCGGTAAGTCATGGTCCATAGCTGTATGTTTAAGACAATTCATGTGCATTATGATCTTGAGGTATAAAATTTATTTGCCCTGAGCCACATAAAAACAACAGCTCTTAACATCTATTCTTATATCAAGCTCTATTTGTAAAGCAAAGTTAATGATTATTTATTAGTTTGCAAATTGAAGACATGATTTTAACTATGATAAAATTCGTCTCACAGGCACATAACGTGAAAAATCCGCACGAACCGACACCTCCATCCATATCCGACTTTTCGCACCGGGTTAATTTCAGGATTAACCAACGGTTAATTAGCGATTAAAATTCAGATAATCAGACAGTTTTATTCCAAAACGTTTTGAGCTTTGGAAAGTTGTATCTATCTTTGTGCGTGAGATTCGGAGGTTGTTTGACTGAACTGACAATACCTTTTCCCATCACTGATAAACCATTCAACTAATATAATCACCATGTATAAAAACGACAACAGAATAGTAGCCACACTCGATGCCGGTGGTACCAATCTCGTCTTTGGCGCCATGCGCGGATGTGAGTTTATCACCGAACCCATCACACTTTCCTCCCGTGCCGAGAACCTTGAAAATTGCCTCAACAGCATCGTCGAAGGCTTCACCCGCATATTCAAGTCACTTGATGAAAAACCTGTGGCCATAAGTTTCGCCTTCCCCGGACCGGCCGACTACCGTGCCGGAATCATAGGTGGCTTCCTTCCAAACTTCCCATCGTTCCGCGACGGTGTGGCGCTCGGACCTTTTCTGCAAGAAAAATTCGGGCTACCGGTGTTCATCAACAATGACGGCGACCTCTATGCCTTCGGTGAGGCCACAGGAGGTATTCTTCCTGAAATCAACCGTCGCATAAAAGCCCTTGGCGGACAGCGCCAGTATAGGAATCTCCTCGGTTTCACATTCGGGACCGGACTCGGAATCGGTGCCGTCATCAACGGTCAGCTCAACACCGGCAATAATTCATGTGTCGAAGTGTTCTGTCTGCGTCACCGTAACGACAATTCCATCATCGTCGAGGAAGGCTCGTCAATACGTGCGATCATCCGCGAATACGGCAATCTCACCGGATGTCGCGACCACGGTCTTAGTCCCTACGACATATTTCTCATTGCCGAAGGCAAAAAGGAAGGAAACCGCGAGGCAGCCATCCGTGCCTTCGAAATGTTCGGAGAGGTGACCGGCGATGTCTTCGCTACCGCTGTCTCACTCATGGATGCCATCGTTGTTGTCGGAGGCGGACTGACCGGCGCGATGAAATATATCAAACCGGCTCTTCTGCGTGAGATGCGCTCTTCAATAGAGACACTCAAGGGCGATAAAGTGTCACGCGTGCAGATGCGGGTCTTTGATCTCGACGACGAACTTGAATTTGCAAGCTTCGTTACCGGCGACTCCCGCGACATCAAAGTATTCGGAAGCGACAAGACCGTCACCTACGATCCAATGAAGCGAACCGGCCTCGCCGTATCGAAAATCGGAGCGTCAAAAGCCATCTCAATCGGAGCCTACACCTACGCACTCTCGCAGATTGATGCTCAAAACCAATAATGCAGAAACTTACAAACATACGCTTAGAGGGTGTTTAATATAAATGAGAAAGTTACACTTAGTCATGATTATAGCCGCATTGTCAATGGCTCTTCACTCAGGAGCCATGACAATCGCGACATACAATCTGCGCAATGCCAACAGCGGAGATTCGATAGCCGGAAACGGTTGGGGACAACGCTGCCCGCACATAGCCAATCTCTGCCGCTTCCATGGCTTTGACATTTTCGGCACACAAGAAGGCAAGTACTCTCAGCTTCAGGATTTGAAGAAGGCCATGCCCGGATATGACTATATCGGTATCGGGAGGGATGACGGCAAACATGCAGGCGAACACTCGGCCATTTTTTATCTGACTGACAAGTTCGATCTGCTCGACTCCGGTGATTTCTGGCTGTCGACCGACATGAGTCATCCCAACTTAGGCTGGGATGCGGCATGTATCCGTATCTGCACCTGGGGCAAGTTTCGCGAGAAAAAATCCGGTTTCACATTCGTATATTTTAATCTTCATCTGGACCATGTCGGAGTGGTGGCAAGAGCTGAAAGTGCCAAACTCATTCTTGACAAAGTTAAAAATTTCCCGGAGAAATATCCCGTCATACTATCCGGTGACTTCAATGTCGATCAGAACAGTGAGTCGTATCTGCTGCTCGAAAACTCCGGCATCATGCGCGATGCCTACACCTCCGCTGAATTCGTGTACGCCCCAAACGGCACATTCAACGCCTTCCGCACCGACGGGTTTACAGAAAACCGTATTGACCACATCTTCCTTTCGGATGATTTCAAGGTGAGAAAATATGGTATTCTGACCGATACTTACAGAATTGAGCCGAACGGAGGAGCCTCAGCAGAACTGACCCCGAATTTTCCTAAAGAAGTCGAACTCCGGCAATATGTCCCACGCACCCCTTCCGACCATTTTCCGGTCATGATTGTAGTTGACACTCCATAAAAGCAAGTTTCCCCGAAAAAAATAGATTAAAGTGAATAAGATTGTTTTAGGTCTTTTATCCGTAATATTTGCGTCGGCTTCCGCGGTTGGAGGACCGCTAAAGCCCGTAAACCTGCGTTGCGAGTACCGCAACACGCCCATAGGCATCGACGTCGAGACCCCACGACTCACTTGGGAATACGACGGGACTTCTCCTGACAATGTCACCGGATGCCATATCGAACTCATCGACAACGATGGGAAAACCGTCTGGCAATGTGACACTACGGCTGTCAACCGCATCGTCTATGACGGTCCACGACTCACATCTCAGTCGCGCTACACATGGCGCATCATTGCCACCGATTCCAAAGGACGCGCACATAGGTCAAAAAACGCTTCTTTCGAGACCGGCAAAATGGATATATCGGACTGGAAAGCTTCATGGATCAGCGATGGCCTGCCATACGAGACAGAAGCGGCACCGGTTTTCCGCAAGACCTTTACCATAGATTCTCCGATCCGTAACAGTCGAGTCTACGTCTCGGCCGTCGGGTACTACGAAATGTTCATCAACGGTAAGCGTGTTGGCAAAAGTCATCTCGATCCCGGTTTCACGGCCTATAACCACCGTTCGCTCTATGCAGTTCATGATGTGACGGACCTCTTACATAAAGGCTCGAATGAAATCTCAGTGACTTTAGGCAACGGCTTTGCCAACCTCCAGAGCCGGGACGCATGGGGATATGAGAAAGCGCCCTGGCGCGACCGTCCGCAACTGATATGCGAAGTGTGGAATAATGGTGAGCCTCAAACAGTCACCGATCCCACATGGCAGACAGCAACAGGAGCAATCATCTACAACAATTTATACAGCGGTGTCCACCGCGACCACCGTATAGCTCCCACAGAATGGAAAAGCGCCACAGTAGTCGCGCCAAAGTCTGCAAAACTCCTGTGGCAGTCAATGCCGTCAATAAATGAGACCGCACGTCTGCGGCCAAAACTGCTCAATTCATGGGGCGACACTATTTTTGTGTTTGATATGGGCAAGAACATTGCCGGCGTCTGCGACATCAAACTCAAAGGTGAGACCGGCACACAGGTGAAAATCAAGCACGGCGAACTTCTCAAATCCGACGGACGGCTCGAACAGGGCAATCTTGCCATCTACTATCATCCGACGAAAGAGGATGAAGCTTTCCAGACAGACCGCATCACCCTTGCAGGAAATAAAAACGGAGAGCGCTTCATGCCTGATTTCACTTACCACGGCTTCCGCTATGTGGAAATCTCAAGTGACAGGCCGATCAAACTGACGGAATCTGACGTGAGCGGAGTGATGATTCACACCGATCTTCCGAAAACCGGATATTTCAAATGCTCAAACCCGCTCCTCAACCGCATCTACGATGCCACAATGCTTTCCTACGTCGACAATATCCACTCTATCCCAACCGACTGTCCGCAACGGGAGAAAAACGGCTGGACCGCAGATGCACACGTTGCCATCGACCTTGGTCTGCTCAACTATGACGGTATCACGCTCTACGAGAAATGGCTGCGTGACCATATCGACAATCAGCATGACAACGGCAATATCGCCGGCATCATCCCATCAGCCGGATGGGGTTATGGCGACTCACCTGGTCCGGTCTGGGACGCAGGACTCTTCATCATTCCGCTTGCCATCTATGATTATTACGGCGATATTTCACTCCTTAAGGAGCTATATCCGACGATGGAACGCTATATGAAATGGGCCGATTCGCTCGTAAGACCTGACGGCACCCTCGGATGTGGAATCGGAGACTGGCTCCCCTACTCCACTCAGACTCCCACCGACTTCACATCAACGCTCTACTACTTCGTGGACTATCATCTGATGGCCCGCGCGACGGAATTGATGGGAATGGATGCCACCACATTCCGTCAGAAAGCGGAGGAAGTACGCAAGACGCTCAACACGAAGTTTTTCGATAGCGACCGAAACCTCTACTCCAACGGCTCGCAAGCGGCACAAGGCATAGCCCTCTATTGGGACATCCCCGACAGTGAGACTGCACCGAAAGTTGCGGACAACCTCAACCGCATGGTCGTTGAAAATGATTATGCCCTCGATTTCGGTTTGCTCGGAAGCAAAAGTGTGTTGAGGATGCTGACAAAATACGGGTATCCGGAAACAGCCTACCGTATGGCCACACGCACCGCAGCCCCATCGTGGGGACACTGGATTGACGAATGTGGCTACACGACACTTGCTGAAACATGGACTTTAAGTCCTGAATTCCGCGACGCATCACTCAACCATGTTTTCATGGGCGACATAGCAGCCTGGATGACAAATGACATCGCCGGCCTCAATTTCGATCCTGACAACCCCGGCTTCAGAAATGCCATAATCCGCCCCAATTTCATGGAAGGACTCGACTTTGCAGAAGCCGAGTACCGGAGCATAAATGGCCCGGTCAAATCTGCATGGCGACGCAGCTCCAACGGCGACATCGACTTGAGGATAACCTTACCACAAGGATGCACAGCTACCGTGATTCTCCCCGACCGCCCGATTACCCGAATAAACCGAAGCGAGACATTCAAAATCAAGAAGTAAACGAAAACAATAAAACCAGACTATGAATACCTCTGAAAATATCGAACTTGCCCCAATTTCTTTCACCCCATACCTGAAAAGTGTCATCTGGGGCGGAGACAAAATATGCACTTACAAACAGATTCCTCAGACCGAAGCCAATATCGGTGAAAGTTGGGAAATATCCGCTGTTCCCGGACATGAATCTGTGGTTGAGGGCGGCATGTATGCAGGCATGTCACTTGTTGAGCTAATCAGACGTTTCGGTGACCAACTTCTGGGCAAGAGTGTTAATGAAAAGTATGAAGGAAAATTCCCCCTCCTCATAAAAATCATTGACGCCAACGATAATCTCTCAGTCCAGGTCCACCCCGACGATGCTCTTGCAAAAGCCCGTCACAACAGTCTTGGCAAAACCGAGATGTGGTATATCATTGATGCCAATGCCAATTCCAAAATTTACTCCGGCTTCAAAAGCTCAATAAATGCAGCTGAATATGAGCGCAAAGTAGCTGACGGCTCTTTCACTGACGTGATTGCAGTCCATGATTCTGCACCCGGCGACATCTTCTTCCTACCCGCAGGTCGGGTACACGCCATAGGAGCAGGGAATCTTCTTGCTGAAATCCAGGAATCAAGCGACATCACCTATCGCATCTTTGACTACAATCGACGCGATGCCAAAGGAAAGCCGAGGGAACTGCATACGGAACTGGCCAAAGATGCCATTGACTACACGGTCCATCCGGATTATAAATCCGTAGCTCCGTCTACTGACATAAAGGATGCAGAAATTGCCAAGTGTTCCCACTTCAATGTCCACCGTATTCTTATCGACGGAAAGATTAATCTTGATTTGTCATACGATTCTTTCACAATCATCATGTGTCTCGAAGGAAATGTAAATTTACACTACCATAACGGAATGCACGGGATGAGAAATGGCCATACCGTATTGCTACCGGCCCTCCTTACATCCTTAACCGTATCCGGAACCGGAACATTGCTGCTGGTCCATGTCTGACATCCGGATATGAGAGCAGTAAACCTTATTAATAAATTAGGTACTTCTCTCATATCGGGACGAAATATAGATTAGACAGAGTGTGATTACCGGTGGTGGCATTCCTTATCCAGTTGCACAACCTCGCTGTGCATCAGAATCCGGTATCGGCAGCCGGTTGATATATTCTTTGTTTTCAACCTGAGATACTATGAATGAATCAATGTCGGAATGAGGAATCATCTTACAATCACACGGATTTCAGAACTGCAATCGGTTTCGGGAACGCTTACAACCAATGTCCTTGTTGCTGGATTATATTTATACGCATCTGCAGTGATGATGTTGCCTGAGACAGTGACACTTTCAGGAGCGTTGCAGTTATAGATGTTGAAGGTATAAGACCGAGCATCTTTCAGACCGGAAACTTCACCGACGGTCCTGCGTGGTGATATTACAAATTCATGAGCATCTGCATTTGACATGCCGGTCAACTTGGTTGTGGCATAATTGTCGGCATAATCCGAATTATTGCCGTCATCTTCATAAATTGAACTTTCGCCATCTGCACCTGCAACGACGTTGATAATCAACCCGTCAGGACGTTCAGTCACATTCTTGACAACATCCGGATTAAATGGTATCATGGCACCTTGCTTGAAAAAGTAAGGAATTTGTTCCTGCGTGAAAGACATGGTTCTGACACAGGGGCCTTCTATGAGTTCATTGGTCGATGCACTCCACCAATTACCCTCAGGGAACCATATTTCCTTAGTGCTGAGACCGTTTGACGAGGCTTCAGTAATCGGAGCAACGAGAATATCGTTACCAAACATATACTCACCCTCATAAGTATATGCTTCTTCACCGTCAGGATAATCATAATAGAGAGGACGACAGATGGAGATGCCTGTATCGTATGCCTCTCGTGCCATAGTGTAGATGTATGGAAATAACGCATAGCGCAATTTTACAGCCTCAAGCATGGTAGGGAAATTGGAGAATTTCCATATTTGCCGTTCTATGCGGCTATCTTTTGTGGCATGAGTACGGAAAATCGGGGTGAATACGCCGAACTGAAGCCAACGTAATACAAGGTCAGGGTTATTTGCGTTCATTTCATCAGTCCAGGCATGACCGCCGAGATCATGACCCCAGTAGCCATAGCCGACATTGGATGCCGTTGCGGTGAAATACGGCTGGAATGCAAGTGTCGGGAAATTAATAAGAGCGTCGCCTGAAAAACCGATTTGATAACGATGGCTGCCAAGACCTCCCCAACGGTGGAATATGACCGGGCGGACATCCGGACGGTTCTTAACCATATCGTTGAAAAAGACATGATTGCACCAGAAAGTCTCGCCAAGGCCATTGGTATATGGACTTGTCAGATGCTGCTGCCAGTCAAGCCACCAGAAATCAACACCTTCGCTTTCATGGTCCCGGAGAATAGTGCTTGTGAAGGACTTGGTGAAATCTGTATTGTCAAGCATCCAGGGAATATTGTTGCTGTCGCCATATTTCCCATTGAGAGATGCATTCATTTGGGCGAAATATTCCGGCGATTCGGATTGAGTGATACCATCCGCAGGGTGAAGATTCAAACCAATTTTGAAGTTTTTTGAATGAATGTCATCAAGAAGGCCTTTGGGGTCGGGAATAAGTTTTGTGTTCCAACTCCAACCGGTCCAACCTCCTCGTCCGTTAGAATCGTTTTGGTCACCGTTCCAATGCCAATCCATATCAAGTATCATCACGTCACAGGGAATATCGTTTTTTGCCAGATCTGCCATTATATTACGATAATCGTCAGAGGTATATGACGCATACTTGCTATACCAATAGCCGAACACAAACGCCGGAGGCAGAGGGATTTTTCCAGCTATTTTTGTAAAGTCGGCAAGAGCCTTCTTATAGTTGCTTCCATAGCCGAGAAAATAGATGTCAAGGGCATTAGTGTCATTACGTTCCGCCCACCAGTCAAATCCGATTTCCTCGGCAGGCTGAAGTGCAAACGAGCGGCTGCCATCAGGACGGCCCGTAGTCCATGAATCGTCAATAACAGACCAACCGGAGCGTGAGATAAGTCCGTTTTCAAGTTCGGAGCGTTTGTTGTCACCGTTGCTGCTGTCAAGAGTGCGGCAAGTACCCTTAAGATTCAACGGGTCCGGTTTGCCTGGATACCAAAGGACTTCACGACCATTGTGATTAATCGTGACAGACAGATTCCGGGCTGAAGCCGGGTGTGTCACGGGGTCAGAACCTTTCCGGTACTTCAGTGAGAGCTTGTCAGTATTGATATAGATATATTCGCTATCCTCCAACTTTTCGAAGACCGGGACATCAAGATTGCGATTTATAATAGCAAATGTGGCCCTATCCTCAAAGAGAGCCTTATCGCTATACTCGATACGAACCATTTCAGGGGTCAGGACTGTGAAACGGGCATTACCGGATGTGACTGTTGCATCCAGATTTGCTACCGGGTTGTTTTGAGCATTTGCCCACAAACCTGTGCTCAAAACAATAAAGAGAGCCACAAGCAGCCCACTGCTATTGAAGGCACGAAATGATGATTTTTTGTTCATTGATTATTGATTTAAGTTTTTCGCAAATTTAGCATCATGACATTATGCAGTCAATGCGAGGTAGTGAAAATGTAGTCAGATTATGATACGTTCACGTTGTCGGTCAACATATTAAGCCTGCTAACACGTCAGATAAAGTAGCATATCCGTACGAGGATGAGATATACATATCGACACTTACTTATAAAAAGCAGGCATTCCGTATTCAATGTATTCAAGCCAATATGCACATCGTCGCCATTTAACATTTTGAATACATTGGATTTTAACTATTAACTATTATGCCATTCTTAAAAAAATTGTACCTTTGTAATTGGAAACATTATGCGCAGATACTACCTCATATTACTATTCATTATCACTTGTTTGCCGAGCATTTACGCAAACAAACAGTTTACGACTGAGCAACTTTTAGCTCAGTTGGACAGTGCCATATCTAATCGTGACCGGTATCTTGAGGTTAAATTGGCACATCTATCCGAGTTAAACCAGGATTTGGCCAACGGGGTCAAAGATGATAGAGAACGATTTGAAACGTTGGGCAGATTGTATGCTGATTACCATTCATTCAATGCCGACTCTGCATACACGATGGCGCAACGCCAGCTATCCTTAGCTCAGAATTTAGGCGACAAGAATTTGATTATGAACGCCATGTTGAACAAAGCCAATATCCTGTGTAATGTGGGCATGTATCATGAGGCCTTGTCGGTGGTCGACTCAATTCCCGTTAAAGAACTTCCTGATTATTTACGCGCATATTACTTCCATTCAAAAAGAACTTTATACGGCAACCTTGCTAATTTTTCAACATTCAAACCGGAAAAGGAGCTATATGAAAAACTGACGGATAATTATCGAGACTCCCTTTTGACTGTTAACGATCCTCATTCGGTGTTCTATGTATTGATTAAAGCAGACCAACTCAATGTCCATCATAAACCCCAGGAGGCAATAAATTTGCTTGAGTCTTTCATCCGTGACAATGATTTATCTGAGCATGAGATGGCGATATGTGCCTATACCTTATCAGAATCATATAGTCATATAAACGACATCGAAATGCAAAAAAGGATGTTGCTTATCTCGGCTATTTCTGATATGAAAACGGCAGTCAGAGAGTATGTTTCGCTTCGCCAACTGGCGCTCTTGCTCTATCAGGAAGGAGATTTGGAACGCGCATACAATTTCCTCACGATTGCCGTGGACGATGCAGCAAAAAGCAACTCGCGCCAAAGAATAATTGAGCTCAACGACTCATATCCGATGATAAACCGGATATACGTCGAGACCGTGCATAATCAAAAAAAGACATTAGAACGTACCATACTGATAATAACCATCCTGTCAGTCATGCTAATTGTGCTTCTTTTCTATATGCGCAAGCAGATGTTGAAGATTGCCGACGGCAGAAGAAAAGTAGAGGAGATTAATAACAAGTTAAGCGACCTCAACCTCCAACTATCGGACTCAAACAGCCGATTGAACGAAGTGAACACCCGGCTTAAGGAATCGAATGACAAACTCAATGAGTTAAATCATCAACTTGTCCACTCAAACAACAAACTACAGGAAGCCTATGCTGCCATTGCGGATATATCGGAATTGAAAGAGGTTTATATCTGCCAATATATGGATCAGTCACTTCAGCATATTGAAATGCTTGATAACTATCGGAAAGTTATCGGCAAGCTTGTCAACGCCGGAAAAACAGACGACTTAAAGAAATTGGTAAAGTCCGACAAGATTGTCGAAGATGAATTGAAATCATTCTATGATCAGTTTGACAAGACCTTCCTTAATCTATTTCCGACATTCGTCGAAGATTTCAACAGCCTGCTTTTACCGGAGGAAGCGATTATTCCTAAAAGAGCCGGCTCATTGAACACAGAGCTGCGAATATTTGCACTCATCCGGCTCGGAATCACAGATAGCGACAAGATAGCGAAGTTCCTCAGATATTCGCTAACAACAATCTACAATTACCGCACCAAGGTGCGAAACAAAGCAAAGGGCGATAGAAATCATCTGGACGGAGAAGTCGCAAAAATAGGTCAGCATTCATCTATCGACTAATCGTGATTAATTTACGGTCGGGGCATATCTCGTCCACACAAACCATCTATAAAAACACTGTATACAAGGGCTAAACAGGCTCATCTATCACTATATATTTTCGGGTGCTTTCCAGAGCTACACACCGCATTTTCAACAGATTAAGCGCCAAGAATCACTACTTTTTGAATACATGCCATTGACATGACTGTTTTAGTGGGTTAATTTTGCGAAACAGAAAACCCAAAACAAACTAATATCACGAAAATGGAAAAATTAAAACCATTAAGAATTTGGTCCCTTCTGCTTTTTGTGATGGCGACACTCACAATGTCGGCACAGCAAATAGGCATATCGGGTACGGTCAGCGATTCGTCAGGAGAACCGCTGATTGGTGTCAGTGTAACAGTTCCGGGAACTAAAATCGGAGCAGCCACCGACATAGACGGAAACTTCAGCCTAACAGTTGATGCAAAAGCTACTCTACGTTTTACCTACGTTGGCTACACACCACTGGATATACCCGTCAACGGTAAGACAGTTTTTAATGTTGTAATGGAAGAAAATTCCGAAGTGCTTGATGAAGTCGTTGTCGTAGGTTACGGCACGATGGATAAAAAGGAGCTGACCTCAGCCATCTCCCACATAAGCGAGAAGGACTTCCTTACTGTAAGTTCTCTCGATCCTTCGATGATGATTCAGGGCAAGGTGCCCGGTGTTTCGATTACCAACACAGGCGCGGGCGATCCAAACAATCAGGCAAGTATTCAGATTCGTGGCGTGTCATCACGTTCAGCCGGACTCGGCCCGCTGATTGTGATTGACGGTGTGCCCGGAGGCAATCTCACAAACATTAATCCAAATGACATTGCGTCATTCGACATCCTCAAAGACGGTGCAGCCTCGGCCATCTACGGCACCCGTGGTTCTAACGGTGTCATACTTGTTACGACAAAGAAAGGAAGTAAAGACGGAAACACTCACACGTCTTATTCAGGTACATTCGCATGGGATGTTGTAAAAAAGGAGCTCGATGTTATGAGCGCACAAGATTTCAGGGATGTTCGCCTTGGATGGGGCGACCGTGGGGTTGACCTTGGCGGCAATTTAGATTGGTTTGACGCAGTGACACGCACCGGCTTCACCATGCAACACACCCTGACCGTAAGCGGCGGCAACGAGAAGAGCAACTACCGTGTCAGCGCGGACTACAGGGATGCCAACGGTATCGACCTGCGTTCCGGCCGCGAGGAATATGGTGCGCGAGCTTCCGTCATGCACACAACCAAAGGTGGACTGTTCACAATTCAGATGAACGTTGCTCCACGCATCATCTACCGTGACAATGCGGACTGGAGTGTATTCAAGGATGCCCTTGAAGCCAACCCCACCACCCCGCTCATGAATCCGGAGAACCCGGCACAATATTATAACTTCTACGGTCAGATTGTCGGTAGCAACCCCGTCGAGCGTCAGAAACTTGAAAAAGACCATGCTGACACAAAACTGCTTGATTGGGACGGAACTGTCAAGTTAAATCTTCTGCCTCTGCTTGCCAAGAACGGACAAAGCAATCATCACCTTACAACACAGGTCATGTTTGCCGATCATCAATACAGCAATAATAATTCCTATTTCCGTCCTTCAACCAGCACAAACTCAATCAATGACGGACACGACGGTGTGGCCAGCCGCTCCTACTCAAAGGAACGTCAGTATGTACTTGAATGGCTCACCAACTACAATGCACGTTTTGCCGACAAGCACAATGTTAAAGCAATGGTCGGCTACTCCTATCAGTATTCTCAGTACTCAGGCTTTAATGCCGAAAACAAAGACTTCCCCAATGACGGTCTTGGAGCAGACAATCTCGGTTCAGGAGAATGGGCCAAGGAAGAAGGTGAAGTCATGATGGGTAGCTACAAGAATGACGCAAAACTAATCTCCTTCTTCGGTCGAGTAAGCTATGACTTCGAGGGGAAATATCTCTTCACCGCCTCTATCCGTCATGAAGGCTCCTCAAAATTCGGTCAGAATCATAAGTGGGGTGACTTCCCTGCGGTTTCGGCCGGTTGGCGCATCTCGCAGGAATCATTCATGAAAGACATCGAATGGATCAACGACCTTAAAATCCGTGCAGACTATGGTGTGACCGGTAATCAGGACTTCGGAAGTTATCTGTCAATCAACACCATGTCGGGCTTCGGCTACTATTTCTACAATGGCAAATATTTCCAAGTCTGGGGCCCCGGCAAGAATGTCAATCCTGACCTCAAATGGGAGAAAGGCAAAAACTGGAACATCGGTCTCGACTTTTCGGTGCTCGACAACCGGATATACGGTTCGTTGAACTACTTCAATCGTCGTCAGCAGGATCTTCTTGGAAACTACAAAGTGCCTGTTCCGCCGAACATCCATGACGAGACATTCGTCAATGTGGGTACCATGAAGAATACCGGTTTTGAGTTCGACCTCAATTTCAATGTTGTGGATACCAAGGACTTCTCCTACAACTTCGGTGTCGTAGGCACAGTGATGAGCAATAAGTTCGTAGAGTTCAGCAACTCACAGTATGTAGGTCAGGACTACTATAACGTGTGTGGTACTGAGGATCCGTATCCCTTCTACAATCTCCAGCGCATCGAAAAAGGAAAATCGCTCGGCAACTTCTATATGTGGCGTTATGCGGGCATCACCTCCGACGGCAACTGGCTTGTATATGACAAGGATGGGGATATAATTCAGGCAGCCCAGGCCACTGATGAGGACCGCACGATTGTCGGAAACGGTATGCCAAAGTTCACAATGTCGACAAGCCACAATTTCCGCTACCGCAACTTCGACCTCTCGCTCTTCTTCCGTGGAGCGTTCGGATATGACATCTTCAACATCCATGATTTCTATTACGGAACCCGCAACTTCAACGGAAACGTACTGAAAAAGGCCTACGGTAAGAATTTTGACATCTCGCCCAACACGGCTCCCGTCGTGAGCGATTATTTCCTCGAAAAAGGCGACTACTTCAAGCTCGATATGGTGACTCTCGGCTACACGCTTAATGTCCCCAAGTGTCGTTTCCTCAATCGTCTCAGGGTCTATGGAACGGTGAAAAACGTGTTCACCCTTACAAAGTTCAGCGGAGTTGATCCTTCCACCTATCAGGTCAACGGTCTTCAGCCGGGTGCTCAGGGCAGCCGTTCTTATTATCCCTCCACCCGCCAGTTCATTGCCGGCATACAGGTTGATTTCTAATAACATCAAAAACTCAGGAAATGAAATTTCTCAAAAACATAGCGGTTGCAGCGGTATCGGTCATGGCCCTCGGAAGCTGCACCAACCTGGACGAGACTCTCTATGACCAAGTCGGGTCCGATAACTACTACAATACCAAGATGGACGTGATACGCGCGACATTCCGCCCCTTTGAACATGCTTTCTGGAGCATCGGAAGCCGCCACGTCCTCAACGAACTCACTGCAGACCAACTCATCACCCCTACCCGCGACGGTTGGTGGTATGACGGAGGAAAATGGGAACGCCTCCACTACCACACATGGACAGTCGATGACCTCGGGGAAGCCCAGACCGAATGGAACGGATGCTTTCAAGGCATCATGCAGTGCAATCTCGTGATTGAGGACCTCAGCAAGTTCACCCCTGAACGCTTCGGTTTCACCCAGCTCGAATTTGACAACCTCAAGGCCCAGTGCCGCGCCCTCCGCGCATGGTTCTACATACGTCTGCTTGACGCATTCCGCAACGTGCCCCTCGTCACTACCTACAGCGATATGCCCAACAATCCTCAGGCTGATCCTAAAGACGTGTTCCACTTCATTGAAACGGAACTTAAGGATTGCACCGGCCTTCTCATCAAGAAATCCGGTCTTGGAACCAACGCTTCAATTCAAGGCCAGTGGACACAGGCTGCCGCCGCTGCCCTCCTCGTCCGTCTATATCTCAATGCAGAGGTTTATATAGGCGAAGACCACTATTCCGACTGTGCGGCCTATGCTCAGGACATTATCGATGGTGTCTATGGCGACTATGCGGTTGCCGACCGCTGGGATGCCGCTTTTGACTGGGATAACGACAACTGCGACGAAGTCATTTTCGGCTTCCCCGCTTCTAAAGGCTATACCCACTGGCAGTATGACGGGGACAGCTACGGCTGGACCGTTCCGGCCAAAGCTGCAGATTTCTTCAACGACACGAAATCAGGCGTAGGTCACAACACCAAGTATGCAGCCTCACCCAGCTATGACCTTGACGGTAACCTCTATGATTATGAGCTTGGAATGCCGATTCAGAATTTCCGCAAATATCCCGGCGATGTGCGAATGACCCTTTACAAGAATCTCGGCAACAGCCGTCGTGAAGGTCTGTTCCTGTATGGCTATCTTGAATATAGTGACAAGGAAACCGGAGCGACAAAACGTCTTCGTGCCCCGGAACTGCCTTACGATCTTTATATCCGTGATGCCGTCGGTAAGTTCCAGTCGCTCGCTCCCGACAAATGGCCTACCGATAAAAGCAGCGTGCTGATGAACGGGGACCATAACTCGGGCTGGCATTTCGTGAAATATCCCTTCTATGACGACAATGACGCAAACCAGCTCGAAAGTGACTACACTGAAATCCGTCTTCCCGAAATCATCTACTCCCTTGCCGAGTGCAAGATGCGGGCAGGCGACCGCAACGGGGCTGCAAAATTGCTCAACTCGGTGCGCAAGCGCAACTATCCCGCCGAGAATCTTGATGACGTACTTTATTCTCCCGAAGGAAAGATTCGGTTCGATGAAAACGAGATGCTTGCTGAATGGGGCCGCGAATTTTTCGCAGAAAGCCGCCGACGCATTGACCTCATCCGCTTCGGTAAATTCAATTCCGGCAAATGGTGGGATAAAAATCCGGACTCCGATAACCATACGGCTCTTTTCCCGATTACACGCACAATTTTGAACTCAAATTCAATACTTGTCCAGAATCCGGGTTATGGCAGATAATAGAAACTGACAAAATCAAAAAATCATGAATATCAAAAATATAATCTCCATATTATCCGGACTCCTGATGCTTGTCGCTCTTACAGGATGCGAGGGGGAGAAAGATTTAATCATAATTGACGGCAATTTGCCGATTAAGACGTCTACACTCTACATGGTCGGCGATGCGACTCCAAACGGGTGGAGCTTGGATGCGGCGACAGCACTTACTCCCACTGATGAAGATCCGCTCGTCTTTTCATGGGAAGGACCGCTCAATGTCGGCGAGATGAAACTGTGTCTCGCTACAGGAAGCTGGGACAATCCTTTCATCCGTCCTCAGAATGCCGGTGAAGAAATCAACAAGAAGGGTCTGACCGACGAGACATTCAAGATGCACGCCGGAGATCCGGACGACAAATGGAAAGTTTCGGAAGCAGGTATCTATAACCTGCGTTTCGACCTCCGCAACTGGACCATGAGCGCCACTTACGTCCGTGAGCAGGATGCGCCTGTCATCGACCCGATTGTTGCCGATGCACTCTATATCGTCGGTGATTTCAATGGATGGAACATTGATTCGCCCACTCAACTTGAGAAAAAATCGGATTATATCTTCGTCTACGAAGGGCCCCTTACGTCAGGCGAAATGAAAGCCTGTCTCACAACCGGAAGCTGGGATGCATCATTCATCCGTCCGGAAACAAACGGATGCAGAATAGACAGGAACGGTGTGGAAAGCGGAAACTTTGTCTACTCCGTCAATCCCGACAATAAGTGGAAAATCGAAGAACCGGGCATCTATCGTCTGACATTCGATCTTCAGAACTGGACCATTGCGGCTGAATATACGGGTGACTTCAAACCGGCTCCCAAACTCTATATGATTGGTGAGGCTACCGACGGTGGCTGGAGCTGGGATGCAGCGACTGTCATCGAGGCAAGCTCCGAAAATGAGAATATCTTCGTGTGGGAAGGCGAACTCGGTCGCGGAAGCTTCAAGGCAAGCGAGGAGAAGGACTTCGGAGCTCCGTTCTACCGTCCTTCAACCCCCGATTGCGAGGTTTCGGACAAGGGTGTCGCTTCAAATGAAATGGTCCACACCACCGGACCCGATGACCAATGGCTCGTGACTGTGGCAGGTAAGTATCGACTCACCTTCAACACCGCCGACATGACTTTCAATGCCGAGTTCCTTGCAGGCTCAACCACCCTACCCTCGCTCTATATGATTGGCGAGGCTACCGCAGGAGGTTGGAGTCTTGACGATGCCACCGAGATAAGCACCTCCACTGAGAATATCTATGTATGGGAAGGCAATCTGAAGGAGGGAACATTCAAAGCATGTCTGACAAAGGACTTCAGCGCTCCCTTCTACCGCCCGGTGACCGCCGACTGTGAGATTTCCGAAAACGGTGCTACAAGCAGCGGCATGGTGTTCACAACCGGACCGGATGACCAGTGGAAGGTTGTAAAGGCCGGAAAATACAGGCTTACTTTCAACCTTGCCGATATGACCTTCGAGGCCAAATATCTTGAAGCAGCCGTCACTGTCGCGCCTCTCTACATGATTGGTGAGGCGACAGCGGGAGGCTGGAGCCTCGATGCCGCCACAGAATTTACCCCGGTGGACGGAACGGAGGGTGAATACACCTGGACCGGAACTTTGAAGACCGGCACCTTCAAGGCCTGCAGCGAGAAGGATTTCTCGGCTCCGTTCTATCGTCCGTCGAAAGCGGATGTCGAAGTATCCGAATCCGGAGTCGCCGCCAACGATATGGTCTATACCACCGGCCCTGATGACCAGTGGAAGGTCGTGAAGGAGGGCCGATATGAGCTTACGCTCAACATTAAGGCAATGACAATTAATGTCAAATATCTTGACTGATAAATCTTTTAACCATCGAATATGAAAAAAATGAATATAACGGCAACGCTACTGGCCGCTGCAATGCTTGCAGGATGTGCCAACGATGATTACTATGAAATGCGTTATCCGCCAAAATACGAACTCCCCGAACTTCCGGCCATAGAAGGAATCCATCAGTATAAGGCACCGCTCTATTGGAGTGTCTATGAGTACTGCTATGTGAATGAACAGAACGGCATAGCCAATTCCGATCAGGACATCACCCCTGCGGAATGGGACAAAATCATCGATTGGGTCTCAAGCGAGCTGAAACCCTATGGCTACGATATGGTCTGCACGGACGGCTTCATCCCTATGCTCTCAAACGATGCCACTGGCTACATGACGCACTACGGCTCCATGTCACTGAAGGAACTGGTGGAGAAATGCAAGGCAAAAGGACTGAAAGTAGGCGTCTACGACAATCCCCTATGGGTCCACGGACCGCGCGAAACCAAGATAGAGGGCACCGACTACACCTTTGGCGGACTCTACTGGAACGGCACCACTGAAATCATGAATCCATCAACCGACAATCTATGGTTCAACTGGGCCGTTGCCGAAAATCCGGGTTGCAAGGAATTTATCGACGGTTTTTTCAAGCATTACAAGGAACTTGGCATAGAGTATATCCGCATGGACTTCCTTTCGTGGTATGAGGACGGCAAGGACCGCAACATCGGCATTGTCGGTCACGGTTATGGCCGTGAGTCCTACGCCCGCGCTCTCAACTATATAGCAGAAGCAGCCAAGAAATATGGCATATTCACGTCACTTGTGATGCCTCATCTCTACAATGATGCCGAAGTGGAAGCCAAGTATGGCAATATGGTCAGAATCGTTGCCGACACCGCCGGTGGAGGATGGTGGCATTGTTCGGCGGCCGACAAAGGAAGGTCCTACACGACATGGCCCAACTGCATGAACATGTTTGACGGGTTCACTTACTGGTCACATATCGCCGGACGCGACAACGTTATTCTTGACGGAGACTTCATCCGCCTCAACACCTTCTCATCGGATGCTGAGAAAGAGACCGTTGTCTCCCTCCAGTTGATGGCCGGTGGCCCTGTCACGGTTGCGGATCAGTACAATACCATCGGCGACAACCTTAAGTTCTATCAGAATTCCGAGCTTCTTGCGCTCAACAAGGATCGTTTCGTGGGTAAGCCATTGAGCGATAAGCTCAATGACCCCGACAATCAGGTCTGGTATGGACAGATGTCGGATGGCAACTACGTTGTCGGCCTTTTCAACCGCGATGATAATGCCAAAAATGTGAAAGTGGATTTTTCCACCCTCGGTATCTCCGGTGAATGGAATGTCCGTGACCTGTGGAAACATTCCGATGAAGGAACTGCCTCATCCATTTCGGCGACCATTCCTGCCCACGGATGCAAGATTGTGAAACTCACCAAATAATAATCAGTTGACCAATGAAATATAGAAACTTGTCGGTCATGGCGATTGCCATGGCAAGCGTGAGCTTTGCTTTTTCAGAAGCACATGCCACACAGATCAGCTCTCCTTCAGGAACTGTTGTCCTTAACGCAGAAGTCGTTGACAGTGTGCCTGTCTACTCAGTGACCTATAAGGGTAAACCGGTGATTCTCCCTTCAAAACTCGGCCTTGAGCTTGCCGACGGGCCTGATATGATGGACGGATTCTGTCAGACCGCCGTCGAGACAAAGACCTTCGATGAGACATGGAATCCCGTCTGGGGCGAGAACAAAAGTATCCGCAACAACTACAACGAGCTTCTCGTAAAGCTCGATCAGCCCCGCTGCTACCGCAAGATGAATCTTCGGTTCCGCGTCTACGACGACGGCATCGGCTTCCGTTATGAATTTCCGCAGGATGGCGTGCTGACCTACTTCATTATCAAAGAGGAACATTCGCAATTCGCAATGGCTGGCGACCACACAGCATGGTGGATCGCCGGAGACTACGACACGCAGGAATATGACTATACAGAGAGCCGGCTGTCAGAAATCCGCGGCAAGATGTCGGAGGCCATCTGCAGCAACGCCTCGCAGACCCAGTTCTCCCCCACAGGTGTACAGACTTCATTGCAAATGAAAACTGACGACGGTCTGTATATCAATCTCCACGAGGCTGCTTTGGTCGATTACTCCTGTATGCACCTCAACCTTGACGACAAGAACCTTGTCTTCGAGTCATGGCTGACACCTGACGCGCAGGGCAACAAGGGACACCTCCAGACCCCCTGCCATTCACCTTGGCGCACCGTCATGGTCAGCGACGATGCCCGCGACATGCTCGCATCCAATCTTATCCTCAACCTGAACGACCCCTGTGCCTATGACGATACCTCATGGATCAAGCCAGTCAAGTATGTTGGTGTATGGTGGGAAATGATTGCAGGTCCCAAGGAGTGGAGCTACACGAATGCGCCATCTGTCAGAATCAACAGCCTTGACTATACATCCGTGGATTGCCACGGCAAACATGCGGCAAACAATGAGAATGTGAAAAAATACATTGATTTTGCTGCCGACCACGGTTTTGATCAGGTATTGGTCGAGGGCTGGAATGTCGGCTGGGAAGACTGGTTCGGCCACTCGAAAGACCATGTGTTTGATTTCCAGACACCTTATCCCGATTTCGACATTGCAATGCTCAATGACTACGCCCACTCCAAAGGTGTGAAACTGATGATGCACCATGAGACTTCCGGCTCTATCCGCAACTACGAGCGCCATCTGGAGCAAGCCTACAACATGATGAACAAATATGGCTACAATTCGGTCAAGAGCGGCTATGTAGGCAACATGATTCCGCGTGGAGAACATCACTACGGTCAGTGGCTCAACAACCACTATCTCTATGCCGTGACAGAGGCTGCAAAACATCAGATTATGGTCAACGCCCATGAGGCTGTGCGCCCGACCGGCCTTTGCCGCACCTATCCAAATCTCATCGGCAACGAAAGTGCAAGAGGCACGGAATATGAGGCTTTCGCCGGCAATAAGCCCTTCCATACGACCGTCCTGCCCTTTACCCGTTTGCAGGGTGGCCCGATGGACTACACTCCCGGTATCTTTGAAATGGATATGAAGACAGTCAATCCCGACGGAAACGGCCATGTGAACAGCACCCTTGCCCGTCAGCTCGCACTCTACGTCACTATGTACAGCCCCCTGCAGATGGCCGCCGACCTTCCGGAAGTATATGAGCGCTATCTCGATGCCTTCCAGTTCATCAAGGACGTGGCTGTGGACTGGGACGAGAGCAAATATCTTGAAGCCGAGCCCGGACGTTACATCGTAGCCGCCCGCAAAGCCAAAGGGACCGATGAATGGTTTGTAGGTTGTACGGCAAATGAAGATGGTCATGAATCATCTCTTGATCTCAGCTTCCTTGATGGAGACAAAAAATATGAGGCAACCATCTATGCAGATGCCGACGACGCACACTATGCCACAAATCCCCAGGCTTATAAAATCAGCAAGAAAAAGGTAAATGCAAAGACCAAACTTAAGATGAAAGCAGCCCCCGGCGGAGGCTATGCCATTTCATTAAAACCAATCAAGTAACAAACCCAACCGCATATCAACCATAAAAGTCCCTATAAGGCGATCCGCATTAGCTTTAAGTGATGAGGGTGTTGCAGAACATTGATTTTTCAATAGTTACCAAAAGATAGCACTTACAAATCAATATATTACAAAAGCAGATTTCTCGAATTTGTGAGTTCTGCAACACCCTCATGATAGGACAAATGCGAAACCTAATAGCACAAAAGCGAAACCTAATAGCACAAAAGCGAAACTTGATAGCACAAAAGCGAAACTTGATTAGGAATTATTGCTTTTACCGAATTTCATCGGACAGCAATAATATTTTAATCGGATTGCAATAAGTTTTTTTAATCGGATTACAATAAGTTTTAAGGTAAAATCATAGGTTCGGATGAGGAGTTCCTGAAAAAGCGAACTCCTCATTCTTTATTATATTGTAAGCCCAGTATCATTAGTGTCCCGTAAAAATCGGGACGAGTTAAAAATCAAATAAATTTGGCCCGTCGGGTCTGAAGGGTTCTTTGACATTTTGAGATTTAGTTTTGTCGAGAAGGTCTTGCAGATGAGTTTTGTCGGTCAGGGATATTCCCAAAATCTGCAAGACTTCATAGGTGCTTCTTTCAAGCTGCATATCCTTTTGGTCAATCGCAACAAGGCAGTAGGCGATGATGGCGCAGTAGATTTGTATTCGGACAGCGTTCTCCGATGGACCCCAAAATTTCTTGATCTTGAGGTGCTGATTGAGCCACTTGAAGAGACGTTATGTGCGTAGCATTGTTGAGGAAAACGAACTCACGCTTTTGCTCGTCATCCCAATAAACTACACGTCGCAATAACTCCGGGTAGTCCTTGGATGATTTGTAAACCGTCAGCCGGATAATGCTGTCTGAGCGCACGTTTTAAGGTAATCTCCGCTTCCATGACACATTTATTCAAATGATAATACAAGGATCTGTTTCCTACAATTATATTCTTTATTGTTGGGATATTACCTGGTATATATGATATTATTAAACTTAGTGCAATGTGCATAATTCCTTGTTTGAGTTATTAGAACTGATTTACTATAACAATGTTGATCACTTTCCCTTTCCACTCGATTTGCTCCTTTTGGTCGTTGGTGATGACGAGGAG
>NZ_CAJTMT010000004.1:0-565 GCF_910577345.1 uncultured Duncaniella sp.
TGCGATTGCAGAGTCGTTTGATTTCATTGTCTTTGCCATAGTCGTAATATTTTAGAAAGTTAATAACCAATAGATTATCGCTATCATCGTCAGTATGGAGATTAGCCATCCCATACCTCGGAATATCGGCTTTACAACCGCCCATATCATCAGACCGACAATAGCACCGAGGATAACCACAGCCACCTTTGCAACCTTTTTTAATGCGGTTTGAGCTGGTGAAGGAGTGAAGCTCGAATTTTTAATATGTCTGTCATTCAGTGTCATAAGGCGATATTTTTTTTAATGCGTATAATCGCAGTTTGAAGTTTGTTCGCTCGATGAACTCCCCGCGTGACGGAAAGCAAGGGGTGTTCGCCTCACGGCTTAAAAAATACGAGCTGACCAACGGGAAGTCTGGAGATTTTTTCAGCCGAAAGGCAAAGAATACCCCGTTCCGGCACGTTCATCGCCACGAGCGAACATACTTTGAACTCCGTTTATAATCAGCATGAAAGTAGAGCCAGCACAGCCCCGCAGGGTGACACTGAATGACAGACATATTAAAAATTCGAGCTTCACTCCT
>NZ_CAJTMT010000004.1:575-167116 GCF_910577345.1 uncultured Duncaniella sp.
AAATGGTATCCTTGACAACGATGTGGAGATGCAACGACCTATGAAAAGAACCATGAAGCAGGCGTGAAGAACACGGGTTGCCGATCGGAGTCGCGCGAGGTACAGCGACGTCCCCGGCGCATCCTCACGCGGCGTTGAGGCTACCGGTGTTTAGCCCGCTTTCACTATGCAGAGTGCGGTCAATGGGTGTCAGGCGCAGCCCGTCACCTTTTGACGGCACTCAACCCAGCACAGCCAAGCGTTGCATCTCCGCCTCGTTTCGCAGAGAGAAAAAGATAGAGCCATCGAACACTTAGTTTATCTAAATGTTTCTCAAATAAGAAACTTTTTATTATATTTGCACCATGAATACAAATTTCAAAAAAATAGGAGAATTGCTGTATCTGCGACGTAAAAGCAAGGGACTAACCCAAGATGAGGTAGGATCCATGATTGGTGTGCAGAAAGCTATGGTGTCGAAGGTGGAAAACGGATTATGTGTGAACTTCAACACAATCAGCCGGATTGCCGATGCTTTGGAGGTTGAGCCTGTCGTTGAGCTGAAACCTATAAAAAAAGCCGATAAGAATGTCATAGATTATATAATGACAGCCATAATCGAGTTTTCAAAAAGACACCGCCTGACAATCCGTGAGGCAAGCAATTACCTTAATCGCTTCAAAGGTATTGCTTTTCTGACCGAATTTTATGATGTGGAACATACGCTGTCGTTTAATGACTGTGTTGATGACCTTACAGTCGTCTGCCAAAATAATGGAGGTGCTATCAGATGATACTATACCACGGCTCAAACATGGCAATAGACAGGATTGACCTCGGAAAGTGTCGTCCTTACAAGGATTTCGGAAAAGGTTTCTATCTCACCGACATTCGGCATCAGGCTGAAAGGATGGCGGCAAGAACAGTAAAAATGTTCAAGGGTGTACCTACCTTGACAGCCTTTGAGTTTAATCTGGAAAAAGCTGTCACAATAGGGTTGAAGATAAAGATTTTCAATGCGCCTGACGAGGAGTGGGCGAGGTTTGTGATGTCCAACCGCGATATAAATGTTTCGCAGCCATGCCATGATTACGACATTGTGATAGGTCCGGTTGCTGATGATACGATTGCCCGTCTGCTCCGTATGTTTACTGAAAATTTCATCTCAGAGGAACAGCTTGTAAAGGAACTCACATTCTCGCAAGTAACCTCACAATACTTTTTCCACACGGAGGCAGCGATCAAAATGCTGAAGAAATTATGAAAGACCGCAACGCACGTTATTTATTTGAGGGCATATCTGCTGATGTTGTCCGCTATCTTGTGGAACGGGAAGGAATGGAATTGACGGACGCAATCTCGACTTTCCACAATTCAGAGACATTTTCCAAATTGGAGGACTTTTCCACAGGATTGTATATCGAAAGTCCGGCATACGTCTATGACTTACTGCTGTCGGAACTAAAGAATGGCCGTCTTGTGCCATAACCGGTATTATTCTACAAAATCAAAAGGTAACAATACAGGAGACAAGAGTTGAATATAAGGATATAAGCAGGAGTAAGTAGAGCATAAGTAGGAGTAAGTAAAGTACAAGTAAGCCTAAGTAACAGCCCAAATAACAGCCTCAGTTGTACCCTCGGTAATGAGGTGGCAACTGAATACATTTTTTAACGCCGGAAATAGCCGTAAATCAGACTATTATTGCTATCTTTGCGTTATAGATATACGAAGAACATTGAAATGTCCGGGTGTGCAAAAAGGGAACAGCCGTGATTTTTGGAAATTCTAAAGTATTGATAGACAAGATACTTAACCCCGCCGCAGATAAATCTCTCCGGGGTCACCACTAAGAAAGCCGATTTCTTGAAGAATCAAGAAATCGGCTTTCTCCCTTTTTATTGCCTGCAAAACTAAATAATGATATTTGTAATGAATGACGAATCTTATTAACGTATTTTTTTGGATGGTAGATGCTCCGTTTTTGAGCAACGTAAAAAATGAGAGGAGATGAGATTTCTTCAATCTATTCTCCTCTCATGTTACGAAAAAACGTCTGTTTTACCTTATGATGTCATGATGTCTCAGAGAAAACTTCTGCGGACTTTTGTCAGAATGCGGGATAGCCGGGATTCTGGGTATATTTGCCTAAGGAGAAGTTGTATTGGGCGACGGGGATAGGGAAGTATTCTTCACCGGAGTCAAAGGAGGCGTTCTGATAGTAGATGCGGGTGTCCTTCTCGGCGTTGAAGTAGGCTGTCATCACTTCTTTGGCTATTCCCCAACGGACGAGGTCAAAGTAACGTTCCCCTTCAAGGGCTTTTTCAAGGCGCATTTCTGTGCGTAGGGCCTGACGGGCATAGTCCTGATTCCAGCCTGCTACCGGATATAGGCCAATCTTATAATTGGCTGCATCCTTGGTGGGGTCGTTGAAGTCTTTGACGTATGGACTGTTCATGGCACGGCTGCGGATACGGTTGATGAGTGTGCGTGCCTCTTCGAGATTGTCGCCCCCGAGTTCGATGAGGGCTTCAGCTTTGTAGAGAAGAAGGTCGGCGTAGCGGATAATCTGCCAGTTGAGCTGTGAAGCTCCCCACGGCCAGCCCTGATACATGTCGGAGGATTCGGGCGACACCCAGAAACGTTTGGCACAGTTGTGGCCGTAGACACCGCGGTCGCGTACCCACGATTGACACGGTGTGGTCCGGTATGTCTTGTAGGTGATTGTCGGGCGCCCGGTGACGAAGTCGAGGCGCGGGTCGACGGTCGGTGTCGTGTTCGACAGTGTCTGCTGCTCGTCATTTATGAATGTTACTGTCGCATAATCGGGACGTGATTGATAGTCGAACACGGGCAGTCCGTTTTCATCAGTCTGATAGGCATTGATGAGGTCCTGCGATGGGAGGAAGAAGCCGTCGCCGTGATAGGGGCTGTTGCCACCGGGCGAGTTGAGGAGATTGCTCCAGTTGACGCGGCCTGCATCACCGGAGCCGTCGTTTATTGAATACTGGACGGCAAACACCGATTCGGGGCCATTTTCGTTGGCAATAAGGTCAAGGCCTTGGAAATCGGGAAGGAGATCGTAGCCATCGACGCGGTCAATGAGGTCGACGACCTCTTTCATGAGACCTTTGTTGATGCTGACCACCGCGTGGGTCTGTTCGTCCTGCTCGTATGCCTGATAGAGCTTTACTTTGGCTGCGTAGGCAAGCGCGATGTTGCGGTTTATGCGTCCGACCTCGCTCTGACGTTCGGGCAGATCCTCGGCGGCTTCGAGGAGTTCGGCTGCTATGCGGGCCAGGTGCTGGTCGCGGGTGTATTCATCGTTCGGCACGTTGACATAGTCGGTCTCGGGCATATTCTCATCCATATAAGGAATCTTATTGAACATGCGGACAAGTTCGAAATAAAAATGCGAGCGGAGAACCTTCATTTCAGCGATGCGTGAGGCTTTGACGGTCACTTCATTCTCATCTGCCTTGTTGAGGACACGGAGGGCGGCGTTGCAGCGTGATATCTGGCTGTAGAGGTTGAACCATTTTCCGTCGAGGTTGCCGTTGTTGGACTGTACCTGAAAGGTTTCCATTGCATGTACGTCCCAGAGGTCGCCTTCTCCGCCTCCACCTTTGTAGGCATTGTCCGCGCGGACCTCTCCGAAACTCCAGTTGGTGGTCGGGCGCACCCAGGGGTCGCCCTGTTCGTTTGTGAATCCGGTGAGGGAGGCGTAGGCAGAGTTCACGAGGAGGTCAATGGCTTCGGTTGAGTTCATCACTCCGTCCGAAAGGCTTCCCTGCGGTTTGTTTTCGAGAAAATCGTCGCTGCAGCTTGCAAGCATTGCAGTGAGGCTGAGTCCGAGAAATATATCGTGAAGTTTCATTGTGTCTTTGTTTTGTTGTGATTGTTCAATGGTTATTAGAATCCGAACTGGATACCGAAAGTGTACTGGCGTGGGAGAGCATAGGGATAGCCGAGACCTTCGGGGTCAGCGCCCGAGTAGTTGGTGACGGTGAAAAGATTCTGGGCCTGGAAGTAGATGCGTGCATTCGACATTCTCAGTTTGCTGCGGAGTTCCGCCGGAATAGAATAGCCGAAGGTGAGGGTCTTCATGCGCAGGAAGGAGCCGTTCTCGATATGGAATTCCGACACTTCATGTTCGTTGTTGTTATTGTCGGTTGTCGGAGCGGGAGTGTCGCAGTCATACACTCCTGTCTCAAGGAAGCGGTCGTATGCCTTGGCTGCTTCGAGCAGACGGGTGCCGTGGTTGCCGTTCCAGCACTGGAACAGGTCAGTGTAGTATTTCGAATTGTTGAAGGCATCGCGGATGATGGAGGTGAAGAACATGCTGAGGTCAAAGCCCTTCCAGTTTGCTCCGAGATTGAGGCCGAACTGAGCCTTGGGAAGATCGCATCCCAACCATGTGCGGTCATTGTAGTTGATTTTGCCATCACCGTCTGCATCGACATATTTCACGCGACCTACAGCCGGATGACCGAATTCGACCTGATATTTCTGACAGTATTCGTCAACCTCTGCTTGAGTGTGGAACACGCCATCGGTCTTGAAGCCCATCCAAGAGCCGAGCGATTGCCCGACGAGAGAGTGACCTGCATAACCGCCGCCGTAGGAATAATAGATGTCGTCGAGGAGATCTGTCACCTTATTCTTTGAAACCGTGAAGTTGAAGCCGATGTCATAGCTGAAATCCTTGTTCACATTGGAGCGCCAGTTGATCTGGCCTTCGAAACCTTTGTTGGTCATCTCGCCGCCGTTGTACCAGCAGTAGCCTCCTTCACCTATGGTTGCGATGTAGGGCTTTTCGACGAGCATGTCCTTTGTCTCCTTGTAGAAATAGTCAAGTGATACGTTGAGGCGGTTATTGAAGAAACCTGCATCGACACCGAAGTTGGTCTGATAGGTCTTTTCCCATTTCAGGTCGGGGTTGGTGGTGCGTATGCGGAAAGCTCCGGGTGAGAGGGTCACGCCATCGCCGCTCATATTGTAGGAGCCGCGGTCGAGGCTCATGAGATACTTGGCATAGAAGGCTTCATTGTCGATAAGGTCATTGCCGTTGATACCCCACGAACCACGGATTTTCAGGTCGGAAAGCCATGAGCGGGTGCTCTCCATGAACTTTTCCTGCGATATGCGCCATCCTGCCGAAACGGATGGGAACCAGTCATAGTTGTGGTCCTTTGAGAGTCGTGAGGAAGCATCGCGGCGGATGGTAAAGGAGAGGAGATACTTGTTGTCGTAGGTGTAATTGAGTTTGCCGAAACCTGAGAACATCGAATAGTTCGAAGCGCCTGCCCCAACGTTTTTGTTTGCGGTGACATTTCCGAGATAGAGGTAATTGGGGTCCTCGATGGTCAGGCTCGTACCATAGCCGAAGAAGCTTTCATTGTGATATTTCTTTGATTCAACACCCGCGAGAGCCATGATGGAGTTCTTACCGAAGTCGATGTTGTATTGGGCGGTGTTTGTCCATACCCAATCCACATTCTTGGCGGTCGACTGTGTGAGTTTGTTCACATCGTCGCGGAGCCATTTGGGTTCGAATGTCTTGTTGGTCTCATTATAGTAGTTGATACCGAAGTTTGTCTTGAGGATAAGGTTCTTCACCGGTTCAATCTGGAGATATGCGTTTCCGAACACTCGCCAATATTCATGCTTGTTGCCCTTGTTGTTCTCGATGAGACGCATCATGTTAGGTGCATCGCCGAGCACATCGTTGATCTGGTCGACATAGACACCCGATTCATCATAGATGGCTTTTGCGGGATGCTGCTTGACGGCATTTTCCTCCGCTCCGTCGGGCATATAGTGTGCCTTCCACCAGTTGACGGCCACATTGCCGCCGGCTCTCAGACGGTTGTCAAGATAGCCGTAGTCGGAACTGAAACGGGTGTTGACACGTTGGAAATCCGAACCCTTCACGATACCGTCATGGTCAAGCCAACTGAGTGAGAGTGACGACGAACCGTTTTCCGAGCCCTTGGAGAGGCCGATGCTGTAGGTTTGCATGAGGGCTGTGCGGTGAATCTCCTTTTCCCAGTCGGTTGACTGCGGAAGCACATCCACACCGTTGAGGTTCTTGTAGGTCTGAAGCTGAGGAGTGGCTCCGTTTCCGTAGATTGCCGATGAAGGAGTGGCTCCGTTGTGGGCATATTTGTAGGCCGACCAATACACATCCCCCCACTGATAGGCATCGAGAAGGTCAAGACCGCTGTTGTAGGTCTGTAAAGTGAGGGTTGCGTCAAAAGTCACCTTGGCCTCCCCGGATTTCGCACGTTTGGTGGTGATGATGATGACACCGTTGGCTGCCTGCGCACCATAGATGGAGGCGGAAGCCGCATCCTTCAGGACCTGGATGGATTCGACGTCATTACTGTTGATGATCGTACCGGGATTCTCGCGGGTCATGACTCCGTCGATTACATAGAGCGGACCATTGGCATCGCCACGGAACGATGATGCGCCACGGATGGATGTGCCGGTGCTCAAACCGCCGGGAGTACCGTCGGTGGTCACGGTCATGCCTGCCACACGGCCCTGGAGCGACTGGATGACGTTGCCGGTCGGAGTGTCGGCCACATCTTTCATCCTCACCACCGATACCGAGCCGGTGAGGTCGGACTTCTTTTCGGATGAGTAACCGACAACGACTACTTCATCGAGAAGTTCGGTGTCTTCCTCAAGCATGACAGTGAGCTCGGGGGCTGCTTTTACTGTTTGTGTCTTATAACCGACGTAGGAGATTATGAGTTTTGATCCCTCCGGGACATTGATAGTGAATTTTCCGTCAATGTCAGTGGCCGCTCCGTTGGCGCTTTTGATGTCTGACATTACACTTGCCCCGATCAGAGGTTCGTCATCGGTCTTTGAATAGACCGTTCCATGCACAGTGATGTTCTGTGCCTGTGCGCCTATCACTGCAAGAAGTAGAAATAAGGCATGAAGGATAGTTCTTTTCATGATTATAGTTTTTGGTTTATTGTTCATGCCACAAAATTACCTCCTTGCTGATACGCAGTGTATTAGTTATGTTGCGCAGGCTATCAAAATTTATTCATGTACCGATTTTTGGAAGACTATGCAACAAATTTGGGAGGCCATACAGGCAGGGCGACATGAACTTTTATAATTTGGCCACGGAGGGCGTTTGGTTACTATTGATGTTTTATGTTGTTTGTTGCTGTCGGGCGGATGCGGCCGCTCCGACAGCAACGTGGGCGGTGTGAGGTTTTATCGGTTGAGGCGTTCGCGTATCTCTGACGGAGTCTCGTTGTAACGGTCCTTGTAGCATTTGCCAAAATAGGCAGGAGTGGTGAAGCCCACTTCGTAGGCTATTTCCGAAACGCTCTTTTCGGTTGTCGAAAGCAGCGTTCGCGCTTTGGCCAGACGCATGTTCCTGAGCAGTTCGACCGGAGAGTAGTTTGTCAGTGCCTTTATCTTCCTGTAGAACTGGCTGCGTCCGAGTCCCATTTTCCCGGCTATGCCGTCGACACTCAGTTCCTGATTCGACATCTCGCTTTCAACGATTTTGCAGAAGCGAGTGTAGAACTCGCTGTCGATGTCGCTGACACCGTTTTCGCTGACCGTGGGGAGAGCGGATGTATCCCGCGCTGCATTCCTGACATCCGCAGCCATCGCAGGCCAAAGAGATTTTATGCGCCGACGGTTCTCGATGAGCGACCGGCATCGTGCAAGAAGCACTTCGGCATTGAAGGGTTTTGACAGGTAGGCATCCGCGCCACACTCATAGCCCTGGATACGTTGCTCGTCCATCGAACATGCGGTCAGCATGAGGACAGGAATATGTGATGTGGATTGTTCGTTTTTCAATCTCCGGCAGCACTCCAAACCGTCCATCACCGGCATCATCACATCGCAGATGATGAGGTCGGGGACATATTTTGCCGCAAGTTTCAGCCCCTTGCTGCCGTCGGGGGCTGTCAGCACGACGTAATCATCCTTCAGCAAGGTGCTGACGAGTGAACGGATGTCGGGATTGTCGTCAATTACGAGGACTGTCGTTTTATCTTCTCCGATGTGTTCGGGTGGATTCTCTACCTCCTCAAGTTCAAGTCTGACGTCGCTTGCTGTAATCCGCGACTGTGTGTCTTGGGGTTGTGAATCCACATGTCTTATTGGAAGGGTCACGGTGAACACCGACCCTTTACCTTCGATGCTGTCGGCTGTGATGGTTCCGCCGTGGAGTTCGATGAATGCTTTGGCAAGTGAGAGCCCTATGCCTGAGCCATTGGGATGGATTTTGTCAACCTGGAAGAAACGTTCGAAAATGTGTGATAGGTCCTCGGCGCTGATTCCCTTTCCGGTATCACTGACACTGATGTTGATTCTGTCATCCACCAACTTCATCGCCACCCCTATGCTGCCGTTATGACGGGTATATTTGAAGGCGTTGGAGATGATGTTGAACATCACTCGCTCGACCTTCTCGACATCTATGGCCGTGTGTATGCCCTCGTCGGGAATGTCGGTTGTGAAATTGATGTCGCGGCTGACGGCGATGTTCCTGAACGACTCGCACCACTCGCTCAGAAGCGGTGCAAGCTCGACTTCTGTCAGATTCAGGTCAAGTTTTCCGTTTTCATATTTCCGGAAGTCCAGAATCTGATTGATCAGACGCATCAGAATCTTCACGTTTTTGTTGGCGAGACGTGCCATTGTCTTCTGGGTAGAGGTAAGGTTGTCGGCATTGGCAAGCTGTTCGACAGGTCCGGCAATCAATGTCAGAGGTGTGCGGAGGTCATGCGAGACATTCGTGAAGAACATGAGTTTTGACTGTGTGGCTTCATTCAGTTGTTGGTTGAGGGCCATCACTCGGTCACGCTGTTCTTCAAGAGCCTTGTTCTGCTCTGCGAGGTGCATCTGATGCTGTTTCCTTACCCAGAAAGCTCTAAGCATGGCAAATATAAGGATGAAGAGCAGTGTGACGATTGCTATTGCCGCGTAAAGCAGGGTTGACTGGACGGAATGCTTTGTCCAATAGTCGTCAACCCGTTCTTTGAGCCATGAGATTTTTGCGGTCTCTTCCTTGAGTTGGTCATTCTGCAGGAGAAGTATCTCGGCATTCGAGGCATCGACTATCGGTGGGGCGCTCAGCATACGTCTGCGCTCGTATGGTCTGCCTTCGAGGATTGCCATTGCCGTGCGGATGAGCTCATATCCGTCGGTCGGATATAGGAATGTCGCGTCAATCAGGCCTTCTTTCACTGCTTTTATGCCAATCTGCGGGGCGGCATCAATGCCGATGACCTTTATATCCTCGCGACCGATGGAATTGGCAACCTTAGCGGCAGCGATGGCCATGCGGTCATTGTGGGCGTAGATGAGATTGGTCTGCGGATAGAGTTTCAGAAGAGAGTCAGTGACCACTGACGCATCGGGGCCGTTCCAGTTTCCGTGGGCTCTTCCAACGACAGTCATATCCGGGCGCGTGTCGACAATCTCGTTGAATCCCTTGTGGCGGTCATCAGCCGGGGTTGAACCTTCGAGACCCATGATTTCAAGAATGTAGCAATGTCCGGTGGCGAGATTTCCTGCCAGTTCTCCTGCGGCGCGCCCGATGGCACTGTTGTCTGAGCCTTGGTAGGCAGTGTAGCTGTCGCCGTGGATGTTTCGGTCAAAGAGGAGCACCGGGATTCCCGCTTCATAGACCTCTTTAATTATAGGTGTAAGGGCATCGGCTTCGTTTGGAGCTGCGATTATGATGTCGAAACCGTTGTCGGCGAAATAGCGTATGTCGGCAATCTGTTTCTCATTGCTGTCATCGGCGGAGCGGATTTCAACAATGGCATTGTCGTGAAAAATCATTTCGCGGTTGATTTCCTCGTTCATCTTTGTGCGCCAGTCGTCATCGCTGCATTGCGAGACACCGATGCGGTAGACCTTTGTTTCCTTGCAAGAGCTCAGGCCTCCGGCAAGAAATGAAAGTAAGAAAAGGGATAGGAACGATGTGATGAATCTATGGATTTTTTGCATAATCATGGCATAGAATTTGAATCGGTTCCACAAATATAGTGGTTTTTCATAGCACATTTGTTGTGTAATGTATTAAAAATTAACGGAAACGACATTTTTGATATACTATGCAACATAAATTATACCGTAGCATGAATATAAACAGTAGCTTTGCAATGTCACAACCGAAAATCAACACGACAGTCATGAAATACTTCAATCATTTATCAACCACTCTTCTTGCAGGGATGTTAGGCATAATGTCAATGAACGCTGCTGAAGGAATAGAAATCAATCATCTCGGAACCAACAACACGCTTGTCCGCGTGAGCGACGATGCACGCTATCTGCTTCTGCCGGTCGAGGAGAGTGTGGATGACGCTACGGTCAACGTCCTACTCAACGGAAGGCCGGAGACTACCATATATGTTAGACTCGCACGCAACAAGGTGGACTACTATGTCCCCTTCGACATTTCGCGTTACAAAGACAGTGAAGTTGTCTTGAACATCGTCACGGCGCAGGGCAGGTCGTCGGTGCGTGAGGCTAAGGATGACGCCTGTTGGAAAACCATCAAGCTAAGCGATGATTTTGATACGTCCAATGTCGAGAAGTTTCGGCCCGCATTTCACCATACGCCGCTCTACGGATGGATGAACGATCCGAACGGCATGTTCTACAAGGACGGTACATGGCACCTATATTATCAATACAATCCATACGGCTCTAAATGGCAGAACATGACGTGGGGACATTCATCATCGAGAGATCTTGTCAACTGGGAGCACCATCCCAATGCCATCGAGCCTGACGGCCTCGGAGCAGTGTTCAGTGGCAGTTGCATTGTCGACAAGGCCAACACGGCCGGTTTCGGTAAGGATGAGGTCATTGCACTCTACACTTCGGCAGGGATGAGCCAGATGCAGAGTCTCGCACACAGTAGCGACAACGGCGCCAACTTCAATGTCTATCCCGGCAACCCGATTATCACTCTTGAAAGTGAGGCAAGAGACCCGAATATGTTCTGGAATGAGGAGACAAAGGAATGGAACCTTCTCCTTGCTCATGCCCTCGACCATGAGATGCTGGTGTTCACATCGCCTGACCTGAAGACATGGACTCTGCAGAGTGCCTTCGGCAAGGGAATCGGTGCGCAGGACGGAGTGTGGGAATGTCCGGATCTGCTGCAGCTTCCGGTCAACGGAACCGATGAGAAGAAATGGGCCCTCATCTGCAATCTCAATCCCGGTGGACCGTTCGGAGGCAGTGCGACTCAATATTTCGTAGGTGATTTTGACGGAAAGACATTCACGGTCGACACTCCGGAGTCAGGTGTGGTCCCCACAAAGTGGATGGACTATGGAAAGGATCACTACGCTACCGTTTCGTGGAGCAATGCTCCGGATGACCGTAAGGTTGTCATCGGATGGATGAGCAACTGGCAGTATGCGGCAGAGGTTCCGACCAGACAGTTCAGAAGCGCCAACACTCTTCCACGCGATGTCTCCCTCTTCAAGGGAAATGACGGTGAATACTATATGAGCGTCTTACCATCCCCGGAAGTTGATGCTCTCCGTGACAAGAAGGTCACAGCCATTAAATCCAAAGGAATATCTAAAAAGGGGCTGAGCGTTTCGCTCCCGAAAGCCAATGATGGAATCTGCGAGATTGATTTCAGACTGAATTCCCCGAAGGGACAGCCGGTCACTGTGACTCTTTCAAATGCTGCCGGCGAACATGTCGATATGGTTTTTAATCCTTCTGACCATACATTCAGTTTTGACCGCACTCAGAGTGGTCTGTCGGATTTCAGTCAGGATTTCCCCGCAAAGGTGAAGGCGCCGACGTTGCGCGAGAGCACTTCGCAGTCCATCCGTATGTTCATTGACCGTTCAAGCATAGAGGTTTTTGACGGTGAAGGAAACTTCGCTCTTACCAACCTCGTGTTCCCGACCAGTCCTTATTCGACAATGACTTTTTCAACAGGCGCAGGAAAAGCCACGCTCAATTCACTCGAAATTTACACCATCACTCCATCAACCAATAACTAATCCTGACCATGAATCAATCACAATCTTTAAATCTCGGGCGCAAAAGCACAATGTTGCAGATAATACCCGTGATACTCTGCTTTTTCGCGATGGGTTTTGTCGACCTCGTCGGAACAGCATCCAACTATGTCCAGAAAGACCTTGGTCTCACCGACTCACAGGCCAATCTCTTCCCCTCGCTCGTGTTTTTCTGGTTCCTGATTTTCTCGGTTCCGACCGGAATTCTGATGAACAGGATAGGACGTAAGCGCACGGTTCTCATCAGTCTTGTCGTGACGGCCTTGTCACTTTTTATTCCTATGTTTGGTGACAGCTACTATTTCATGCTCATATCATTCTCATTGCTCGGAATAGGAAATGCCATCATGCAGACATCGCTCAATCCTCTTGTGAGCAATCTGATTGCTCCCGACAGGCTTGCTTCAACCCTTACGTTCGGACAGTTCGTGAAGGCAATCGCATCGTTCCTCGCGCCTATCCTCGCCGCATGGGGTGCAACTTCTGCGGTAATCACCTTCGGTCTCGGTTGGCGTGTGCTGTTCCCGATCTATGCTGTCGTCAGCGTACTTTCAATATCCATGCTTGCCGCAACTCCGATCCGGGAGGAGCGTCCCGACAAAGCTTCAGGTTTCGGAGCATCGGTAAAGTTGCTCGGCAGACCATTCATCCTCCTTTGCTTTATCGGCATCATGTGTCATGTCGGGATTGATGTCGGCACCAACACCACAGCTCCTAAAATCATTATGGAGCGTCTTGGCCTCCCTCTGGAGGAGGCAGGTTTCGCTACGGGAATATACTTCATTTTCCGCACGGTCGGCAGCTTCCTCGGGGCTTTCATTCTCAGAAAAGTATCCTCCAAGTCATTCTTTGCGCTCAGCGTCGTCATGATGCTCGCAGCCATGGCAATTCTGTTTGTGTCCGAGTCCATCAATGTCATCTATGTTGCCATCGCATTCATCGGCTTCGGCAATTCCAATATTTTCCCCATCATCTTCTCGCAGGCTCTCAACAATACTCCCAAAGAGCAGAATGAGGTTTCGGGCCTTATGATAATGGGCCTTTTCGGAGGCACTGTCTTCCCCCTTGCCATGGGGTATGCAAGCGACTTCCTCGGCGGACAGTTCGGCGCTGTAGGGGTAATGACCATAGGCGTGCTCTATCTTCTTGTCTACACTCTCAAAATCAAAAAATAATCCAACTTACCAATCATATAAATTAGAAACCATGAAAGGAACAGTAGTAGGAATGGGAGAAGCCCTTTGGGATGTTCTTCCTGAAGGTAAAAAAATCGGTGGCGCTCCCGCCAACTTCGCATATCATGTCTCTCAGTTCGGTTTGCCGAGCTGTGTGGTCAGTGCTGTGGGCGATGATGCCCTCGGCAATGAAATTATCGAGAATTTCACCTCAAAAGGGCTGAATCATCTCATAGAGAAGGTTCCTTACCCGACAGGAACCGTGCAGGTTGAGATTGATCAGGCCGGTATCCCGCAATATGAAATCAAGGAGAATGTGGCATGGGACAACATTCCTTACACCGCACGCCTCGAACAGCTTGCCGGCAATACGAAGGCCGTATGTTTCGGTTCACTTGCGCAACGCAATGTTGTCTCGCGCAATACCATCAACCGTTTTCTTGACGCAATGCCCAAGGATGACAGCAATCTTATTGTCTTCGATGTCAATCTCCGCCAAGGTTTCTATAACAAAGATATTCTCTGTGAGTCAATGAAGCGCTGCAATATCCTGAAGATAAACGATGAGGAGCTTGTCACTGTCAGTCGCATGTTCGGCTATCCCGGCATAGACCTTCAGGACAAGTGCTGGATTCTTCTTGGGAAATACAACCTGAAAATGCTCATTCTGACCTGTGGTATCAACGGGAGCTATGTTTTCACCCCCGGAAATGTCTCTTTCCAGCCCACTCCGAAAGTCGAAGTTGCCGACACGGTAGGCGCAGGCGATTCATTCACAGCAGCCTTCATCGCAAGCATATTGAAGGGAAAATCCGTAGCTGAGGCTCATTCGCTTGCTGTCCGGACATCGGCCTTCGTCTGCACGAAGAAGGGTGCAATGCCAATTCTTCCCGCTGAATTCACGGATTGATAAGGTCGAAGGTAAAAAAGAATTTGGTTTTAGGTATAATTTAGGAAGGTAAGAACACCAAACATCAGAGAATCCGCAAAGCGGTCAGATGCGTCCTACAATTTCGAGATTGTATGGTTGAGGCATCTGACCGCTTTGCGGATCTTCCGGTGTTTAGTGACGGCTGTGAGCGTGGATGGAGATAGGCGTTGCAAAAGACTCTGCAAGCCGGACGTTACGCTCTCGCAGCCGTTACGGAAAGTACGTTTCTTACTTCTGATTTTCAGAAGCTGCCAATGGGTTCCAGCCCTGGGCGCGGAGGGGGATTTCGTTTCCGTCGCGTGTAATCATTGCGCAACCGAGGGATGGCTTGGTGATATGGCCGATGAGTTTCACTCCGGGAAGCTTTTCAATCTGCTCGTGATAGTGGAGAGGTACGGTGAAGAGGAGCTCATAGTCCTCGCCTCCGTTGAGCGCGGCGGTCACAAGGTTCATGCCGAGTTCCTCGGCCATGATTGCAGTCTGATAGTCGATGGGGATGCGGTCCTCATAGATACGGCAACCGGTGTCGCTCTGCTTGCAGATATGGAGCAGTTCAGAGCTGAGGCCGTCGCTGATGTCCATCATTGCTGTGGGGACGATTCCGGCCTTGGCAAGCTCCTCGATGATGTCGCGACGGGCTTCCGGTTTGAGCTGGCGCTCCACAAGGTATTCCTTGCCCTGGAACTGCGGGACGAAATCTTTCTGTCCGGCAGAGGCGACTTTCTCGCGTTCGAGAAGTTGCAGACCCATGTAGGCGGCACCGAGGTCACCCGACACACAGATGAGGTCGGTGTCCTTCGCGCCGGAACGGCTCACGACCTTGTCGGCCGGAGCCTCGCCGATACATGTGATGGAAATAACGAGACCCTGACGCGACGAGGTCGTATCGCCTCCGACGAGGTCCACGCCGTAAATCTCACATGCAAGGCGGATGCCGGAAAACAGCTCCTCGATATGCTCGACTGTGAAGCGCTTGGATATGCCGAGCGAGACAGTGATTTGCTTCGGGGTGCCGTTCATTGCATAGACATCCGAGAAGTTCACGATGGCCGACTTGTAGCCGAGGTGTTTGAGGGGAACGTATGTGAGGTCGAAGTGTACGCCTTCGAGGAGAAGGTCAGTGGTGACGAGGATGTCGGTCTCGTGGTTGCGCAGGACAGCGCAATCGTCGCCTACACTCTTTACGGTTGAGGCGTTGACGGGTTTCAACCCGGCGGTGAGACGGTCAATCAGACCGAATTCGCCTAATTCGGATATTTCCATAGTCAAGGAGTTTTGAAAAATGGTTCGATTTTGCGGAAATAGATACAGAAGGACAAAAGGGCATAAGAAACAAAAATGTTTACGCTATGATGGCGGTTATATCTGATTTGTTTCCGATGCGCTTTTGTCCTTCTGTATCTATTTTCTCAATTTAATTCAATAAATTTATGTGCTCAGCTCAGCAGCGGTTGACAAGCTCCTTCATGATTTCAAGGCACTTGGGCTGCGCGATGAGAGCGGCCTGCTGAACTTCCTCATGAGTGGGAACCTGAGTGACATCCTTGCCGCCAAGGTCGGTGATGACGGAAATTCCGTAGACGCGCATTCCGGCATGGTTGGCGACGATTACTTCAGGCACTGTCGACATGCCCACGCAGTCACCGCCGATGATGCGGTAGAATTCATATTCCGCAGGTGTCTCGAAAGTAGGACCGGTGACACCGACATAGACGCCGTGCATCAGGCGTATACCCTTTTCAGCCGCGATTTCGTCGGCGAGATGCATGAGCTCCTTGTCGTAGGCGTTAGTCATGGCGGGGAAACGGGTGCCGAGTTCATTGTAGTTCTTTCCGCGGAGGGGAGATTCGGGGAAGAGGTTGATATGGTCGGTGATTGTCATCACGTCGCCCACCTGGAATTCCTTGTTCATGCCACCGGAAGCGTTGCTGACGAAGAGGGTGTCGACACCGAGTGCCTTGAATACACGCACGGGGAAAGTCACCTGCTTCATGTCGTAGCCTTCATAGTAGTGGAAACGACCCTGCATTGCGATGACGCGCTTGTCGCCGAGTTTGCCGAAGATGAGATTGCCGCTGTGGCCTTCGACTGTCGATACGGGGAAATTGGGAATCTCCGAGTAGGGGATGTAAAGTTTATCTTCCATGTGATCCACGAGGGCACCGAGGCCGGTTCCGAGGATGATGGCTGTCTTGGGCATTTCTCCTACTTTGGTGCGGAGAAAATCTGCTGTCTGCTTGATTTGTTCTAACATGTTTCTTATGATATTGATGATTATAGATTCCGGCAAGAGTTCCTGTCAGTGTCGGGGCAAAACAATGGCTGCCGACAGGAGAGATGGGAACAATTGGCCGCTAAGATTTAAACAAGCGGGAATCACGGATGGTTTTTTCGAGCCCGGAAGTGAAGTCGGGTTCGCCACGGTCGATGAATTCCACCTTTATAGGCACATAGAAAATTGATTTCTTCAGCCTGTGGGGGAAGTAGGGGTTGTTGAGGATACGGACGGCATCCTTTTCAGTGGTGATGATGAATTTGTTTTTACCCTGCAGTTCATCATAGAGGCGTGCAATCTCCTCCATGTCCGACGACGTGAAGTTGTGGTGGTCGGTGAACCGTTTCAGCTTCACCTTTGCCTTGTGGCGGCGCAGGAAACGGACAAATGGCTTCGGGTTGGCCACTCCTGTCACGACGAGAATCGACGTGTCGGCATTCTGATGGTCAAGAGCGGGGATGTCGTGCGCTTCCTCGGGGAAGATGGGGACGAGGTGACCGTAGTTATAGCGTGAGAAATATAGCTTCTGATAGGGGAATAGCTTGAGATTCTCCTCAAAGATGCGGTAGTCCATTGCCTTCATGTCGGGCGGACACTTTGTCACCACGACAATGTCGGCACGGTTGAGGGCTCGGGCCGGTTCGCGCAGACGTCCGTATGGGAGGAGCTTGTCCATGAAGACCGGGCGGTTGTACTCGGTAAGAATCACGGAGGCCGACGGCTTGACATAGCGATGCTGGAAAGCATCGTCGAGTATGATCATGTCGAGCTTCGGGTTGATTTCGCGCATCTTGCGGATACCCTCTGAACGCTTCTCGCATACGGCCACAGTGATGTCCGGGCCGAACTTGCGGTAAATCTGGTATGACTCATCGCCGATGTCCTCAGGGCGCGACTGAGGTGTGGCAAGGACGAAACCTTTTGTCGCACGTTTGTAGCCGCGAGACAGGACACCTATATTATACCTCCCGAGGAAGGATTCGACGATGTATTCCACATGCGGAGTTTTGCCGGTACCGCCCATTGCGATATTTCCTACCACAACGATGGGGACGTCAAACTCCTGCTGTTTGAGCATACCGTACTCAAACATCTTGTTGCGCGCGGCAATTCCCACCCCGTAAAGTCGCGAGATGGGATAGAGCAGGAGCATGGATAAGAGTTTGCTACGGGCCAAAATAAAATATATGGAAATTATGAATATTAAAATGAATCGGAGTTTCCCGGAGTGACGGCAATCGCGGCCGGGATTTTTCAGCCACGAAAACCGTGCAAATCAAGGAAAAGCATCAGAGCGACACTTCCACGAAGTCCATGCGGCACTGGAGGGCCGACATGCCTTTGATGCGGTTGATGGTGTCGTAGAGCGAGGCCATGTCGCCGAGCTCGTCACGTACAAGCGACGTTTTCAGCTCGTTGCCGGCTTCGATGAGAGGTGCATACCACTTCTGTTTGGGATTGGGGAAGGTGCTGACGGTGTAGGATTCCACGTTCAGACGCTTTGCCATGTCGGCGAGAGCGGCGTCGAGTCCACCAAGTTCGTCAACGAGACCAAGTTTGAGAGCCTCACGACCATCCCACACGCGGCCTTCGCCAATCATCTTGATGGAGTCCTGCGAGATGTGACGGCCTTCGGCGCAACGTTTGGTGAAAAGGTCATAGCCGCGCTCGACATAGCTCTGCATTGCAGCAGCCTGTGCCGGAGTCATCGGATCCATGATAGTGGGGAAGTTTCCGTTGGCATTTGTCTTGACGGTTCCGGTGTTGATTCCGAGTTTGTCGGAGAGAAGACGGTGGGCGTTGGGAATCATGCCGAAAATACCGATAGAACCTGTGAGGGTAACGGGCTGTGCGAAAATCTTGTCAGCACCGGAGCTGATGTAGTAGCCTCCGGATGCTGCATAGTCGGCCATTGAGACATAGAAAGGTTTACCGGTGAGTTTCTTGAACTGTTCGAGTGCTTCCCAGATCTGCTCGGATGCGAATGCGCTTCCGCCGGGGGAGTTGACATACATGATGAGAGCGTCGATGTCGTCGTTTTCGGCAAGTTCAAGAATCTCGGGAACCATGTCTGATGCGACAATTCCGTCACCGCTGTTATCAGTGATGTCGCCGCAGGCATAGAGCACTGCGATGTTGGCACCCTTGCCGTCGCCAACCTTGTCGAGATCAGCGCTCTTGGCATAATCTGCAGTTGAAACATAGGCAATATCCTTGATTTTCTCGCGGTCGGTAAGGTCGGCGAGCTTTTGGTCAAATTCGTGACGGTAGGTGAGGCCATCGACAATTTTCTCGGCGATATAGCCTTCTGCAGGTTTGGCAAAAACGAAGTTGTCCGCCCAATCGTTGACTTTAGCGGCGTCCACTCCACGTCCTTCGGCGATAGCGGAGCTGACAGTCTGCCAGATGTTGTCGAGATAGAGCTGCTGCTGTTCGCGCGAAGGCTCGCTCATGCCGTCGAGGATGAAAGGCTCGACAGCGCTCTTGTAGGTGCCGACCTTCACCACCTGCACATCCACACCCACTTTCTCAAGAAGCTGATGGAAATAGAGGGTGGTTGCTGCAAGGCCGTGGACATCCACTTCTCCGATGGGATTTATGAAGAGGCTGTCGGCTGTGGCCGCTGCAATGTAGTAGTCACCTTGTGAGTAAGTGTCGGAATAAGCATAGATCCATTTTTCAGGAGCATTTTTCTTGAAATCCTTGAGAGCCTCAACGATTGCCGAGAACTGGGCAAGTCCGGCCTGGGCACCGGCACATTTGAGGTAGATGCCTTCGATGCGGTCGTCAGAAGCGGCTGCTCTGACCGAACCGGTGATGTCTGACAGGATTTGGTAGTCCGTGTCGTCTCCACGCACCAGATTCATGATGTCGAGGTTGGGCTGACGGTCGAGAATCTGACCTGACAAGTCGACTGTAAGGACAGAGCGGTCCTTGATATTAACTGTCGATGAGCCGACGGATGAAGCCATGGCTGCACCGAGAACAATGAAAATTCCGATTACGGCAAGCATCAATGAAAACCAGATGCCGGCAAGAGTAGCGAGAAAAGAGATGAAAAATTTCTTCATTCGTAAACGATTGATGTGAATGATTGATAACGCTAAAACTCTACAAAATTACGACATCGCGAGGTGAATAACAAATTTTTAGCCGATATTAAATAGGTAAATGGTAAACAAAGTCAAAAACGATTGCCGATGCCGGTGGAAAAATGCGCGGATGCCTGACGGATTGGTGGCTAATTGACTGTTGCCAAACGGTGAACGGCAACTGTGAAAATTGATACTTTTTTAACATAATTATGTCAAAAATAGTCAAGTTGAGCGTGAAGTGTGCAAATTTTGCTTTCGTAATTAAAATTAATGTATAACTTTGCAAAAAAGCGGTCGGGATATGCGGCTGTGCGGTGTCCGACTGTTCTTACCTTATTGTAATCTAAGTGAATTTGCCATGAATAAGATTATTACCGAAATCACTCCTCTGTCGGAGAAGGATTGCTTCTACTTGATTGACAGATATAAAGACCGGTTCACATATCCTGTTCACCGTCACGGTGAATATGAGCTGAATTTTGTGTCGAACTGTGAGGGCGCGAGGAGGGTTGTCGGGGATTCAATCGAAACCCTCGGCCAATATGACCTTGTTCTGATTGGAAACGGCATAGAGCACGGATGGGAACAGCATGAGTGTACGAGTGACAAAATACGCGAAATCACGATACAATTTTCACCCGACCTCTTCGGTGAGACACTTCTGGCGAAGACGCAGATGTCGAGCATCCGCCGTATGCTTGAAATCAGTTCCAACGGTGTGGCTTTCAATTTCGAGGGAATCATGAGGGTCTATCACAAACTCGACAATCTGACCAAGATTGAGTCGGGTTTCTACCGGATGATTGAACTCATGTCCATACTCCATGAACTTGCGGAGGATGGTCACTACCGCCGTCTGTCAAGTTCATCGTTCGCGTCGCTCAAGCCTGTTGGCGACAGTCGCCGTGTCCGCAAGGTAAAGGACTACATAAACGCACATTATAAGGAGGAGATACGCCTCAACGAACTGGCCGATCTCGTCGGGATGACTCCGACGGCATTCAGCCGCTTCTTCAAACTGCGCACCGGACGGTCGATTTCCGACTATGTGATTGACATCCGTCTCGGACATGCCACCCGTCAGCTTGTCGACTCCACGACTTCCGTCTCGGAAATCTGCTATGGCTGCGGTTTCAACAATGTCTCGAATTTCAACCGCATCTTCAAAAAGAAAAAAGGGAACTCCCCGAAGGTGTTCCGCGAAATATATCAGCACCACAAGGTGCTTGTGTGAACCGACGAAATACAATTCCGCCACAATCATCACATTTTCTTGCCTATATATTCAATGAAATCACTTTTGCTATCCATTGCATCCGCAATTGCCGTGACCGGCTTCGTTGCGTGCGGGTCAAACGCCCGCCAGACAGAAAATAATTCCGACGCAGATTCGTCGGCTGTCGCTTTCGTCAAACCTCTCCATGTTGAAGGGACTGCGCTTCTGAACTCGGAGGGCGACACCGTTGTCCTCACCGGACCTTCGCTCGGCTGGCATTCAAACTGGGGCCGTTTCTACAACGAGGGGACAGTGAAAGCCGTGAAAGAGAAATGGGGTGCCAACATCGTCCGTGCTGCAATCGGTGCCCATCCTTCGGGTGACTGTGTCAACGGCTACTCTGTCGATTCGGCCAATGCCGTAAATCTTGCTATGAAGGTGATTGATGCTGCGATAGCCAATGACATGTATGTCATCTGCGATTGGCATTCCCATGAAAATACTCTTGCCGATGCCAAGAATTTTTTCAGTGTGATTACTGAAAAGTATGGCGATTCCCCCAACGTCCTTTACGAGATATGGAACGAACCCCTTGAAATCCAATGGCAGGAAATCAAGGACTATGCTCAGGAGCTTGTGCCAGTAATCCGCAAGAATGCTCCCGGTGCTGTCGTCATTGTCGGTACACCCAAGTGGGACCAGGATGTAGATGTGGCTGCCGAATCACCTATAGAAATGCCGAATCTGCTCTATTCGCTCCATTACTATGCCGGAACCCACAAGGACTGGAACCGTGAAAAGGCCGAAAAGGCGATTGCCGCCGGACTTCCGCTGATAATATCTGAATGTGGTTCGATGGACCACACCGGCGACGGGCCGATCGACTATGAGTCGTGGGCCGAGTGGATGGATTTTGCGAATCGCCATAAGCTTTCGGTTCTGATGTGGGATATAGCGGATAAAAACGAAAGTTGCTCGATGATTTCATCCACGGCTTCTGACAATGGCATGGAATGGACCGAGGATGACCTTAAGGAATGGGCAAAGCTCGCGAGGAAGACTTGCGCGGAGCGGAGCGCTGCGCGCTAAGTACTAAGTATTAAGGATAAAGTATTAAGTATTTAAGGACTGCTTCCAAGATATTTTATAATCATAGAGTTTGACATGGCTATGAATAAGAAGTTTTTACCTTTGTTTCTTTTGGCTCTGCCTTTTGGGGTGGAGGGTGTGGAATTGCCGGATATTATCAGTGACAATGCCGTGCTTCAGCAAAATTCTCAGGCGAAGCTCTGGGGTTGGGCTGAGCCGGGTAAGACTGTGACTGTCACGCCGTCGTGGGGTGACGGGAAGGCCTATACAGCCAAAGCGGATTCGAAAAACGGAAGATGGGAGGTCAGCGTGGCCACTCCGGCTGCCTCATTTACTCCGCAAAGCATACGGTTTGACGATGGCACAGCTCCCGTGAGCATCGGCAATCTCCTCATCGGTGAGGTGTGGTTCTGTTCAGGTCAGTCAAACATGGAGATGCCTTTGCGTGGATTCTGGTGTCAGCCTGTCGAGGGTGCTGCCCAAGCGATAGCCTATTCCGGCAAATATCCCGGTATTCGCGTCGCCACTGTGCCTAAGAAGGCAGCCTATACCCCTCAGGAGCGTGTCGAAGGAAAATGGCAACTGTCAAAGCCTGAAAATGCAGCCGATTTTTCCGCGTTGGCCTACTTCTTCGCCACATCTCTGACCGATATGCTCGATGTCCCGGTCGGGATTATCAGTTGTGCCTACGGCGGTTCGAAGGTTGAAGGCTGGATGCCCAAGGAAAAACTTGACACCTATACCGGATGGGATATGGCCAAGGAGGAAAATGATCCGGCTATCAACGAATGGGAGCGCATCGGTGTGATGTATAACGCCATGCTCCGTCCAGTGGTAGGCTATACGGTCAAAGGTTTTCTCTGGAACCAAGGAGAATCCAACGTGGGTCGTCACAATGAATACCCGTCACATCAGCGCGACATGGTGGAGATCTGGCGCAATGAATGGGGCAATCAGGATTTGCCGTTCTATTTCGTCGAACTTCCCGGCTGGAAATATGGCGACGGTGAGGAAACAGCGGCAGCCTATTTCCGCGAATGTCAGCACCGTGCTGCAGAAATGATTCCCAACAGCGGGATTGTCTGCACAAGCGACCTTGTCTATCCACATGAGCTTGAGGACATCCACGCATCGAAGAAACGAGAGATAGGGGAGAGGCTTGCCTTCATGGCTGCGTCGCGCACCTACGGTCTTCCGGGTATTCCTCACACATATCCCTCCTACAAATCCGTGGAACTCAACGGCCCGACTGCACTTCTCCGCTTCAACAATGCCGATGCCGGACTGAACCCCAACATGAACCTTCCCGGATTTGAGGTGGCCGGTGCCGACAAGGTGTTCTATCCCGCCACTGCCACGGAGGACTGGAATGAACGCACCGTAACCGTAAGCTCCGATAAGGTCAAGGATATAAAGGCCGTCCGCTATTGTTTCAAGAACTTCGCGGTGGGCCGGATGAAGGATATGTACGGAATGCCTCTGATTCCGTTCCGCACGGATGATTGGGACGACGCGAAACGCGCCCCGGTCACGGAAAATCCGCAGGATTGATGTGTTGTGGCTCTTCTGCCATTACTTTTGAAGGCTCTGCATACCGATTTCGATGATTTACTCTTACCATAACGTTTACAATTTCTAAGATAAAACAAATTATTTTCTAACCCAGCTATCCTGTAGCTTTAATTCTCACTTGTGCAAAGTTAAGCATGGAAAATCCCCTGAAAGGTGCGATAATGCAAACTGCAGGATAAAAAATCTCAGTACGCATGAAAACTTACAGACGCATGATGTTTGCCGCCGTCTCGGCTATCGCTATAAGTTCCTGTGGTGGCGCGGGAGGTGGCAAGTCATCGACCGACACTGAAAACGGAATGGCTGATTTCGTGACTGTCCGCGACGGAGAGTTCCGTCTCGGCGATTCCACCTACCGGTTCATAGGCACAAACTTCTGGTATGGCCCCATCCTCGCATCGGAAGGGCGTGGCGGTGACCGCCAACGCCTTGCGCGTGAGCTTGATTTCCTGCAGGAACTCGGAGTGAACAATCTGCGTGTGCTTGCGGGCGCAGACGGTGCCGAGGGGCTTGCATCGCATGTTGAACCGACCTTGCAGACGGCTCCGGGTGTCTACAACGACACTCTTCTCCGTGGACTTGACTATTTTCTCGCAGACCTTGAAAAACGCGGGATGAAAGCCGTCGTCTATCTCAACAACGCCTGGGAATGGAGCGGTGGTTTCTCCACCTATCTTGAGTGGGCCGGAGCGGGGAAAGCCGTCAATCCTGCCGATGCCGGTTATCCGGCCTATATGGCCTACGCCTCGAATTTCGTGCGCAACGACTCTGCCCGTGCGCTCGCAGCGAAGCATGTCGAGAATATCGTGACCCGCGTCAACACCGTCACCGGCAAGCCATACACGGAATCCCCTGCCATAATGGCCTGGCAGATAGCCAACGAGCCGCGTCCCTTCGCCGAAGAGAGTATGCGCCCCTTCGCAGAGTGGATTGGCGAGACGGCACGTCAGATTAAGAAGCTTGACGGAAACCATCTTGTGTCGGTCGGCAGCGAGGGTTCCTGGGGATGCGAGAATTCCATTGAACTGTGGAATGAAATCCATGCGATTCCGGAGGTGGATTATGCCACCATACATATATGGCCCTACAACTGGAGCTGGGTACGTCCGGAGAATCTCACCGACAGCGTTGCGAAAGCTATCGCCAACACAGACGCATATATAGGTGAGCATCACAGAAGCCTCGCGGAAGCTCTTGGTGCTACCGGTGGCAAGGGCGTGTCAAAGCCGATTGTGCTTGAAGAGTTCGGTTATCCGCGCGACGGAATGGCCATTGCTCCCGGCTCGGCGGTCGAGGGGCGCGACAGATACTACCAATTCGTATTTGATGAGGTCTGCAAAGGGGGACGATTGGCAGGTGTCAATTTCTGGGCATGGGGCGGTTATGCACAACCCGCTCATGAGAGCTGGCAGCGTGGCGACGACTATACGGGTGATCCTGCGCAGGAGGCCCAGGGTTTGAACTCGGTTTTCGTATCCGATTCGACCACACTTGATATAATCCGCAAAGGAGTGTCAAAACTACACTAATTTTAGCATATTTTGCATTATCGCATCCGGATGCAAAAATATGTCATTAGGTGATAAAAAAGTGTAAGTCTCAATGAAGGCTTTGCACTACTTTTGCCGTATCAGATTCTTGCAGATAAAACAAGGCACATTTCAACAACTGTACTGACCCTGAAACTATACTGACCCTGAAATATAATTACAAGGAATATTAATCTCTTACCTTAAAATTGCAATATGAAAACCAGAATTTTTGACCTTCGAGGTCTGCTGACGGCCGTGATGCTATGCGTCATGCTATCCGCCGTTGCCCAGGTCTCAGTGAAAGGTATCGTGCAGGATAAGTCGGGCGAACCGCTTATCGGCGCGACAGTGCAAGAGAAAGGCAATTTGGCCAACGGTACCGCTACAGGTATCGATGGCGACTTCGCGTTGAAAGTGAAGTCGGCCAAATCCACTCTCGTAGTTACTTACGTCGGTATGAAGCCGCAGGAAGTGGCTCTCAACGGACGTACCGACATCACCGTCACTCTTGAGGATGACTCGGAAATGCTTGACGAAGTAGTTGTTGTCGGCTATGGTACCATGAAGAAGAGCGACCTTGCAGGTGCTTCCTCATCGCTCAACGAGGATGCCATGCGCGGTTCGGTCATCACCAACCTCGATCAATCTCTCCAGGGCCGTGCGACAGGTGTGCAGGCCGTCTCGACTTCCGGTGCTCCCGGTTCGTCATCGTCAATCCGTGTGCGCGGTCAGGCAACCATCAATGCCAATGCCGAACCTCTTTATGTGATTGACGGTGTCATCGTGCAGGGTGGCGGTAATTCAGGTGCTGACTTCGGTCTTGGCGATGCTCTCGGCAACGGTAAGGTGTCGACCGTATCACCTCTTTCCACCATCAACCCCTCCGACATTGTCTCGATGGAAATCCTCAAGGATGCCTCCGCAACCGCTATCTATGGTGCGCAGGGTTCCAACGGTGTCGTACTCATTACAACCAAGCGCGGTAAGGCCGGTGAGGCCAAGTTTACCTACGACGGTATGGTCGCATGGCACCATCAGACCGAACGCCTCGACATCATGAACCTCCGCGAATATGCCGAACTCTATAATGATTTCGCTTCGCAGGGCTATGTCAAGGCCAATGATTACTACAGTGACCCCTCTATTCTCGGCAAGGGTACAAACTGGCAGGATGCCATGTTCCGCACCGCTTTCCAGAATCAGCATCAGATCTCAGCCCAGGGTGGCACAGACAAAGTGTCGTACTATGTTTCCGGTTCCTACATGAATCAGGAAGGTACGCTCATCGGCTCTGACTTCGAACGCTTCTCGTTCCGTGCTAACCTCGACGCGCAGCTCAAATCATGGTTGAAACTCGGCATGTCGGCCACCTACGCCGATACCCGTGAAAACCTCAAGCTCGCCGACGGTGAGCAGGGTATCATCTACTATTCGCTCTCTACGCTTCCCGATATTCCTATCTATGACGTCGACGGCAACTATTCGTCAATCGTCCGCGAGGGTTATACCAACCCCAACCCCATCGCGCTCGCCATGCTCGACAAAATTGAACTCCGCCGTAAGAAACTTTCCGGTAACTTCTTCTTTGACGTGACACCGATAAAGAATCTCCTCTGGCACGCCGAGTTCGGTTATGATGTCAGCAATTCAAAGGGCGACCGCTTCAAACCGACTGTCGATCTCGGCACATGGGTGCGCGCAAGCAACGAAAGCGCCATCGCCAAGAACGATTCATGGTTCTGGCAATTGAAGAACTATATAACTTACTCCGGTGAATGGAGCAAGCTGAGCTACACTGCCATGATCGGTCAGGAATGTTGGGAGTCTTCCTGGAACAACACAAGCATCTTTGCATCAGGCCTTCCCTCAAACGAAGTCCACAATCCTGCCTTGGGCAACAAGAACTCCTACAATATCAGCGAAAGCTTCGGCAGTTCGGCAATGGCCTCTTTCTTCACCCGTGAGACCCTCAACTGGGATGGCCGCTATATGCTGACCTACACCTACCGTTATGACGGTTCCTCAAACTTCGGTCCCGACAACCGTTGGGCCGGTTTCCACTCCGTTGCAGGTGCATGGCGTTTCAGCAATGAGAAATTCTTCTCAGGTCTGAGCGAGTGGTTCAACAACGGTAAACTTCGTCTCGGCTGGGGCCAGACAGGTAATGCAAACATCGGTGGTTACAAATGGGGTACAGCCATGTCGCGTATGCCGTCGGCTCTCGGTCTCGGCTACCGTCCCGCCAACATTCCCAACACTGCGGTGAAGTGGGAAACTCAGGAACAGTGGAACCTCGGTCTTGACCTCAACTTCTTCAACAACCGACTCAACCTTGTGGCAGATGCCTACATCAAGACTTCGAAAGACATGCTCATGTCGCTTCAGCTTCCCTCATATATGGGTACTCTCGGCAACGGCTCTTCAGCTCTCGCATCGCCGATGGGCAACTACGGCGAGATTGAGAACAAGGGTTTTGAAATCGAACTCACAGGCCGTCCCTTCGTAGGCGATTTCGAGTGGGAGTCGAGCATCCAGTTCTCTTTCAACCGCAATGAACTCAAGGCTCTTTCAGGCACAAGCAACGCGCAGCTCGTCGGCTACGGCCAGTGGAGCGACGTGGTTTCAGTTTCGGAAATCGGTCAGCCTCTCTACAATTTCTACGGCTACAAGGTCGACGGTGTCTATCGTGATTTCGAGGATATTCAGAATTCTCCCCGCGATGCAGCCACCTATCCCTCAGACGGTGTCTTCAACAAGAGCAACACCGTGTGGGTCGGTGACCTCAAATACAAGGACGTGAGCGGTCCCGACGGCAAGCCTGACGGTATCATCGATGAGCATGACCGCACTGTCATCGGTAATCCTATGCCTGACTTTACTTTCGGTTGGACAAACACCTTCCACTACAAAAATTTTGACCTTTCAATCTTCCTCAACGGCTCGTATGGCAACGATGTCATGAACTATCTCTCAATCAACATGACAAACATGAAGTCGACCTGGACCAACCAGCTCCGCACCGTCAATGACCGTGCACAGCTCGTTCCGATTGATCCTACAAAGGTTTATCCTGCCGGACAGAACTGGTATGACGACATTCAGAATGTCCGCGTGGCAAACTGGAAGACCAACACACCCGCTGCGCGCCTCAATGACCCTGCCGACAATGACCGCATCTCGGACCGCTACATCGAGGATGGTTCCTACATCCGTCTGAAGAACATCACCTTCGGCTACACCTTCCCCAAGAAGATGCTCCAGCGTCTGCGCATCGAGAATCTCCGTCTCTACTGCAACCTCCAGAACCTCCACACCTGGACCAAGTATAAAGGCTATGACCCCGAGGTCGGTGCCTCTACCCAGGATTCATCAGGTCTGGTCTACGGTCTTGACTTCGGACGCTATCCTTCGCCGACCACCTATTCTTTCGGATTAAATCTCTCATTCTAATCCTTAATCAGTGACAAAATCATGAAAATATTCAGCACAATAAAATATACAGCCGTCGTCGCTGCCTTTGGTCTGGGGCTCACTTCCTGTGATGACTTCCTGAACCGTCCTGCCGAGGATAACTACAACGCAGGGAATTTCTATCAGAACGATGAGCAGTGTTATCAGGGTGTTAACTACCTCTACAATTCTCCGTGGTATGACTTCCAGCGCGGTTTCATCAAAGTCGGCGAGGTGCTGTCAGGCAATATGTACTGGGGCAGTTCTCCCTACCTGACATTCACCATCAACGGTACGGATCAGGACCTCGTCAACATGTCGAGCTCACTCTGGGCTGCCATCGGTCATGCCAACACCGTCTATAATTACCTTGGAGCAGCCTCCGGTCCAAGTCAGGCAGTGAAGAACTACACTCAGGGCGAGTGTCTGACATGGAAGGCAATGGCCTACTTCTACCTTGTCCGTACGTTCGGCGACGTGCCCATTGTCCACGACAACTCCGCCGAGATCGCAGCCGGAACCTACAGCACAAAGTTCAAGGTTCAGCGCGCCGATGTCTATGAATACATCATCATGACTCTCGAAAAGGCCATGGAGCTTCTTCCTCCGAAGGCTTCTAAAGGCCGCATTGACTACTACTGTGCCGAAGCGCTCCTTGCCAAAGTCTACCTGACCCGTTCGGGACTTGGACAGAATGGGTCGCGCAGTCAGTCTGACCTTGATATGGCCGCGAAACTCGCAAAGGATGTCATCGACAACTCAGGCCGTCATCTCCTTGACAACTATGCCGATGTGTTCCGTCTTGCCAACAACGACAGCGAGGAATCGCTCATCGCATGGCGCTGGAGTGCCGGACGTGATCCCTGGACTCAGCAAAACACCCTCCAGAGCGACCTTGCTCCGGTTGGTTTTGACGAGTTCGGTGACTGCTGGGGCGGCTACGGTGGCCCGTCGGTTGACCTTCAGGATGCATTCGGTATCGATGTCATCAACACTAATCCTGCGATGCGCATCGACACCGACACCCGCCGCAAGGCCGTGATGATGCTTCCCGGTGACAAATATGAGTATTTCTGGACCAACAAGGGTGGTTTCGACGTGTTGAAATTCTGCTACGATACCGAGGACTACGGCAAAGGCGGTCCCGGCGAATGGCAGTCGCCCACAGGTGCCTATAACGTGAAGCATCTCTACGGTAACAATGCCGACCATGAGGCTGCGACCGGTGTTTCGGCAGGCAACATGTACAATCAGCTTGCAACTCATATCCTTCGTCTCAGCGATGTCTACCTGATTTATGCCGAAGCCGTGCTTGGCAATAGCTCCGAGACTTCCGACGCTTCTGCTCTCGCAGCGTTCAACGCTGTGCGTGGCCGTGCGATTCCCGGTTCCACTCCCTACACCAAGATAACTTTTGATGATGTCTGGAAAGAGCGTCGTCTGGAGCTTGCCGGTGAAGGTGACCGCTGGTATGATTATGTGCGCCTCGCCTACTACGACACCCAGCGTGCAATCAACGAACTCGTCGGTCAACGCCGCAATTCCTACTGGAACCTCAACGGTCTCTACAAGTATTACTATGAGAATGGCGTATGGGACGTATCGAAGGCCGCAGCTGCAAGCGATGGCGCTGAAGCCGGTTACGACGAGACTACCGCTGCTCCCAATGTGACCGCTTCGAGCTTCACACTTCCCTTCCCGACCACCGACACCGCGCTCAACAAGAACCTCCTTGCCGATCCTATCCACGAGGAAGTGCGCGAACTCTATGCCTACTAATCCTTAAACCGTAAGCGTAAACACAATGAAAACTGTATTCAACAATAAATGGTTTCTCGGCATGGCTGCCGTGGCACTCGGTCTGACAGCCGTCTCTTGCGAGGACCAGCCCGACAAGTTTGAGCTTACCTCGGGCAAACCGGTGGTGAAATATATCCGTCCGGCCGGAGCTGCAGCTTCCGATTCACTCCTGACAGGTGCCTATCTCGACAATCTCATCTGTCTTGTGGGCGACAACCTGACTTCAATCCACGAACTCTACTTCAACGACCAGAAGGCTATCCTCAACACGAGCTATATCACTGACCATACCCTTCTCATCGCCGTACCCGGCGGTATCCCCGATGTGGTCACCAACAAGATTTACATGGTGACCAAGGATGGCGACACCGTTGACTATGATTTCAATGTCCTCGTCCCCGGTCCGTCGGTCCGTTCGATGTCTTGCGAATATGCTCCCGCAGGAAGCGAGGCCACCATCTACGGCGATTATTTCATCGACGATCCCAATGTGCCTCTGACAATATCATTGGCCGGTAACGTCAACGTTCCCTCCGAGAACATCACTTCCATCTCCAAGACAGCCATCAAGTTTATCGTGCCCGATAATGCTCCCGCAGGCTACCTGAACGTCAACACCATCTATGGTACCGGACGTTCGGCATTCCAGTTCCGCGACAGCCGCAACATCCTTTTCGACTGGGACGGTTCGCACGGAGGTCTGACTACCGGCCACGGTTGGCGCAACGGTGTGATTCACGAGCCGGGTGCCGATGCCGGAATCGAGGCTATCGACGGCAACTACCTCTACTTCGGTGGTGCCGACATGCTCGGAGATATTGGTGGAACATGGGCAGAAGACCAGTTCTGTATGAACTACTGGCCCGAACCCGCAGCCGGATTCCCCGCTCTTAAGGATCTTCCCGATTTCGCTGAGATGCTTGCCGACTATGGCGTGGATAATCTTCAGGTGAAGTTTGAATGCTTCGTTCCCTCGTCCAATCCTTGGTCGTCGGCAGCCCTTCAGGTGATGTTTACCCCCTCGTCGCTCGTCGATTACTCTACCGGAAGCAACGCCTATTACAGTGACACTACCTTCCCGCGCGGTCTTTGGAATCCCTGGCAGAATACAGGCTCGTTCACGACCGACAATCAGTGGCAGACTGTCACCCTTGCTCTCAATACATTCACCTACACCCACGAAGGCGGTTCGGCCGGTAAGTTGAACGCAAGCTATTTCGACGGTCTGACCCTCTTCGTATGGCACGGCGGCGTGGCCGGTACTGACTGCTCTCCCGTCATCTGCATTGACAACTTCCGCGTAGTGCCCATTGAATAATATCCAAAGAATATCATCATGAAAGCAATAAATAAACTCACGGCTGCCGTAATGGCATCCCTGATGCTGATGTCAGGATTCGCATTCACTTCCTGCGATGACGATGACGACGATTTCAGCACCGAGCAATATGTCGGAGGTGTCTCGCTGAATGTTTTCGGTCCATGTCCTGTTGCGCGTGGCGGTGAACTCCGTTTCCTTGGTTCAGGAATGAAACACATCCAGTCAATCACTCTTCCGGGTTCCGGTGACATCACGGACATAAAAGTGATTTCCGATAATGAAATCCGCATCACTGTTCCGCAGGATGCGATGCCGGGCTATGTGGTGCTCCACTCTTCCAAGGGTGACATCACCACCAAGACTCTTCTTTCCTTTACCGAACCGATCTCTCTTGACAAGGTTTCGCCCCTCACAGTCAAGGCCGGTGACGTTCTCACCCTCACCGGTGATTATCTCAATCTGATTTCCGAAGTGATTTTCGCGGATGATGTTGCCGTTTCCGAGGAGGAATTCACTTCTCATTCACGCTATGAAATCAAGCTCCCCGTGCCTGCTGAAGCTCAGTCCGGCAAAATCATCCTCAGCGACGGTGCGGAGATTCCTAACTGGATTTACTCAGAGGATGAACTTACCGTCACCCTCCCTGCGGTTGCCGATGTCCTCGACCTCACCGGTGCCAAACCCGGCGAGACCGTCACAGTCACTGTCAGCAACGTTGATCTCGTGACTAAAGTCATAATGCCTAATGACGATGAGGTTGAATTTACTGTCGACGGCGACAAACTTTCGTTCGTCCTTCCTGCCAACGTCACCGACGGAACCATCTGCATGGTACCCGCCTCAGGTGTGAAAGTCGCGATCGCGACCATCGGTGTGGCTCTACCCGAGGATGTGGTTGCCGAACCCGCTTCTGATGTGTGGGCCGGTGATATCGTGAAGTTCAAAGGTGTCAACATGGAACTTGTAACCTCCGTGACCTTCCCCGGTGTCGCTGATGCTGTCGAGCCCTCCGAAAAGTCAGCTACTGAAATCTCGGTGACTGTTCCGGAAGGAACTCAGAGCGGCAATGCCGTCCTCTCGACCGGTTCAGGTGCAGGTATTGAGGTCGCTATCTCGACCCTCAAGCCTGAAGCCGTGGCCTACAATCCTTCGCCCGCAGCCCTTGCCGGTTCATTGACCGTCAGCGGACGCAATCTTCAGCATGTCGCAGCCATCACATTCGCAGGCTCGACGACTGTCGAGGTTGCCAATCCGTCGGCAACGGAATTCACGCTCACGGTTCCCGCAACCCTCTCGGCCGGAAGCAACACTGTGACCCTCACTCTCACCAACGGCGAGACAGTCGAGGTCGCTGCCATCGAACTTTCAGCTCCCGAATGTGCCTACGCTACAGTCCTTCCCGGCGAGGAAACTGAAATCAATGCCGGTGAGACCTTCATCATCACCATCGCCAATGCCGACAAGCTTACTGGCGTGAAGGTCAACGGCAACAATGTCCAGTACATCCTCAACGGTGACCGCCTTATCATACAGGTACCCGAAAACGCAGGTAAGAACAGCAATTTCACTCTTGTTTCATCGAACGGTGAGATTAGCTATGACATCGCGGTCATTCCCGCAACCCATGTCGAGAATGTCATCTTCAATCAGGTCATCAACCTTGATTGGAGCGGCGACGAGGGTGTCAACAAGTTCCGTATCTACAAGGAATCCTTCGAAGGTGTGCCCTCAGGTGCAAAACTTGTGTTCCACATCACTCCTGCCGGTGATGCTCCTCAGATTCAGGTCAACGATGCCAACTGGGGTACCATCGTGACTCTCGAACCGGCGGTTGATGCCACTCTTGCGGAAGTCGAGCTTACAGCTGATGTACTTAGCCGCATTCTCGGTACCGACGACGGATGGAGCACTACCGCTCTCGTCATCCAAGGTCAGCAGTGTGTTGTCAGCAAGGTTCATGTCGAATGGGAGAATTCTCTCGAAACCGTCATCTGGGACGCAGGTTGGACATGCTCCGGTTGGGGTGGCAACCAGGATCTCGCCTGGGGCGGTTATGACTGGGCAAGTGTGAAACCGGGTCAGATTCTCCGTCTCTATCTCACTCCTCTCGTGGCGGAAGGTGAGTGGTGGTGCGTATCGCTCCGTCACGGCGACGGCTGGGGCAATCTGCCGGCTCCTTTCCCCGCTCAGTTCGACACTCCTGCATCGCCTCTCGAAATCGTCCTTGAATCATACATCATCGATGATCTCGTTGCGGGAAATGGCCTTGTTATCACAGGCGATGGCTACACGGTCAATAAGATTACAATAGAATAATAAGTCCCGGGGCCGTGTAGGGCATCTGAAGTCAGACACGGCCCGGACTTCAGCAATAGAAAATCAATACTTGAAAAGTTATGAACAAGTTCAAATATATGCTTGCCGCAGCTATTGTCGGACTTTCGCTCACAGCGTGTGAAGATGACGACAAACCTTACGGCGTTCTTGACGGAATCGGAATGGTCAACCGCTCGGTATCGCTTGCCGACGGTTCGACAGTCCGTGCTGCCATGATTGACAAAATCACCCTTGACTACAATAATCTTGTCGGCCTCAATCCCGACGTTGCCGTGACACTCAACGGTCAGACCGTGCAGCCCACTGTCAATCCTGAAAACCGCACTCAGGTGATTATTCCCCTGACGCTCACTCCCTATCAGGACTATGTGCTTCAGATTCCTGCCGGAGCTTTCTACCGCAGTGACGACAAGAGTGTCATTGCCGAAGCCATTACCCTCACATTCAACACCAACACCGGTATCAACCCGGCTCTTCTGGCAACATCCCTCATAAATCCCAATGCGACCGCCGAGGCAAAGAAGGTCTATAATCTTCTTGTCGACAACTACGGAGTGCGTCAGCTTTCAGGTTCAATGGGTGAAGTGGCGTGGGGCACAGGTTTTGCCGAACTTATCCATGCCGAATCCGGCAAATATCCCGCTATCGTAGGTTTTGACTACATCCATCTTGCCTCGTCGCCCGCCAACTGGATTGACTATGGCGACATCACTCCTGTCAAGTCCGTATGGGAAGCCGGAAGCATCCCCGCGATGACATGGCATTGGAATGTCCCTGTCTCGAAGCCCGGTGAAGTGACAATCTGGACCGGCGAGCAGGCCATGCCCGGTGATTGGTCAGGTTTCCTTCAGCTCACAGACGATGCTTCCAAGGAGCTTCTTTCAAAGGCTGTCGTCAACTCCGTTATCACCGTAAAGACCAAGGATGTCAATGCCGGAGCACAAGGTTCGGTGAAGAACAGCGGCTGGAGTCAGCTTGCCGACGGACTTGAATATTTCGACATTGACGGAGATTATTCAGTGACACTCACAGCCGACATGGTTGCTGAAATCCGTGAAAACGGTTTCATCATCAGCGGTCACGATTACACTGCCACTGAAATTACCCTTACAATCCCTGCCGGCGGCTCGATGAGCTATGACGCGAAATCCGACCAGTTCCTTGCTTCCAATGTCCTCGTCGAAGGTTCATGGGAAAACACTGTGGCCGAAGCCGATGTCAAGAAACTCGCCGGTTATCTCAAACTGCTTCAGGATGCCAACATCCCCGTGCTCTGGCGACCCTTCCATGAGGCTGCGGGTGACTACACATGGGGTTCATGGTTCTGGTGGGGCAACTCAGGCGTTGAAGTGACCAAGCAGCTTTGGTCATGGCTCTACGACAAGCTCACCAATCAGTATGGTATCAACAACCTTATATGGGTCTGGACTGTTCAGACTTCTGATGAAGGCAAACCCGCGTCAATGGACAAGATCCGTGCCGCATATCCCGGCGATGCAATGGTCGATATTGTCGGTGCCGATCTCTATGAGGAAGCTCTTTCCAACCAGACCGCACAGTTTGATCTGCTCTACGACCTCGTTGGCGGAAAGAAGATGGTGGCTCTTTCGGAGTGTGGCAATCTCCTCGACGTTGACGCCGCTTTCAACGACGGCGCTCTCTGGAGCTACTTCATGGGATGGTATGAGCAGGACGACAATGGTCCCGCCTTCATCCAGTGGAACCTCAACGGTGAGTGGTCAACCGTCCTCAACAATCCACTCGTCCTCAACAGAGGTGATTTCAATCTAAAATAATTGTTCAAACAGGCACAAAAGGGCAGAAGTGCCGATGACTGCTATTCTGACCCTTTTGTGCCTCTTCCTCTTTTTCACACTATCACACCTGAATTATGAAATACGGCTATTTCGACGATATTTCCCGTGAATACGTCATCACCGAACCCCGCACTCCGTGGCCCTGGATAAATTATCTCGGCAATAAGGATTTCTTCTCTCTAATCTCAAATTCAGCCGGAGGCTACAGTTTCTATAAGGATGCCAAATTCCGTCGCCTCACCCGCTACCGCTACAACGGTGTGCCGATGGATGCCGGTGGCCGTTATTTCTATATAAAGGATGGTGACACCGTCTGGAATCCCGGTTGGAAACCCACCAAGACCCCGCTTGATTCCTACGAATGTCGCCACGGCATGAACTACACCATTATAAAAGGTGAGAAAAACGGTCTTGAGGCCCGCGCACTCTTTTTTGTCCCGCTCGACACACATGCTGAAATCACAAAGCTTACACTGACAAATCATACCGACCGACCCAAAAGTTTTAAACTCTTTTCGTTCATGGAGTGGTGTCTCTGGAACGCCGCTACCGACATGGAGAATTTCCAACGGAATTTCTCGACCGGAGAGGTTGAGGTCGACGGGTCGACCATCTACCACAAGACAGAGTACAAGGAGCGCCGCAACCATTATGCCTTCTATACGGTCAATGTGCCTGTCGACGGTTTCGACACCGACCGCGAGACTTTCATCGGTCTCTACAACGGTTTCGACGAACCGGATGCGGTGATGGAGGGACGGCCTCGCAATTCGGTGGCCCACGGATGGTCGCCCATCGCTTCCCACTATCTCGAAATCACCCTCGCTCCGGGCGAGAGCCGCGACCTTATCTTCATGCTCGGCTATGTTGAGAATCCGCAGGACGAGAAGTGGGAATCAAAGGGTGTGATCAACAAGACCCGTGCCCGCGAGATGATGGCCCGTTTCGACACTCCCGAAAAGGTTGACAAGGCATTCGATGAACTGCGTTCCTATTGGGACAATCTTCTCGGACGCTTCACGCTCTCGTCGGGCGACCCGCGCCTTGACCGCATGGTCAACATCTGGAATCAATACCAGTGCATGATTACCTTCTGCTTCTCCCGCTCCGCCTCATTCTTTGAAAGCGGTATCGGACGTGGAATGGGGTTCCGCGACTCGAACCAGGATCTCGTCGGCTTCGTCCATCAGATTCCCGAGCGGGCACGCGAACGCATCATCGACATCGCTTCCACCCAGTTCCCCGACGGCGGATGCTACCATCAGTATCAGCCGCTCACAAAGCGCGGTAACAACGACATCGGCGGCGGTTTCAACGATGACCCTATGTGGCTGGTCTTCGGAACCATCGCCTACATAAAGGAGACCGGCGACATGTCAATTCTTGCCGAACCTGTACCCTTCGACAATCAGCCGGGATCGGAAGTCTCGCTGTTCGATCATCTCAAAGTGTCGTTTGACCATGTCGTCAACAATCTCGGCCCTCACGGACTGCCCCTCATAGGTCGTGCCGACTGGAACGACTGTCTGAATCTCAATTGTTTCTCCAATGACCCCAACGAATCTTTCCAGACCACCGAAAACAAATCGGAAGGCTCGCAGGCCGAATCGCTGATGATTGCCGGTCAGTTTGTCATCTACGGTCAGGACTATGTCGAATTGTGTCGCCGTCTCGGATATGATGAGGAGGCCGACCGTGCGCAGCGCCATGTCGATGAGATGATAGAGGCAGTCAAGGCCTACGGATGGGATGGCGAATGGTTCCTCCGCGCCTACGATTTCTTCGGACGCAAGGTCGGTTCTCACGAAAACAAGGAGGGAAAGATTTTCATCGAGTCGCAGGGCTGGTGTACGATGGCCGGAATCGGTCTTGAAGAGGGACTTGTTGAAAAATCGCTCGACTCCGTCAAAAAATATCTTGACTGCGAGCATGGTATCGTCCTCAACAACCCCGCATTCACTGAATATGTGATGGAATATGGCGAAATCTCTTCCTATCCAGCAGGCTACAAGGAGAACGCCGGTATCTTCGCCCACAATAATCCCTGGGTGATTATCGGTGAGACCGTTCTCGGACGCGGTGACCGTGCGTGGGAGTATTACCAAAAGATCTGTCCTGCGTATCTGGAGGATAAGAGTGAGCTTCACAAAGTGGAGCCTTACGTCTACTGCCAGATGACAGCCGGAAAGGATGCCGCCAAGCCGGGTGAGGCAAAGAACTCATGGCTGACAGGCACAGCCGCATGGAACTGGTATGCTATCACGCAGTTCATCCTCGGCATAAAGCCCGGTTATGACGGACTTGAAATCAATCCCTGCATTCCCGCCGGATGGGACGGCTTCAAGGTCAAGCGCCGTTTCCGTGGAGCCGACTATGAGATTGAGGTGAAGAATCCCTCCCACGTCAACCGTGGAGTGACCTCTATCCTCCTCAACGGCTCTCAGGTGGAAGGCAATACCATCCCCATGCAACCCGCCGGAAGTGTCAACAAGGTGGAAGTTGTGTTGTAATTTATTATTTATAATTCATAATTCATGATTCATAATGCTTGATTAGTGCTGCTTGTCAGCAGCCTCATGCCGGAATCAGAAATCATGCACCATGCATCATGAATTATGCATTAAATAAATCAATCATTAAAAACATTATGAATCATGCATTGTGAATCATGCATTAAACATATAGTGCCGATTGCGGCTTCACTGGCTCTGATGGCTTGTGGTTCGTCTAAGACTGAGAATAAGGAAGCTCAGGCGCCCACTCCGGCGCAGACCCTGATTGAACGGCTCGATTCCGTGAGTCGTACAGGTCATTTCTACTTTGGCCATCACGATGACACCGCATACGGCCACACATGGCGTTACGTCGACGGAGCTTCGGATGTGAAAGCCGTCACCGGTGCCTATCCCGGTCTGATGAGTTGGGACCTCGGCCTGATTGAAGTTGACTCGGCGAAGAATCTTGACGGTGTGCCGTTTGAATTCATAGCCTCGCAAATCGCCGCGCAGGATGCGCGCGGAGGCATAAACGCTATCAGTTGGCATCCCATCAATCCCGTCTCGCGTGGCAATTCGTGGGATGTGTCGACGGCTCCTCTTTCAATGCTTGAGAGCGACAAAGCCCTTTCCGACACTCTCGATGCCTGGATTTCTCGTGCCGCCGGTTTCATCGCATCGCTTAAGGATGCAGACGGAAACCCTATCCCCGTGATTTTCCGCCCTTGGCATGAAAATTCCGGCTCATGGTTCTGGTGGGGCAAGGAGCATGGCACTTCTGCCCAGTATATCGACCTCTGGAAGCGCACTCGCAGCGGTTTCGACAAGATTGGAGTCAACAATGTGGTCTGGGCCTATTCGCCCGACAAGGACCTGACCCCGGAAGAATATTTCTCGACCTATCCCGGCGATGAATATGTCGACATCCTCGGAACGGACATCTATCAGTTCGACGGCGAGGAGGGGACAGCACAATATGTTGACCGCATCAAATCGCAGCTCCCCTTCGTGGTCGACGAGGCCCGCAAGCGTGGAAAAGTTGCAGCGTTCACCGAGACCGGACTTGAAGGACTCGAAATAGACGACTGGTACACCCGAGTGCTCCAATCGGCCATCAAGGACCTTCCCATTGCCTACGTCTGCGTCTGGCGCAACGCCATCGAGAGCGAGAAACCGAACCATTTCTATGTTCCATATCCCGGCCATCCGGCCGAAGCCGATTTTAAGAAATTTGCTGAAAGCTCCGGTGCAATATTTGTAAAGTAAATTTCTGCAATATTTGTAAAATAAATTTCATTCTCTCCGGATTTCATCCTTTATACCTACTTTAAAATGATGGATATTTTCAACTACCGCAAAGATCTCATCCTCGCCCGTTACGAATCACTGGTGACACGTCCCAATTCCCCGATTGAAGGTAACGGTGTCTACGAACGATATGTCAATCCGGTCATTACAGCCGAAATGGTGCCTCCTTATTGGAAATATGATTTCAATCCTGAGACCAATCCATATTTCATGGAGCGTATCGGCTGCAACGCCACTCTAAATTCCGGTGCCATCAAATGGAACGGCAAATATGTTCTGATGGTGCGCGTTGAAGGCAATGACCGCAAATCGTTTTTTGCAGTCGCTGAAAGCCCCAACGGCATTGACAACTTCCGTTTTTGGCCGCATCCCGTCACCATGCCTGACACCGATGACCCGGCTGTCAACGTCTACGATATGCGCCTGACTCATCATGAGGATGGTTGGGTCTACGGCCTTTTCTGCGTTGAGCGTCACGATGATTCCCAACCCGGCGATCTTTCGGCTGCAACGGCTGCATGTGGTATCGCCCGCACCCGCGACCTTGTCAACTGGGAGCGTCTGCCCGACCTGAAGTCGAAATCCCAGCAGCGCAATGTGGTGCTTCACCCTGAATTTGTCAATGGCAAATATGCCCTCTATACCCGCCCGCAGGATGGCTTCATCGACACCGGTAGCGGTGGCGGAATCGGTTGGGCTCTCGTCGACGACATCACGAATGCCGAGGTCAAGGAGGAGATAATCATTGACCCTCGCTATTACCATACCATCAAGGAGGTGAAGAATGGTGAAGGCCCTCATCCCATCAAGACCTCGCGCGGATGGCTCCATCTTGCCCACGGTGTACGCGGATGTGCTTCCGGTCTGCGCTATGTGCTCTATCTCTACATGACTTCGCTTGAAGAGCCCTGGAAGAAGATTGCCTCACCCGGCGGTTACTTCATGGCTCCGGTCGGGGAGGAGTATATCGGCGATGTGATGAATGTGCTTTTTGCCAACGGCTGGATTGCCGATGAGGATGGCAAGGTGTATATCTACTATGCATCCTCCGACACGCGTATGCATGTCGCAACTTCGACAATCGACCGCCTCGTCGACTACTGCTTCAACACTCCGCAGGACGGCCTCTCGACCTCTGAATCTGTCAAGACCCTCAACTCGCTCATCGATCGCAACCTCGCGATCATGGGATGAGCCGCTTTGCAACAGATGGGATGTCCGCAGGACATCGGTTTACTCGTAACCCCGTACATCGGAGCGCAGCGTAGATGTGCGGGGGAATGACAAAAACATAAATCAAGGTGTCCGAAAGGACACCGATTTACCGTGAGTGATTGTAATGAGGCGAAGTAAATCGATGTCCTGCGGACATCAGTACTTTATTTATTCCATATCCCCGCACATCTACGCTGCGCTCCGATGTACGGGGTTACGAGTAAATCAGTGTCCTATCGGACACTCGGTCGCAGGGTCGGTCAGAATCCTATCGGACACTCGGTCGTTGTGCGGTACAGCATGTCTGTTATTGTCAGATATGCAGTCTGTTTTTCATCTGGCATACGCGCTACAGCGCGTCCCTACAATTATCTATACTCTATACTTTAATCTCTATACTTTACCCGTTATTCTAAATGCTAAAACCATGGCTTCTATCAGTGAAAAAATAGGCTATGGCTTCGGTGACATGGCATCGTCCATGTTCTGGAAAGTCTTCAGCTACTACCTACCTTTCTTCTATGCCAACGTGTTCGGTATAAGCCTTATCGACACAGGTGTGTTGTTGCTCGTCACCCGAATCTGGGATGCGCTCTCGGATCCTATGATGGGTATCGTTGCCGACCGCACCAAAACGCGCTGGGGCAAGTATCGTCCCTACCTCCTTTGGGTGGCCGCTCCCTTCTCGATTTGCGGTATACTACTCTTCACTACTCCCGACTGGGCGTATGGAGCTAAACTTGTATGGGCCTACGTCACCTATATCCTCATGATGACGGTCTACACCGGTATCAACGTCCCCTACGGTGCGATGCTCGGTGTGATGACCGACAATTCGCAGGAAAAGACGGTCTTCTCCTCATTCCGCATGTTTTTCGCCTACGGAGGCTCGTTCATTGCTCTCTTTGCATGGGATCCTCTGTGCAAGCTCTTTTCCGGAAGCTTCGGCATGTCGCTGCAGTCGAGCTGGCAGTTTGCAATGATTGTGATTGCCGTATGCTGTTTCGTTCTCTTCCTCCTCTGTTTCTATTTCACACGCGAGCAGTTGACCACCGTCAGCTCCGCATCGCTCGGCAATGACCTCAAGGCCCTCGTCACCAACAAACCCTGGTGGTTGCTCAACGGTGCGTCGCTCTGCTTCAACCTTTTCAACACAGTCCGTGGCGCAACTGTGGCATTCTTCTTCGCCGACATCATCGGAGGCGAGCAGCATATCGCCATTTTCTCCCTGTCGATACTCTTCTACTCAGGTCTGTTCCTCGGCGTTGGTGAGGTTGCCAACATGGTCGGTGTGGCTCTTGCTGTCCCCATCACGAAGAAGTTCGGCAAAAAACCGACTTTCATCCTCGTGGATGCACTGTTGATTGTTTTCAGCGTCATCTTCTTCATGCTATCCCCCGAAAGCAACGGCGGATTGCTGCTGATGCTCTTGCTGCAGGTTGTCATCTCGGTGCTGACAGGCGTTATGTCGCCCCTTGTCTGGTCGATGTATGCCGACGTCAGTGACTATTCCGAACTGAAGACCCGTTCGGCCTCGACAGGCTTGATCTTCTCCTCGGCTTCGATGGCCCAGAAGTTTGGCGGTGCCATAGGTGGAGCGGCTGTCATGTGGCTCTTGAGTGCCTGCGGTTATGTCGAGAACACCGACCCGTCGGCTGTCGGTATTGTCCAGCCTCAGAGCGCAATCACATGCCTGTGGATGCTCATGACCTTTATACCTGCCGGTGTCGCTCTCCTCTCGATGCTCATTGTGTGGCTCTATCCTCTCGGGACAGATGAGATGAACGATATTATATCCCGTCTGCGTCAGCAACGTCAGCAACCGGTCGAAATCCCTGCCGATGAGTTCGTGGAGCCGGTATGATGTTTGACTCATGACATAAATTGATTTTAGACAATGGACTATAAAGCATATATTGAATCTTTCCGAAAGAATCTGGAGGGAAATATACTTCCATACTGGATGGACAGGATGGTCGATGAAGAGCGCGGAGGCTTTTACGGTCGCCGCGACGGAAATGATGAACTTGATGCCGATGCGCCGAAGGGTGCCATCCTCAACGCCCGCATTCTCTGGACTTTCTCCGCGGCCTATCTTGCCACCGGAAAACCGGAATATCTCGCGATGGCCGGACGCGCATACGACTATATAACCGCGCATTTCCTCGACGGTGGTTTCGGCGGTGCATACTGGAGCCTGAATGCCGACGGGTCGCCACTCGACACCAAGAAGCAATTCTATGCCATAGCTTTCATCATCTATGGATTGTCGGAGTACTACCGCGCCTCAAAGAATGAAGATGCTCTCATATTCGCGCTTGAACTTTTTGATTCGATAGAGGAACATTCGCGCGACAGGCTGAAGAACGGCTACATCGAGGCCACGACACGCGACTGGAAGCCGATTGCCGACATGCGTCTCAGCGACCATGATGCCAATGCCTCAAAGACAATGAATACCCATCTCCACATCCTTGAAGGCTATACGAATCTTCTGAGAGCCTTGCAAGAGAAACAGGTCGAGGAGGACAGTGGCTACAAAGGTTCGCTGCTTGATCCTGATGCTCTCGATTCGGTCGATTTCGGTCTGCAGGGGGCTATCTCCCGTGTCGGTGAGGCCACGTCAAATCTTCTCAGAATTTTTCTTGACAAAATCGAGAATCCAAGGACGCATCATCTCACACTTTTCTTTGACGATGACTGGAATGCCCTGCCGGGAGCAGAAAGCTATGGCCATGACATCGAGGCATCATGGCTTCTGCTTGAAAGTGCATATATCGTTGGAGATGAAGCTCTGATTAAAGAGACGCTTGACCATACACTCCATATCGCGTATGCAGGTCTGCAAGGACGATGCACGGATGGTTCGATGGTCTACGAACGCCATCCCGACGGACGCTATGACAACGATAAGCATTGGTGGGTGCAGGCGGAGAATGTAATCGGCCAGTTGTGGCTTGCCGAGCATCACGGCCTCTCCGGACAGGAGGTAAAGGCAATGGAATCGTGGCGTTATATCACCGACAACCTTGTGGACCCCGCCGGAGAATGGTACTGGTCGCGCAAAAGTCCTGATGGAGCTATCAATCGCACCGATGACAAGGCCGGATTCTGGAAATGCCCCTATCACAATTCGCGTATGTGCATCGAGGCCATCCGTTCGCTCGAATCTCTCCGGCTTAGAGAGAAGAATTGTTGAGGTAAGTTTTGTAGGCAAGTTTGCCCGGACTTACAGAGATACGATAAAAGACACCGTTCATACACTTTGCATGAAAATCAAGCGGTATGAACGGTGTCCTTTATTGTGTCAGGTAAAAATCGCTTACGTCAGCCTCTTAGAAGTTGAGTGAGATATATGCGCGGATAGATTTTGTCTTGTATTTCGTCTTGTCGGAGCTGTCCTTGCCTGTCTCTTCAAAATATTCATCGGGAAGGATGCGGTCATATTTGGCAGTACCCCAGCGGCGTTCGATACCGACGCTGAGACGGCGGTAGGTAACCTTCGCACCTACGTTCATTATCATGTTGAACGCCACGCTTGATTCATCGTCAAGATACATTGCCGAAACCGATGGGGTGAAGTGATAGTATGCTGTGGCGCGGAGATAGCGCAGGGCGTTGGGCATCCAGCTCAGGGGAGCGACAGTCACTGACGGACCGAGACCCATGCCGATTTCTGCTTTCTTGCGTTCGAGCTCGACGATTTCAGAGCCGTTTTCTCCGACCTTGCTGAAGGGTTCCTTTTCGTATTGCACATAGTTGATGTCGAGCCATTTTGCATCAATACCTATCTTTATCATGCCCAGAATGGCAGGCTTGTGGAGGAAATAGGTGTTTGAGAATGTCATGCCGACACCGAATTTGCTCTTGAGTTCACCCCAGCTTTCATCGTCGGGTTGGGTGAGGGTTGAGTTTGTGTAGGCGAAAGTCCATGCACGGCGATGTTTCCAGATAGCATCCTTTTTCTCCTTCTTCTCGATTTCCTCCAGTTCGCTTTTCATAGTGTTCACATCTGAGCGGAGGGCATTGAGTTCGGTAGCACTCACCACCACGCTGTCTGATTCAGTAGTGGAGGGTGACTGGGCACTTGTGTTGATGGCAAACGAAGTTGCAAAGCCAACTACAGTCAAAATTAATTTTCTCATGATGAATTGGTTAAAATGTTATATGTAATAAGTTGGTTATTATTGGGTTGGTTACTATAGTATATATAAAAGTCGGTTATTTTACAGAATTCAATAAATATCTCATAACACTGTGTATTGAAAATCCATTGAAAAATCCTTTAAGAAAACTGGTTAAACTGATAGGAGAAGGTAAGGTTAAAAGAAAAAATATGTGTAAAAATAACCGTTTATGAGGAGATATTGCAAAAGTAAGTTAAAAATTCCATATACGCAAATCAACCGGAAATATAATGGCAGATGACGGTTTCACATCGGTTGTGATGAACTGTCATAATAGCTGCAATTTGGCCGATACGGGCATAGCGGTATGGAATTGAAAGGCACAGTTCATACTGTTTGCAATGAAAAATCAAACATGTATGAACTGTGCCTTTATCGATCAGGGATTTTGTGGCTGTTTGTTTTGTGGGATTCGAAAATTGCTGTTATATTTGCATTTATTCGAATCTATTATGGCTGATCACAATGAACTTGGACGATGGGGAGAGGAGGTAGCACGAGACTATCTTCTCACGCAGGGCTATGCGATAGGTGGAGAGAATATCCGCATAGCAGGGGTTGAGATTGATTTCATAGCCATGAGGGATGATGCAATCTGTTTTGTGGAGGTCAAGACACGCGCCACGGATTTTACGGATCCGGCGGATGCGATTGACAATCGTAAGCGTTCGCGGCTTGTCAGGGCTGCTGATACATATATCAATTCCTACGACATTCCTCTTGAACCACGTTTCGACCTCGTCCTTGTGATAGGCAATCCTATGAATTATACCATCGAACATATACCTGATGCCTTTCTCCCCACACTTAACAACCGTTAGTTTGCGGGGGAAGGTTAGTCGGTCATACGAGCTCCCCTTTGAGGTAGGTGCTGGTGATGACGGGTGTCGCGTAGGCGTAGGGATAGAATTCCAGTGATGGCAGCGGTCGGGTGAGGTAGAAATTGGCTATTTTCCCGGAGGCTATCGAGCCGTAATCATTGCTGCAACCCATTGCGAAAGCTCCGTTGAGGGTTGTGGCGTTGATGGCTTCGGCGGGAGTGAGTTTCATCTTGATGCAGCCGAGCGACATGACCATGCGCATGTTGCCTGAGGGTGACGAGCCGGGATTATAGTCGGAAGCAAGTGCGACGATGGCTCCGCTTTCAATGGCTTTGCGGGCCGGTCCGTAGGGCATTCCGAGGAAGAATGACGCACCCGGCAGCATTGTCGCCACTGTCTGCGCTTCGGCAAGAATTGCAATTTCCTCGTCGCCGATACGTTCGAGGTGGTCCACGGAAAGGGCCTTGTGTTTCACTCCGACCTGCACGCCTCCCGAAACGGCAAGCTCGTTGGCATGGATTTTCGGGCGCAGTCCGTAGTGTGCTCCGGCTGTCAATATCCGGTCAGTTTCCTCTACGGTGAAGAATCCTGCGTCGCAGAACACATCCACAAATTCAGCAAGTCCTTCGGCAGCCACGGCAGGAATCATTTCATTGCAGACGAGATCGACATAGTCGCCCTGACGGCCTGCGTAGGCACGTCCGACTGCATGTGCGCCGAGGAATGTCGCCTTTACTTTCAATGGTGTGCTTTCCGCAATGCGGGCGATGACGCGCAGCATCTTCAGTTCGTCGGCAGTCGTCAGACCGTAGCCGCTCTTGATTTCCACGCAGCCTGTACCCATAGCTATGATTTCCCTCACGCGGGTCATTGCCTGTCGGTATAGCTCATCTTCCGATGTCGCATGGAGAAGGTCGGCAGAGTTGAGTATGCCCCCTCCGCGCTTGGCAATCTCCTCGTAGCTGAGGCCGTTGATTTTGTCGATAAATTCGCGTTCGCGGCTTCCTGCATAGACTATATGGGTGTGGGAATCGCAGAAAGAGGGGAAGATATAGCCTCCCTCAGCGTCCACTTTTTCTTCGCCGACGCGTGGGGCCGGACATTCAGCCATCGGGCCGAAATCGCGGATGCGTTCACCGTCAGTGCGCAGCCACGCATTGCTCAGAGTGCCGAGCCGGTTCATATCCTTTCCTCTGAGGAAAGGGGTGTCCCCGCCGTCTGTTCCGACGAGGACACCGATATTGGTTATAAGCATTATGATGCAGCTTAGGGATTATTGCGTAGGAATTCAACTGATGCAGCGATGTAGGGCGACATCACGGTATCATTATCGATGAAGGGAACGACTTTACGGTATTCCTCATGCCACTTCTCAAGTTCCGGCGATGATGTCAGCGGACGGCGGAGGTCAAGAGCCTGCGCAGCGTTGAAAAGTTCGATGGCAAGGATACGTTCGGTGTTGTCGACCACACGACAAAGTTTGGTGGCGGAGTTTCCGCCCATCGAGACGTGGTCTTCCTGACCCTGCGACGACGGAATCGAGTCGCAGCTCGTCGGCCAGCAAAGACCCTTGGACTGGTTGACGATGGATGCGGCGGCATATTGCGGAATCATGAAACCGCTGTTGAGACCAGGATTTGCGACGAGGAACGGAGGGAGACCACGCGCACCGGAGATGAGCCGGTAGATACGGCGTTCGGAGATGCTGCCGAGTTCGGCCATCGCAAGAGCGAGATAGTCCATCGGCAGGGCTATGGGTTCGCCATGGAAGTTGCCGGCGGATACGATGATGTCTTCCTCCGGGAAAATGGTCGGGTTGTCGGTCGGAGAGTTGATTTCAGTCTCAATCACGTCACCGACATAGCTAAGTGCATCCTTGACGGCTCCGTGGACCTGGGGCATACAGCGGAAGGAGTAGGGGTCCTGGACATGTTTCTTGTGTTGGCGGATGAGTTCGCTGCCTTCAAGATGGCCACGGACGGCGCGGGCTGTTGCAAGCTGTCCGGGATGAGGACGCACGGCGTTGACTTCATCGCCGAACGGGTCGATGCGGCCGTCGAAAGAGTCGAGCGACATTGCGCCGATCTTGTCGGCAAGCGCGCTCAGACGGCGTGCGCGGAGTATTGCGTGGACGGCGTGGCTCGACATGAACTGTGTGCCGTTGAGCAGGGCGAGTCCCTCTTTCGAAACAAGTTTGACAGGCTCCCAGCCTTTCTCGCGAAGGACTTCTGCGGCAGGACGGACCTCACCTTTATATAATACTTCTCCGAGGCCGAGGAGCGGGAGACACATGTTGGCCAGAGGGGCAAGGTCGCCCGACGCACCGAGTGAGCCGAGCTGATAGACCACTGGTATGATGTCCTCGTTGAAAAAGTCGACCATCCTCTGCACTGTCGAGAGTTGCACACCCGAATTGCCGAATGAAAGCGACATGATTTTGGTGAGCAGCATGATTTTTACAATCTGCGGGTCAACTTTGTCGCCACAGCCACAGGCGTGGGATTTCACGAGATTTTCCTGAAGTTTCGACAGGTCCTGCTGGTCGATGGAGATATTGCAGAGTGAACCGAATCCGGTGGTGATACCGTAGATAGGATGGTCACACTCGCTGATTTTGTCGTCGAGATACTGACGGCAGCGGTTGATACGGTTGACTGACTCCTCGCTCAGTTCGAGGGTCATCTTGTTGTTGATGATTTCCCCGACGCGCTCGATTGTGAGCCATTCGGGGCTGATATGATGAATCATTGTTTTATGGATTTAAGGTTTTCAGGGTGTCTTGTAGATTCTACAGGCATTGTCGCCTGTAATTGAGGGGATTTTGTAATTAAGGGGTGTTTTGATATCTGTAGGGACGCGCTGTAGCGCGTATGCCGTATTGAACCCAAATGAGAATGTATTACATATATAATGTAATGCATATATAGATGTATTTCATCGGGCATACGCGCTACAGCGCGTCCCTACAGACGGTGGCAATGACTTATTCGAATGCGGCGGCGATGATTTCGTCGTCAGCGATGTTCGGCAGTGTGACTTGCAGACCTGGAGTGCGCTCCATCTCGCGTTTGATTGCGGAGATTGCACCCTCGTTGCGGGCCCAACTGCGACGGGCGATGCCGTTGTTGACATCCCAGAGAAGCATCTCGTCGATGTGGCGTGCGGAATCCTCAGATCCGTCGATGACCATGCCGAAACCTCCGTTGATGACTTCGCCCCAACCGACACCGCCACCGTTGTGGATTGAAACCCATGTGGCACCGCGGAATGAATCGCCGATGACGTTGTGGACAGCCATATCGGCAGTGAATTGTGAGCCATCGTAGATATTGGATGTCTCACGGTAGGGAGAGTCCGTGCCCGATACGTCGTGGTGGTCGCGGCCAAGGACGATTGGAGCCGAGATTTCACCTCGGGCTATGGCATCGTTGAAAGCCTGTGCGATTTTGGTGCGGCCTTCGGAATCGGCATATAGGATACGGGCCTGCGAACCGACAACGAGTTTGTTGCGTCCGGCCTCGCGGATCCAATGGATGTTGTCGCGCAACTGGCCTTTGATTTCTTCGGGTGCATATTTGAGGATTCCTTCGAGGACCTCAGCGGCGATAGCATCGCTTTTTGCAAGGTCTTCCGGTTTGCCGGATGTGCACACCCAGCGGAAAGGACCGAAACCATAGTCGAAGAACGACGGCCCCATGATGTCCTGGACGTAGGAGGGATAGCGGAAAGTTCCATCTTCGGTCATAATGTCGGCTCCGGCGCGCGAAGATTCGAGAAGGAAGGCATTGCCATAGTCGAAGAAATACATTCCGTTTTCCGTGAGTTTGTTGATGGCGGCAACCTGACGGCGCAAGGATTCCTGCACCCGGCGTTTGAATTCTTCGGGATTCTCGGCCATCATCACCTTTGCCTCCTCGAAGCTCAGTCCGGCGGGATAGTATCCTCCGGCCCAGGGATTGTGGAGGGAAGTCTGGTCGGATCCGAGGTCAACTTTCACGCCATCGGCTGCAAGACGTTCCCAGAGGTCGACTACGTTGCCTTGATAGGCAAGTGATACCGCCTCGCGGTTCTTGCGGGCTTCTGCCACGCGCTCCATCAGCTCGTCGAGCGATGTGTGGACCTCATCCACCCAGCCCTGACTGTGGCGGGTGGCGACAGCCTTGGGATTGACTTCGGCGATGATGCTGACAACGCCTGCGATATTTCCGGCCTTGGGTTGTGCGCCCGACATTCCACCGAGACCGGCGGAAACGAAGAGCATACCTCCGAGGTCATGTTTACCTTCGGGGAGACGTTTGCGGCCTGCGTTGAGGACGGTAATGGTGGTGCCGTGGACGATGCCCTGCGGACCGATATACATATATGAACCGGCTGTCATCTGACCATACTGTGACACGCCGAGGGCGTTGAATCTCTCCCAGTCGTCAGGCTTGGAGTAGTTGGGGATGACCATGCCGTTGGTGACTATCACGCGCGGAGCGTCGGGGTGCGATGGGAAGAGACCGAGGGGATGGCCGGAATACATGACAAGGGTCTGCCGGTCGGTCATCTCGGAAAGATATTTCATGACGAGCAGATACTGCGCCCAGTTCTGGAACACGGCGCCGTTTCCTCCGTAGGTGATGAGCTCGTGGGGGTGTTGAGCCACACGCGGATCGAGATTATTCTGAATCATCATCATTATCGCAGCAGCCTGACGTGAACGTGCCGGATATTCGTCGATGGGACGGGCATACATCTCATAGTCGGGACGGAAGCGATACATGTAGATGCGGCCGTAGGTCTCCAGTTCCTTGGCAAACTCGCGGGCAAGTTCGGCATGAAGATGCTTGGGGAAGTAGCGCAGGGCATTCTTCACCGCAAGTTTTTTCTCTTTGGCTGTCAGGATGTCCTTGCGTTTGGGCGCATGGTTGACATTCTGGTCGTATGCTTTGGGCTGCGGGAGGGTGTCGGGGATACCGGCACCGACCGTAGCGCGGAATTCTTCTTTAGTCATGGTTGATAGTTATGGCGTTACTTATTTTGCAAGAACCTCGTTGACGATCCGGAGCACATTGGCTTCGGCTTCGATAGCGCGGTTTGCGATTTCTTCGGCACGGGCTGTCAGACGGTCGGCCTCCTCGCGGTTCTTCAACGAAGCGGCATTGATGCGGACATTGAGCTGTGCGCCGAGGACGGCCGAGCGGGCGGCAAGAGCGCCGACTCCGGCATCGCTGACAGAAGCCGGGTTGCCTGTGCGGGCCATTGATTCGAGGAGGGGGAAAGTCTCGGCAGCGGTCTCCATTGTCGAGAGGGGAATCTGCGTCGCATACAGCGTAGCGGCCTCGATGGCTTCCGCGCGGGCTGCTTTTTCCTCATCGGTTGATTTTGGCATTTTGAAAGCGTCCATGATGCGGTTGAATGCCTCGGTGTCTTCGTCGACAAGATGGAGGAGACGCTGCATCAGCTCCTGACCCTTGTCGGCCTGGTCAGAGAATTCTTTCCAACGCTCGTCCCAACCGGCTTTGTGGCTTGAAAGGTTTGCTACCATTGTGCCGAGGGCAGCCGCGAGAGCGCCCATGTAGGCCGAGATGGAACCTCCGCCCGGAGCCGGGGATTCGGATGCAGTTTCCTCGGCAAATTCGGTGCATGTCATGTCGGTGAGCTTCTTGCCGGCGTTTTTCGGCGCGATGAGGTATTCAATCACCTTCTCTTCGGGACGGAATGGCGCCAGTTCGTCAAGTCCCATTGACTTGACGGCCATGCGGATGATTTCGCTTTCTGAGATGCCGGTGGAACGCTGCTGTTTGTGGAGGAAGTAACGTCCGGCTTCGAGGAGGGTGCGCTTGGGCACAAGACCCACGATTTCAGTGCCGGTCACGCGCACACCGCGCTCATTGGCCGCGCGGCAGACTTCATCAAATGCGACATGGAGTGGAGTGGTGGATATGTCTGTGATGTTCATCGACACCTGGGCGATACCATATTCGTCAATAAACCAACCGATGGCCTTGGTGGCTTTGAGAGTACCGGGCTTCATGATGGTGTTGCCGTTCTCATCCTTCAGCGGTTTGCCGTTGACCTTGCCACCTTCGCGCACGGGACGTCCCTTTTCGCGGACATCGAATGCAATGGCGTTCGCACGGCGGGTCGAGGTGGAGTTGAGGTTGAAGTTGACAGCGATGAGGAAGTCGCGCGCACCGACCGTGGTGGCTCCTGTGCGGGCTGCCTTCTCGTCAAATGGGCGGTCGCCGAAGTCGGGGCCTTTGCCTTCGTGGTTCATCTTTTCAGGAAGGGCTTCATATTCGCCCGCACGACATACGGCAAGATTCTTGCGCTCGGGAGTGAAGGCGGCAGCTTCATAGCAGTAGGTCGGGATTTCAAGTTCGTCGGCAATGCGTTTTGCGAGCTTTCTGGCCAGTTCCGCACATTCTTCAAGTGTGATTCCGGAAATGGGAATCAGGGGGCATACATCTGTCGCACCCATGCGCGGATGTGCGCCGTGATGGTTGCGCATATCAATGAGTTCGGCCGCACGTTTCACACCTTGGAAGGCAGCTTCGACAACAGCCTCGGGTTCGCCCACGAACGTGACGACCGTGCGGTTGGTGGCCTCTCCCGGGTCAACGTCGAGCAGACTGATGCCTTTGACGCTCTCGATTGCGTCAGTGATGGCCTTGATTACATTCTTATCACGTCCCTCACTGAAATTTGGGACACACTCTATGATTCGTGTTTTCATGGATAATATAAATTGTGTTTTGGTATTGATTCTCTCTTCAGCGGCAATGAATGGCTACTTTATTATATAATAGAGTATCGTCACTGCCGAATTAAAATAGTTGCTACGCAAAGTTAATAAATTTTACCCAATGTAATGCTAATTCAGTAATGAAAATAGCGCCCTCCGGTAATAGCCATTAAATAGATTGGATAAATTTTGTGAAAAATAGATGTATAAAAATGTTCTTAATCTCAGTAAGTTGTTGTATCTTTGTAATCAAACAATTAATCATAACCGGATATGGCAAGACCAATTAGAGAGACTCCTGAACTTTACGGTAAGGATGCGGAACGCTTTGAAAGATTGATTTCACAGTCACGACCGGTTTCAAAGGAGGAAAAAGAAAGAGCAAGAAAAGCTTATGAAATGATGAAATCCATCAGTAATTTCCAATGGTAAGATGGACTTTTCAAAATTTACAGATTTGGATAAGGATGAAGACACAAGATTGATGTTTTACGACCTTAAAAATTTCTGTGTATAAAATTGTCAATACTATTTTCCTTCATTCCCTCTCTTCCGGCAGGGGGATTTCGTGGGTGTTTTTTACTTCGCCGAGGACGAAGGAGCTGTTGAGTGAGCCGATGCAGTCGAGTTCGCCGAGTATGCGGAGCAGGAATTTCTGATAAGATTTCATGTCGCGGGTATAGATTTTGAGCAGGAAGTCATAGTCACCGGAAATATTGTAACATTCGGCAATCTCCGGGATGGTCTTCACAGCCTCCATTATGCGGATGGCATTCTCGTGGGTGTGCTGTTTCATTTTGAGATAGCAGAACGCAAGGAAGCCGCAGTCGAGCTTTTCAGCATCGAGTACAGCCATGTATTTAGTGATATATCCTTCTCTTTCAAGCCGTTTTACTCTCTCGAATGTCGGGGTGGGCGAGAGGTGGATGGCTTGGGCGAGTTCCTTGACCGTCAGTCTGGAATTGTCCTGGAGAACTTTTAGTATCTTGATGTCGGTAGCATCGAGAGTGGAGCTTGTTTTCATTGTCATGAGGTGAAAGAATAATATTCTACAAAAGAGAGAGATTGAAGTTGGTATACAGAATTAAAATTCCTGTATATTTTGCAAATATAGTTATATTTTCTAAAATTTTTCAACTTCTTGGAAAGAATTATCGGTGGGCGTAACTTTGCAACCATAACAATTAAAACTCACAACGATTATGGCAACAAACAAACTACACTTCGAGACTCTCCAATTACACGTCGGTCAGGAAAAGCCGGATCCCGCAACGGATGCCCGTGCGGTCCCTATATATCAGACCACTTCCTACGTTTTCCGTGATTCGCAGCACGCAGCGGACCGCTTCGGGCTGCGCGATGCCGGAAACATATATGGTCGTCTTACAAATTCCACACAGGGCGTTTTGGAAGACCGCGTAGCTGCTCTCGAAGGTGGCGTTGCCGCCCTTGCAGTGGCAAGCGGTGCTGCGGCAATCAGCTATGCGCTTGAAAACATAGTCGGTAACGGCGACCATATCCTTGCAGCCGACAATCTCTATGGTGGCAGTTACAATCTCATAGCCCATACTTTTGCCACAAGGGGAATTGAAAGCACATTCGTGGATGTGCGTGACCTTGATTTAGTGGAGCGCTCCATCCGTCCCGAGACAAAGGTGCTGTTTGTCGAAACCTTCGGAAATCCGAATTGCGATGTGACAGATCTCGATGCGCTTGCTGAAATCGCACACCGTCACAATATTCCTCTCATCGTCGACAACACCTTCGGAACACCCTATCTGATCCGTCCTCTCGAACATGGTGCAGATGTGGTGGTCCATTCGGCAACCAAGTTTCTCGGCGGCCACGGCACGAGTCTCGGAGGTGTGATTGTCGACGGTGGCAAATTCGACTGGAAGGCGAACGCCGATAAATTCCCGACTCTTGCCAAACCCGATCCGAGCTACCATGGTGCTGTTTTCGCTGATGTCGCAGGTCCGGCAGCATTTGTCACCCGTATCCGCGCGGTAATCCTCCGCGACACCGGGGCTGCAATCTCGCCATTCAATGCCTTCCTTATCCTGCAGGGTGTCGAGACCCTTTCGCTTCGTGTGGAGCGTCATGTCGAAAACGCTTTAAAAGTTGTTCAATTCCTTGCATCTCACCCCAAGGTAGCAAAGGTCAACCATCCGTCGCTCCCTGACCATCCCGACCATGCGCTCTACACCTCACTCTTCCCCAACGGAGGAGGCAGTATTTTCACCTTTGAGATCAAGGGTGGGGAAGAGGAAGCATGGCTCTTCATCGACTCTCTTGAAATCTTTTCGCTGCTTGCAAATGTGGCTGACGTCAAAAGCCTTGTAATCCATCCTTATACTACGACACACTCACAGCTCTCTCCCGAAGAACTCGAACGGCAGCACATAACCCCTGCCACAGTTCGTCTGAGCATCGGAACGGAGCATATCGACGACATACTCGCCGACATTGCCCGGGCACTTGAGAAAGTGTGAGCTTCCGACTATTTCAATATTCAAATGTCAGTGGTAAAGGCTTCCTTGTCCGTATCCACGGATCGCAATGCGGTCCTGTGGTGCGGATGAGGAAGCCACTTTTTATATGGCGGATGAGTGCGGTGTGTTTATTTTATCAGCGACTTGCGTAGAAAATACTTAAAAATCTTGTAACTTTGCAAGGTGATAGGCATTGATGGCTCCGATGCTGCCGATGGCCATGTCCGGGACTGTCATTGAAAACATATCACAACTCCTCGCGTTTTAATTAAGAACATATAACCTGATTATGGATTTATTTGACAAAATTTCCGCCGATATAAAGAGCGCCATGCTCGCCCGTGAGAAAGTGCGTCTGGAGACGCTTCGCGGTATCAAGAAAGAATTCCTTGAAGCCAAGACCGCCAAGGGTGGCGACGGCTCACTCTCCGACGAGGCTGCAACCAAGATTCTCGCCAAGATGGCAAAGCAGCGCCGCGAGACAGCGCAGATTTACGAAGAGCAGAACCGCCCCGAGCTTCGCGACAATGAACTTGCCGAAGCCGCAGTCATCGAAGAGTATCTGCCCAAGCAGCTTTCCGAAGAGGAACTGACTGCCGAACTCAAGAAAATCATAGCCGAGACCGGTGCCACATCCCAGAAGGAGATGGGCAAGGTGATGGGTGTCGCTTCGAAAGCCCTCGCCGGACGTGCCGACGGTAAGGTCATCTCGGCAAAAGTGCGCGAACTTCTCAACAATTGAAACACGATAAAGACTAAATAAAAAAAATGCTTACCCTACAGCAAATCAAAGAGGATCCCGAACGCATCATTGCGCGCCTCGCCGTCAAAGGTTTTGATGGAAAGCAGGGAGTCAACGATGTGATTGACTTCGACGACGAACGCCGTAGCCTCCAGTATCAGAACGATAATCTCGCAGCCGAGCTTAAGAAGCAGGCCGATGCAATCGGTCGCTTGATGAAGGAAGGCCGTCGCGACGAAGCCGAGGAAGCCAAGAAGAAAGTGGCTGAGATCAAGGCTGAGCAGAAAGAGATTGCCGACCGTCTCACCACCACTGAAAATGCCATCCGCGATATCCTTCTCGGTATGCCCAACATTCCCTGCGATGCAGTCCCCGAAGGAAAGACCGCAGAGGACAATGTCGTAGAGAAGACCGGTGGCCCGATGCCCGAACTTCCCGCTGACGCGCTCCCCCACTGGGAACTCGCCAAGAAATACAACCTTATCAACTTCGACCTCGGCGTGAAGATCACAGGCCCGGGTTTCCCCGTCTATATCGGCAAGGGTGCGAGAATGCAGCGCGCCCTCATCCAGTTCTTCCTCGATGAAGCCGGCAAGGCAGGCTATCTTGAAATCCAGCCCCCCTACGTCGTCAACGAGGCTTCTGGTTATGGAACAGGCCAGCTCCCCGACAAGGAGGGACAGATGTATTTCATCAACGAGGACAAGCTTTATCTTATCCCTACCGCCGAAGTGCCTGTCACCAACCTCTATCGCGATGTCATCCTCACCGCCGATCAGCTTCCCGTCAAGAACTGCGCCTACTCCGCTTGTTTCCGTCGTGAGGCCGGTTCCTACGGAAAGGATGTCCGCGGTCTCAACCGTCTCCATCAGTTCGACAAGGTTGAAATCGTGCGCATCGAGAAGCCCGAGAACTCCTACGCTGCCCTTGAGGAGATGAAAGACCATGTCCAGGGCCTTCTCGAAAAACTCGGTCTCCCCTGGCATATCCTCCGTCTCTGCGGCGGCGACATGAGCTTCACTTCTGCCATCACCTTTGACTTTGAGGTCTATTCAGCAGCCCAGGGTCGCTGGCTGGAGGTTTCCTCTGTCTCCAACTTCGAGACATATCAGGCCAACCGTCTCAAATGCCGTTACCGTGGCGAGGACAAGAAGACACATCTCTGCCACACCCTCAACGGTTCAGCCCTCGCACTTCCCCGCATCATGGCAGCCCTTCTGGAAAACAACCAGACTCCTCAGGGAATCGTGGTGCCCGAGTGCCTGCGCAAGTACACCGGCTTCGACATCATCGACTGAAAGGCATAGTCACCGGCACGGGTTGGCGACGGATGTGTTTCCAACCTTTGCCACGGTCGACGCGTTGTAATAAGTGACGGCGGTGTCCGACATGATTTCCGCCTCACGAACTGTTAAAACTAATTATAATTATGGAATCAACACGTCAAGCTAAAATATCGCGTCTCTTACAGAAGGAACTCAGTGAAATCTTCCGTCAGCAGACCGCCAAGACCCACGGCACACTCGTGTCGGTGAGCATTGTCCGCGTATCCCCCGATCTCAGCATCGCCAAGGTCTATCTTTCAATCTTCCCCTCCGAACGTTCGCAGGAACTTCTTGAGAGCATACGCGAGAGTGCGAAGACCATCCGCTATGAGCTCGCTCAGAAAGTGCGCTTCCAGTTGAGGAAGTGTCCTGAACTCAGCTTCTATCTGGATGACTCGCTCGACTATATCGACAACATCGATAAGCTCCTGACCAAATAAAGCCCGGCGGCGACATGCTTTTTTGCATGATTGAAGATACACCCTTCTAAAAACCGGAAATAAAAGAACAGAAGCGCAAAAGGAACAAAAGTCATGAGACAGATTGCACTTGGTTGCGATTTCGTTGCTGATATACTTTTGTTGCCTGTGTGTGCTTCTGTTCTTTTGTAATTATAATCACATTTCTCATACCCCAACTCATCCCTGACTCACGATGCCGGCACTGCGCATTGCCATCCGCTATCTCTTAGCAAAGAAAAGCCATACGGCTGTCAATATCATATCCTACATTTCCATGGCCGGAATTGCAGTTGCAGCCATGGCCATGGTCTGTGTATTGTCGGTGTTCAACGGCTTCACCGAACTTGCGTCTGACCGCCTCTCGCTTGTGGACCCCGACATAAAGATTACCTCGCTCAGCAGCCGTGTCATCGCAAATGCCGACTCGCTTGCAGCCGAGATCCGGAAAGTCCCGGGTGTGAGGGCTGCGCTCCCGACATTGCAGGGCGAGGCTCTTGCTGTGCTCGACGACGTGCAGCTTCCGGTGAATATCGCCGGTATTCCGGATGGTTTCGATGATGTGTCGGCCCTCGGTTCATTGATGATTGACGGAACGTTGGACAGTCTTACCTATTGTCTCGGAGGTGCAGTCCTCGGCGTAGGTACCGCCGTTCAGCTCGACGCACGTCCGTCGATGATGAGAAATCTGCTTCTGACGGTTCCGCGCCGTCTTGGTCGCATCAACCCTGCTTTTCCGATGGCAGCGTTCACGACCGACACTCTTTTTGTCAGCGGTGTCTACCGCACGAATCAGCCGGAGTATGACAACGCCATGCTCTATATCCCTCTCGGCAGTGCCCGCGATTTACTTGACTATACAACCGAAGGAACTGCCGTTGAGATTTCTGTTTCTCCCGGTGAGAATGTTGCGCGGGTGGTCTCTGCTATTGAGGCTGCGGTCGGTGGAGAGTATCTTGTAGCCGACCGGCTCAGGCAGGAATCCCATTCTTTCAGGATGATTTCGATTGAGAAATGGATCACCTTCCTGATGCTTGTCTTTGTGCTTGTGATGGCCTCGTTCAATATCCTCTCGTCGCTCTCGATGCTCATAATAGAAAAGGAGGAGAGCCTGCGCATACTCAGCTCAATCGGAGCGCCCGACAGTATGCTCCGCAGGATATTCCTCTATCAAGGCATCCTTGTCGCCGCACTCGGAGGAGCCATAGGCATATCAATCGGTGTGATTCTCTGTCTGGTTCAGCAGCATTTCGGACTCATCACCCTCGGTGGCGACCATTCACAGATGTCGATTGTCATCTATCCCTGTGTGCTGAGGTTCACCGATGTGTTGATAACAGCAGGGGTTGTTGCGCTCATCGGCATTCTCTCCGGCTTCATCGCATCGCGCAGTGTGCGTCCTCCTTATTTAAAGTAACGATTTAAAGTTGTGGTAAAAGTAAAAACGCACCTCCGACATTTGGCAATTGGCGAGAAATTTCGTAATTTAGCCGACCTAATTGACGGCGCGTTTTCGCAAGACGCTCCAGATGTGTTATCAATAATCTAATCTATTTAACAGTCACTTATTTTATGTCAGCACCATCAACCCATAGATATTGCGTAATCATGTGTGGCGGAGTAGGCAGCCGTTTCTGGCCCTATTCGCGTGAAAACTGCCCCAAGCAGTTCATCGACTTCCTTGGGACAGGACGTTCGCTCCTGCAGATGTCATACGACCGCATCCTTCCTCTTGTCCCGAAGGAAAATATCATTGTGGTTACAAATGAGAAGTATGCCCCGCTCATCCGTGAGCAGCTTCCGGATATTCTCCCCTCCAACATCCTTCTCGAACCCGCCCGCCGCAACACAGCTCCGTGTATCGCATGGGCTGCATACCATATCGCGGCTCTCGATCCCGAAGCATCAATGATTGTCACCCCGAGCGACCATCTCATCACACGCGAGACCGTGTTCCAGGATTGCGTGAGCCGTGGATTCGAGTTTGTGGAGAACAACGATGCACTTCTCACTCTCGGCATCACTCCGACCCGTCCCGAGACAGGCTATGGCTACATCCAGATTGGTCAGGAGGCTGAGCCGGGAATCCTGAAGGTGAAGACATTCACCGAGAAGCCCAATCTTGAGCTTGCAAAGGTGTTCCTTGACTCGGGCGAGTTTTTCTGGAACTCCGGTATCTTCCTTTGGCGTGCTTCGTCAATCATCGAGGCGCTTCATAAGTATGATCCCGACCTCACGACGCTCTTCGACAAGGGTAAGGCTGATTTCGGTACTGACAAGGAAAGTGAATTCATCAGCGCCAACTTCATCTCCTGTCCTCCCAACTCCATTGACTATGCGGTGATGGAAAAGGCCGACAATGTATATGTCGAGTGTGTCAGCTTCGGCTGGAATGACCTCGGCACATGGAGCGCGCTCTACGACAACTCGCCGCGCAACAGCGACAGCAATGTCGCCCAGAACTGCAATGTCCTCGCCTACGAGAGCAACGGCAACATCTTCGCTGTGCAGAGTCCCGACAAACTTGTCGTGGTCCAGGGTCTGAAGGACTATATCATCGCCGACGCGGGCGATGTGCTCCTCATCTGTCCCAAAGCCGAGGAGCAGCGCATAAAGCAGATGGTGAATGATGCCAAGATTTCATACGGCGACAAGTATCTTTAATCAATACATCACAGAGCGTGGGTCGGTTTCCGGATTGCGGAACGGACCCACGCTCTTCGGTTTCAATAATCAAAACAATAGCCTTACGACCACCATGCAAGAATACAAACTTACCCCTCAGGAAGAGGATGCATACGTTGAGCAGCAGTTTCGCGATCTCCTTGACGGTTATCTCGCAAGTAACCACCGCAAGAAGGTGGAGATTATCGAGCGGGCCTTCCGTTTTGCCAAGGAGGCCCACAAGGGGGTGAGACGGCGTTCGGGCGAACCGTATATCATCCATCCGATTGCCGTGGCCAAGATTGCATCACAGGAGATCGGCCTCGGATCCACGTCGATATGTGCCGCCCTTCTCCACGATGTGGTGGAGGACACGGAATATACCGTCGAGGACATCGAGAAGCATTTCGGTCGTAAGATAGCCCGTATTGTCGAAGGGCTCACCAAGATTTCAGGTGGTATTTTCGGCGACAAGGCCTCTGCCCAGGCCGAGAATTTCCGCAAACTCCTCCTGACAATGAGCGAGGACATCCGCGTAGTGCTCATAAAGATGGCCGACCGCCTCCACAACATGCGCACCCTCGGCTCTATGGCCCCCAACAAGCAATACAAGATTGCAGGCGAGACCCTCTATATCTATGCTCCGCTTGCCCATCGTCTCGGTCTTTTCGAGATCAAGACGGAGCTTGAGGACCTCAGTTTCAAGTATGAGCATCCGGGAGAGTATGAGCGCATCTCGCGTCTGATTTCACAGAGCGAGGCCGGACGTGAGATGGTCTATAACGATTTCGCATCCCCGATTCTCAAACGTCTCGACGCTATGGGGCTCGACTATGAGGCAAAGGCCCGTTTGAAATCGGTCTATTCCATCTGGCGGAAGATGGACACCAAGCATATTCCCTTCGAGGAGGTCTATGACCTCTATGCCATGCGCATTATCTTCGATGTCCCTGAGGGGGTGTCGGAAAAGGAGATGTGTTTCAAGATATATTCAGCCCTTACCGACCTCTACCGGCCGCATCCTGACCGCACCCGCGACTGGATAACCAATCCCAAGGCCAACGGCTATCAGGCTCTCCATGTCACCCTCATGGGGCCTGATGGAAACTGGATTGAGGTCCAGATTCGCAGCCGTCGCATGGACGAGATTGCCGAGAAGGGTTTTGCTGCCCACTGGAAGTATAAAATCGGTGAACATGAAGAGGAGAGTGAGCTGAACGTTTGGCTCAAGACCATCAAGGATATTCTCGATGACCCCACTCCGAATGCCATTGACTTCCTCGACACCCTCAAACTCAATCTCTTCGCTACGGAGATTGTGGTATTCACCCCGAAGGGTGAGTTGCTGACTTTGCCTGCCGGAGCAACTGTCCTCGATGTCGCCTTCACGCTTCACTCGCAGCTCGGCATGAGGTGTATTGCCGGAAAGGTCAACCATAAGCTTGTCCCGCTGTCCCACCGTCTCAATTCAGGCGATCAGGTGGAGGTGCTTACTTCCCATTCCCAGTCGCCAAAGCCGGAATGGATGAATTTCCTCGCCACTGCCAAGGCCAAGACGCGTCTGCGCAAGGAACTCCGCCGTGTGCAGCAGCCGGTCATTGAGGAGGGCAAGAAGATATTCGACGATTTCATGGTGCAGAACGACATCATCGTCAACAACAGTGTGATGACAAAGATTCTCGGCACCTACCATGTCTCCACCCGTGAGGAGCTTTTCTATAAGCTCGGCAGCGGAGAGGTCTCGATTGATGACTATCTCAACGTCAACACCTCGCGCGGAGCACGTTCGCTTGTCTCGCGTCTCTTCCGTCTCGGTTTCGGTGGCGATAACAAGAAGACCAAAGTCAAGAAACTCCTCACCACACCCGAGGAGCCGTCGGAAAAACAGGCTGAGAAGCCCAAAATCAACACGAAGGAAACCTACGTTCTCCGCTTCAACGAGCAGGAGAGCAATTTTGCCTTTGCCGAGTGTTGCCGTCCCATTCCCGGCGATGAGGTCATGGGATTCATCACTGACGATGGCACTGTTGAGGTCCATTCTCTTACATGCCCGCGCGCCCAGGTGCTCAAGGCAAGCTATGGCCCGCGTATCCTCGCTACAAAATGGGACGAAATCTCCGGAAGCTTCCTTGCAAATATCCGTATCGAGGGCATTGACCGTCATGGCATCCTTCAGGAATTGACACGCATGATCTCGACTGCCCTCAACATTGACATTCGCAGTCTCAACATAGCTGCCGACAAGGAAGTATTCACCTGCGACCTCGGAGTCCTCGTAGCCAGCACCCACGCCGTCGACGAACTCTGCAAAAGCATCCTCCGCATCGAAGGAGTCCGCAAAGCCGACCGCGTCCGCGCCTACGAGTGATGAAATTTGTCATCCGGTTCCATTGATATTGAGAGCCATGCCTATTTACAAATGACCTAAGAAAGAAGGCCTACGGCTACAACCTTGACAATGATGATATTAGGAAAGAATGTGTTAATCTCCTTGATTGATGAAGATTAATTTCCGAGTATCAGAACATGTTGCTAAATTTGTATATGGAAACAACAATCTCGCTTTCAAGGGAATCAGAATATAATGCAATACTGCGACAGGCTGTCGCAGTATTGTATTTATTCTAATTCAAAACTACAACAGGTTGTTGTAGTTTTGCCGTGGGGACACCTTAATTATCTTATAACCAATTTTGGAGATGATGATGACGCCATATTGTATTTGTCACGTTTGATATATAATCTGAGAATTTGGCAGTTTTTCTGATGTTCAGAGTGTTTTTTAATGTCGGTAGGGGGATTATGTGGTGAAAAAGTCGTAACTTTGCACACGGGCAACAGTGCAACCCGACGAAACTTCATAATCCATTCAATCGCATGCGACAGTTTAAGCGCGCCGTCCTGGTCCTCGAAGACGGCACCACTTTTGAAGGAAAATCCTTTGGCTATGAAGCCTCTACTGCCGGCGAAGTGGTGTTCAACACCGCCATGACCGGCTATCCCGAAAGTTTGACCGATCCCTCATACGAAGGGCAAATCCTGGTCACTACCTATCCTATTCTCGGCAACTACGGCGTCCCGCCGCGTCGCGAGAAAGATGATGTCAGTGAGTATTATGAGAGCGATAAAATCCATTGCCAGGCAATCGTGGCGCAGGATTACTCTTACGACCACTCCCACTGGCAGGCCGACCGCTCTCTTGCCCAATGGCTTCAGGAAGAAAAAATCCCCGGTATTTACGGCATCGACACACGTCAGCTAACCAAGCATCTCCGTGAACACGGCTCAATGCTCGGTAAGATTATCATTGACGGTTGTGACGATGTCGATTTTTATGACCCCAACCTTGAAAACCTTGTCGGCAAGGTAAGCTGCAAGGAGGTAGAGGTTCATGGCGAGGGTGAGAAGACCGTTGTCCTCGTTGACTGCGGTGTCAAGCACAACATCATCCGTTGTCTCACCCGCCGCGGTGTGAAGGTGGTGCGTGTTCCCTGGAACTACGACTTCACTTCAATCCCCTACGACGGCCTCTTCATCTCCAACGGTCCCGGTAACCCCGACATGGCCGAGGAGATAGTGGTCAACATCCGCAAGGCAATGGAAATCGGCAAGCCCATCTGCGGTATCTGCATGGGCAACCAGCTTCTTGCCAAGGCAGCAGGTGCGAAGACCTATAAACTCAAATACGGCCACAGAAGCCACAACCAGCCCGTGCGCCGTGTCGGAACAGAGAAATGTTTCATCACCTCGCAGAACCACGGTTTTGCTGTCGACAACGAGACACTTCCCGCCGACTGGGAACCCCTCTTCATCAATATGAACGACGGAACCAACGAAGGTATCCGCCACAAGTCGAAGCCCTACTTCTCGGCCCAGTTCCATCCTGAAGCAAGCTCAGGCCCGAAAGACACCGAGTTCCTCTTCGACGAATTTATCAACATGCTTTAACGTCATCCCCTCATATATTCTTTCATCATGCGTAACGAGAACATCAAGAAAGTATTGCTGCTTGGTAGCGGCGCGTTGAAAATCGGTGAGGCCGGCGAGTTTGACTATTCAGGCTCCCAGGCGCTCAAAGCCATGAAGGAGGAGGGGATCACCACCGTCCTCATCAATCCCAACATCGCGACAGTCCAGACATCGGACGGTTTTGCCGACAAGATCTACTTCCTCCCTGTCACTCCCTACTTCGTGGAGAAGGTGATACGCAAGGAGAAGCCCGACGGCATTCTTCTCGCGTTCGGCGGACAGACCGCGCTCAACTGCGGTGTGGAACTCCACCGTTCCGGCATCCTTGAAAAGTATGGCGTGGAAGTGCTCGGCACTCCCGTCCAGGCTATCATGGACACCGAGGACCGCGAACTTTTCGTCAAGAAGCTCGACGAGATTGATGTCAAGACCATCAAGAGCGAGGCCGTCAATTCAATCGAGGATGCCAAGGTGGCTGCAGCCGCACTTGGTTACCCCGTGATTGTCCGTGCTGCCTACGCCCTCGGAGGTCTCGGCAGCGGTTTCTGCGACAACGAGGAGGAACTCGTCACTCTCGTCGAAAAGGCTCTTGCCTTCTCGCCCCAGGTGCTCGTCGAGAAGTCGCTCAAAGGTTGGAAAGAGGTCGAATATGAGGTTGTCCGCGACCGTTTCGACAACTGTATCACCGTCTGCAACATGGAGAACTTCGACCCGCTGGGCATCCATACCGGCGAATCAATCGTCGTGGCTCCTTCGCAGACCCTTTCAAATGAAGATTACCACTGGCTGCGCAAACTTGCCATCAAGATTATACGCCACATCGGCATCGTCGGCGAATGTAACGTGCAGTATGCCTTCGACCCCACTTCGATGGACTACCGTGTCATCGAGGTCAACGCTCGTCTGAGCCGTTCGTCGGCCCTCGCATCGAAAGCCACCGGCTATCCTCTGGCATTCGTGGCAGCGAAACTCGGTCTCGGCTACGGTCTCTTCGACCTGAAGAACTCCGTGACCAAGGAGACTTCGGCATTCTTCGAACCGGCGCTTGACTATATCGTCTGCAAGATTCCCCGCTGGGACCTCGGTAAGTTCCACGGTGTGCGCCGCGAAATCGGCTCGTCGATGAAGTCGGTAGGAGAGGTCATGGCCATCGGACGTACCTTCGAGGAGGTTATTCAGAAGGGTCTCCGCATGATCGGTCAGGGAATGCACGGTTTCGTCGGCAACAACCAGCGTGACCTCCCCGAACTCGAACATGCACTCAAGGAACCGACAGACAAGCGTATCCTTGCCATCGCTCAGGCCATGTTCAAGGGCTACACCGTAGATCAGATCCACGATCTCACCAAGATTGACAAGTGGTTCCTCTACAAGCTCCAGAATATCATCAACACCGCCGGTGAACTCCGCGACTACAATGAGCTTGAAGCTGTCCCCGAGGCACTTCTCCGTCAGGCGAAGGAGCAGGGCTTCAGCGACTTCCAGATTGCCCGCGAAATCTATCAGGAGAATCTGACAGAGCCTGAAAAGGCGCTCCTCGACGTTCGCGCCTACCGCAAGAAACTCGGCATCCTCCCTGTCGTCAAGCAGATCGACACCCTCGCTGCCGAGTATCCCGCACAGACAAACTACCTCTATCTCACATACAACGGCCGCGAGAACGATGTCAAGTATCTCCACGACCATCGTTCAATCGTGGTTCTCGGTTCGGGTGCCTACCGTATCGGTTCATCGGTTGAGTTCGACTGGTGTTCGGTCAATGCCCTCCTCACTGTCAAGAAGGAAGGCTGGCGCTCGGTTATGATCAACTACAATCCCGAGACCGTATCGACCGACTACGACATCTGTGACCGTCTCTACTTCGACGAGCTTACCTTCGAGCGTGTGATGGACATCCTTGACCTCGAACAGCCCCACGGAACCATCCTCTCTGTGGGCGGTCAGATTCCCAACAACCTCGCTACCCGCCTCGACGCGCAGAACATCAATATCCTCGGAACAACCGCCCAGAGCATCGACAATGCTGAGGACCGCAACAAGTTCTCGGCCATGCTCGACCGCCTCGGCATCGACCAACCCCGCTGGCGCGAGCTGACAAGCCTCGAGGACATCAACGAGTTCATCGACGAGGTTGGCTTCCCGGTGCTTGTCCGCCCGAGCTATGTGCTCTCAGGTGCGGCCATGAATGTCTGCCATAACCAGGAGCAGCTTACACGCTTCCTGAAACTTGCAGCCAACGTGTCGAAGCAGCACCCGGTGGTTGTCTCGCAGTTTATCTCCGGTGCCAAGGAGATTGAGATGGATGCCGTCGCACAGAACGGTGAGATTGTCGCCTACGCAATTTCTGAGCATATCGAGTATGCAGGTGTGCACTCAGGCGACGCAACCATCCAGTTCCCGCCGCAGAAACTCTATGTCGAGACCATGCGCCGCATCCGCAAGATTTCGCGTCAGATTGCAAAGGCTCTTGAAATCTCCGGCCCGTTCAACATCCAGTTCCTTGCCAAGAACAACGACATCAAGGTTATCGAGTGTAACCTGCGTGCTTCGCGAAGCTTCCCCTTCGTGTCGAAGGTTCTAAAGATTAACTTCATCGACCTCGCAACTCGCGTCATGCTCGGTCTGCCCGTCGAGAAGCCCTCGAAGAATGCCTTTGATCTCGACTATGTCGGCATCAAGGCTTCGCAGTTCAGCTTCTCGCGTCTGCAGGGTGCCGACCCCGTGCTCGGTGTGGACATGGCTTCGACAGGTGAGGTCGGATGTATCGGTGTCGATTCTTCCGAGGCTCTTATCAAGGCCATGATTTCCGTAGGCAACCGCATCCCATCCAAGGCTGTCCTCATGTCGACCGGTACTGCCAAGCAGAAGGCCGAGCTCCTTGATGCAGCCCACGAGCTTGCCAACCGTGGATATACAATCTATGCGACAGGCGGTACACATGCCTACCTCAACGACAACGGCATTCCCGCTATCCGTGTCTACTGGCCGTCGCAGCCCGACATGCAGCCTCAGGCCATCGAGCTTCTCCATGACCACAAGGTGGACATGGTGGTCAACATCCCCAAGAACTTCTCGACCACGGAGCTTACCAACGGCTATAAGATTCGCCGTGCGGCCATTGACCTCAACATTCCGTTGCTGACCAATGCCCGTCTGGCTTCGGCCTACATTGATGCTTTCACCACTCATCCGCTCGACGAAATCGAAATCAAGAGCTGGGACGAGTATTGATAAAGTACTAAGTATAGAGTATAGAGTATAAAGTATAGAGGATAAAGTTTGGGAAATTGGATGCAATTTCCCAAGCTTTTACAAAATACAATAAAAATTAAACAAACTCTTGTTGCAAAGCCTCGGGAGATTTCGTAAATTTGCCTTCGCATTTAAGCGAAATCATCAATTCGCCCAATGAGGCTCCAATAATTTAGGTAAAAAACTCAATTAAAATTAATTATAAACTATGAAAATTGAAAAAATTATCGGTCGTGAAGTCCTTGACTCACGCGGCAACCCCACCGTTGAAGTAGACGTAATCCTCGAATCAGGCGCACGCGGCCGTGCATCTGTTCCCTCGGGCGCATCAACCGGCGTAAACGAGGCTCTCGAGCTCCGCGACGGTGACAAGGCCCGCTACATGGGCAAGGGCGTTCAGAAGGCTGTTGCCAACGTAAACGGCCCCATCGCTGAAGCTCTTAAGGGCATGAGCGCTCTCGACCAGATCAAGATCGACGAGACTATGATCGCTCTCGATGGCACTGACACCAAGTCTAACCTCGGTGCAAACGCTATCCTCGGTGTATCTCTCGCAGTTGCCAAGGCTGCTGCCGACTATCTCGATCTTCCCCTCTACAAATATATCGGCGGATGCAACAGCTACGTTCTCCCCGTTCCCATGATGAACATCATCAACGGTGGCGCTCACTCTGACGCTCCCATCTGCTTCCAGGAATTCATGATCCGTCCTATCGGCGCATGTTGCTTCAAGGAAGGTATCCGCATGGGTACTGAGGTGTTCCACAACCTTAAGAAAGTTCTCCATGACCGCGGTCTCTCTACTGCAGTAGGTGACGAAGGTGGTTTCGCTCCCGCTCTCGACGGTACTGAGGATGCCCTCAACGTTATCATCAAGGCTATCGAGCTCGCAGGCTACGTTCCCGGTAAGGACGTTACTATCGGTCTCGACTGCGCCGCTTCTGAGTTCGCAAAAGAGCAGCCCGACGGTTCATTCATCTATGACTACACCTGGAAGCAGGGTGCCGATGCTCCCAAGCTCACCAGCGAAGAGCAGGCTAAGTTCCTCCAGAGCCTCGTTGAGAAGTATCCTATCGACTCTATCGAGGACGGTATGGGCGAAAACGACTGGGCAGGCTGGAAGGTTCTCACCGACCTCATCGGCAAGCGTTGCCAGCTCGTTGGCGACGACCTCTTCGTTACCAACGTGAAGTATCTCCAGCGCGGTATCAACGAAGGTTGCGCTAACTCAATCCTCGTTAAGGTTAACCAGATCGGTTCACTCACCGAAACTCTCCGCGCAGTTGAGCTCGCTCAGCGCAACGGCTACACCGCCGTCATCTCTCACCGTTCAGGCGAGACTGAGGACGCTACAATCGCCGACATCGCTGTCGCTACCAACGCCGGACAGATCAAGACCGGTTCTGCAAGCCGTTCTGACCGTATGGCCAAGTACAACCAGCTCCTCCGCATTCAGGAAGAACTCGGTTCTGCAGCTGCCTACGGCTATGGCAAGAAGACCAAAATGCCCCAGGAATAATCCACGCAAACGATATTCCGAATCCCGTGTCTAAGGAGAAATCCTTAACCGGATAACAAAAACAATGCCGACCTGATCAACTTCAGGCCGGCATTGATTTTTTTCGGATTGAACCCTATAAAGCTGTTTGTGTTATCACCTTGCCCGATGGCAATTAGTAAGTTGCGAAGCAACGTTGCGGTAATAGCCCCTCATCGAGCGGCAACGCAATGAAGCCCGCAGGGCGAAATTGCGCTGCCGCGAAGGTGTGTGGGTTATCGGTAGACAAGCAACAGTGGGCATCGAAGATGTCCGATAATATCATCACGCATCCCTCACTCATCCGAGGTATTGGCCTGATTTGAATAGCAACCGGGTAATGTCCGGCAATTTTTATTTCTCTTCAATTTATATTACCAATTATTTGAATTTTCCATCATTATAGCTTTGCCAATTCTTCTATCATGGCGCGGCGTTTGGGGTATCTTTCTTTGAGTTCTTTAGCGAGATTTTCTGCGGTTTCCTTTTCTCCGAACTTCTTTATATGGCGGATATAGCGTGTGAGGGTGATATATGAATCGCGACCCATGTAGTCGTCCGCATACTTGCGGATGGCATTGCAATACAGATTTACAAATTCTTCTCGGTGAATGTCCTTGAAATACGGTTCGGCTTCTTCCAGATAATGAAGGGCAGGGTCGGCGGAGAGCATTTTGAAATATTCGTCCCACATCTCTTCCCGGATATAGATGAATTTCAAATTATCATATTCATAATAATTCCTGTCTGCCTTTATCTGTGAAATCAGATTTTTTACGGTTTCAGGCCATTCTTTGTGTGGAATATTGTTTTTTATAAGATTGTAAAGCTCCTCTTGCCTAAAGTTCCTGTTGCCTCCTTCGATGAAGAAATATTGTGAGAGCTCAGCGATATTCTTATGGTCTTGCTTAATGATGTAGATGCGTAGTTTTGCCTCTTTCCAGTCTTTCACAAGATCGGGCCATTCACGGTCGTTGCCGATTCCTTCGGTCGCAAGGTCAAGGGCTTTGTCATAGTCACTGCAGTCGATTGCATTTTGGATGAGCGTCTTGCGGAAATCCGGATTGTAGCGGTGTTGATAGATGAATTCGTCGGCTTCTTTCCGGGAGTATCTTTTTTCTATGACCTGAGCCATTAGTTTCATTTTTTCGCTGTCTCTCCATGAATTTTCGTCGGCCGGTGTGGTGCTGAGTGCCTTCTCAATCCGGTCAAGTTCGGTTGGTCCGGATGCGAGGTTTACTGCTATTGCAATGAATTCTGTTTCCCAACTTCCCCATCCGGCAAGATGTTTAGCCTCGTCCCACGACATCATTCTTTCGAATATCATCTTGCGTGTTGACTCCGGAAGTTCAGCAACCTCGATTTCTTCAAGAGCCATGAATGCTTTTGAGACAGTGGCTCCGAGATAGCCCCCGCTGTCATCTCCGCAGTTAAGTATGGTCTCTGCTTCCTCTATCACAGCCTCAATCTTGACGAAAGCAGCATCCCATTCCCGGGCCTTGATATTATCATTGGCACGGTATATGATTTCCATGATGGCGTTGCCGACCTCTCGGGCATCACGGTATTCAACGTAGCCGTAGCGCCCTTGAGCCTCGCGGATGATGGAGCGTATCTGCGTACGGTAGATTTCGGCAGATTGTGGCAACACTCGGTCGCTATACATGTTGATGAGGCGCATCTTGACTGAGCGGTCGGAACATTCTTCGCGCACGAAAGCTTTCAATTCGTCGACGGTCAGCGAATCAATGATTCTGTCGATGTCCTTGGCGGTTATAATCTTCTTCTTTTTTGGTTGGCCGGTTTTAGGTTTGGATGGCGTTTTGCTTTCATTTTTCTTTGGAGACAGGTCGGTATAGTCGGCAAAGGAATTGTTTTCAAGCGAGAACATGGCCGCAACGACATGTTTGCACACCGGACCCATGTCATAAGGGCAGTTGCAATCGAAATCCACCACCTCGTCACCTTTGAGTTCAATACGGACATCGTATGGTTCAGTTCCCTGGACGATAAAATCAATTTCGGAATTTGAGCCGTGGTCAATTCTGTTAATCTCCTCTACGACTCCGGATTTGAAATATTTCAGACCGCGTTGCAGAATCACGGGGTCGATTTGTTGTTCAAAAAGTTTCAGATTTAATTCCATGATTATTCATTTTATCGGTGTGAGGGGAGGACTGATGTCTTTTGATATACTGCAGAAGGTCGGTTTCGGATTCATTGATGAGGATTGAAAATGTCTTGAAGTCCGGGGCTTGTTGCGGGATATGGAAACTATAGGTGTGGAGGGTGGCGTTGAGGTCAAGCCCGTGGCCGTTGAGGCTATGGGCTACCGCTTCTGAGGGGGCGGTGTCGGGATGGATGAAGATTCCGTTACGGGCCTTTAGACGGTACATATAGGTCAACATCTGATTGACATCGTTGCGGGTGTCAATCTTCCTTTTGTATTTGGCATCAATCACGGTCCCGTGGCTGTCGCGGTCATAGAAATCGGGGAAGCGAGGGTATTTCTTCCCTTTTCCGAGATAGACTGAGCCGAGATTTTGGCGGTTGTCGGGATGATGGAAGCCTTTTGGCGTGAGAAGCGTTGCAAGGTATTCCTCCCAAAGATAGGACACGTCAAAAAGTATGCCGTAGATTCTATCCCCGTCATCTCCGTATTTGATCTTTTCATGGCGGAGAATGCGGAGGCATAGATTTTGCAGCGGTCGGTAGGCTGTATAGTAGGGATGGGTGATCGGCTTGATGTTGTCCCGGAGGATTTTGTCTCTTTCGGTTTTCACGAAAGGAGATGTGGCCGTTATGATTTTCGATACTGAAGCGCGGGTTTCGGCATCGTTTTCCAGCAGGAATGAGCCGCCTTTCTGGGTGCGGATATATTCAATAGTGTGGCGGATCAAGCGTGTCACGCGGTTGTCGTGGCTGAATTCACGGGTGCGGTAGGCCATGCGTCCATTGAAGGGGATGTTAAGTCTGCAATGGCGGTTGATGTCGACTGCTCCACGGATGTTTGAGTCATTATGGGTGTGGGTGCGGTATTCCTTGTAGAGCCCTTGACGGAGGGCATCATTCAGGAATTTCGGGAAGAGATATAGCAGGAAATCAAAAACAGATTCCTCGGATGAGGCGTGGGGTAGGTCGAAGAGGTTGAAGTTGAAAACCTTCCGGAGGAGATAGTGGAAGAAATAGTCGTTTTCAGGACTGTTGGCGAAGCGGGAGTTGATGGTGACGGACAGATTGCCGATTCCGATGAAGCCGACGAGGTTGCCTGTGTCCAGCTCGGCGCTCTTGCAGTGCGTTCCCTGCCAGTTCAGCCGGAGGTCGAAGAGGTGTTGGCAGGCAATTGAATCCTTGCACTCCTTGAATGAATGGGGATAGATGAGGACGGGGCAGTCCCTGTCGTTGACAATGTCGGCCAACGGACGGTTGGCGAGACACTGCAGGGGCCGGAAGTCCGTGAGGCGGTAATGGCTGTTGTCAGTCAGTCTCATTGTCATCATTTATTCCATAATATGCGCTTTCGAGAAGCCTGAGGTTTTCTTCGGCATTGATGGTGCCGCGCAGATATTCAAACAGTACTCCACGCAGATGGTTTTCCCACAGATGGCCGTAGGCTTCCTCCTTGTTGCTGTGGTCATCGTCGAGATACAGACCGAGTTTGGCGAAGTAGGCAGCCCCGATGTGGAATGAACTGTTGAGGCCTTCGATGCCTTCGTTTTCCTCGTCGTTGCGGATTGCATTGTTGAGCCGGTTCATGACTTCAATGACTTCGTCTTTCATCTCACCAAGGTCGTTGAGCATCTCAGTATTGTCGGCCGCTTTGATTTCCTCCCAAGCGAAGCGTCGGCGCATGGCAAAATCCATGCTTTCGACACTGCGGTCAATGTCGTTCATTGTGCCGATGATATAGACGTTCTCAGGGACATAGAAGCCTTTGTAGAAGGGGTCGTCCTCGTCGGTAATCAAGTTTTGATATTGGGTTTTCACGCGGCCGCGCTCTCCGCGATAGCCGGGGTCGATGCTGAAAAACAGCTCTCCGAATATCTTTGAGATCTCACCTCGGTTGATTTCGTCGATGATAAGGATGTGGGGCAAAGGAGAGGAGTTACCTTCCGACAGGTTATGTTCGGCTTCTTCTTTTCTTCGAAGAATCTCATGTAGGACAGCCCAGAAATAGGAGGCGTTGCATCCTCCGATTGTATCACGGATAGTATTGTTTATATTAGTAATTGCATCAAGTTCTTCAACAGATTTATAATTCCGATACAGTTGTTTAAGTCTATCTAAAGATACAACATTGTCTTCCTTTGTACTTTCCCATTTAATTGTATTTCTTGAAGAAACCCTTAACCGTTGAGATTTCTTTCCGGATCGTAGACCTAAAGTTTGAGTACGTCCGGATTGAATATCTTTGATTAATTTGTTAAAGAAGTGTTCAAAAGAATATGTCCTTTTTCCCAACGCCCTCTTACAGAAATCCTTGAAAATACCGTCTTTGCGTTCGAAGCCTATATTCCCGTTTTTGTCGGGTGGGGTAGGGCGGAGGCCCTCCACGAAATCGGTGTAGTCGTAGGATGGATGAAACTGCACGAATTCACACACTGCATCCATCTCCTCAGCAATCGCTTTGGCCAGATGGGTCTTGCCCGTGCCCGGAGCTCCGGTCAGAATCAGATTGCGGTTGGCTTTAAGCAGTTTGATGTAGCGATCATATTTGCGACGGTTTTCCATGGGCTGAGGTGTTGATTGGAGTAGATAATCGGTTATATATTTAGGAATGTCTGTTTGGGATAAGCCATTGCTTTGGGGCCATGCTTTTTCAGGAGGCCGTATGTCGAATTCTTCGGTGGTGATGTATCCGTTCTCTTTAAAGCAAAGCCATTTGACATCGACAAAGTGTGGGTAGTAGACTGGATTGTCGCTCTCGTCAATTCCTGCATAATGGATGGAAGGTTGATATTTGTAAGAGGAAACGGCTATTCCGATTCCAAGCAGTCCGGAAGAGGCGTGGGTGGAGCAGACCATGTCGCCCGGTCGGATTTGTTTAAGCAGTGCAATGTTTTTTCCTGCCTGTTCGTCGTCACGATACAGAGAGGCAATATCTTCTTCTGAATAGTCAGAATAATCTTCGTCCATGCCTGCGACAGCGGCTATGCCGTTATCCAGAAAACTTTTCCATGCCCGGTGGCGGTAGCCCCGGCAGTTGGTCGGTGGAAGGAAATAGCACTTGTGTGGACCGTATATGTCACCCTCAGTAGGAATAAAGAATTTTACATTCGGATTCTCGATGCCAAATTCCTTAAGAAAGGCATGGAACATGATTTTATGCGTCGGACTGTCATCCTGCTTGTAAAGTTTCAATTTCAGATACCTGTCGTTGGTTTCTGTGCCATCTCCATGTAGTTCATATTGCTTTTCCCAAGTATTCTCCTTATAGCCACAGAAACGGCTTGGGCCGAACATCAGTTTGTTTCCAAACGGCTCCACGACAAAGCATCTCCCTTGGCGGTAACGATCGATAGCCCACTCACGCTCGTCGCCATCATCACTTTGGGCGTAGGAGTAGAGAGTATGGATATTCCGGATCACATCGGCTCTGCAGTCTATGAAATCTGTCCTTGTCATTGTCATCTTTCTCGTGTGTGGTGCGTAAATCGTGGATGGGTTTGAGAGTTTCTGTAGGTGTGTGGCTGAGCGAGAAGCCCGCACTTTGCGACAAAGATATGAATAAAAATTTATAAAACAATAGGATGGATATATACAAAAAAAGAATGAGTAAACAGAACCGAAGTTCACGTATTACTCATTCTCCTCTCTCCTCAGCGGTATGGACGGGACTCGAACCCGCGACCCCCTGCGTGACAGGCAGGTATTCTAACCAGCTGAACTACCACACCAAGGTTTTGAGATGCAATCCGCAATTTTTTTGCTTCGCTAAGCATTGCGGTTATCGCTGTTTTGCGAGTGCAAAGTTATGAATGTTATGCGAAGTGTGCAAATATTTTTAAATGATTTTTTAAAAATTGGATGTTTTTATGAGAAAAAGGATATAAATTGGCCTGTATGTCGTGAGAAAATACGGATTCATTCTTATTAGAACATACGCTGCAGATGCTTCAGGAGAGTATATTTTGTAAATGAGAAAATATGGTTTTAGCGTATAGAGCGTTTTTTTTGACAACGCATTTTGAGTAAATTTTAAGTTTTGGCCGAATCTCTAAACGATATTTTTCGGAAAGATAGAGCTATGGGGGAAGTTTTAGATTGCATATATATCGGTACATTTGATATTTGAAGAGATATTTATTCAAATGAAATATTCGCTACATATATTCATGAAATATTCGGTACATATATTCAAGTGTTCATATTCCCTGCTAAGAATTCCACAAACTCAATTAAAAAACATAAAAACGATAAAAAAGCACACAATGCTATTGACAAGTATAAAAAAAATATCTACCTTTGCAACGCTAAAAGCGAAAACTGACAATCTTGGTCAAACGCGTTTAGTTGCACAAAATCGCAAAAGGTCCTATAGCTCAGTTGGTTAGAGCACCTGACTCATAATCAGGGAGTCCTTGGTTCAAGCCCAAGTGGGACCACCTCTTAAAAATCAAGCAGTTACGAATCAAATCGTAACTGCTTTTTCTTTTGTCTTGAACATAAGTCTGAATACATCGCCGAGGACACCAAATCATCGCGTCTCCGGAGGCTATGGTTAACTGAGCTTATTTGAGATTGCTCAATAATCGTTAGACACATTCAAAATCGAGTCGGCTCCAATAATCGAGCCAGTCCCCGACTTCGCGCCGGGGGCTGGCCATATTTGTATGAAAAGCTATTTTTATTTCAAGATTTCGGCTGAACCGGTGTCTGGGTCGGCTATCTCATCGCTATGCTGTTTATTTCAAGATTGCGGCTGAGCTGGTGCCTGCGCCGCCTACCTCATCGCTATGCTGTTTATTTTAAGATGGCGGCTGAGCCGGTGCCTGGGTCGCCTATCTCATCGCTATGCTGTTTATTTCAAGATTGCGGATGAGCCGGTGCCTGCGCCGCCTACCTCGTCGCCACGCTGCACTTTCTTGCCATAACCGAATGTGTAGGTCGCAGACAAGCGTACGCTAAAGTGTGTGTCGGTGTTGTAATTAACCATATTGTCAGTGTAGTAGGCATATTCGCATTTGGTGGTGCTATAGACCCACGTTGTTCTGAACGGGTTGGCCACCGTCAGTCTTAAATTCAGATTTGATTTACTCCATCCGGCTTCTATTTCAAGAGAGCTTTTCGTCTTGATGATAGTGTCGTAATTCGACCATAGGCTTGTGAGGGGAGAATTGAAATAGCCTGAAAAATAGAAGTTGCCAAGATAGTATTGTATTGAACCGGTGAGGATAAAAGGATTGTATCTCACCGGGACGGATCCATTGGTGCGGTAGAAGTCCTGCGTTGGAATAAGTCGAATTTGTAAATCATTGTCAAAGAATGAGGCGGTTGCGGAGAGTCCGAGAATTGTCCACAGATGATTGCCGTTGTTTTCATAGCTTCGGAGTATGGCGCGTCCATTATCATAAGGACTATACACTGGTGTCCATCTGTCAAACAGGCCTATAAATCTCACATAAGGGGATATTTTTAGCCACGGCAACATATTCCAGCTATAATTAAGAGATGTTGACAACATGTGAGAGTTCCTTAGCTTGGAATTGCCGCGATAATACAACAACTCATTTTCTTTCAGGACGTTTGGACTCTTGCCATTATCCGGAGTTGTTTCCTTGGAATAATTAAGGATGAAATTCAACGAATGGTTGCGGTTGGGCGACCATCCGACATTAATGCTACCGAATGGAAATAATTCCTCCTCCACATAGTCGTTTGTCCTATTGTACTGATACCTCAAACCGCCCCGTAAATCGGCACTGAAATTATTGGTATAGTAACCATACTTCACCGTTCCTCCGGCATAGGCATCCAAAAGTCTGTCAGTTGCCGGGAAATCGCCGGAATAATTAACCCTATACTCTGTTCTTCCACCAAATCCGGAGAGAAATAAATAATGGTTATTTCCCAGGCCTTTCCTTAAGTTTGCAGAAATATAAAAGGAATTGGCCTTCTCGAGGGCGTTGTTCAGTATGGAGGTTTCATCAGTCGTATATAGCGACTCTTGTTTATTGAGTGTGTAGGACGCAAAAGGGTATAGTGACAGGTCGTACTGACGTGGGAAGGTGAAGTAGAATGTTCCATTGTATGTCACCGACTTCACTTCAGAATTCTTTTCCGTCCTATAAGTGGAAGCCTCGAAAAGCTCCGGAGAAAACTCGACTGTGCCATCATTGTCATTGGCCGGCTTTCCAGTGTAGGTGAAACCGACAGTGTTTTTCATCTGAAAATTTTCAGAATCGTATGATGCGCGGAAGGTTACCGGGACGGTGTTCTCGATATTTCGACTGCTTGTCAGCGTTTGTTTCCTTTCTGCCCAATATGGTTCTTCTCCTTCCGGAGAAAGCAGATATGATGAAGTCCCGCTGCTGCCTTTATGGCGATTGTTAATGTTTTGACTTTCAGCATAAAGGTCGTAGGTCATACTTTTGTATTTGAATTTGGAATATACGGAAACGTCGCTTGACAAGCCGGAGAAAAAGCTTTCATTGGCACTCAATTTTGTGTATCCGCCATATTCATATTTCTGCAGGATAAAATTCACCACTGTGAGTGCTCCCATGAAGCGAGGGTCGGAAGGTGAATAAGAGAATTCAACCTTCTGGACGTCGCCGGTACGCAGACCTTTCAGTTCCTCGGCCGAAGCTTTGGTGTAATCGATGAATATCGCGACTTCACGGCCATCTGTGGTCTCCACGCTATTGTCGGATAGTTTTACGATAATCTGAGGTATGGCCATCCTGCGCAATAAATCGATGGCATCCAAAGATGTGTTTTTCTGACGTTGGGTCGGGAGATAAATGTTCCGGTCGGAATAAAGGTGGGCAGTCTCGCCATTCACCGATACCTCACTCAATTTTACGGTATTTTCCGGCATGATGATTGTGCCGATGTTGAAGGTATCGCACTGATGATATGTTGTCTTGTAGCCAAGGCATGAAAGCTTGGCAATCACATCGGTCCGGTCGCACGGGATTCTGAAGCGACCTTCCTCATCGGCAATAGCGAAGGTCAAGACCGTTGAGTCCTTGGGGGCGAGGAGCATGACGGTGGCGGCGACCACTGGCTCGTTGTCAAAGCCTATGGCACGTCCGGTATAGACATACTTACCGTGCTGGAGAGCCTCGACATAGTAGGTGCTTTTGGATTTGACGACAGTCACCGGATTCAGACCGATTGTCTGACGGAGGGCGTCGTAGACATTGTCGGCATTCACTGCGGCGCTTGTATTGTAGTTTTCAAGCTCATTGTAGATGAAGTTGATGTCGATGGTGGGGTGATTCTCCATAATCTGCTGAATCGCTTTGGGTAGGGGAGTCGAGTTGAAGCGGTAGGAGAATGTTTCGGCATTGGCCATGACGAAGGCTGACATGGCGCAGATAAGCATAATTATTCTTGCCATGAAGTCAGTCTATTTTGATGGTTTTGTCCTTGACGGAGATGTGGATTTGCTCGAAGTTATTGAGGCTTTCAACGATTTCGTCGAGGGTCTGTGCCTGATTCCAGCGGAAGTAAAGGCGAAGTGATTTGGGAGCATCCGTCGAGAACTCCACTTTATAGCCGTAATATCCGGCAATACGGGTTGCGATGGTCTCCAGAGGTTCGTTATCGAAAACTATTGTTTCGGGGGGTGCAGCCGGTAATTCCTCGGCGACAGTAATTGAGTCGGTAGTGACAAGATTTTCTCTTGCTGTTGCAACAGTCGCTGTTGCCGGTGTTTCTGCCGTTTGTTTGAGGACATAGTTTACGCTTACTCCAACTACGGCAGCGACAGCCGCAAGCGAAGCAATCCCTATCGCGATGCTTGCCGCGATGTTTCGGGTAAACAGATTGACGATGCGGAAAGTGGAGCGCTGTTGTGTGGCCGGATGTGACTTCTTGAAAGTCTCCCATTCGGCATCAATATCGGGAGCAGGAATTGGCGTAAGGGTAGCCTTTGTCTTGTCAAGCAGGTCGTAAACCTCCCGGACTTCAGGATCCGCGAGCAGGGTCTCGATGTCCTTTTCAGAGTAAAGGTCGGGATGCTCGATTGCATCAAGCAGTCGGTCTATTTTATCCATTTTGAGATAGTTTTAAGCGTAAGACATCTATTGCATGACGCAAATGCTTATAGACAGCAACTTCGCTGATACCCAGTGTGGAAGCAATTTCCTTGTAACTCTTCCCGTCGGTGAAACGCAATTCGACAACCCTACGGCAAGCATCGGTCAGACCGTTTGCCACGGTCGAATGAATCTGCGCGATTGTATCATCGTCGGGCCATTCGTCATCAGCAATTTCCCGCTCATCAATAGCATAAAGTTCCTTGATGCGTTCACGGGCAGAGAGGCTGCGGAGATGGTTGAGACACCTGTTGCGGACCGCACGGAGCAGATACTGGGCTGACACGTCTGTCAGTCCTGCGGTGAGAAGCGACTCAAAGACATCGTGCACAATGTCCCGCGCCACATCCTCATCGCGCAGTATCAGCATTGCGAGGCGGTGCATCGCCAAGTAGTGGGTTCTGAAAAGCTGTTCTATGTCATTTCTGTGCGACATAATTGATTTTTAAGGTGCAAATTGGCCCAAGGGGTCTATAAGTTATCGTCATACACAATTAAGACACCTCATTTACGAAAAACCTAACCTTTCAATCGAAGAATTTTTCAAAAAAATTTCGTGCTTCTATGTTTTTGTTGTTTATTACATTGTAAAATTACAAAACAAAATTTACATCACGCGACGGAATCTATGTGTTTTTTTATTGATTTCGTCTGGTGATGTAAATTCGCGCTCATTTCCCGTCTGATGATAACTGCAATTGCAGGTGTGAAATAAAAAGGGGGTGATGAGCGTTTATATAAAGTTATGGCTTTCCCGTCGGATGACTTTTCATCGGTGATTGGCCTTATACATAGTTTGAAAAAATACTAACCTATTATTCAAATAATTAAAATCTCAATTCTTTCCAATGACAAAATTTACGGAAAAACGCATCAGCATGTTTCACGGCATTCTGCTGATTGCACTTTTTGCCTGTGCGGCCTTCTACATCGGCGAGGCGCAGTTTTTTAAGGACCTTTCTTTCAGTCCGATGATCATAGGTATCATCCTGGGTATGCTCTATGCCAATTCGCTCCGCAACAATCTTCCGGAGACGTGGGTGCCGGGCATTCAGTTCTGTTCCAAGAAAGTGCTTCGTCTGGGCATTATTCTCTATGGTTTCCGTCTGACTTTCCAGGATATTGTCAACGTCGGAGTCTCCGGTATCGTGATTGATGCTATTGTAGTGACAGTCACTATTCTTGGCGGTGTGTGGATAGGCAAGTTGCTTAAGATGGACCGCGATACAGCGCTCCTGACCTCTGTCGGCAGCGGCATCTGCGGTGCGGCGGCTGTCCTCGGCGCGGAGTCTGCAATCCGTACACAGCCCTATAAGACTGCTGTTGCTGTCGCAACCGTAGTGATTTTCGGCACGATTTCAATGTTCCTTTACCCGATTGCCTACCGTTCAGGATGGCTTGACCTCTCTCCGCAGGAGATGGGCATCTACTCCGGTTCGACTCTCCATGAGGTCGCTCATGCTGTCGGTGCGGGCAATGCTATGGGCACCGAGATTTCCAACGTTGCCATTATCGTCAAGATGATTCGTGTGATGCTTCTCGTCCCCGTGCTTATTATCCTCGGATTCTGGGTGGCACGCCGTGGCAAATCCGAGGAGGCCTCCGGAGAAAAAGGCAAGGTGAATATTCCCTGGTTTGCAGTAGGTTTCCTTGTGGTCATCGCCTTCAATTCGTTCAATCTTCTACCGGCCGCGTTTGTTGATGCAATCAATTATTTCGACACTTTCCTTCTGACTATGGCCATGGCTGCTTTAGGTGCTGAAACGAGCATCGACAAGTTCAAGAAAGCCGGCGCAAAGCCCTTTGTGCTTGCATTCTGCCTTGATATTTGGCTTATCGGAGGCGGATATATTCTTGCGAAATACCTTGCTCCGATCTGGCTGTAAAGAGGAGAAAAATAAGCCTGATAGGGCTAAGGCTAATTAGAGCTGATAAGGCTAATAGGCCCAATAGGACTAATAAGCCCAATAGGGCTAATAAGCCAAATAAGCCCAATAAGATTCAGATATAAAATTCCCGGATAGAAAATCAGGGTGCAGATTCTCAGGATTTGCACCCTGATTTTCTATTAATCTATCCGGCCTTATTTGCCTTATTTGCCTTATTAGCCCTATTGGGCCTATTCGACTTATTAGGCCTATTAGCCTTATTTCTCCTATTTTTCTTCTCCTTTTGCATTATCGCACCTTTTCGGGATTTTGTGTGCGTAACTTTGCAGTGGCAGTTTTCCCCACTTGAACTCCATTTCTTATCAAAAGCCCTTGATAAAAAACGCTCAAAATTAATTTAATCACATTAAACCAATTAATCCCCCTCAATAAATCAATTAATCCCCCTCAATTTTCGCTTCCCCGTTCTAATAAACCACCCCTCATCTAAACCATCCTCATCCCCACATCTCTCCGCCATGAAAAAGATTATCTATTGCATTTCCCTGCTTGCAGCCGGTTTCTGTGCCGGGCATTACACCTATTTCCACCGCTTCGACCCGCATCTTGTCCCCGTCTACGACACTATCTTTCTGTCTGATACATGCTTTATCCCTATACCCACTCCGTCGGCTGATAGTGTGCGTGTTGCTGTAGCGCAACGTCGTCTACCGACAGCCTCTCACGGGAGCAGTCTGCAAAAGCCAATTCTCCCTCACCCGCATTTTGACATGCCTGCGGCTGATTCTGCCGATGTGCTTGTCCCGATTGTCAGTAAGGTTTATTCCGACTCAAATTTCCGCGCCGTCGTCAGCGGATTTGAAGCGCGACTTGATTCGCTCGTCGTCTATCCGCGTCAGACTGCCATTTTGCCCCGCGCTTCCCGACCGGGCAAATGGTCGTTAGGAGTGACCGCCGGAGCTTGTCTTAGTCCACGGGGAATTTCCCCGGGAGTGACTGTCGGGTTGACCTACACTTTCCTGAGCTTCTGAACAATCAGCCGTGCGACATTGGCCGCAGCCGAACTGTCGGTGTGCAGGATTTCCCGAATCCGCCGGTAGCCGTCGAGCTGAGCCGAGCGCGGAGCACCGTCGGGAATCAGTCGGGAAAGTTCGCGGTCCACAGCCTCAGGAGTGCAGTTATGGACAAGCATTTCAGGCACGATGCACCCTCTGACTCCGGTCTTGACTGCCTCTTCGTTGACCTCGCGACGCGTCTGACGGTCAATCTTTCCGCCGATGAGGTTTGGGAGTGACGCGTAGGGAATCTTCAGTATGTGAAGGAAAATGTCGTGGGCCCACTTCCACCCGACAGCCCGATAACACACCACCTGCGGACATCCTGCAAGCGCACATTCAAGCGAGGCCGTCCCCGAAGTGACCATAGCCACCCGAGAACTTGCCATCAAGCCGAGCGTTGCGCCGTCGACTACGGGAAAATCGGTGAACCGGGCATAAAAATCGCGCTTGAGCGACGGAGCGCCTGCGACGACTGTCTGAAGCTCCGGATGACGGCGCGCCACGGCATCCATCACCGGCAGATTGGCCTTGATCTCACCCACACGGCTGCCGGGGACGAGCGCGAGGATCGGACGGTCGGTCAGCCTGTGGGCCGACAGGAATTCATCACGTGGAGGAAGAGCCTCGATTGCCTGCTCCACCTCCTCGACCGAAGGATTGCCGACATAGGTCACCTCCACACCGCGTTCTGCGAACCATGCCGGCTCGAAGGGTAGAATTGAGAACACTTCGTCGACATAGCGTTTGATTTGCTTGATGCGATATGATTTCCATGCCCACAGTTTCGGCGCTATGTAGTAGAACACCTTTATTCCAAGTCCCTTGGCATATTTGGCAAGCGTGAGGTTGAACCCGGGATAATCCACGAGCACCACCGCATCCGGACGCATGGTGCGGATGGCCTCCTTAGCGGTCTTGAAATTTCCGAGCACCTGTGGCAGATGTGCAGCCACGTCGATGAAGCCCATGAAGGCCATGCGGCTGAAATGAATCAGTGGTTTCTTGCCTGTTGCATCGGCCATGCTGTCGCCGCCGAGAAAGCAGATGTCGGCTTCCGGGTCGATGCGGAGCAATTCCCTGATGACCTGTGAGGCATGGATGTCGCCTGATGCTTCGCCTGCTGAGAAGAAATATTTCATAGTTTCGTGTGGAATGGGTGGATTTGCTTGTTGTCTTAGGGGATGGAGATTTGCAAAGTTAACCTTTTTAGCCCGTATCGCAAAACAGCATCGGTATAATCGGCGTGGACGATACTTTTTTCATCTTGTTTTGTTATATTATAAAAACCATAAACAATATGAAAAAACTGATATTATTTCTTCTTCTTGTCCTCACGGCCGGAGGAGCGGCACACGCAATTTTCGATCAGTACACAATCAACCGTGACAAGCTTCCGCAGGAAGCGCAGAACATGCTCGACGAGTATTTCCCCAAGGCTAAGGTCGGCATGATCAAGGTTGACAAGCACTTGCTCAAAAAGACAGACTATGATGTCCGCTTGGTCAATGGCACTACAATCGAGTTTTCGAATGCCGGTAAGTGGACTTCGGTCGATTGCAAGACCCGTGAAGTCCCCGAGGGACTTGTCCCGAAGACCATCCGCAACTATGTAGCCAAAAATGCCAACGGCGCTAAAATCGTCAGCATTGTTAAAAAGACAACCACCTACGAAATCGGACTTTCCGATGGGGTTGTTATGATTTTCAGCCGTCTCGGTCAGTTCAAGAGCATCAAGCTCGAGGAATGATAGAAGCTGAGCCTAAAAGTCCCGCAAGCGTAAAATTTAATGAAAAATTACTAAAATTTTATTGTTTGCGGGATTTTTCGTAACTTGCGCGTTATAAAAGTGTCACTACAACTATTTATTCACCCTACCGTAAAAATCTCACGCCATTATGCTACGTCTGATTCTTCCGATGTTTCTGGCACTGCTCCCATTGCTGTCCTCTGCTAAAACACCCATCTTTGGCAAAGCCCAGGTGGATGTCGATTATATGTATGACTACGTCTGCCGTCACAACCCCAAGTTTGACCGCGAGGTCGCCGAGGCTTTCTACAGGATTGGGGAACGATACGGTATCCGTGGCGACATCGCGCTTTGTCAGGCTATCATCGAGACCGGTTGGTTCCGTTTCGACAATGGAACTGCCGTGAAGGCCAAGGCCCATAACTACTGCGGTCTCGGAGTCAAAAAGCGTGGCGACAAGGGTTGCAAGTTCCGTTCTGTTGAAGAAGGAGTGACGGCTATGATACAGCATCTCTATGCCTACGCCTGCTCCAAGGAGCTTCCCGGAGGCGAGAAGAAGGTTGACCCGCGTTTTGATTATGTGAAACGCGGTTGCGCTTCGACGTGGGAGAAACTTGCCGGACGATGGGCCATGAATCCCCGCTACGGCAAGAACATATTAAAGATTTACTCAGGTCTGGCTGCCCATGCCAAATCCGGAAAGACTGTCAGGAAGGCTGTGCCGTCCATTTCGGTGGACCAACTTGCGGAAACTGACATGCTCGACGGAATCGGTCCGGACTGCCGCCACGACGTTGACGAAAGTGTCGATGTCGCAAACATTGAATTGTTCAGATGAAAGAAAAAGAACTTCTGTCAAATATAAATGCCCGTCTCGGCATTTCGGAACTCAACGAAATGCAGCGCCGCATGGCCGGTCTGCAGCTTAAGGGCACGGTGACGCTGATTGCGCCCACCGGTTCCGGAAAGACATTGGCATTCGCTATCCCGCTGCTTAAGAATCTCGGCCCCTCCGACGGAAAGGTGAGGACAGTTGTCATGGCTCCCTCGCGCGAACTTGTGATGCAGATATTCGAGGTGATACGCCCGATTGCCACCGGACTGAAGACTGTGGCTTTCTATGGTGGTCATCCCATGCAGGAGGAAGTGAATTCCCTTTCGGTAACCCCCGACATTATCGTTGCCACTCCCGGTCGTCTGCTCGACCATATCAAGCGTGGAAATCTCGACCTTTCGGGAGTCAGGACGCTTGTGCTTGACGAATACGACAAGGCGCTTGAACTTGGGTTTGCCGACGAGATGAAGCGTGTGTGCAAGAAACTGACATCGGTATCCTTTGTCATACTTACCTCCGCGACTCCGCTTTTCGAACTGCCGGATTATCTTCCGAAGAGCACCCGCAGCGAGCTTGTGGATTTCAGCGCATCTACGTCGCCACGCCGCCAGATGCAGATTGTCCATGTGCCTTCCCCCTCGCGCGATAAGCTCGACACTCTGATTGATCTGCTCCGCTCGTTGCAGGATGGGAGGGTGATTGTCTTTGCAAACCATCGCGAGAGCGTTGAGCGCATCCATGCGGCTCTCCGCAAGGCCGGACTTCCGGCCGGATTATACCACGGCGGTCTCGAACAGAACGAGCGCGAGAACGCGGTGGAGCTTCTCAACAACGGCACCACACCTATCCTAGTTTCCACCGACCTCGGTTCGCGTGGCCTCGACATAGCCGAGCTGTCGGCTGTGGTCCATTATCATCTTCCGCCCACTGTCGAGGCGTGGACCCACCGCAATGGCCGTACCGCCCGTCAGGACGCTAATGGTGAGGTCTATGTCATTACAACTGAGGATGAAAACATCCCGGATTATGTTGAATGGGACCGCGATTATGTGCCGCAGGGTCATAGCGCCAATCCGATTGAAACGTCGACGGCCACCCTCTATTTCAATGTCGGAAAAAAGGAGAAGATTTCCCGTGGCGACATCGTTGGTTTCCTCATCGCTAAGGGAGGGCTTGAAGCCGGACAGATCGGGCGCATCGCCCTGCGTGACCATTGCGCGCTTGTGGCAGTCCCGCGCTCCGAAGCCAAGAGACTCATCAAAGACCTCGCCCCCGAACGCATCAAAAACACCCGCGCCAAAATCACCCTCATGCAGGGTTGATAGAGATAAGGCTTATTAAGTCTAATAGGCCAAATAAGTCAAATAAGCCCAATAGGGCTAATAGGGCCAATAACAATAATAGGAAGCAAGGCAAATTTGCCTTGCTTAAAATAAAAAACGCTCATGGCTGCAAGTTTCGGAAACTTGCAGCCATGAGCGTTTTTTTCAGCTTGATATTCCAGGCAAATATTAGCCCTATTGGGCCTATTAGCCTTATTGGACTTATAATCCCTATTAGCCCTATTTGGCCTATTAGCCTTATTTGACTTATTAGCCCTATTGGCCCTATTAGCCTTATTATCCCTAAAAATCCCCCCCTCAATGCGCCACATCGAATCCTCTGCGCTGCAAAGCGCGGAGCATACGATAATTCATCGCCTCTCGGTAGTAGTCAACAATATGCGAAGCCCAGTCATTGTCCGACTTGCTTCCCTCGCGTGTGCGGTTGTATTCCGCAACAGTCTCGTCATATTTCTTGAGCTCTGAAACCATCTCCTCGTCGTCCTGACGATATGTGTTCTTGTGAATAACGAGGCTCTGGGGCTGCTTGGGCTTGAGGTCGGGATATTCGCGGGGAACTCCGAGCGCGAGACCGCAGACAATGAAAGTCTTTTTCGGAAGCTTCATCATCGATGACAGGGCTTCAGGGGCGACAGTGCGCGCATAGCCGATCGGACATGTTCCGAGGCCGAGGGATTCGGCCATGGCCACGGCACTCATCATGGCAAGTGTGGCATCGACCACACCGACGATCAATCCGTCGACAGTATGTTCGAAATTCGGCATGTCGAGGTTTTCGGCATCGCTGATGAGTGAGATTTTGTGGTAGTCGATAAGGAAGAGCATGAAGTGGTTGCAGGTCTTGATCTGCTTCTGCCCCGTAAGATTATAGATTTGTTCCTTTATGGTTTGGTCAGTGATGTCAATCACTGAGAATTGCTGGCCGTTGTAGCTTGTCGGGGTGTTGCGTATAGCCTCGTAGATGAGATCCATCTGCTCGTCAGTGATTGGTTCGCGCTCATAACGGCGTATGCTACGACGTTCGAGGAGACTATCTTTCATGCTTTTCATAATTTTATGCGTATTTTTAGGGGAGTGGTGAGGAGTGTGAATGTTAGTTTATAAATTGAGAATCGGCGCAAGGCCCGAAGAATTTGTTTGTGTAACAAAACAAAGTTTAGGAATGTTCACGGCTTCTTGGATTATTAACATATTTTAATCTTTGCTTTGTCTTCTTTAAATGAGTAACTTTGCAAATGTTTCATCCTCACTTCTGTAACTCCTATAACTTCCACTAAAAATTTTATTTCCGATGGACTTCATAACTTCAGAAAATATACTCCTCGTTGGGTCTATACTGCTCATTGCAGGTGTGCTTATCGGCAAATCGAGCTACCGTTTCGGGTTGCCGATTCTCTTGATATTCCTACTTGTCGGGATGGCCTTCGGTACGGACGGTATCGGCATACAGTTCAGCGACATGCACACTGCCCAATTCATCGGAATGATAGCCCTCTGCATTATACTTTTCTCCGGTGGTATGGGGACGAAGCTGTCGGCCATACGTCCGGTGATTGTTCCCGGTTTGATTCTCTCTACTGTCGGGGTGTTGCTGACTGCGCTCGTCACCGGTCTGTTCATCTGGTGGCTGTCGGGGATGGACTGGACAAATATCCACTTCGCTTTCTTGCCGTCGCTGTTGCTTGCGGCCACGATGTCGTCGACCGATTCAGCTTCGGTGTTCGGCATACTCGGAAGTCAGAAGGTGGCTCTGCGCAACAATCTTCGTCCGATGCTTGAACTTGAGAGTGGTTCGAACGACCCGATGGCCTACATGCTGACAATCATTCTGATTGAGGCTATCACTCTTGGCGGAGGCCTTTCTGCCGGAGGAATAATCGTCGAGTTGTTGCTGCAATTCGGCGTAGGTGCTGCCGGAGGTTTCCTAATTGGAAAAATCACCCTTTGGCTGATAGGTTTCTATTGCCGTATGGGGCGCAGCACAGGGGCAAAGGAGGATGCGTCGCAGGCCACGTCGATGATTTCAATCCTGATGATAGGCTGCGTCTTCTTCACCTTTGCCGTCACCACCGCGCTTGCCGGAAACGGCTATCTTGCGGTCTATATCTGCGGAATTGTCCTCGGCAATGCGAAGCTCCCGAATCATAGGGGTATTGCGAAATTCCTCGACGGCATGACGTGGCTGGCTCAGATTGTGGTCTTCCTCATGCTCGGTCTGCTCGTCAACCCCCATGAGATGATGGGTGTGGTAGCCGTGTCGCTTCTGATCGGCGTCTTTATGATTCTTGTCGGTCGTCCGCTTAGCGTGTTTCTTTCGCTCCTGCCGTTGCGCAACATCTCCACGCGTTCGAAACTCTTTGTATCGTGGGTCGGACTGCGCGGTGCGGTGCCTATTATCTTTGCCACATATCCGGTCGTTGCGGGCATCGAGGGTGCAGGGCAGATTTTCAATATTGTTTTCTTCGTGACGCTGCTTTCGCTTCTTGTCCAGGGCACGACAGTTATCGCATCTGCTCGTAAACTCAAACTTATCGACACTGATGCCAAGGAGGACGAAGACTTTGGTGTGGAGCTTGCCGACGAACTTCCGACAACCCTCCAGACCATCACGCTGACCGAACAGAGTCTTGCGGAAGGCAACACCCTGCGCGACATGAATCTCCCCGCCGGTTCGCTCGTGATGATGATACGCCGTGGTTCGCGCTACATCGTCCCCAACGGCACCCGCCGCCTCCAACCCGGCGACACCCTGCTCATTATCAAGGAGGAATAAGGCAAGCCTTATTCCTTAGTATAGAGATTAAAGTATAGAGTATAGATATTACTCCTGCTGGAATTTTCAGTATAGAGGACCTTTGAGTATAGAGGGTAAAGTATAGAGTATAGATAATAGTTTGGAGGGAAGATGGAGGATTGACGGCCAATTGAGGTCGATGCAGCCTTCTTTTCCGCATAAACTAATATCTATACTCTATACTTTACCCTCTATACTTTGCGCAAGGCGACACCTTCAGTCTTCCTTATTCACAGCTGTGAATAAGGAAGACTGAAGGTGTCGCCTTGCGAGATATCGCCTGTCGAGAGGCCGCGTTTGAGCCAGCGGGTACGCTGTTCGGAAGTACCGTGGGTGAAGGAGTCGGGGACGGCATATCCCTGGGCTTTCTTTTGCAGGTAGTCGTCGCCGATTTTCATCGAGGCATTGAGGGCCTCTTCAAGATCGCCATCCTCGATGGAGTTGAACATGGCGTTGTCGTGGTGTGCCCACACTCCGGCAAGGAAGTCGGCCTGAAGCTCGATGCGCACACTGATATTGTTTGCATCGGTTTCGGAGCTGCGGTTCATTGCCGCATGGGCTTGGTCGAGAGTTCCGAGAAGGTGTTGGACATGGTGACCAACCTCATGGGCAATGACGTAGGCATAGGCGAAGTCGCCGTCCGCGCCGAGGGTCTTGCGCATGTCGCGGAAAAATGAGAGGTCAATATAGAGGCTCTGGTCGGCAGAACAGTAGAAGGGACCTACAGCGGCTGTCGCGTTGCCGCAGGCGCTCTGGACAGCGTCTGTGAAGAGCACGAGTGTCGGTGCCTCGTATTCCTTGCCCATCCGGGCGAAGAGCTGAGTCCACACGTCCTCGGTTCCTGCAAGTATCTGACGTGAGAAGCGGGCGAGTTCCTCCTCTTCCTCAGTCGGTGTATAGTTTTCGGTTGTCTGTCCTCCTGTCATCATGTTGCCGACATTGGAGGTGATGACATCCAGGGGGCTGCCGCCTGAAATCCAGGCGATGATTGCAGCGATGATGACGGCTCCGATGCCGCCACCAATCTTGAGTCCGCGTCCGGCGCTGCTTCCGCGCCGGTCACTGACGTTTGAGCTTTCGCGTCGTCCGTTTAGTCGCATATAATCTGTATGAGATGGGATTTTGGTTTTGATACAGACGTGCAAAAGGGCATAAGCGACACAAAAGATATATAGTTTTCTGCAAGATTGAGAGTTATCTTCAGAGTCTTGGCAAGCCAAGCGGCTGTGCCGATTACCTGGCAAGCCAAGCGGCAGAGCCGATAACCCGGCAAGCCGGGCAGCTGAGCCGATGACTTTATTACTATATTCTTTTGTCGCTTATGCTCTTTTGCGCGTCTGTATCTACTTAGTTCTTGAGGGCTTTCCAGACGGCTGAGCTGAGGAGCGCGCCGAGGAAGGGAGCCACGATAAAGAGCCAGAGCTGGGCGATGGGCTGCGCATTGCCTTCGATGGCTGCGAAGATGGCGGGGCCGAATGAACGTGCGGGGTTCACGGATGTACCTGTGATGGGGATACATGCGATGTGGACGAGCACGAGGGTGAGGCCGATTGCGAGACCTGCGAAGTTACCTGCGCCTTTCTTTTCGTCTGTCGAGCCGAGGACGACGAGCACGAAGATGAAGGTGAAGACGAATTCGGCGATGAATGCCGGGAACATGTTGCCGACCATGAAGGAGTTGGCGCCTGTGGTGGTGGTGTTGTTGAACACTGCCTCGATGCCTGCCTCATTGCCCGTGTGGACGAGTACCCAGAGGACAAACGACGCGATGAGGGCGCCGATGCACTGGAAGAGCATGTAGCCTGCAGCTTCCTTGCCGCTCATGCGTCCGCTCGACCATACTCCGAGGGTGATGGCGGGGTTGATGTGGCAGCCCGAGATGTTGCCGATGGTGTAGGCCATAGCTACTACCGAGAGGCCGAAGGCCATTGCAACGCCGAGGGTTGAGACTCCATAGCCGGTTGTGCCGACTCCGATGCCGGCGAAGATTGCGCTACCGCAACCCATGAGTACCAGTACAAACGTACCGATCATCTCTGCGAGATACTTTTTCATTAATGATAAAATTTAGTTGAAAGTAATTTGAGGTTTGTAAATTCTATGGGTAGTTGTAGGAATTTATCCAAATAAGTATGTGCTGTTTTATTTTTCTAAACCACAAAATAATTATAATGGTTTTACAAAGGTTAAAATTTTTTATTTAATTTCAATGGTTTACGTCATAAAAATCGTAAATTGTAATGGAAAAATCGACAATTTTCGGAATTTCGAATATTTATGCTAACTTTGCCTATCAGTTAAATAATCATACAGTAAATAAATCAATCACACAGTAAATAATAATAACTTATGAAATTCAAGTCACTGTTTTTAGCTTTGGCGGCGGTGCTTCCGGTGGAGGCGCTTGCATGTACGAGCCTCATCGCGGGCAAGAAGGCCACGACTGACGGGTCGGTGCTTGTGACGTATGCAGCGGACAGCCATACGCTTTACGGCGAACTCTATAACCGTCCCGGCGGGAAGCACGCTCCGGGCGAAGTGAGGAAGATTGTTGAGTGGGATACAGGCAAGTATCTTGGCGACATTCCTCAGGTGGCCGAGACATATACGACCATCGGCAATATGAACGAGCATGGACTGACCATTTCCGAGAGCACCTGGGGCGGCCGTGCCGAGCTTGAGGACACGACCGGAATCATGGACTACGGTTCGCTCATCTATGTGACCCTCGAGCGCGCGAAGACTGCCCGAGAGGCCATAAAGGTGATGACTGACCTCGTGAAGGACTATGGCTATCATTCGAGCGGCGAGTCGTTCTCGATCGCCGATTCGGAGGAGGCATGGATAATGGAACTTATCGGCAAGGGTGGCAAGGAGAAGGGTGCCGTCTGGGTTGCCCGTCGCATCCCCGACGACTGCATTGCCGGACATGCCAACCATCCCCGTATCCACAAGTTCCCCTTGAACGACAAGGAGAACACAATCTATTCGCCCGACGTTATAGATTTCGCACGCAAGATGGGATATTACAAAGGCAAGGATGAGGATTTCAGCTTCTCGCTTGCCTACGGAGAGCTCGACGGCACCGCCACCCGCGGTTGCGACGGCCGTGTGTGGAGCTACTTCAACCGTTTCGCCGACGGAATGGATGCCTATCTTCCCTGGGTGATGAACGCCGAGGGTGATCCTTTCCCTCTTTGGGTAAAGCCCAACCGTCAGGTGAGTGTCAACGATATGAAATGGATGATGCGTGACCACTTCGAGGGCACTCCGCTCGACATGACCCAGGACATCGGTGCCGGTCCCTACAAGGTGCCTTACCGTTGGCGTCCGATGACATTCAAGGTCGACGGAAAGGAGTATCTCAACGAGCGCGCCATCGCCACACAGCAGACCGGTTTCTCGTTTGTGTCGCAGATGAACTCGTCGCACCCGGAATTGATGCGCGGCATCCTCTGGTTTGGCGTTGATGATGCTAACACCTGTGTGTATGTCCCGATGTATAACGGTATCACCACCATTCCCCATGAGTTTGCTGTCGGCAACGGTGATCTCCTTACGCTTTCGTGGGATGCCGCTTTCTGGGTGACAAGCTATGTGGCTAATCAGGCATATCATCAGTACAGCAAGATGATTGACGATATCCGCCGTGTCCAGAACGCCGAGGAGGCTACTCTGGAGGGTGAGGTCAACACCATGCTTGCCGAACTTCCCAAGCTTGACGAGGCTACAGCCCGTCAGCGTCTCAACTCGCATTCGACCGAAGCTTCGAAGCGCTATGTGAAGCGTTACAAGGACCTCGGTGATTACCTGCTCGTGAAATACATGGACGGTAACATCAAGCGCGAGAAGGACGGAAAGTTCGAGCGCACACCCGAGGGTATGCCGGTGTCGCCTATCTATGGCGGTTATGACGACCGTTACTACCGCTCGATTGCCGACCAGACCGGCGAGCATCTGCTTGTCAAGGAGCCTGCGAAGCGATAAAGGGGGAGATTAATAGGCCTAATAGGGCTAATAGGTCAAATAAGCCCAATAGGGCTAATAAGGCTAATAGGCCCAATAGGGCTATCTCTATTGAATGTAAATAAATGACTGAATCATCTTATCTCGATAAGCTAAACGAGCAGCAGCGCGCGGCAGTGGAATACTGCGACGGACCTCAGCTGGTGATAGCCGGCGCGGGGTCCGGCAAGACGCGCGTGCTCACATATAAGATTGTCCACCTTCTGCGCCTCGGCTATGAGCCTTGGCGCATTTTGGCTTTGACGTTTACCAACAAGGCCGCGCGGGAGATGCGCGAGCGAATCGAGGAACTCGTCGGACGCGAGACTGCCTCGAAGCTCTGGATGGGCACGTTCCACTCCATTTTCGCCCGCATCCTGCGCACCAATGCCGACCGTCTCGGTTTCAAGAGCAATTTCACCATCTATGACTCGGCCGACAGCAAGTCGCTTGTCAAGACAATCATCAGGGAGATGCAGCTTGACGAGAAAAGCTATAAGCCGTCGGCTGTACTCTCGGCTATCTCGGGTGCGAAAAACGCGCTTGTGTCGCCGGAGGACTATGCCATGAGCCGCGACATACTTGAGGCTGACCGCCGTGCGAAGCGTCCGGAACTCTATGCCATCTACAAGGCGTATTGCGACCGCAGCATTGCATCGAGCGCGATGGATTTTGATGATTTGCTCTACTATACGAACGTGTTGATGCGCGACAACCCCGATGTGTTGCGTCACTATCAGGAATTTTTCCGCTATGTGTTGGTGGACGAGTATCAGGACACCAATTTCGCGCAGCATGTGATAGTCACCCAGCTCACCCGCGACAGCGGCAAACTCTGTGTGGTCGGTGACGACGCGCAGAGCATCTATTCGTTCCGTGGGGCGAATATCCGCAACATCCTCGACATGCGGGCGACCTATCCAACGCTGTCGACCTTCAAGCTCGAACGCAATTACCGCTCGACGCGCAACATCATCAATGCAGCCGGTTCGCTTATCGACAAGAACCGAGACCAGATACCGAAGCAGGTCTATTCGGAGAATGAAAACGGTGCGCCGATTGAGGTGGTCAAATGCTACAGCGATTTCGAGGAGGCTTATCAGGTGGCCTCGCGCATCTCGCAACTGAAAATGCGGTCGGGCGACAGCGCCGATGAGTTTGCCATACTTTACAGGACCAATGCGCAGAGCCGAGTGCTTGAGGAGGCGTTGAGAAAACGCAACGTCCCCTACAGAATCTACGGCGGACTGTCGTTCTATCAGCGCAAGGAGGTGAAGGATGCCATCGCCTATTTCCGCATGGCCCTCAATCCCGACGACGATGAGGCGCTGAAGCGAATCATCAATTTCCCGGCAAGAGGTATCGGCGACACGACACTCGGAAAACTCATAGCCCGTGCGATAGAGGACAATGTCAGTATCTGGACCGTCATCCAGGAGCCGGACAAGCATCCCGCAGGACTCAATGCGGGTACGCTCCGCAAGCTTGACGCTTTCGCAGGGGTGATAGTCGAGTTCGTTGAGATGAACCGCAAGGGAGCGGATGCCGTGACGCTCGCCACGAAAATCATTGGGCGGACAGGTCTGTTCACGATGCTGCTCCACGACAATACACCGGAAAGCATATCCAAGCAGGAGAACCTTCAGGAACTTCTCAACGGTGTGAAAGATTTTGTCAGCACAAGAATGGAGGAGGGCAATACGGAGACCGGGCTTGCCGATTTCATGGCTGAGGTGTCGCTTGCCACTGACCAGGACTCTGATTCCGACGGAGTGGAGGAGCGCGTGACACTCATGACAGTCCATGCCGCCAAGGGTCTTGAATTCAACAATGTCTTTGTTGTCGGTGTCGAGGAGGAGCTTTTTCCGTCGGCGATGTCGAAGGACTCTCCCGCGCAGATTGAGGAGGAACGCCGCCTGATGTATGTGGCGATCACCCGTGCGAGGAAATTCTGTATGCTCAGCTATGCGGGTTCACGTTTCCGCAACGGTCAGACGGCTGCTTGCCGTCCGTCGCGTTTTCTCGGAGATATAAATCCGCAGTTCCTGCGTCTTGCCACAAATGATGTGCTCGGCTCTTCAGCTCCGACCGTCAGACCGACTGTCAACTATTCCGCTTCGATGGCAGGAAGCGCGAGGAGCCTCAATTCAATCCGCTCAGGTGCTTCCGGACGCACTGCCGACTATCCGCGTCCATCCTCCGGCGGTTTTTCACCTTTGGGAAGCGTAGCGGCATCCCACCCGCAGGCATCCGTCCCTCAGAAAAGCCTGCCGTCATCGCAGGGTGGGGCATATACCCTCCACTCAAAGACAGAGCTTGAGGTCGGGATGCGGATTGAACATGCAAAGTTCGGAGCCGGAACAATCTCCAACATCGACAGCTCCGGACCTGATGCGCGTATAACGGTGGATTTCGATACAACGGATTCGCGCACACTCATGCTGAAATTCGCCAAGTTTGCCATACTCGGATAAAATATAAGTCACTTACTTACCCCCCATTAATAAAAACTGATATGAAAGCCAACGAGCTCCCCACACCATATTATATAGTATATGAAGACCGTATGCGTCGCAACCTTGAACTGATAAGCCGCGTGGAGCGTGAAGCCGGGGTGAATATCATCATGGCGTTCAAGGCGAATGCCCTTTGGCGCAGTTTCCCGATCGTGCGTGAGTATAACCGCGATTTCACGGCCAGTTCGCTCAATGAGCTGCGTCTCGGAAACGAGGAACTGGGTGGGGAGGCTCATGTCTATTGCCCTGTCTACACAGAGGGGACAATAGATGAATTCCTTTCGAGAGCAACACATCTCACGTTCAATTCTCTCAGCCAATGGGAGCGCTACGGTGCGCGCACGCTTGCAGCCGGAGTTTCGCCCGGACTGAGGGTGAACCCGCAGTGTTCGGTTATTGATACTGAAATCTACAATCCGGCATTGCCCGGTTCGCGTTTCGGCGTGACGGCAGAGCAGCTCTCCGACGGGTTGCCGGAAGGGATAGAGGGTTTGCATTTCCATGCCTTGTGCGAGAGTTCGAGCTACGATCTGGCCAAGGTGCTTGACGCCTTCGAGAGTCAGTTCGGACAGTATTTCAAGCAGATTAAATGGGTGAATTTCGGCGGAGGCCATCTGATGACACGCGAAGGTTACGACGTGGAGCATCTCATCGGTCTGCTGAAGGATTTCCGTTCGCGCTATCCGTGGCTGAATGTAGTCATGGAACCCGGCAGCGCGTGGATGTGGCGCACGGGTGACCTTATCACCGAAGTGCTCGACGTGGTGGACAATCAGGGAATCAAGACTGCCATCATCGACGCAAGTTTCGCCTGCCACATGCCCGATTGTCTGGAGATGCCCTATAAACCTGCCATCAGCGAGAGTGTCGAGGAGGCGGAGGGGCTTCCGCGTTACCGCCTCGGTGGAAATTCATGTCTGAGCGGCGACTATGTAGGCGACTGGTGTTTTGCCGAGCCGCTGAAGGCCGGTGACCGTCTGACGCTTGAGGACATGAATCACTACACTACGGTCAAGACCACCATGTTCAACGGCATACAGCATCCTGCAATGGTGCTTTGCGACAGCAAGGGTGAATGCAGCTATCTGCGCCGTTTCGACTATGAGGATTACAAGAACCGCATGTCCTGATACCGCATTTTCTGAAGGAACTCACGATAAACAACAGCCATGGAAAAACAGTCAACCAACTCTCCGCGCTTTTCGGTAATCGTACCGGTCTATAACCGCATTGACGAGGTGCGTGACCTCCTCGACAGCCTCTCACGACAGACACTCAAGAATTTTGAGGTCGTTATTGTCGAGGATGGGTCGACGGCTCCTTGCGAAGCCGCTGTGAAGGAGACACAGGGTGTCGACGTCAAGTATTTCTATAAGGAGAACGAGGGACGTTCCATAGCCCGTAACCACGGAATGGAGCGTGCCGAGGGTGACTACTTCATATTCTTTGACAGTGACTGTGTCATTCCTCCGGAATATTTTGAAACTCTGACACGCGAACTCGACGCGCATCCGACAGATTGTTTCGGAGGCCCTGACTCTGCGCATGAATCGTTCACGACCACGCAGAAGGCTATCAATTTTGCGATGACATCGTTCCTTACGACAGGTGGAATACGTGGCGGAAAGGTCAGTCTTGAAAAGTTTGTCCCGCGCACGTTCAATATGGGATTTTCGCGCAAGGTCTATGAAAAGGTCGGCGGCTTCCGTGAAATGTTTTCGGAGGACATTGATATGTCTACCCGCATCCGAGAGGCCGGTTTCAACGTTGCACTCATCCGTTCGGCTTACGTCTACCATAAGCGCAGGGTGGATTTCAAGAAATTTTTGCGTCAGGTCTATGTGTTCGGCATGTCGAGAATCACGCTGAAACTTCTCTATCCCGGTTCGCTTAAGGCTGTCCATGCTTTGCCTGCCGTGGCGGTCATCATCGGCGTGGTTCTGCTTGCGCTTTCAATATTCGTGTCGCCGTGGTTCCTGCTTCCTCTCGGACTTTATCTTTTGGCTATATTCGTTACTGCGCTAATCTCAACCCGCTCCGTGGTGATAGCTGCAAAGGCGGTTCCGGCAAGCGTTATACAGATTTGTGGGTACGGTTGCGGGTTCATCAAGGCTTTCGTGATTAAGATTCTTCTCGGTAAGGGCAGGAATGTCGAAGAGGAGATTTTGATGAGAAAGGGCCGTTAGTATTTTTTTTATAGTATAGAGATTAAAGTATAGAGTATAGATAATACTTGGGTTTGGTGGGCTTGCTGTTTATCATATTCTCCATTCAAGCCTTATCTCCATTCAAGCTCTATCTTCAATCAAACTCTGTCTCTACTCAAATTCCTTCTCTATTCCTTCTCTATTCTTTCTCTATTCTTTCTCTATTCAAACTCTAATCATGACTACTTTTATTCTCATTATTCACCATTCGCCATTCTCCTTATTCTTCGATTGAAATTTCTTTAGTCTAATATCTTTTTTAATTAACAATATGGAAACTCTCTCTCCTTTTGTCGCGAGGCGTATTCATGACCTTGGCGATGATGAGAAGCCTCGCGAGAAGGCATTGAGCCAGGGCATACGCGCATTGAGTGATGCGGAGCTTGTCGGTCTGATTTTTGGCGGCGGTATTCCGGGAATGTCAGTCGTGGATCTTGCACGCTCAATCCTGCGCGATTGCGATGATAGGGTTGATAATCTTGCCAGATTGACGATGGATGAGCTGATGTCGAAATACAAAGGTGTCGGTCCGGCCAAGGCCGTATGTCTTGCGGCCGCTTTTGAGCTTGGACGTCGCAACCGTGAGCAGATGGCTGAGAACCGCAATGTCACCATCCGATCGAGCAACGATGTGGTCACTCTGATGTCGCCTTCGATGGAGGGACTGGACTATGAGGAGTTCTGGGTGCTGATGCTTTCGAGAAACAATAAGGTTAAGTATCGCCGTTGCATTTCGCAAGGTGGAACTGCCGGGACCGTCGTGGACGTGAAGTTGCTGTTGAAACGTGCGGTCGACTGTCTGGCCTCGGGTATCATACTCGTGCATAACCATCCGTCGGGCAATCCCAATCCAAGTGTGGAGGATGACCGGTTGACGCGTAAGATTAAGGAGGGTGCAGCCTATCTTGACATCCGTGTGCTCGACCATGTGATAATTGCCCACAGACAGTCGTATTCATATATGGATGAAGGAAGGTTGTGAACAGCAGGCGAGATTGTCTGTTGTAACAATTGAATATAATTTTTATTTAACGTCAATACTTTTTATTTATGAAGAAAATCGTGGATTCCATTCTGGAAACCATCGGCAATACGCCTTTGGTGAAGTTGAACTCTTACGACAGGTCGGAAGGAACTGTCGCTGATATTTACGCCAAGGTTGAGGCATTCAATCCTGGAGGTTCTGTTAAGGACCGAGTGGCTATGAACATGATTGCCACAGCCGAGAAGGATGGCAAGCTTGCACCGGGCGCAACAATAATCGAGCCGACGAGCGGTAACACCGGTGTCGGGCTTGCACTGGTCGGTGCTGCAAAGGGCTACAAGGTCATACTGACCATGCCTGAGACCATGAGTGTGGAGCGCAGGAAGCTCTTGGCTGCACTTGGTGCTGAGATAGTCCTTACTCCCGGTTCGGAGGGCATGAAGGGAGCGATAGCAAAGGCTGAGGAATTGCATAAGACGACTCCGGGTTCCGTGATTCTCGGGCAGTTCTCAAATCCTGCCAATCCTGCGGTCCACCGCGCGACGACCGGTCCGGAGATATGGGATGCGCTTGATGGAAAGGTCGACATCTTTGTTGCCGGAGTGGGGACAGGTGGGACTGTGAGTGGGGTAGGGGAGTATCTCAAATCCAAGAACCCTGCGGTGGAGATTGTGGCTGTGGAGCCTAAGGACTCAGCTGTCATCAGCGGAGGAAAGCCCGGCCCTCACAAGCTCCAAGGTATCGGAGCCGGATTTATTCCCGAGACACTTGACAGGAATGTGATTGACAAGGTTGTCACAGTCGAGAGTGAGGAAGCGTATTCGGCAACCAGGCGGTTGGCGCATACTGAAGGAATATTGGTCGGTATCTCATCCGGTGCTGCGCTTCATGCAGCGACCGTTTTGGCGAAAGAGCCGGAGAATGCGGGAAAGAATATAGTGGTGCTGCTGCCGGATACGGGAGAGCGCTATCTCTCGACAGAATTGTTTGGATGATAAAATTTTTCACCCCGGATGTCATGATGGGCTTCCGGGGTGAAATTTTTTTTTGGGGATAATAAGTCTAATAGGCCTAATAGGGCTAATAAGGCAAATAGTCTTTGGTCAGAGGGTGACTTCGCCGCAGATGTCGGTGTTGAGGCGGGTGGCGACTGCGGAGGGGGTGAGGCCAAGGCCGAAGAGATACATCAGTTTTGTGATGGCTGCTTCGGAGGTCATGTCGTGGCCGGAGATTACGCCGGCGTTGGCGAGTTTGTCACCTGCGACGTAGCGGCGATGGTGGACACCGCCGTTGACACATTGGGTGACATTTACAATCACTATGCCGCGCTGGACCGCCTGGGCGATTTCCTCGATGAACCAACGAGAGGTGGGCGCGTTGCCGGCTCCGTAGGAACGGAGGACTATACCTTTGATTCCGGGGGTGTGGAGAAGATGATGGAGGGTCTGCTGAGTCATGCCGGGATGGAGGTCGAGAAACATGACACCGTGCTCCATATTGGTGTTTAGCTGCAATGGTTTCCGCTCGGTCGGTCGCCAGAGGGCTTCTTCGGAGTAATGGATGCCGAGACCGATTTTTGCGAGCTGCGGATAGTTATTGCTCTTGAACGCATTGAAGTTGTCGGCGCTCATTTTGGTGGAGCGGTTGCCTCTCCAGAGGTAGTTCTCGAAAAGTATGGCCACTTCCTGAACCATAGGGGAACCGTTGAATGTGGTTGCGGCTGCAATCTGGAGGGCGGTAATCAGGTTTTCCTCACCATCGGTGCGGACTTCGCCAATCGGGAGCTGCGAACCGGTGATGATGACGGGCTTACGGAGATTGCCGAGCATGAATGACAGGGCAGAGGCGGTGTAGGCCATTGTGTCGGTGCCGTGAAGCACGACAAAGCCGTCGTAGAGGTCATAGTTCTCGGCTATGGCTTTTGCGATGTCGGCCCAACCGACCGGATCCATGTCGCTGGAGTCGATGGGGGTGAACTGAATGTTGTCGATTTCGTAGTCGAGTTTCTTTATTTTCGGGACATTGTCGATGAGGTGACTGAAATCGAATGGCTGGAGGGCATGTGTCTCGGGATTTTCTATCATCCCGATTGTTCCGCCCGTGTAGATGATCAGCAGACGAGGCTTATGTGTTTGTGTCATGGGATGGGTGTGTTGTGGTAAGGTTAACGTGAGAAAAGTGTAGTCTGAAAAAGGGTGAAAGCAGGGACATTCCGAAAGAACATGGCTTTCAAGAGTGTCCCTGCCATATAAGGTCGGGAAGGTACGGTTCGATAATATCAGTGGCTGTCTCAGCCAATCTTTGCGCCGGGAGCGACCTGAGCGGAAGGACTGAGGAGGACGATTGATCCGTCGGAATTCTCAGCGGAAAGAATCATGCCTTCCGACACGATGCCTTTGAGTTTGCGCGGTGCGAGGTTGGCGATGAAGCAGACTTGCTTGCCGACGAGGTCTTCCGGTTTGTAATACTTGGCGATACCGGAGACGATGGTGCGTTTCTCAAGACCGTCGTCGATGAGGAAGCGGAGCAGCTTGTCGGCCTTGGGAACCTTCTCGCATTCAAGGACTGTGCCGACACGGAGATCGCAGGCTGCGAATGTGTCGAATTCCACAGTCTCGGCCTGAGGCTGAGCTTTCCAAGCTGCGATTTCGTTGGCTTTCTTGGTGTCGAGGAGCTTCTGGACCTGAGCCTGGACCTGAGCGTCCTCGATTTTCTCGAAGAGGAGCTCGGCGGGTGCGAGTTCGATGCCGGGAGCGACGAGGTCGGTCTGGCCGAGCATAGTCCAGTCGAGTTTCTCCATACCGAGCATTTTTGCGAGTCGGGCGGCTGAGAAGGGGATGAAAGGCTCGAAAGCGACAGCAAGGTTGGCGCAGAGCTGGAGGGCGACGTTGAGGATGGTGCCTGTGCGGGCGAGATCTGTCTTGGCGAGTTTCCACGGCTCGGTTTCCTGGAGATAGCGGTTGCCGAGGCGGGCTATTTCCATGGCCTGTTTGAGGGCTTCGCGGAAATGGAAGGTGTCGAGTGCGTCGGAAAGGGCTGCCTTGATGCGTGTGAGTTCAGCAAAGACCTCGCGGTCGGCCTCGGAGAGTTCGCCCTGTGCGGGAACGACTCCGCCAAAGTATTTATGTGTGAGGACTACGGCGCGGTTGACGAAGTTGCCGAGGATGGCGACAAGCTCGTTGTTGTTGCGTGCCTGGAAGTCGGCCCAAGTGAAATCGTTGTCCTTGGTTTCGGGAGCATTTGCAGTGAGCACGTAGCGGAGCACATCCTGCTTGCCGGGGAAATCCTGAAGATATTCGTGGAGCCATACAGCCCAGTTGCGCGAGGTGGAAATCTTGTCGCCTTCGAGGTTGAGGAATTCGTTGGCGGGAACGTTGTCGGGGAGCTGGAAGTTATCTCCGTAGGCCATGAGCATCGAGGGGAAGACGATGCAGTGGAAGACGATGTTGTCTTTGCCGATGAAGTTGATGATACGGCTTTCGGGGTCCTTCCAGTATTTTTCCCAAGTGTCGGGGAGAAGTTCCTTTGTGTTGGAGATATAGCCGATGGGAGCATCAAACCAGACATAGAGGACTTTGCCTTCAGCGCCTTCCACGGGTACGGGAACACCCCATTTGAGGTCGCGGCTGACGGCGCGAGGCTGCAAACCGGCATCAAGCCATGATTTGCACTGGCCGTAGACGTTGGTCTTCCATTCCTTGTGACCTTCGAGGATCCATTCGCGGAGTTTCGGTTCCCACTTGTCGAGGGGGAGATACCAATGGGTTGTCTCGCGCATCTTGACGGGTTCGCCGGTGAGGGCCGAGCGGGGATTGATGAGGTCGGTCACATTGAGCGACGAACCGCAGGCCTCACACTGGTCGCCGTAGGCATTTTCATTGTGGCAGCGGGGGCATGTGCCGACAACATAACGGTCGGCAAGGAATTCGCCGGATTTTTCATCGTAAGGCTGGAGAGCTGTCTGGACCGTGAACTCGCCTTTATCATAGAGGTGACGGAAGAATTCAGAGGCAGTCTCGTGGTGAAGTTTGGATGTGGTGCGTGAATATATGTCGAAGCTCACTCCAAGTTCTTCAAGCGAGTCCTTGATGATTGTGTGGTAGCGGTCCACCACTTCCTGAGGTGTGATGCCTTCCTTGCGGGCGCGGAGAGTGATGGGCACACCATGTTCGTCACTGCCGCCGACCATGACAACGTCTTCGCCACGGAGGCGGAGATAGCGTGCATAGATGTCGGCCGGGACATATACTCCGGCGAGGTGTCCGATGTGGACAGGCCCGTTTGCGTAGGGGAGGGCAGTTGTGATAAGGGTTCGCTTGAATTTCTTTTCCATATATAATTTAGAGATATGAATGTAATTTTCATGGACATGGAGAGGAGCGACCACTGACAACCGCCGGCTCCATGACTGTTTTAAAGTGCAAAATTAGCGCATCTCAGGGAAAAAACATAAATAAGGAGTGAAAATTCTTTGGCCGACGGTTGAAAAAGCGCTGATTTGGTGAAAAAAGGCCCGTTCCGCGAGGGGTCGGGAAGTGTCCCGGCGGGTAATTGAGTGAAAAGTGAAAATAGTTGAAAAAGGTTTAACAAGAAAAATGCGGAAATGTTTGGCAGTTAGGAAAATAAGTTGTAATTTTGCAACGCTTTTAGGAGCAATCTGTCGTCACGTCATCGTTAACTCTTTGAGAGTCAGTGGTGTGGGTGGCGATTGGATATGTGTGAAAAAGATAAGAACAACTTCTAATCATTATTCAATAAACCAATAATAAACTAAGATGCCTACTATTCAGCAATTAGTAAGAAAAGGACGCGTGGCTCTTGAAGATAAGAGCAAATCACCCGCACTCGATTCATGCCCGCAGCGTCGTGGCGTGTGTGTGCGTGTGTACACCACCACCCCCAAAAAGCCTAACTCGGCTATGCGTAAGGTGGCTCGTGTGCGCCTTACCAACGGCAAGGAAGTCAACAGCTACATCCCCGGAGAAGGCCACAATCTTCAGGAACACTCAATCGTACTCGTTCGCGGCGGTCGTGTTAAGGACCTCCCCGGTGTACGTTACCACATCGTTCGCGGTACACTCGATACCAGCGGCGTGAAGGACCGTACACAGCGTCGCAGCAAGTATGGTGCAAAGCGCCCCAAAGCGGCTAAGAAGTAATTCAACGCAAACTCCTTTTCTGAAACATTAATTAAATTAAAAACCGAGTCGTTAACCCCTCGTTTTTGATTTGATTGGAAGGCTAAATCACAGGTTGAGTAAATGGCGCCCCGCAAGGGGAGGCCGTTGAAGATGAAAGATGCAGCAACCAAGCAACCAAAAACAAAACATTTGCTCTAAAAATGAGAAAAGCAAAACCTAAGAAACGGGTGATTCTCCCCGATCCCGTGTTCAATGACGTGAGAGTATCGAAGTTCGTCAACCATCTCATGTATGACGGAAAGAAGAATACTTCATACACCATCTTCTATTCCGCTCTCGAACTCGTCAAGGCCAAGCTCCCCAACGAAGAGAAGACCGCACTTGAGATTTGGAAAAAGGCTCTCGAGAATGTTACTCCCCAGGTGGAAGTGAAGTCACGTCGCGTCGGCGGTGCAACCTTCCAGGTTCCTACCGAAATCCGTCCCGACCGTAAGGAATCTATCTCGATGAAAAACCTTATCCTCTATGCCCGCAAGCGTGGCGGCAAGACCATGGCTGACAAGCTGGCTGCCGAAATCGTAGACGCATTCAACGATCAGGGCGGTGCATACAAGCGTAAGGAAGATATGCACAAGATGGCTGAGGCCAACCGTGCTTTCGCTCACTTCCGCTTCTAAGCCGAGGTTGAGAATCAACACGATATTTTCATTGAACATTTAGATTCACAAAGAAAAATGGCTAAATCAGACGCACATTTAAAATATACCCGTAACATCGGCATCATGGCTCACATCGATGCCGGTAAGACCACAACTTCCGAGCGTATCCTCTTCTATACCGGTCTTACCCACAAGATCGGTGAGGTTCATGACGGCGCAGCCACCATGGACTGGATGGAGCAGGAGCAGGAGCGTGGTATCACAATCACCTCTGCCGCTACCACCACTTTCTGGAAGTATGCCGGTGACCAGTTCAAGATCAACCTTATTGACACTCCGGGACACGTCGACTTCACTGTGGAAGTTGAACGTTCACTCCGTGTGCTCGACGGCGCTGTCGCTACATTCTGCGCCGTAGGTGGTGTTGAGCCCCAGTCAGAGACTGTATGGCGTCAGGCTGACAAGTACAACGTGCCCCGTATCGGTTACGTCAACAAGATGGACCGTTCAGGTGCAAACTTCTTTGAAGTTGTACGCCAGCTCAAGGACGTTCTCGGTGCCAACCCCTGTCCCATCCAGATTCCTGTCGGAGCTGAGGAGACATTCAAGGGTGTGGTTGACCTTATCAGAATGAAGGCTCTCTTCTGGCATGACGAATCAATGGGTGCCGACTACTCTATCGAGGATATTCCTGCCGGTCTCGTTGAGGAAGCAGAAGAATGGCGTGACAAGATGCTTGAGAAGATCGCCGAATTCGACGACGCTCTCATGGAGAAATATTTCGACGATCCCTCAACTATCACTGAGGATGAGATCCGTCGCGCTCTCCGCAACGCAACCCTCAAGATGGAGGTTGTCCCCATGATTTGCGGTTCTTCATTCAAGAACAAGGGCGTTCAGTGTCTCCTCGACGCTGTCTGCGCTTACCTCCCCAGCCCCGTTGACTCAGGTGCAGTTGAAGGAACCAATCCTGAGGATCCCGAGCAGGTTGAGACCCGCGAGCCCTCTTCGGAAGCTCCCATGTGTGCTCTCGCATTCAAGATCGCAACCGACCCCTACGTTGGCCGTCTCACATTCTTCCGCGTTTACTCAGGCGACGTCGTTGCCGGCAGCTACGTTCTCAACAGCCGTTCAGGCAAGAAAGAGCGCGTGAGCCGTCTGTTCCAGATGCACTCCAACAAGCAGAACGCTAAGGAATCAATCGACTGCGGTGATATCGGCGCAGGTGTAGGTTTCAAGGATATCCGCACAGGTGACACCCTCTGCGACGAGAACCATCCTATCGTTCTCGAAGCTATGGAATTCCCCGAGCCCGTTATCGGTATCGCAGTTGAGCCCAAGACTCAGAAGGACCTCGACAAACTCGGCGTCGGTCTCCAGAAGCTTGCTGAGGAAGACCCCACATTCCGCGTTGAGACCAATGAGGAAACCGGCCAGACCGTCATCTCCGGTATGGGTGAGCTTCACCTCGACATCATCATCGACCGTCTCCGTCGCGAGTTCAAGGTTGAATGTAACCAGGGCCGTCCTCAGGTAACTTACAAGGAAGCCATCACCAAGCCTGTTGAACTCCGCGAAGTGTTCAAGAAGCAGACCGGTGGTCGCGGTAAGTTCGCTGACATCATCGTCCGTGTTGAACCTGCTGATGACGATTTCGAAGGTTCACTCCAGTTTGTTGACGAGGTCAAGGGTGGTAACATTCCTAAGGAATTCATCCCCTCTATCCAGAAGGGCTTCACAACCGCTATGAAGAACGGTGTGCTTGCAGGCTATCCCCTCGATCGTCTCAAGGTGACTGTCATCGACGGTTCTTTCCACCCGGTTGACTCGGATCAGCTTTCATTCGAGCTCTGTGCCATCCAGGCCTTCAAGAAGGCTTCTGAGAAGGCAGGTCCCGTGCTCCTCGAACCTATCTTCAAGGTAGAGGTCGTTACTCCCGAAGAGAGCATGGGTGACGTTATTGGTGACCTCAACAAGCGTCGTGGTCAGGTTGAAGGTATGGAAACAAGCCGCAGCGGTGCCCGCATCGTGAAGGCCAAGGCTCCTCTTGCCGAAATGTTCGGTTATGTGACTGCCCTCCGTACCATCACTTCAGGCCGTGCAACCTCAACCATGACATTCAGCCACTATGCAGAGGTAAGCAGCTCTATCGCTAAGGCTGTTCTCACCGAATGCCAGGGCCGTGTTGACCTCATCAAGTAAGACAAACACTTTCATTCAACAAAAGATATGGACCAAACAATCAGAATCAAACTTAAATCTTATGATTACAACTTGGTTGACAAGTCGGCCGAGAAGATTGTGAAGACCGTAAAAGCTACCGGCGCAGTGATCAGCGGACCTATTCCGCTGCCCACTCACCGCCGCGTCTTCACCGTCAACCGCTCGACTTTCGTCAACAAGAAGTCACGCGAGCAGTTCCAGCTTTCGTCCTACAAGCGTCTTATCGACATTCACAATTCGACCGGCAAGACCGTCGACGCTCTCATGAAGCTCGAACTTCCCTCAGGCGTAGAAGTAGAAATCAAGGTGTAATCAACCGGGTAGATATTAAATACCGAAAGATTAAGTAAAATCACAACAAACTCCCACAACAGTTCACATTTTTAAATCAAAGAGAAATGCCAGGATTATTAGGAAAGAAAATCGGAATGACATCCGTTTTCAGTGCCGACGGCAAGAACGTGCCGTGCACTGTTATCGAAGTAGGCCCCTGCGTAGTTACTCAGATTAAGACGGCTGACAAAGACGGTTATGAGGCCGTGCAGCTTGGCTTCGTAGAGAAGAAGGACAAGCACACAACTGCACCTCTCGCCGGTCACTTCAAGAAAGCCGGAGTAGCTCCCCAGCGCCACTTGGCCGAGTTCAAAGGATTTGACGGCGAGTACAATCTCGGTGACACCATCACCGTTGACCTCTTCAACGAGAATGACTTCGTCGACATCCAGGGTACCTCGAAGGGTAAAGGTTTCCAGGGTGTGGTTAAGCGCCACGGTTTCGGTGGTGTAGGCCAGAGCACCCACGGTCAGCACAACCGCCTTCGCGCTCCCGGTTCGGTCGGCGCCTGCTCATATCCCGCAAAGGTGTTCAAAGGCATGCGCATGGCAGGCCAGATGGGCAACGAGAAAGTGACAATTCAAAACCTCCAGGTGCTTAAGGTGATCGCAGACCACAACCTGCTCCTCATCAAAGGCTCAATCCCCGGAAGTAAAGGTTCAATCGTTTTAATTGAGAAATAATGGAAGTCGCAATTTACAATATCAAAGGTGAAGACACCGGTCGCAAGGCACAGCTCAGCGACGAAGTTTTTGCAGTAGATGCAAACGAGCACGCCGTTTATCTCGATGTGAAGCAGTATCTCGCCAATCAGCGTCAGGGTACTCACAAATCCAAGGAACGCAGCGAAGTTTCAGGTTCGACCCGCAAGCTCCACAAGCAGAAGGGTGGCGGCGGCAGCCGTATCGGTGACATCAACTCACCCGTCCTCGTAGGTGGTGGCCGCGTGTTCGGTCCCCGTCCCCGTGACTATCGCTTCAAGTTGAATAAGAAAGTGAAGCAGCTCGCCCGCAAGAGTGCGTTGACCTATAAAGTTCAGGATTCTCAGCTCATCGTCGTTGAAGACTTCAACTTCGAGGCTCCGAAGACTAAAGATTTCGTAAATTTTGCTAAAAATCTTAAAGTTGAGGGCAAAAAAATCCTGCTCGTTTTACCGGGTCAAAATAAAAACGTAACTTTGTCGGCCCGTAATGTTCCCGATGCCTCTACAATGGCTGCATCGGATCTCAACACTTACGCGCTCATGAACTCCAACGCTGTTATCGTAACCGAGAGCAGCCTTGATTTCATTAATAAACTTTAACCTCACCAGAGAAAACAGCAGCAACAATGGAAATCTCAATCAAACCCATCGTAACAGAGAAGGCAAGCAATCTCACTGAGAAGCTTAACCGCTACACCTTCGCCGTTTCTCCCGAGGCCAACAAGTATCAGATCAAGTCGCTCATCGAGAACCTCTATGGCGTAAAGGTAGTTCGCGTAAACACCATCAATGTCCGCAGCAAGAACAAGTCTCGCTGGACCAAGAGCGGTCTGCTCCGTGGCAAGACCGCCGCTTGGAAGAAAGCCATCGTGACAGTTGCCGAAGGACAGAATATTGACTTCTATAGCAATATCTAAATAAAAAATGGCAGTAAGAAAATTCAAGCCCACAACACCTGGGCAGAGACACAAAGTTATCGGTGTATTTAAAGGTACCATCACTGCTACTACACCGGAAAAATCTCTTACAGTCGGCAAAAAGGCCTCCGGAGGACGTAACTCCGAAGGCCATCTCACCACCCGCTACCTTGGTGGTGGCCACAAGCGTAAATATCGCATCATTGACTTTAAGAGAACCAAAGACGGTGTTCCCGCAGTAGTAAAGAGCATCGAGTACGATCCTAACCGTTCGGCCCGCATCGCCCTCCTTTACTACAAAGACGGTGCTAAAGCTTACATCATTGCACCCAACGGCTTAAAGGTTGGTGATGAGATTCTTTCAGGACCCGAGGCTCAGCCGGAAGTAGGAAACTGCCTCCCCTTGGCCAACATTCCTGTAGGTACACTCATCCACAACATTGAGTTGCGTCCCGGCCAGGGCGCTTTCATGGCCCGTTCAGCTGGCACATTCGCTCAGCTCGTATCGCGTGAAGGCACCTACGCCATCGTCAAATTACCTTCGGGTGAAACCCGCAAGATCCTCGCCGCATGTCGCGCCACTGTCGGTGTTGTCGGCAACTCCGAGCACTCCCTCGAGCGTTCTGGTAAAGCAGGTCGTTCACGCTGGCTCGGCCGTCGTCCCCGCAACCGCGGCGTAGTCATGAACCCTGTCGATCACCCCATGGGTGGTGGTGAAGGCCGCGCTTCCGGTGGTCATCCCCGTTCTCGCAAGGGTCTTTACGCTAAGGGTCTCAAGACTCGTGCCCCGAAGAAACATTCTTCGAAGTACATCATTGAAAGAAGAAAAAAGTAATCTGATTTAAATTAGCAACACTTATCATGAGTCGTTCATTAAAAAAAGGCCCGTTTATCAGCGTGAAGCTCGAAAAGAAGGTCGCTGCAATGGAAGAGAGCGGTAAGAAGTCGGTCATCAAGACATGGAGCCGCGCTTCTATGATCGCCCCCGAATTTGTAGGTCACACTTTCGCAGTTCACAACGGTAACAAATTTATCCCTGTCTACGTTACTGAAAACATGGTCGGCCACAAGCTCGGAGAGTTCGCTCCCACCCGTACCTTCCGTGGTCACTCCGGTAACCGCAAGAAATAATTTGGGCCCTGATATAACTAATTCATTTGTAAAAAAGAAAAGAATTACAATAAAATGGGTGTAAGAAAAAGAAATTCAGCCGACCTCAGGAAAGCCGAACAGAAGACGGTAGCTTTCGCAAAGCTCCTCAACATCCCTACCTCTCCCCGTAAGATGCGCCTTGTCGCTGACATGGTCCGCGGGGTCGAGGTTAACCGTGCACTCGGCATCCTGAAATTTTCAAACAAGGAAGCGGCTGCCCGCCTCGAAAAGCTCCTCCGTTCGGCAATCGCCAACTGGGAAGCCAAGAACGAACGTAAAGCCGACGCCGGCGAGCTCTATGTCAGCACTATCTATGTGAACTGTGCTCCTATGCTCAAGCGTCTGCGCACCGCTCCTCAGGGCCGTGGCTACCGTATCCGCAAACGCGCAAACCACGTCACATTGATTGTTGACACAATTGATAACAAAAACGCTAAAGCTTAACAAATGGGACAGAAAGTAAATCCAATCAGCAATCGCTTGGGAGTTATCCGTGGATGGGACTCTAACTGGTATGGCGGTAAGAAATACGGCGATACTCTGCTCGAGGACTCCAAACTCCGCAAGTATCTCAATGTCCGCCTTGCAAAGTCAAGCGTTTCGCGCATCGTCATCGAGCGCACCATGAAGCTCATCACCATCACTGTCTGCACCTCGCGTCCCGGTCTCATCATCGGCAAGGGCGGTGCTGAAGTCGACAAGCTGAAGGAAGAGCTCAAGAAGATCACCGACAAGGATGTCCAGATCAACATCTACGAAGTTAAGCGTCCAGAACTCGACGCTCAGATCGTAGCTTCAACCATCGCCCGTCAGATCGAAGGTAAGATCGCTTACCGCCGTGCTGTCAAGATGGCCGTTGCATCTACCATGCGCGCCGGTGCAGAAGGCATCAAGGTTCAGGTTTCAGGTCGTCTCAATGGCGCTGAAATGGCCCGTTCCGAAATGTTTAAGGAAGGCCGTACGCCCCTCCACACCCTCCGTGCTGACATCGACTACGCTCTCGTAGAAGCTCACACTAAGGTTGGTGTTATCGGCGTTAAGGTTTGGATCTGCCGCGGTGAGGTTTACGGCAAGCGTGACCTCGCTCCCCAGTATACCAATACCCAGAAGGACAGCCGCAACTCATCTTCAAACGGTGCTCCCCGTCGTGGCGGTTTCCGCAAACCCAAAAACAACCGTTAAACCCACAATTGATTCAACAACACAATGTTACAACCTAAGAAAACCAAATTTCGCCGCGCGCAAAAAGGCCGCATGAAAGGCATTGCGCAGCGTGGCAACCAGTTGGCCTTCGGTTCGTTCGGCATCAAGACCCTCGAGTCTAAGTGGATCACCGGTCGCCAGATTGAAGCCGCCCGTATCGCTGTGACACGTTATATGCAGCGTCAGGGTCAAATCTGGATTCGCATCTTCCCTGACAAACCCATCACCAAGAAGCCCGCTGAGGTTCGTATGGGTAAAGGTAAGGGTGCTCCCGAAGGATTCGTTGCCCCCGTTACTCCCGGCCGCATCATCATAGAGGTTGAAGGCGTTCCCTACGACATCGCTAAGGAAGCACTCCGCCTCGCAGCTCAAAAACTCCCCGTGACCACTAAATTCATTGTGCGTCGCGATTATGACCCAACTCAAAATGTGTAACCCGTCATGAAGAAAGAATCATTCACTGAAGTCAGCACTCAGGACCTCCGCGACCGCCTGGCTGAGATGGAGAAGGACTACACCCAGCTCAAGATCAACCACGCTATCTCGCCCCTTGACAGCCCCGCTAAGATTACACATGCACGCAAGGCTATCGCTCGCGTAAAGACAGAGTTGCGTCAGCGCGAACTTAACAACAAATAAACTCCCCACAAATGGAAAAGAGAAATTTAAGAAAAGAACGCATCGGGGTTGTTTCGAGCAACAAGGGTGACAAGACCATCACCGTAATGGTGAAGTGGAAAGAGAAGCACCCCATCTATGGCAAATTTGTCAACAAAACCAAGAAATATCACGCTCACGACGAAAAGAACGAATGTTCAGTCGGCGACACCGTCCGCCTCATGGAGACCCGTCCCCTCAGCAAGACCAAGCGCTGGCGCCTCGTGGAAATCATCGAAAAAGTGAAATAAACTATGATACAGACTGAAAGCCGTTTAACAGTAGCCGACAACAGCGGTGCTAAAGAAGCCCTCTGCATCCACGTCCTTGGTGGAACCGGCCGTCGTTATGCCTCTGTAGGTGACATCATTGTCGTTTCTGTCAAGAGTGTCATCCCCTCATCAGACGTTAAGAAAGGCACAGTGTCGAAGGCAGTGGTGGTCCGCACCAAGAAGGAAATCCGCCGCCCCGACGGATCATATATCCGCTTCGATGACAATGCGTGTGTGCTTCTCAACAATGCAGGCGAACTCCGCGGAACCCGTATCTTCGGCCCCGTTGCCCGTGAGCTCCGTGCCGCCAACCAGATGAAGATCGTTTCACTCGCACCCGAAGTCCTCTAATCATCTTAACCGTCAAAAACAATAAACGTAATGAGCAAATCACATATCAAGAAAGGCGACATCGTCTATGTTCTTGCCGGCGAAGACCGTGGCAAGGAGGGTCGTGTGCTCAAGGTTCTCGTGCAGAAGCAGAAGGCCATCGTTGAAGGTATCAACATGGTGACCAAGGCTACCAAGCCCAATGCACAGCACCCCCAGGGAGGCCTCATCAAGATGGAAGCTCCCATCCACATCTCCAACCTTTCACTCATCGACCCCAAGTCTGGCAAGCCCACCCGCGTGAGCTGCCGTCGTGATGAAAAAGGCAATGTAATCCGTATTTCTAAAAAATCAGGAGAGGAAATTAAGTAATGAGCACCGAAGCAGTTAAAAAAGACTATAAGGAACGCATCGTTCCCGCCCTGACAGAGAAGTTCAACTACACCACACCCATGCAGGTGCCCAAGTTGAAGAAAATCGTCATCAACCAGGGTCTCGGCGCAGCTACTCAGGACAAGAAACTCATTGAGACCGCTATCAACGAGCTCACTGCAATCACCGGTCAGAAGGCTGTCGCTACCCTCTCACGCAAGGACATCTCTAACTTCAAACTCCGTAAGAAGATGCCTATCGGCGTGATGGTGACTCTCCGTCGTGAGAAAATGTATGAATTCCTCGAGCGCCTCATCCGTGTGGCCCTCCCCCGTATCCGTGACTTCAAAGGTATCGACAGCAAGCTCGACGGCCGTGGTAACTACACCCTCGGTATCACTGAGCAGATCATCTTCCCCGAAATCAACATCGATACCATCAACAAGCTCATGGGTATGAACATCACCTTCGTTACTTCGGCCAACACCGACGAAGAAGGTTATGCTCTTCTCAAGGAATTCGGTCTCCCTTTCAAAAACGCTAAAAACTAAGCTTAAGCTATGGCAAAAGAATCAATGAAGGCACGCGAGGTAAAACGCGCTAAGCTCGTTGCCAAGTATGCCAAGAAGAAAGCCGAACTCAAGGCTGCCGGTGACTACGAAGGTCTCCAGCTCCTCCCGAAGAACGCTTCTACCGTACGCCTCCACAACCGTTGCTCAATCACCGGTCGTCCCAAAGGCTACATGCGTCAGTTCGGTATTTCACGTATTCAGTTCCGCGAAATGGCTTCTGCCGGTCTCATCCCCGGTGTGAAGAAGGCTTCTTGGTAAGCCACTGTTTGGGCTGAATGGCCTCGACAAAGCCATCTAAGCTTTTCCAGCACTCTGTTTCCTGACAGTCGACGGCTCGAGAGTCGTTACCTCTAAGCGGAGTCCCGGTCAGAAAGTTACTCCTAATCCCGCTTGACCAGGCCCGCAGCCGTCCGACATGAAGGAACCTTTTTTCAGAAGCTGATAGCCGGACGCCCCGACACCCTTTCGTCAATCCCCCCTCTCCACCTCTCACCTCTAAAGCTCCAAAGAATCACAGTGAGTATTAAATATTGTTGGGAAAATCCCAATCAATTTAAACATTTTTCAAAATGACTGATCCTATAGCAGATTATCTGACAAGATTGAGAAATGCAATCAAAGCCAACCACCGTGTGGTAGAGATTCCTGCCTCAAACTTGAAGCGAGAGATCACCAAGATTCTCTTCGAACAAGGCTACATCCTCAACTACAAGTTTGAGGAGAGCGAAAATCCCGCCGGCACAATCAAGATTGCCCTCAAGTACGATCCCGTTGACAAGGTCAACGCTATCAAGAACCTTGAGCGCGTATCGCGTCCCGGTCTCCGCCGTTATACCGGCTACAAAGATATGCCTCGTGTGTTGAACGGACTCGGCATCGCCATCCTCTCAACCTCGAAGGGTGTGATGACTAACAAGAAGGCCCGCGACCTTAAGATCGGTGGCGAGGTCCTTTGCTACGTTTACTAATCAATAAGGAGGATACATAATTATGTCAAGAATAGGTAAAGCTCCCATTGAGATCCCCGCAGGTGTACAGGTCACCGTCGACAAGGATAATGTAGTAACCGTAAAAGGTCCTAAAGGCACCCTTACTCAGAAAGTAAATCCCGACCTCGAAGTGAAGGTTGAAGACAACCATATCGTTGTCACCCGTCCCAGCGACGACCGCGAGCACCGCGCTCAGCACGGTCTCTACCGCGCTCTCCTTCACAACATGGTTGTTGGTGTTTCTACCGGCTATCGTAAGGAAATGGAATTAGTTGGTGTGGGTTACCGCGCCGCCGCCACCGGTCAGGTGCTTGAGCTCTCGCTCGGTTATTCACACGCTATATATATCAAGCTTCCCCCCGAAGTTAAGGTTGAAGCTAAGAGCGAGCGTAACAAGAATCCTCTCATCATCCTCGAGAGCGACGACAAGCAGCTCCTCGGCCAGGTGTGTGCCAAGATCCGTTCACTCCGCAAGCCTGAACCCTACAAGGGCAAAGGTATCAAGTTTGTGGGCGAAATTATCCGTCGCAAGTCGGGTAAGTCGGCAAGTGCTAAATAATTAAATTGATTAAAACAATGGTTTCTAAGATACAACGTAGAAATAAAATCAAGGCCCGCATCCGTGGCAAGATTTCCGGCACCGCCTCTCGTCCCCGCATGTCGGTTTTCCGCAGCAACAAGCAGATTTATGTCCAGCTCATCGACGACCTCGCAGGAACTACTCTCTGCGCAACTTCGTCAAAGGGCATTGAAGAGGGCACCAAGTGTGAAATCGCAGCCAAGGTTGGCGAAGCCATCGCTCAGAAGGCTCTCGCAGCAGGTATCACCGAAGTCGTTTTCGACCGTAACGGTTACCTCTTCCACGGCAGAGTAAAATCATTGGCAGATGCCGCACGCAAAGGCGGCCTTAAATTCTAAGAAGATATGGCAAATAAGAACAATAAAGTAAAGTCTACTAACGATCTCGAACTCAAGGATCGTCTGGTTGCCATCAACCGCGTTACCAAGGTGACAAAAGGTGGCCGCACCTTTACATTTGCTGCCATCGTTGTCGTTGGTAATGAAAACGGCATCGTAGGCTGGGGTCTCGGCAAAGCCAATGAAGTTCAGGCTGCTATCGCTAAGGGCGTAGAGTCTGCAAAGAAGAATCTCATCAAGGTTCCCGTTCACCGTGGCACCATCCCCCACGAGCAGTTCGCAAAGTTCGGCGGTTCTCGCGTCATCCTCAAGCCCGCAAGCCACGGTACCGGTGTTAAGGCCGGTGGTGCGATGCGTGCCGTGCTTGAGAGCGTAGGTATCACCGACGTGCTCGCTAAGTCAAAGGGTTCTTCCAACCCCCACAACCTCGTCAAGGCTACCATCGCCGCTCTCGGCGAAATGCGTTCACCCGCTCAGGTGGCTCAGAACCGTGGTATCTCAATCGAACAAGTGTTTAACGGCTAATCCTCCATATATCAAATGGCAAAAATTAAAATCACCCAGATCAAGAGCCGCATCAACGCACCCGCTGTTCAGAAGCGCACCCTTGATGCTCTCGGCCTGAGAAAAATGAATCATTCGGTTGTCCTCGAGGACACCCCCTCTATCATGGGTATGGTTAAAGCAGTCAGCCACTTGGTAAAAGTGACCAACGCCTAATTTCTAAAAATCATTAACACAACTATGGATTTAAGCAATTTAAAACCCGCTGTAGGCTCTGTGCAGAAGAAAACCCGCATCGGCCGTGGTGCCGGTTCCGGCAAGGGTGGTACATCTACCCGTGGTCACAAAGGTGCAAAGTCTCGTTCAGGCTACAGCCGTAAGATAGGCTTCGAAGGTGGTCAGATGCCTCTTCAGCGTCGCCTCCCCAAATTCGGTTTCAAGCCCCTGTCACGCACTGAATACAAGGCTGTCAACCTCGTTGACCTCGAAAACCTTGCAAACAGCGCCAACCTCGACAAGATCGGTGTGGCAGAGCTCATCGCTGCAGGTGTCGTTAACGGCAAGCAGCCCGTTAAGATCCTTGCCAACGGCAAGCTCACCAAAAAGCTCACCGTTGAGGCAAATGCTTTCTCCGCTGCCGCTGAGAAGGCAATCGTTGAAGCCGGAGGCTCTATCAATAAAATTTAATCCCCCTTCTCCTCGAAATGAGATTTATTGAAACAATCCGTAACATCTGGACCATTGAGGAACTGAGAAAACGCATTCTCGTCACTCTTCTGTTGGTGCTCGTTTATCGTCTCGGCTGCTACGTCGTGCTTCCCGGCATCTCGCCGGAAGATCTCGACGCGCTGTCGAAGTTTACCAACAAGAGCGGTCTGATGCAGCTTCTCGACATGTTCTCGGGAGGTGCGTTCTCTCAGGCTTCCATCTTTGCTCTGGGTATCATGCCCTACATTACTGCGTCCATCGTGATTCAGCTCCTCGGCATGGTGCTCCCTTCTTTCCAGAAGATGCAGAGCGAGGGTGAGAGCGGCCGACAGAAGCTCAGTCAGTACACCCGCTACTTGACCGTGCTGATTCTGCTCCTTCAGGGTCCTGCTTATCTTGTAAATCTCCAAGTCCAGGTGAGTGCCGCCACTGGCGGTGCCCACATGGGCTTTTGGACATTGGCATTCCTTACTGTAATCCTTGCAGCCGGCTCCATGTTCATCATGTGGCTCGGCGAGCGGATCACTGACCGCGGTATCGGCAATGGTATCTCCTTCATCATCCTTGTAGGTATCATTGCCCGTCTTCCGGGAGCGCTCTTCTACGAATTCACCAGCCGTCTCCCGGGTGCCACCGGCAGCCAGGGCGGTCTGATCATGTTCGTTGTAGAGATCATCCTCCTCTTCGCCGTCACAGTCGGTGCTGTACTTCTCGTGCAGGGCACACGCAAGGTTCCCGTGCAGTATGCAAAGCGTATTGTCGGCAACCGCCAGTATGGAGGCGCCCGCCAGTATATTCCTTTGAAGGTTAATGCCGCCGGTGTGATGCCCATCATCTTCGCCCAGGCAATCATGTTCATTCCCATCACTCTTGCCGGCTTCGGCAGCTCAGAGGGATCTTCGGGATTCTACGCAGCCTTCTCGGATATCAACGGCTTCTGGTATAATCTTGTCTATTTCATCCTCATTGTAGCCTTCACTTATTTCTATACAGCCATCACAGTGCGTCCCACCCAGATGGCAGAGGATATGAAGCGCAACAATGGTTTCATCCCCGGCGTGAAGCCCGGTAAGAAGACCGCAGAGTATCTCGACTCCATCATGTCGCGCATCACTCTTCCCGGTTCACTCTTCCTTGGCATCGTGGCCATCCTTCCGGCGTTCGCGCGCTTCTTCGGCATCAGCCAGAACTTCGCGCAGTTCTTCGGTGGTACTTCCCTTCTGATTCTCGTCGGTGTTGTTCTCGACACCCTCCAGCAGATTGAAAGTCACCTGATGATGCACCACTACGACGGCCTCATGAAAGATGGCAAGATCAAAGGCCGTACTACCGGTTCGGCATATTAATGCTGTTAACTCGATTACCGCAGATTTTTTCATTAGATAAATGATTTATCTTAAGACTCCAGAAGAAATCGAAAAAGTGCGACAGGCATGCACGCTTGTGAGCCGCACACTTGGCGAAGTGGCCAAGTGGGTGGCTCCGGGCGTGACTACCCGTCACCTCGACAATATAGCGCGTGAGTTCATGCGCGACAATGGCGGAAAGCCCGCCTGTCTCGGTTACGGAGGTTTTCCGGGCACCCTCTGCATAGAGGTCAATGAAACCGTCGTCCACGGTTTCCCTTCAGGTTACGAGCTTCGCGACGGCGACATCATCGGTGTCGATACAGTTGTCGAGCTCGACGGTTACAATGGCGACATGTGCTACACTTTCCCTGTCGGAGAGGTCGCTCCCGAAGTCCTTGCGCTCTGCAAGGTCACTAAGGAGTCGCTCTACAAGGGCATCGCCGCCGCTCAGGAAGGCAAGCGCATCGGTGATATTGCAAACGCCGTGCAGACCTATTGCGAACGCCACGGCTACACAGTCGTCCGCGAGATGTGTGGCCACGGAATCGGCAAGAAGATGCACGAGGATCCTGAAGTTCCCAACTATGGTCGTCGCGGTGTAGGACCAGTCCTTAAAAAAGGAATGTGTATCTGCATCGAACCCATGATCAATCTCGGAAGCCGCAACATCGTCATCGAGAAGGATGGCTGGCAGTGCCGAACAAAGGACCGCAAGCCCTCTGCGCATTATGAGCACACGATCACTATCACGCCCGAAGGACCGGAGATCCTGACCACATTCGACTATATCGAGGAAGCTCTCGGGGATAGATTCATTTAAAATTCAAAATCATTTGTTGAAACCAATAAAACATGGCAAAACAGGCAGCAATCGAACTTGACGGCACTATCGTCGAAGCATTGTCAAACGCAATGTTCCGCGTCGAGCTTGAAAACGGGCATGAGATCACAGCCCACATCTCCGGCAAGATGCGTATGCATTACATCAAAATCCTTCCCGGCGATAAGGTGAAAGTTGAAATGTCACCTTACGATCTCTCGAAGGGCCGCATCGCTTTCCGCTACAAATAATCGGAAACGCCCTGCACAACAATTTCAAAGATACAATATTCAACTTCAATACACTGATAAACCAATGAAAGTAAGAGCTTCAGTTAAAAAGCGCACTCCGGACAGCAAGATCGTGCGCCGCAAGGGACGTCTTTACGTCATCAACAAGAAAAACCCTAAATACAAGCAGCGTCAAGGCTAATGAGCTGTCCCGCGAAAGCGGATGGCTCTATTGTAGCGTCTTATTAGTTAATATTTCCCAATGATTCCTAATAAGTGTTTCAAATCGCTGTCCAACCGCTTCGCAGTCAGCAAAAAAGTATTACCTTTGCAAAAATTTTAGTCAAGTAATCAAATTATTATATGGCAGTAAGAATCGTGGGAGTTGACCTCCCCCAGAACAAAAGAGGTGAAATCGCCCTGACCTATATTTTTGGTATCGGACGCAGCGCAGCCAAGACCATTCTTGAAAAGGCCGGCGTTGACGTTAATATCAAAGTCAAGGATTGGAGCGACGACCAGGCAGCCAAGGTTCGTGAAGTAATCGGCAGCGATTACAAGGTGGAGGGTGACCTTCGCAGCGAAATCCAGCTCAACATCAAGCGTCTTATGGACATCGGTTGCTACCGTGGCATCCGTCATCGTAACGGTCTTCCCGTGCGTGGCCAGAGCACCAAGAACAACGCCCGTACTCGCAAGGGTCGCAAGAAAACTGTTGCTAACAAGAAAAAAGCTACTAAATAATAAATCAACATGGCAAAAAAGACAGTCGCAGCTAAGAAACGTAACGTTAAGGTTGACGCCGCCGGTCAGCTTCACGTTCACTCGTCTTTCAACAACATCATTGTGTGCTTAGCCAACTCTGAAGGTCAGGTTATCTCCTGGTCATCTGCAGGCAAGATGGGTTTCCGTGGCTCAAAGAAGAACACTCCCTACGCTGCTCAGATGGCAGCTCAGGATTGCGCAAAAGTTGCCTATGACCTCGGCCTCCGCAAAGTGAAGGCTTATGTCAAGGGTCCCGGCAACGGCCGCGAATCAGCTATCCGTACCGTTCATGGCGCAGGCATCGAAGTTACTGAAATCGTTGACGTAACTCCGCTTCCCCACAACGGATGCCGTCCTCCCAAGCGTCGTCGCGTCTAATCTGACCGCGTCATCACGCTTACCGTCGGTCCTCCATGACTTCCCGCTCTTAACTTTCATATATAATTTGAGAAGCAGAGGCCGACACAAAGTAAATTTTGATTCATCAATTTTACACCCGTCCTTAAGTCATCCCCCATTCGCTCTTCCGGCATTTTTACCTTCCGGCATGAAGCAAGGATGAAGCCATCTGTGAAATAGACCATATTTTTTTCACCTCTCTATGGTCGCGGCTGTCACAAAGGCAGATTCCTCCGGTTTGACGATAACAGGACAAACAATTTCAAACAAACACAAAAATGGCAAGATACACAGGTCCCCGCACCAAAATCGCCCGTAAGTTCGGCGAACCCATCTTCGGTGAAGATAAAGTCCTCGCCAAGAAGAACTATCCCCCGGGCCAGCATGGACTCAACAAAAGAAGAAAAACTTCTGAGTACGGTGTTCAGCTCCGCGAGAAGCAGAAAGCTAAATACACATACGGCGTGCTCGAAAAGCAGTTCCACAACCTCTTTGACAAAGCATCACGCTCAAAGGGTATCACCGGTGAGATCCTTCTTCAGCTTCTTGAAGGTCGCCTCGACAACGTAGTTTACCGTCTTGGCATCGCCCCCACCCGTGCAGCTGCCCGTCAGCTCGTCCTTCACCGCCACATCGTTGTCAACGGTAAGGTTGTCAACATCGCCTCTTACGCTGTTAAGCCCGGCGACGTTATCGGTGTCCGCGAAAAATCAAAGTCTCTCGAAGTAATTGCCGACGCACTCGCCGGTTTCAATCACAGCAAATTCCCTTGGCTGGAATGGGACGAAAGCCTCAAGGCTGGTAAGTTCCTCCACGTTCCCGCCCGTGAAGATATTCCCGAGAACATCAAAGAGCAGCTTATCGTCGAGTTGTATTCTAAATAATCATTAAATTAAGATCCATGGCTATATTAGCATTCCAGAAACCCGACAAAGTCCTCATGTTGGAAGCCGACAATCATTTCGGTAAATTTGAGTTTAAGCCATTGGAACCGGGATATGGTATAACCATTGGCAACGCCCTGCGTCGCATCCTTCTCTCCTCGCTCGAAGGTTTTGCAATTTCGTCGATCCGCATCGACGGTGTAAGACACGAGTTTGACACTATCCCCGGCGTCAAGGAAGATGTCACAAACATCATTCTTAACCTCAAAAAAGTCAACCTCAAGCAGACGGTTGAAGATACCGACTTCGAAAAGGCTACCATCACTGTGTCAGGTCAGGAAGAGTTCACAGCCGGTGACATTAGCAAGGTCCTCTCAGGATTTGAAGTCCTGAACCCTGATCTTGTAATCTGTCATTTGGATCCGAGCGCCAGCTTCACTATCGACCTCACCATCAATAAGGGTCGTGGTTGGGTTCCCGCCGAGGAAAACCGTAACGCCAACGACGCTATCGATGTCCTCGCCATTGACTCGATCTACACCCCTATCCAGAACGTGAAATACACGGTGGAGAACTTCCGCGTTGATCAAAAGACCGACTACGACAAGCTCACACTTGAAATCACCACCGACGGTTCCATTCTTCCCAAGGATGCGCTTAAGGAAGCTGCGAAAATCCTCATCTATCACTTCATGCTCTTCTCCGACGAAAAGATTACTCTTGAAACGGACGAAGCTGACGGTGAAGAGGAATTCGACGAAGAAGTGCTCCACATGCGTCAGCTCCTCAAGAGCAAGCTTGTGGATATGGACCTTTCAGTCCGCGCACTCAACTGCCTTAAGAGCGCCGAGGTTGAGACCCTTGGTGAACTGGTGGTCTTCAACAAGACCGACCTCCTGAAATTCCGCAACTTCGGCAAGAAGTCGCTCACCGAGCTTGATGAGCTTCTGGCGAACCTCAATCTGTCGTTCGGAATGGACATTTCAAAATATAAACTTGATAAAGAGTAATTATAACGATGAGACATAATAAAAAATTCAATCACCTCAGTCGCAAGAAGGCTCATCGCGACGCTCTGCTCGCCAACATGACGATTTCGCTGATCATGCACAAGCGCATCTTCACAACTCTCGCCAAGGCTAAAGCTCTCCGCGTCTATGCTGAGCCCCTTATCAACCGCGCTAAGGAAGACAGCACTCCCAACCGCCGCCTCGTCTTCGCTCATCTCCAGAACAAGGAGGCCGTGACTGAACTCTTCCGCGAAATCGCTCAGAAGATTGCTAACCGCCCCGGTGGTTACACCCGCATCCTTAAGACAGGCAACCGTCTCGGTGACAACGCCAAGACTTGCTTCATCGAGCTCGTTGACTACAACGAAAACATGCTTAAGGACAACGGTGCCAAGAAGTCAACCCGCACCCGTCGTTCTCGCCGTGGTGGCAAGGCCAATGCAGCAGAAGCTCCCGCAGCAGAAGCTCCCAAGGCTGAGGCACCCGCAGCAGAAGCGCCTGCAGCAGAATAATCTTCTTCAGAAGATAAATTTCATAAAAAGCATCGCTGTCATTTATTCAAGTGGCGGCGATGTTTTTTTCTATCCATATTTTGGCCCTATTCCGCTTTTCTCCTCCTCTCATGATCTCCTCCTCCCATGATCTCCTCCTCCCATGATCTCATGATAGGTCTCATCCTCTTAAGCTATTTCTCCTTTTCTTAAGCTATTTCTCCTCCTCTTATGGCATTTCTGTTTCTTCTCCTCTTATGACATTTCTGTTTTTTCTCCTCTTAAGATGATCACCGAGCGGAATGAAGATTGCCTGTTAAGACTAATCTGTGAGATCGCACCTCGTGCATCTGAGTGACTATCCTATTCCTCGATTGCAGGAGTGAAGATTGAATATACAAACAATAATGACTTGAATTTTATGAGCCGTTTCACATCCGGTGAACGCCGGGGTTTGATTGTCCTTATAGTGCTTTTGGGTGCTTTACCGCTGTGGCTTTGCATTAAGTCATTCTTCTTCGGAAGCTCCGGAAGTAAGGATGACGGCGTTGCAGTGCGATTTGACACGCTTGCAGCGGTGCCTGATACTCTTATTGCCGATTCAGTGAATAAGCGTGTCAGAAGCCCGAAGAAAGCTGTTAAGACTAATGTAAAGAAGTCGAAACCCGCTGTAGCCCGCAACCCTTTGGATGATGTTGTGAATTGAACGAGAAACCCGCGCCGAAAGACTCCCTAACCAAATGGCAATTGGTAGATGTAGTCACCACTCCTTGCCAAATGGCAATTGGTAGGCTGCAGGTGATGTAGTCACCACTCTTACCGGATGAACTGTTAGGCTGCGAGGTGATGTAGTCACCTCTCCTTGCCGGATGAATTGGTATGCTGCGAGGCGATGTAGCCACCTCTCCTTGCCGGATGGCAACCTGAACGCTGCGAAGCAGCGGTGCGCTAATAGCCCCGCATCGAGCGGCACGGCAATGAAGCCCGTAGGGCGAAATTGCGTGCCGTGAAGGTGTGGGGTTATCGGTTGACACACAGAAATGGGCATCGAAGATGTCCGATAATATAATCGATGTCCGATAATATCATCGAGGTATAGACCCACAATCAACTCCGGCATTTATCGATGAATCGGTAAATGAATCTGTGGCGCAATAAAAAAACGTTCCGGCTTGAAATCGTCAAGTCGGAACGCTTTATATGATTAGCGGGGTGCTTATCAGAGGTTGAGCGCGTCGGGAGTCTCCTCGTCGACGGGAATGTCGGTGTTGACGTTCTTGCTGCCTACGAGACCGTAGTAGAGAAGATAGGCCAGCATTGCTACAACGAGCCAGTAAGAGGCCATGTAACCGCTTGATTTTGCAATTGCGTTCTGGATGAGAGGCATGACACCACCACCGACAACCATCATCATGAAGATACCGGAAGCCTGCGCGGTGTATTTGCCGAGACCTTCGACTGCAAGGTTGAAGATGCCACCCCACATGATGGAGGTGCAGAGGCCGCAGAGGATAAGGAGGAAGGCGCTGACGGGTACTTGTGCGCCACCTTCATAGAGGAATTCTGGAACAGGGAAGGTTGTTGTCTTCGGGATGAAGATAGCGAGGACGATAAGGATGATTGCAGTTGTCGACACGGCGATGAGCTGAGTGCGTGATGAAACCGAACCGCTGATGAATCCTGAAAGGGTACGTCCGATGAGCATGAAGAGCCAGTAGACGGCTACGATCGCACCGGCGATGGCTGATGCCTGTCCCTGCACACCTGCGCCGTTTGCGCTCTGGTCAGCGAGGTAGAAGTTGAGAGTGCCGGGGATACCGATTTCGATACCTACATAGAAGAAGATACCGACGACACCGAGGACTGTGTGGCGGAAATTCCAGGGTGAATGGGAATATTTGATTTTTTTACCGTTGCTGAGGTTGGGCTCGGGGATTGAAACGAAGCTCAGGATGACGAAAGCGACTGCGAAGATGCCGATACCGATGAAAAGGAGGGGATTGACGGCTCCTATCTGAGTCTGCTTACTGAGCACACCGATGAGCATACCGACGAAAAGCGGTGTAAGGGTGCCGGAAAGTGAATTGAGCGCGCCGCCGAACTGCAGGAGCTGGTTGCCCTTGTTGCCGCCGCCACCGAGAAGGTTGAGCATCGGGTTGACAACGGTGTTGAGCATACATACGCAGAAACCGCAGATGAAGGCACCGAGAAGATAGATGAAGAAGTTGAGTGTGATGGGGAAGGTTGTCGCTACTCCCTCGGCATTTGTTGATGAGAAGGTGGTCACGACGCTTTCTGTTCCGACGAAGCTTGAGAGGAACTGAACGAAGAGACCGATGACTCCGACTGCGAGCGCCCAGAGTGCAGTCTTCTTGTAGCCGATGCGGACGAGCATGTTGCCGGCGGGAATACCCATGAAGAGGTAGGCAAGGAAGTTCATCATGTTGCCCATCATGCCGAGCACTGAGTTTCCTTCAAACTGATAGCCCCAGATTGTTCCGATAGGAGCTGCCAGGTTTGTCACGAATGAGATCATAGCGTAGATGAAGAACATCACCACTATGGCTACTATCCGCGCATTGTTTTTAGCAGTAGTTTCCATTACGTTGTTTAGGTAGAAAGATTTGTTAATTGATTAGTGAACTTAAATTTTTTACTTAGAATTGTTGATTACAAGGTAAGAAGTAAAACCTATGGTTCAGCAAAGATAATGATTCTTTTTTGATTTTCGCGATAAAGGCTTCTGTTATTATCATTCAAAATTGACGAGAGGGAGACTTATTGTACTTTGCGGACCAAAAAGAGTCTGAAAATCCAAGTTTTTTCATGAAAAACGCCTTTGGAGAGGCTGTAATCACATTTTTTTGAAAATTTTTAATCAAAAATGGTGGTTGTTTCGTCAACATTATTTATTTTTGTGTCGCAATTCTGTAGACGTTCGTCGTTGTGCCATCTACAGCCTGATTTAATCCCGGGTTAGTGGCCGGCTTCAGATAGTCTGACAATCTTGTAAAAAAAATAAACATCCTATTATATAGAAACTGCATAAAAACAACAAACCGAAAAAATATAAATAATCTACAAAACTCGAAGGCAATTCATCCTGCCTGATTCAACAACTAATCTACTGAAACGGTCATTCCGCTATCATGAGGATTATGCGGACTTTCAATATTTCCATCCCTATTTCCTTGACGATTTTCGGTAAGTTCAAGGCCGTGACATATATCCCATGCAGCCTGTCGTCTTCCGGATTTTGTCCACCTTCACCCATGAGTTGAGAAGAATGTTTAAATTTGCCACCGGTCTTTGTGACTGATATGGCATACTGTATCCGCTGCAACCGGTCCGATCGTCCGGGTGCTGTGTTACCCGAAGATATTTTTCCGATGAGGTGTCTGTCAGTCACATCGTCTGCGTGCATATTGCCCGACGGTGTGGATTGCGGAATGCTCGCTGCAAAAATGGACGCCTCTGTTTTTTGGGCTTCAACTTACGAGCATATAGGATGAGCGCTTTCGACATCGCCGTCCGAAGCCCCCTCCGTATTGTCGTTCTTCCCGCATCATGCACGAAGGCATGGTAAAAAAGGAAAAGACTGAAAATTTTGATTCCGCTGTAAAGCGGGATTAAAGCATAGGTGATAATCCTCTTTGTGAAAAGCGGTGCATCTATTATTTGTTACTATTGTGTGTCGAATTCCTTGTCATCATGACAAGGAATTCGTTTTTAATTTGTATATTTGCCTCATATTAATACGTATTTAAATCATATTAATAGCCGTTTGCACTATTTCTGAGCAAATATCCTTATATTTGTACTGCTAATCCTTAATAGATAACGATACCATTTTTAACCGAATCATTTATTCTAATAATACTTTATAATCAATGAATCTGACAGCAGTTAACCGTGCGGCTGACAATATCCGTATTCTCGCCGCTTCTATGGTTGAAAAAGCAAAGTCCGGACATCCCGGCGGCGCCATGGGTGGCGCAGACTTTGTCAATGTACTTTACTCTCAATTTCTGATCACTGACCCGGACGACGGCAAGTGGCTTGGCCGTGACCGTTTCTTCCTCGATCCCGGCCACATGTCGCCCATGCTCTACAGTGTGCTTGCTCTCTTCGGTCACTATACAATGGCTGAGCTCGAACAGTTCCGCCAGTGGGGTTCGCCGACTCCCGGTCACCCCGAACTCCATCCCGAGCGTGGTGTCGAGAACACTTCCGGTCCTCTCGGCCAGGGCCACACAATGGCTGTCGGCTGTGCAATCGCAGAGCGTTTCATGACCGCCCGTTTCGGCGAGTGGATGAGCCACAAGACCTACGCTTTCATCTCCGACGGTGGTATTCAGGAAGAAATCTCGCAGGGCGCAGGCCGTCTTGCCGGTTATCTCGGTCTCCACAATCTCATCATGTTCTATGACAGCAACCGTGTGCAGCTCTCGACAATGGTCGATGCAGTTGACCGCGAGGATGTCGCTGCCAAGTATCGCGCATGGCACTGGAATGTGATTGAAATCAACGGTAATGATCCCGTGGAGATTGCCAACGCTATCGTTGCTGCCCAGGGTGAGAAGGAGAAACCGACCCTCATCATCGGCCACACCGTGATGGGCAAGGGTGTTGTCAAGGCTGACGGTTCCAATTTCGAAGGCCAGTGCTCGACCCACGGTCAGCCCCTCAGCGCATCCGGCGCTGACTATGCTGCCACAATGAAGAATCTCGGTGCCGATCCCGAGAATCCCTGGGTTATCTTCGACGATGTCAAGGCTCTCTACGATGCCCGTCGTCAGGAACTCCGCGAAATCGTGAAAGCAAAACGTGCCGAGCAGGCTGCCTGGGAGGCTGCAAATCCCGAACTTGCAAAGGAACTCCACACATTCCTTGACAACAAGCTTCCTGAAATCGACTGGAAAGCCATTCCCCACAAGGCAAACATCGCTTCGCGGCAGGCTTCGGCCGATGTCCTCGGTGTACTCGCTGAGAAGGTCAACAACATGATTGTTTCGTCTGCCGACCTTGCAAACTCCGATAAGACCGACGCCTTCCTCAAGAAGACCCATCCCTTCACCAACGGTGACTTCTCGGGTGCATTCCTCCACGCAGGTGTATCTGAGCTTACAATGGCTGCGGTCATGAACGGTATCGTTCTCCACGGTGGTGTCATCGGTGCCTGCGGTACATTCTTCGTGTTCAGCGACTACATGAAGCCCGCTGTCCGCATGGCCGCTCTCATGGAGCTCCCCGTGAAGTATATCTGGACACACGACGCATTCCGCGTTGGTGAGGATGGTCCTACCCACGAGCCCGTTGAGCAGGAAGCTCAGCTCCGTCTGATGGAAGAACTCCGCAACTTCAACGGCGAACCCTCGATGCTCGTCCTCCGTCCTGCCGACGCAGCCGAGACTTCCGTTGCATGGGCAATGGCTATGGAGAACTTCAAGACTCCGTCGGCTCTCGTGCTTTCGCGCCAGAATCTTCCCGACCTTCCCGCTGCGTCAGGCGACCGTTTCGCTGAGGCAAATGCAGGTTGCCGCAAGGGTGGCTATACTGTTGTAGAGGCTGAGAACCCCGACGTGATTCTCGTTGCCAACGGTTCTGAAGTTTCACTCCTCTGCGAAGTTGCCGAGAAGCTCGCAGCTGAAGGCAAGAAGGCCCGTGTGGTTTCAGTTCCCTCGCTCGGTCTCTTCTTCCTCCAGGATGCCGACTACCGCAAGTCGGTGATGACTCCCGGTGTTCCCGCCTTCGGTCTCACCGCCGGTCTTCCCTCGACACTCCGCGAGATTGTAGGTGCCGACGGTATGGTATTCGGTCTCGACCACTTCGGTGCTTCCGCTCCCTACAAGGTGCTTGATGAGAAGTTCGGTTTCACAGCCGACCATGTCAAGGGTCTTGTTGATAAGTTCCTCGGAGCTTAATCAAAAATGACAAATTTTCGGTCAAATGACCGGATGCTGTGAAGATAATCATTCGAAATTTTGCAAAATGTGTAAAATTGTCATACCTTTGCGCCCGATTTTGAAATTTATCTAACAGTAGTTTCTTTATAAAAAGCAGCCTGCATCCCATTCGAGATGCAGGCTGCTCCGTTTTTGTTATCGGTTCCTATGGTCAATTACGGTCTGATTACTGTTCTCAGCTTTGTTCGATGAGCGGGATATAAGCTCCGTAGCCTGATTCGGCCATTTCATCGAGGGGAATGAAGCGGAGTGCGGCACTGTTGATGCAATATCTCAAACCTCCGCGATGTTTCGGCCCGTCGGGAAATACATGGCCGAGATGAGCGTCGCCGACGCGGCTTCTGACCTCCGTGCGCGTCATTCCGTGTGAGTTGTCGCTCTTTTCAATCAATACGTTTTTGTCAATAGGCTTTGAGAAACTCGGCCAGCCGCATCCGGAGTCAAATTTGTCGGTTGACACGAAGAGTGGTTCGCCTGTTGTTATGTCGACGTAGATTCCTTTGCGATGATTGTCGAAGTATTCGTTGCGGTATGGCGGTTCGGTTGCGTTCTCGCGGGTGACGGCATACTGGATCGGATTCAGCCGTTCATGGAGCTCGCTGTCGGATGCTTTGGCGTAAGGTGACGGGTCGACAGATATGGACTTTGTCTGTCGGGCTTTGCGGGCTATTGCAAACAGTTGGGGATTGATGTGGCAGTAGCCTGTCGGATTTTTGTCGAGGTAGTCCTGATGGTATGGTTCTGCCGGATAGAAGTTCCGGATGGGCAGCACCTCTACGGCTATTGGAGCGGAGTAGAGCTGAGCCTCCTTTGCAAGTTCGGCGAGGGCTATCACCTGCTGCTCCGCGTTCGTGAAGTAGATTCCTGTTCGGTATTGAGTCCCGACATCGTTACCTTGGCGGTTGACGGTGGTCGGGTCAATGGTCATCAGATAGAGCTGTATGAGGAATTGCAGGTTGATTTTAGAGGAGTCATAGTCCACGCGCACACATTCGGCAGCCTCTGTGCGGCCGGTGCATACCTCCTTGTATGATGGGTCGGGAACTATGCTGTTGGCATAGCCTGCGCAGGTCGCCGTCACTCCCTCGATTTGTTTGAAGAAGTGTTCGGTACCCCAGAAGCAGCCTCCGGCAAAATAGATGGTCTGGTTATTGTCCATGATTTTGTGATTGTCTGTTAGGAGATGTTGAAAAAGGATTGAGGTGTGTCGGTTGACGGTGTTTAAACGTCTTGGCATCCCTTGTGGTTTAGGCTGTGTGCCCCACCTCGGTTATGGGTTATGGTATATAAGGGCACAAGCCGTAATTACGGTGCATTAAATCCGTCAACATCTGAAAAGGGTATAGAAAGACAGAAGGTCAGAAGATACAAAAAGATTAATTTCAGCAAATTATACTTCTGTTGCTTTTGTTTATTTTGTTCTTTTGTATCTTATATGAACCTTGAACCATAAAAAGACATCGTGCCGTCCTTGAAATGAGTATCCTGTGGACGACACGATGTATTTTTATTTGTGTTGCCTGATATGGCTTAGAAGATTATAGCCTTGTTTCAGCGGGCAATGAGTTTTGCAACCTTGCCGCCAGCTTTGACAATGTAGATGCCGGGGGCGGGGAGGCTGATTGCATGGCTGTTTGCGTTTGCGCTGCGTGAGATGAGCTGACCGGTGATGTTGTAGACAACTGCATCCTCAGCTCCATCCACACGGAGTTCGAGACCGTTGATGCTGATGGTTACCGCATCCGATGTCACGGTGCCGATAGCTGCGTTTGAGGCAATCTCCATCTTGAGTTCAGCGGGAGTGCCGGCGGGTACAACGAGGTAAGCTTTATTGCGGGCGAGGTACTGTTCGTTGGATGTCACGAAGCCGATTGAACCGTCGGAAAGACGACCGAGCACGCGCATGGTAGCTTTGTCGTTGGGTGTGCGGTTCTTGTGGACAAGGTCATTGTTGTTGAAGTAGACGCCTTTCAGCATATTTCCTGCGACGGCTGAACCGTTGCCACCAAGACTGAGTTTGTTGCCGGAGGGAACAGCAGATGAGCACTTGATGATGACAGGAGTTCCTTTGGCTACAGTGCCGTTGATTTCCTTGATGTAGGCAGTCCCGTTTTCAACTGAGCTTACATAGTAGGCAGTCATGCCTTCCGAATGGAAATCGAAGGGGAAATCGGCATAGAGCGTTGCATAGTGGTCGGCTCCCTGCTGGAATTCCGGAGTGATGCCGAAGTAGTTGCTGTTTGCAGTTGTGATGGGGAAAATACGCCAACGACAATACTCATCGTTGTCGAGACAGGATACATAACCACGGTCGTTCGAATTTTTTGTTGCATCACCAATATAGCGAACCATGCCGCTGTTACGGCCATAGATACTGTAAAGCCCATTTCTCTGGTAGATCGTTACAGGGTAATCTATAATTTTCTGAACGCCGGTTCCTTGCGCTTGAAGATCGTAGTCTTGCTGTTTACCGTCCAGATTTTTTATATATATGACGGTTGCAGGATCAGAAATTGTCTTTTCATAGTTTTTCCACAATTCAATTGCTCCAAGTTCAGCTGTAGTTGCTTGAAAATTTAGTTCTCCTTTGTCGTCAAGTACATATATATAACGTTCAGTCATGTTATTCTGAACACGGTAAAAACCGTCGCCGTTAAGTTGAGCAGATGCTGAGATAGCTAAAATAGCCGCAAGTAAAGCAGTAATGATTTGTTTCATTGGTTGTGTTATGTGGATAGTACTTGTCGAAAAGAAAAATATTATTTATCTTTCAGATTCAGTGAAATATTGTTGCAAAATTACGATAAAAAACTCTAACTATGAAGTATTAAAGTGTTAAAAAAGCGGGGCTTATCACTTGGATAGGCCTCGCTTTTTATAGAGTTGATGTCGAAAACTTATTCGACGATACAAATTGCAACTCGGTTCTGTTCGGGAGTTGCGTATGGCTGGTCTTCAACTTCACCCATGCTCTTTATAAGAATTCTACTGGGTGAAATATCATATTTATTAATGAGTGCATTTGCTACTGCTTCAGCACGTTGGGCTGAGAGATGAAGGTTGATTTTTAGGGTTCCGGTTCCCTTGTCAGCATAACCTGTTACAGTAACATTTGAATTTGGATTTTCCTTCATGTAGCGTGCGACTTCTGCGACTTTTGCCATTTCCTCATTTGTGATATTGAAGGTTGAAATTTTGAAGAATACGTCGCGGGCAAACGGAGCGGTTGCTTCCTTAACGACTTCTTTTACAACAATCTTCTCGACGGGTACTTCGACAATTTTTTCTACAATTTCAGGGCCGCAGCATTTTTTGCGCTTCTGCTTGGTGAAGGTTGTTCCGAAGGCATACTTCACACCAACGAGGCCGTTGAAATACCAGTCGGCATTGTTGGCCTTCTTCGAGTTGTAGCCGTCGGGGAGGACATTGGCCTGGAGTTCGAGACCGAGCTTGAGGTTGTTGGTGATGTTGAAGTCAGCGAATACGCCGAACTGACCAACGAAGCGGGCCTTGCCACCGTTCCAGATGTTGCGGAGAACTTCGGGACGGTCTGCAGCAGGGAGCTCCTCATAGACGCTTGCGCGGAGGGCATTGTTGACTCTGTTGGCTTCCTGATTCTTGAAAGCGAAGTTCGCGCCAACACCGCCGAAGATACCGGCGCTCACAAGACGCTCGGGGTTGTAACCGCCGATGAGGTTTGTGAGGTCTACCATAAGGTCAACGGTAGGAGCAACGTAGTGCCACTTCCAGTCAGAGCGTGCGTCGTCAACTGTGATCGAACCCTTGGAAGTCCAACCGTTGAAGATGAGACGTGCTCCGAGAACGGGGTTGAAGTTGTAACCTACGCCAACCTGAGCGTTGAAGGATGACAGACGGCCGAAGCTTGTTTCGCCCAAGGTCTCCTGCATACCAACCTGACCCTGGACATACCAGTGAGGCTGGAAGACATATTCAGTCTCCTCCTGCGCCGTCTGTGCGTTGGCCGCGAAGGCTGCACAGATGGCGATTGAGGCTGATAGAAATAACTTATTAATTTTCATGTTCTTAGTTTTCTAAATTTTACGCCTTGACGATTCAATTAATTGCGTACAACCTGAACGTAGCACTTAACAGTTGAAGTATGACCGGTGTAGTCAAGAGCCTGATAAGCGATTTCGTATGTGTAAACGCCAGCGGTTGCGCCTTTGACGTCGAGAGCGATACGCTGATTGTCGCCATTGAGAACAGTGGCAAATTTGTTGGCTGCCTTATTCGCAGCAGTTACCAAAGCAGGACAATCATTACCGTTTTGGTCAGTAACCTTAGTGACAGCGATGCATTTCTTGAATACAGGGCAGACGGTCTCAAAGTTGTATGTCGTAGCCCAAATAGTTATAGCTTCACCGTTACCCTTGAACTGCGAAGGTTGTTTGGGATTAGTGCTAAGCATTCCGAGGTTACCGTCGCTCTTGCGGTACAGCATTAAAGACTGGAGATAATGGTTAGGATGAGTAAGCACTTTATTGATACGGTTGGCAACAGCATTGTATTTGTCAATAAGAGTGTTTACCTTATTAAGATAATCTTCATTGATTTGGTCAACAAGAGAATCAAGCTTATCCTGAATGCTACCCATCATGTCGTTCACCTGATTTTCAATATTGGCAATGACCCCGTCAGGACCATTAAATGCGTTATCTACAGCATTTGCTACAGCGGCATTAATCTGGTTTTTGAGGCCGGGCTTGTTTTCGTTGCCAGGAATACCATAAATCCATCTTTCGATAGAGGCTTGAACATTATTGATAACTTCCTGAAGGTCTTTTGTAATATCAACCTGAATGATTTCATACATACCCTCTGTGGTTTCCCAATTGTCAGGAAGAGTGGCTTCGCCCTTGCCATCGTTATCAACATCAACATTGAATTTCTTAGGAATTTTCACAGAAATAATGGTTTGACCGACGGGGTCAATCTCAAAATCATCAAGTTTGAGTTCAATGTCGATGTCAATGTCGCCAATCTTGAACGGTTTGAGTTCGAGATCGACAAGTGATTTGTCAAGTTCAATAGGATTGAAAGTAGGTATATTGGGGAATGACTCGTTTTTAAGAGCAGCAAATGAAAGGGGCTTGAATGCTGTAGCGGCAATACCATAGTTTGAATATACCTTGTTGACATCACCCTTTCCGGCTACTGATTCGTATGTGTAGCGGAGAGCATTTGCATCACAAACATTCTGAAGTTGGTTGTAGATTGCTTTGAGCATGTGTGCCATGTCGGCAGCAGTGTGATTTTTAACTGCGTTTACAAGAGCATCTTTGAGGCCAGCTTCGATATTTACCTTGATGGCATCAAGATTTTCAGGGGCCACGCTTGCTTCCGCACGGTAAAGGCCATTTCCATTGCCAGCGGCACGGGTAGAGTTCACACCGAACTTGATGGATGTGTTGTCATCTTTGATAACCTTAAGATTGACTTTTGAAGTTTCTTCAAGGCTGTTTACAAGGCTGAAGCCATCAAGATTAACAGTGTTTACAGTAGCGGGATTGACTGTGAACCAAAGATTGCCAAGAATAGCCTGTCCTTCTTCATTGAGACTTGCGATAATCTGGTTCTCAGGAATATATGGGGTAGAAACAATCGAGTTCCAATCGATGTCCTGATAGTCATTATAACATTCAGCACCTACACCTGATACCGGGAACTCGCGTACACTGGTTGCAAGATGCCCGTAGTATGACATGAGAACCATCGAGTTGATACCAAACGGTGTGTTGAAAGATCCAAAAACGGGATTGGTAGTTGCTTGAAGAACAAGGCTTGTTACCATACCATTGATTCGGCCGAGGAGTTCGTCTACCTGAGTTTGAAGAGCGGCGATAGCAGCAGAGTTATCTTTGATGTTCTGCATCACTTCTCCGTAATTCCACCAATTGGTTTCTCCTTCAGGAAGTTTGGCATCTGCGAATATGTTTTGATACATGTTGTCGATGCCGGCAAGATCAGTATAGTATTTATTAAGTTCCTTAAGGGCATCTTCGTTAAGAGTGCCGTCGTTTTGTAATTTTACAAGAGCATCGAGAGCGGCTTTATTGCTGATTATATATTGCCCTTGTTTAACGAGTTCCTGAAATTCTGCGGGAGTAAGACCGATTCCGGCAAACCATTTCTCAAGATCAGTAACAGTGGAAAGTAGGCCAGGATTTGTTCCATCTCCATAAATTACTTTTTTGAGTGAGCTGACTTCATCGACAAGACCGCCTTCACCATTTACAGTTGTAAGGAGTGCAAGGATCTCAGCAACCTGCTCAGGTGTGAACTGGTTGAAATCTTTTTCTTCGAGAGCCTTGACTCGTTTCTCAAGCGCATTGAGACTTTCCTGAGTTGCGTATTGACTTGTAAGGTCGGTAATCCAACCTTTGATTTCATTCTCAGTGTAATGGGGTTGACTCTTGATGAGGTTTTCCAAACGTACGATTTCATCTGCGCACTTAGTGGAGCAGTCCGAAAGTTTTTGGTTCAAAGCATCAAGTGCAGCTTGCAGGTTTGCCTGCTGCCCCATGAGCTCAGTACGGAGATCTTCGTCCGTATCCTTGCAAGACGTTAGAGTGCTGAATCCTCCGGCAGTTACGGCCATGAGAAGCAGTCCTGAGATAAACTTTTTCTTCATTTCAGTTTTTAATTTTAGATATATATTGTTTGTTGTAATTTCTCTATGGGTAGATGTATGTCTTTCAGACGTAGGACAGAGATGGTTGTCACCAATAATCAGAAATAATAGTTGATTTAATGTGAGTATTTATTTTTGTGTTGTAAGTAATACTGTCGTCATCATAAACTTGATAATAATGCAAGTACCGCAATGATAAATTTATCAAGTGACAAAGGTAATAATTTTATGACAAAAACTATATATTTTAACAAAAAAAATGTTTCAAGGAATAAATTTTCAGAAATTTAGAGTATTTTGCTATCTTTGTGGCAGGATTAGAATTTGGTTTACATGTTAGATTCAGAATCCAAGATCAAATGAAATGACCAATCGTTTATTCAGTAACAATGATTATCCCTTTTGTAAAATGTCGGCGATTAGTAGTTGCCATGTTTTGTTTTAGTATTGTAACACATGTTTGTGCACAGTTTACGGCTAATATATCACATTCGGATTTGAACACACGACACCAATTGTTCAATAGATTCGAGGTGGGCATTTCTGCCGGGAGTACTGGACTCGGGGTTGATGTGGCAACAAATATTACTGATAATTTTCGCCTCAGAGCTGGAGTGGACTACATGCCGCGTTTCACATTTCCGATGTCATTCAGTCTTCAAAGCTATACGGATGGAGGTGTAAATTCAGAGAATTTTGACAAAATGCAGAAATACATGGAAGGTTTGACGGGTATCAAGGTTGATGATCGCATTGATATTGATGGGAAACCTACAATGACAAGTTTTAAACTCCTTGTAGATGTATATCCTTGGCCTGAAAAAGGGTGGAGATTTACTGCGGGCTTCTATATTGGTTCTCGGAAGATTGCAAAGGCCATTAATACTATGGGAGAAATGCCATCATTGCTTGCGGTGAATATATACAATCACTTCTATGATTATATTATGAGTGATGATGCATACGATAAACCTATTGGTGGTGTTAACTTCGATCCCTTCCTGATAGATGAAATAAGAGAAAAGTTAGAGAGTGAAGGGCGGATGGGTATTCATATCGGTGATTTTAAAGACGGTAGTCCATATATGATGCAGCCGGATTCGGATGGTATGGTTAAAGCTACTGCATTTGTCAACGCTTTTAAACCGTATCTTGGACTTGGCTATACGAGCACGCTTGATAAAAAAGGTAGGTTTAAACTTGATGTAGATTGTGGTATGATGATGTGGGGAGGTTCTCCTACTCTGATAACCCATGATGGGGTGGACTTGACTTCGGAAGTGAAAAACATAAAGGGAAAACCGGGTGATTATGTGGATGTACTGAAAGCTTTTAAAGTATACCCTACTGTTGGAATACGATTTTCATATAGAATTTTTTAACAAGAATTAACTATAAAAACTATCGCAATAGTTGGAATACGTCGCGATTAGTTTTATCTTTGCGGTGTGAAACGTATTTATTATCGTTTCACACCGCAAATTTTTTCAAACAACTATCAACATCATTAATCATAACTTAAATTACATTATCGCTTATGAGACCAGGACGTAAACCTCAGTTGCTTACAGAAAAAGAATTGGTAATCATGCAGATGCTTTGGGAGCGCGGTCCGCTCTTCGTGCGTGAGATGGTCAATATCCATGAGGAACCGAAGCCTCACTTCAACACCCTCTCCACAATCGTTCGCATCCTTGAAGAGAAAGGACATGTGGCTCATGAAGTGTTCGGTCCCACCTACCGTTACTATGCCGTCGCAAAGAAGGAAGACTTCCAGAAGCGTTCGGTGGCCCGTCTCGTGAAGGACTACTTCAACAATTCCTACAAGAACGCAGTTTCAGCTCTCGTTGAGCAGGAGCAGATGTCGGACGACGAGCTCCGCGAGATTATGGATCTTATCGAGCGCAAGAACGCCAAGAAATAATCCGCTCTTCCCCCCGGATATATCCACATTCATTCCTCACCTTTTAAATTCATCTCCATGGGCTCAGTGCTGTCATACTCTCTCTACAGTTCCATTCTCCTCGCCTTGCTTTATCTCACATATAAGTGGATGATGGCAGGGGAGAACCAACACCGTTATAACCGTGCTGCGCTCTGGATAATCTATGCTGTGGCCTTGTTTGCTCTTCCCGTCGGCAACCGGCTCAGCGGCCTGACGGCTTCGGTTCCCGTCCCGATGCCTTTGGCCGAGATTGACATGGCCGATTTGATGGCCGGGATGGATGAGGTGGTGATTGCCGAAGTCCCGCATCAGCCGATATGGCTCACGATACTTCTGTGGGTCTATCTTGGAGGTGTGGTCTTCACAATCGGTCAGACTCTTTGGGTCGGAATGCGCCTCCGCAGGATAATCACACGCGGTGAGGAGGTCGGACGATATGGCAACAAGGTCGTGATTGTGACCGACGATGAAGGGATTGCTCCCTTCAGTTGGTGCAGATATGTGGTGATGAACCGCGCGGACTGGAATGAGAATGGCGACATGATTCTCGTCCATGAACTCCAGCATCTGGGTCTGCGCCATTGGATCGATCTTCTTGTCGCACAGTTTGTGGGTATATTCCAGTGGTATAATCCCGCTGCATGGCTCATGCGCGAGGAGTTGAAGACCGTCCACGAATATCAGGCGGACAGCGCTGTGCTTGCCTCAGGCGTCTGTGCGCGTGACTATCAGATGTTATTAATTAAAAAGGCTGTCGGCGCGAGATTCCCGTCACTTGCCAACAGCCTGAATCACAGTAAACTTAAGAAGCGAATTACTATGATGTACAATCAAAAATCTCCGGCCTCCCGCCGTCTGCGCGGTCTGGCCCTCGTGCCCGCACTCGGCGTGGCGCTTGCAGTAGCTAATCTTGATGCCGTTGCGTCGGTTCTCGCCGACACTTCGGATGCGACCATGATTGAAACTCCGGTTGAAACTCTTCCCGATGTTCCGGTCGAATCTCCCCAACTCGAGGAAATCGTGGTTGTCAGCTACAAAAGTAATGAAAATTCTTCTGATTCGCAAACCGCATCGCCTGCGGCTGAGAGCCGGGAGTCAATGAAGCCCGTGACAGGCTCTGCGGATGCTCTTCTTGCTGATGGCGGTCAAGTCTACAAGAAGGTTGAGAAGATGCCGCAGTATCCCGGCGGTGAGGTTGAGCTTATGAAATATGTGGCTACCAACATCCGCTATCCCGAGGCGGCTGCCAAGGCACAGACCCAGGGTAGGGTGATAGCCCAGTTCGTTGTCCAGAAGGACGGCAGCATCGGTGATGTCAATGTCATCCGTTCGGTAAGTCCCGAATGTGATGCCGAGGCGGAGAGGGTGATAAAGAGCCTTCCGAAATTCACCCCCGGCACTGTCGGTGGAAAGCCTGTCGCTGTCTGGTATACAATCCCCATTACTTTCCGTCTCACTTCCGGCAGTAGCAAGACTGCTGAGGTCACCTCTTCCGCAGCACCCTCCGCTCCGTCTGCTGTCAACGATGCCACTGCGCAGTCAGGTGACCAGGTGTTCTCGGTTGTCGAGGTGAAACCTCAGTTCCCCGGTGGAGAAGCTGCCTTGCTTAAATATGTCGGTGAGCATCTCAATTATCCTAAGGAAGCCTACGAGAAAGGGACTCAGGGTCGTGTGGTCGTGCAGTTCGTTGTTAAGAGCGACGGAGCCATCGGTCAGGTCAAGGTGATTCGCTCTGTCGACCCGCTTCTTGATGCGGAAGCCAAGAGAGTGATCTCCTCTTTGCCGAAATTCACCCCGGGTATGCTCGGCGGTAAACCTGTTTCTGTCTGGTACACCCTCCCTGTCACTTTCAGGATTAAAGGAAACAAGGATGAGGAGCAGAAGGCTGCTCCTGTTGAGAAACCTGCCACGCAGGCTCCTCTCGCTCTCAACGGCAAGGCAAAGAGCGTCATCCAACTCAAGACTGATGACTCAGCCAAAGCCAAAGATGTTGATGTCAAGTCTATGGCGATTTATCTCAACGACCGTAATGTCACCTCCGGGGGTGAGGCTTTTCTCGAACAGATAGATCCCAGCCGGATTGACTCGATTTCTGTGCGCAAGAGTGACCCACGCCCGACCATACATATATATGTAAACAAAGAATATGCTGAGACTATGAGTCGGGTGTGAATTCTTCCCGTCGTAGCGACTTCTGCTATTCGATAATACCTAATCCTTATCATGTTGAAATCTATTTTTCGCGCTTGCATTCTTGCAGGTGCCACCTCTCTGTTGCCATTTTCGGTCGCTGCGCAAGCGTCCGGCGATATTAAAGTTGTCAGCACCGGCAGTAAGCCGATATCTGATGCTAAGTCTCAACCCGCAAAGCCTAAAGGCTACGATCGCCTTGGCAAGGCTGACTATGAGTGCATCTATGCCTACGATGTTGTTGCGACCCGTAAAAATGGCGACAAGGTCAACGAGGAATACGCTACCATTCTCCAGTTCAATCCTTCCGTGGCGAAGTTTACGGATTTGAATGCTTTCAGGGTCGATTCGCTTGAATCAATGTCGGGCGCCGACCTGGAGGCTGTCAAAAAGTTGCAGGATGCCCTCGGAAGGGTGGAATACCTTTTCACCGGAGAGGTGTTTCAGAACTCTCCGGAGGGGAAGACCCGCTATGTCGACATCATCACTCCCAACACGGTTGAGTATGCCGAGGATTTCGCTCCTTTTGACTGGACACTGTCGGAAGACACCCTGACCGTCTGCGACTATCCCTGCATGAAGGCCACTTGCAGCTATGGTGGCCGCGACTGGACGGCATGGTTCACGGAGGAGATTCCCGCCGGCTTCGGTCCGTGGAAATTCGCAGGGCTGCCGGGGTTGATAATGAAGGTCAGTGATTCGGAAGGCATTCACACATTCACTGCCACGGCTTTCCGCAAGGGTAGCGGCGACATCGTGAAGGCGCAGAACAGCCAGCTTCAGTCAACCTCACGCGACAAGTTTGTGAAAGCGAAAAATTATTTCGAGGAGGATCCGATGAAACGTATCCCTGTGGAGTCAATCAAGGATGTAACCGTATTCAAAGGTGGAGCGGTATTGATTAATGGTGTCCGGCTACCCAAGCGTCCGAACGGTTACACTCCCATTGAACTCCAATGACATTCTTAATATTAAGTATAGAATAAATTAAATAGTAGTAATGATTCCAAGGGTATTCATTTTCATGCTGCTTGCCCTCTGCTCCCTTGCGGTGCGGGGGCAAGTCAGCGTGACGGGCAAGGTCCGTGATGCTGCCGGAAAGGATGCTCTTGCAGGAGCTGTCGTAAGGGTATATTCGGGTGGTAAGCTCAAGGCGTATGCTTCTGTGGGGTCCGATGGTGACTATCGTCTCAAGGTTCCCGCGCTCGCAGTGGATTCTCTTGATGTGACGGTGCAGTGTATCGGTTTCTCTACGGTTAAAAGGAGGATAGCCAACCGTTCGGCCGTTGTTGATTTCCGTCTGCCTGCCGCCTCGACCGAGTTGCGTGAGGTCAGTGTGAGTGTGCCCCGTATCAATATCCTTGGTGATACGCTCGTCTATAATCTTGCATCCTATCTTGGCAAAAGTGATGTCACTCTGGAGGACGGTTTGAAGAAACTTCCCGGCATAGAGGTTGCGAGAAGCGGGAAAATCAGTTATCAGGGAAAGGGCATAAGCAACTTCTACATCGAAGGGATGGATATGCTTGGCGGTCGCTACAATATGGCCACACGGAATCTTCCCGCGGATTATGTGACCGATGTGCAGGTGCTCAACAATCACCATGACGCGAAAATCGACAAGGGCGCGCAGACCGACGACGTCGCTCTAAACATCAAACTGAAATCAAAGGTTAAGTTCAAGCCTGTCGGTTCGTCCGATGCGCTCGTCGGCTACGGCGGAAAGTGGCTCTATCGTCTGGGGGCAACCGGGATGATGTTTACCCCGAAGTTTCAGACAATGCTGTCGGTCAAGGCAGGTAATTTCGATGAGTTTGCAATGGGTGACCTCCGCAGCCATATAAGTGTCTATAGATATTCTGCCAAAAAGGATGGACTTGCTTCCTCAGCTCTTGGAAACCTCGGAGGGAGCACTCCGCCGTTGAAATCCGGTCGCTATATCTCGCCGGAGGACCGCAGTGTCAGCCTTAATTTCATGAACAAACTGAGCGATGAGAGTTCGCTGAAAGTCAACGCCTCGTATGCCTACACCTCGACTGAGTATGCCTACACCCAGACAACGGAATACTATTCCGGAACGGCCAATCCCATAGTCATCCGTGAGCGCAACACTCCTTTCAGTCATGTCCACAATCCGACTCTCGACCTCACCTACACAAGCAACCGCGACGACTCCTATCTGTCCAACAGCTTTTCAGCCTCCGGACAGTTTCAGACCAACGATTTCAACACTCTCAGCGATGCGCTTGACCTCAGGCAGCACCGCAGTCTCCGGGTGTTCAATCTCAATGACCGTTTCTCATGGCGGCAGCGCATCGGTGAGCGGATATGGAATCTTTCGGCTGAGGCTTCATGCAATATCTCTCCGGTGACCGACCTTCGGGTGACGGATTCCAATTCTCCGGATGAATCAGCCCTGCAGACTCTTTCCGGACGGACATTGAGGGGAGCGTTGGGAGGAAGCACTGTCTGGCTTCTCAGAGGCTGGAGACTGACCCTTCCGCTGTCGGTTGATTTCACGTCCGATGAGGTTGAAAGTTTACTTGATGCTATGGATAGCCGGAATGATGTCCACGGCAAACGTCTTAACATTGATGTCGCTCCGGGATTTGAATATACCGCTCCGGGGCGCAGGTTTGAGTTGTCGGGCAATATTGGGTTGCGGGCCCTGTTTTTCCACGCCCGCAACCGGGGAACAGGTGAGCGTATCAGTCATGACCGACCCTACGTCAGTCCGTCTGTAAGATTCAAATATAATTTCACTCCCAATGTGAGTGCATTGGTCCGTGAGGGCTATTCTCATTCGATAGGCGACGTGCTTGACCTGATGACAGCTCCGATAATGACCTCATGGCGTAGTCGTCGCGCGGCATCCGGCATACTTGCGCGTAACCGTACCTTCACATCGTCGCTTGGCATCGATTTCAAGAAACCGTTTGAGTTCTGGTTTGCGAATGCCGACATTTCCTATTCCCGCACACACCGCAATGTGCTTGGTTCGCAATATGTCACCGATTCTCAGGTGACAGTCGGTGGACTTGCCAACGACAACAGTTCTCAATCAATGACGGCGATGGCTTCTGTGACGAAGCAGTGGCCCGATTTCGGTGGAAAATTCACCATTGGCGGTTCCTACTCCTGGTCGCGGAGCGAGATGATGCAGCAGGATCGCATCATTCCATATTTCGGCCGGTCATTCTCACTGAACCCACGTTTCAATCTTGCACCGTGGCGATGGGTGGAGTTGAATTGGAAAGGCTCGTTCACCAAAACATTCAGCCGTTATCTCGGAGTGCATGATTCATTCGACATGATGTCAAATGATTTCCGCCTTTCATTCTATCCGGGTAGCGGAATTGACCTCTTCGGTGAAGCGGAGATTGTGCGCAAGCAGTTGTCTGATAAATCACGCAAGAACATCTCGCTTTTTGACCTTGGCATCAGCTATAAGATTGGTAAGGTCAAGCTGACTCTTCGTGCAGACAATATACTTGACACCCGTACATATTACTATTCGCTCTACAGCGGTCTCGACACATATACCTACACCTACTCTCTGCGTCCGCGCACCGTCAGCCTTTCAGTGAAGTTTACAAAGTAAGTGTATAAATCGCACAGATGTATTTTAAGGGTGTTTAATCCTTGTGAAACACTTTTTAACTTGCCTGTGCGGCATTCCGGCACCGTGGTGTTGTAACTTTGCACTATCATGACGGAAGCAACGCTCGAAAAATTGAAGATATTGGCTGAGGCTGCCAAGTATGACGTATCATGTTCGTCAAGCGGCACTGTCCGCCGTAATGCCGGAAAAGGGGTCGGCAATACGGTGGGAGGAGTTGGTATCTGCCACAGTTTCGCTGCCGACGGACGGTGTATTGCCTTGTTGAAGGTGATGCTGACGAACTATTGTATGTATGACTGCGCCTATTGCATCAACCGCCGGTCGAATGATATTCCGCGTGCGACTTTGTCGGTTTCCGAGGTTGTCGACATCACCATGGAGTTCTACCGACGGAACTATATCGAGGGGTTGTTTCTTAGTTCGGGAGTGGTAAGGAATCCTGACTACACGATGGAGCGGCTTGCCCGCATTGCCAAGGATCTGCGGGAAGTGCATCGTTTCAATGGCTACATCCATTTGAAAAGTATTCCCGGTGCGTCGCGAGAGCTGGTCGATGAGGCCGGACGTTATGCCGACCGCATGAGTGTCAACATTGAGATTCCGCGTGAGCAGTCGTTGAAGTTTCTTGCTCCTGAGAAGGACCACAAGAGCGTCTATGAGCCCATGTCGTATATCCGGCAGGGTGTCTTGCAATGTGAGGAGGACAAGAAACGTATGCGCCATGTCCCGCGTTTTGTTCCCGCCGGACAGAGTACGCAGATGATTGTCGGTGCGTCGCCTGACACCGACCGCGACATACTCCTGACTTCGTCGGCTCTCTACGGGATGCCGACCATGCGTCGTGTCTATTATTCGGGCTATGTCTCCGTCAATGCCTACGACAATCGTCTGCCTGAGCTCAAGCAACCTCCGCTTGTCCGTGAAAACCGTCTTTATCAGGCCGATTGGCTGATGCGTTTCTATAAATTCAAGGCTGAGGAGATTACGGATGAATCAAATCCGAATCTCGACCTTGAGGTGGATCCCAAGCTCGGGTGGGCCTTGCGGCATCCCGAGGCTTTCCCGGTTGATATTAACCGTGCGCCTTACGAGATGATTCTTCGTGTCCCGGGTATCGGCGTGAAATCCGCGACACTGATTGTCAATGCCCGTCGCTACCGCCATCTTAATTCGTCGCATCTGTCGAAAATCGGGGTGGCGATGAAGCGTGCGAAATATTTCATTACCTGTGGCGAGCTTACGGTTGCCTCCATTGCTGACACATCGCCGGAATATGTCAGACGTATCCTTACAGAGCGCCGGACAAAGCGCGACAATCCTCTTCAACTTTCATTTGATTTCACATGATTATTTATCGTTTCGACGGAAGTTTCGACGGATTGCTGACAGCGGTCTTTGATTCATTCGCGCGCAAGGAGTCCCCGGATATGCTTCTTGCTCCTGATGGAGCATTGCCCTTGTTCTACGATGTTCTCCATTCAGTGGAAACCGATGAGGTGAAAGCCCGTCGTGTCTGGACTAAACTTGGCAAATCTGTATCTGCGGGTGCGAGGACAGCTCTGACCGCCGCATTTCTTACAGACAATCCGGATTTTCCATTGTTGGCCCTGCGTTTCATCAGCCGTGCGGTTGTAAGCACTCCGTCGATTGAAAATGATTTTTCCGACCCGGCTGTGCTTGCTTTGGTGAAAGAGGCGCGGAGAGTGCGCGGTGAGGCTCATCGGCTTTTGCAGTTCGTGAGATTTCAGAAAGCTGTCGACGGGACATATTTTTCAATGGTCGAGCCGATTTTCGATGTGCTACCGTTCGCTATAAAGCATTTTGCCGACCGTTTCTCCGACCAGCCGTTCATTATCTATGACCGGCTGCGTGACTATGGCTATCACCATGATGGTGATGAGGTCAGGCGTATCACTCTGAAGTCTGACGGCTACTATCTTTCCACCGGACGGCTTTCAGAGGAGATGATGGACCCCGACGAACCGCTATATCAGGAACTGTGGCGCAGTTATGTCAAACATATCGCCATTGCCGAACGCACGAATCCGCGCAAACAGCGGGCCGATATGCCTGTCAGGTATTGGAAATATCTCACGGAAATGCAGTGAGCTTCCGCAAAAATCCGTATCTTTACGCTGTTTATTAAACACTCTACTAAACATACCCATTATAGATTGAAGAATGAACGTGCGGACAGGACTTGTACTTGAAGGCGGAGCCATGCGCGGGCTTTTCACAGCCGGTGTCATTGACGTTATGATGGAAAACGGCATAGATTTCGACGGACTTGTCGGCGTCTCCGCCGGTTCGAGTTTCGGTTGCAATTTCAAATCCCGTCAGCCCGGACGAGCGCTCCGCTACAATCTCCGTTTCTGTAAGGATCCGCGCTACATGGGGCTTCGCTCACTCCTGTCGACCGGTGATTTGGTCGGCGCGGAGTTTGCTTATCATACCCTTCCTCTTGAACTTGACATTTTCGACTGTGCGACGTTTGAGAAGAATCCGATTGAGTTTCATCTTGTCTGCACGGATGTCAACAGCGGAGAGCCTGTCTACTACCGTATGGACAAGGTTGACTATGATTCTCTCGAATGGCTTCGTGCTTCGGCTTCGATGCCGATAGTGACGCGTCCGGTGCGTGTGGCCGACGGACATCTGCTTCTCGACGGTGGTATCAGCGATTCCATCCCCTTGGAATACTTTCAGCATCAAGGTTTCGGGCGCAATGTGGTTGTGCTTACGCAACCGATTGACTACCGTAAACGTCCCGCCTCAAAATGGCTGTTTAAACTGTTCATGCGCCGCTATCCCAAAATAGCTGAAGCAATGGCTCGTCGTCATGAGATGTATAATGCACAGTTGGATTTCGTGCATTCACAGGCCCGTCAGGGGACGGCTTTTGTGATTGCTCCATCGCAGCCTCTTCCAATCGGTCGCGTCGAGATGAACCCTGAGAAAATGAAGTCGGTCTATGCTATGGGCCGACAGGCCTGTCTCGACATTCTACCGGAACTACGGAAGTTTATGAACAATTGAAAACAGCATTGTCGCAATTTCCACTTCCTTCATGCGTGTCCTATAAATTCCCTGCGTATTAAAGATGTATTCTATGAAATACAAAAGTCCTGATAGATTCGGTATCTGTCAGGACTTTTGTGATGATATAATATCAGAATATTCTCAGATGAAGACTTTGTCGTTAAGCAATCTGCCTTCAAGAGCTTCGAAGTGGCGACGTGCATCTTTTGTTGTCAAATATTCGTCGATTGCATCTGCATGACGGAAGTTATGGAGGTCAGTGCCGAGGAAATCCACGAAGCCTTTTTCAATGAGTTTTTCGGCTGTGCGTTTCTCTTTTTTAGAATATGCTCCTGCGAGTGAAAGCACATTGATTTGAAAGAGTGTGCCGGCGCGGTGAAGCTGCTCATAGCGCTCCGGATGTTCCTCGAAATAATAGTAGTAACGTTCGGGATGGGCCAAGACCGGATGATACCCTTGGATTTTTAAATCAAACAGGAATTGGTCGAGTTGCCACGGTTCCTGCAGGAAGGAGTTCTCAACAAGGATATATTTGTTCGGGAAAGTGGTAATCTGCCCTTTGGCCAATTCCGAACGGAAGAAGTCGTCGATTCGGTTTTCAGATGCACGGGTCAGATCAATGTCCGGACTCGTTTTTGCCAGTGCGTCCTGAAGTTCCTGAAGTGCTGGATCAAGCACGTCGGGAGTGTTCGGGAATGTGGATTCGGTGATGTGTGGGGTGGCGATGATACGCTCGATGCCCCAGTTCCGCATACGTTTCACAAGTTCAACCGATGTGTCGACATCGGGCGATCCGTCATCCACCCCCGGCAGGATGTGGCAGTGTATGTCGGTCTTATATGGAAATTTGATAGGTTCGCTCTTTTTTGAAAGAAAACTGAATAGTGCCATAATTGGGAGGAATATTTATTTTTTGAACAGCTCCGAGTGGGAACCAAGTCTGAATAGTGCGATAGTGTTTGATTCCTCATCATACCATATTAATAGGAAATCCCCTTCGATGTGACATTCCAGACATCCTTTGTATTCTCCGGATAGTTGGTGTTGTTTGTATTTTTCGGGTAAGGGAATCTCATTTTTTAGCATGTCAAGGACATCCTTGAGTTCTCGTAGCTGTTTAGGTTTGTTCAAGAATTTTTTCAAGTCTTTCTTGAATTGTCGTGTAAAGCGGAGTTCTTTCATAAACCGATGGACTTGATCATGGCCTCTACGCTTGACGTATCGATCGGTCCTTCAAGCATTCCTGATTTTGCTTCATTCAGGGATGCTATTGTTTCTTCATTCGGTTCATGATACACGGCATCAAGAAGAAGTCCCTCTACATAATTATTGAGACTTCTGCGATCTTCCTTGGCAAGCTCTTTAAGTTTGTCGAGTAAATATACCGGCAGTCTGAATACATGGGCCTTCTTTTCCAATACTACTTCCATTGTGATATCATTTTTATTACAAAGTTAGTCATTTTAGTATCACAAACAAATACCGGGAGGTGAAAGTTTGAAATTTATTTCAGATAGTCCGTGACGATATAGTCCACTCCCATATCCTTCAGCCGCTTAAAGTCATCCGTAGTATTTACTGTCCAGACGTTGACCTTCACTCCGGCATCATGGTATCTCCGGATGCAGTCGGCATCGACGAGGTCGGCACGGATCTGCACGTCAAGTTTTTTCGCGCACGACCAGTCGAAACGCTCCTGCCATTTTGCATCGGCCTGGAATTGCAGTTGCATGTCGGGATGTTTGGTCATCAGATAGTCGATATAGTCGGGCTCGGAGGTGAGGATTACGCACTTTCCTTCAAGTCCCTTGCTCTTGACGAGTTCGGCGAGTGGGGTGAGGAAACCGCAGTTCTTCGTGTCTTTTGACAGTGTTTTGAGATGGAGAAGAGGTGCCACACCGTTGTCCTTGCAGATGTCAAGAAATTCACTGACTGTGCATATTGTCGAGCCTGTATAGGTAGCGCTGTCGCGTTGCTGAGTATAGACCTCGCTGCGCAAATCCGCCAAGGTCGAGTTTGCCACTTTTAATTTGCCGCCGAGGCGGTCGGTCTTGCCATCGTGTGAGGTGACAAACACCGAATCAGCCGTAAGACGTACATGGGCTTCCATCATTTCATAGCCTCTGCGTGCGCCTTCACGGTAGGCTTCCGCACTGTTTTCAACTGCAAATCCGCATCCGCGCCTACCGATAAGCGTCGGTTCTGAGGCATGGAGCAATACAGTGAATAGGGATGTGAGGGCAATTGTCGAGAATATACGTTTTGCAATCATGATATGAGATGTTATAAGATGGATGTGTATGATAGTGTGAAAGTTGTTTATACTCTTATCAGTTCGAGAAGTATGGCATTTGATGTCAGCCAATGTCGTTCCGGAATTGCGTATGTATCCGTTTCTTGTCGGTATTCGAGCAACCCTTTTTCAAGCAGAGGCAATGTCTGGGCAGTGAATGTCCGGGTGATTTCATCACCGAACAGTTTTTGCATCTCAGCCACATCTACACCTTTGGCTGTGCGCAGGCGCGTAATCAGCATATCGTTGAAGCGGTTGTCGGTATCCTCTTCCTCGACGATTGCCGTTCCGCTCCCGTTGTGTGCGATGTAATCTTTCAGGTTCGAAGGGTTGAACCATCTTTTCTCACCGTCCCATGAGTGGGCACCCGGTCCGAGGCCTATGTACGGTGAGCCGTCCCAATATGATGAATTATGGATTGCTTCGCGACCCGGAAGTGCGAAGTTTGAAATTTCATAGTGGCCGTATCCTGCGGCTGAGGTGGCCTGACAGAGATGTGTGTACATGGCCTCGACCAGTTCCTCATCAGCCTCAGTGATTTTACCCCGTTCAAGCATCGCGCTGAGACGTGTGCCCGGTTCGTAGGAGAGCAGATAGGCTGACAGATGCTCGGGCCGTAGCGATATGAGAGTGGAGAGTGAACGTTTCCATGAATCCATATCTTGTCCGGGGAGTCCGTAGATGAGGTCGCAGCTTATATTGTCGATTCCTCCTGACCGCAGTGTCTCAACAGCCTCGATGGCGCGGCGGCTGTCATGGCGTCGGCCGATGATTTTCAACTCATCGTCAGAAAAAGATTGTATGCCCATGCTGACCCGCCGGAAAGGCGTATCATTTATGATGAAACGCACCCATTCCTCGGTCACATCTTCCGGATTGGCTTCGATGGTAGCTTCGCGCAAGACCCCTGCATCAAGTGGAAGCGCGTCAAGCAAACGTTTCAGCAACGGAAGCGGAAGCGACGATGGCGTTCCTCCCCCAAGATAGAGAGTGTCAATCACATCGTTCAGGTTTTCCGACCGTTCTTTCCATTCGTTGATGGCCGCGTCAATGAAAGCATCCATCCATTCGCGCTTGGGTGTGGAATAGAAGTCGCAGTAGGCACATTTCGAGTGGCAGAAAGGGATGTGGATATAAAGTTTCATCAGTGTTTACGGCAGATGGGTTTGAATCCGCAGAATTTGCAGGCGGAATCATCGACAGCTTGGGTGAACGGTACGTTCGGGTCAAACATCTCCCCGACGGTAGCTCTGAAGCGCTCCATGAAGAGGTGGTTGATGACACGGTAGTCGGTGAAGTCTTCCTTTTGGTATGAAAGCGGACGCAGTCCGGTGGTTGAAAGGGTCTTGAAGGAATATATCTGGGGCATTATGGCTCCGTCATATTTGATTTTGCCTGCGTATGCGTTGCAGTAGAACATCAGCTGTAGGATGGCTTTCCTTCGGTGGTCGGTTTCAGGATTGAAGAGGTCGTCCATATCGCTGAAATCGGTCTTGTCTGACCCCGTTTTGTAGTCGACGATTCTGAGCAATCCGAGTCCTTCGCCATAGCGTCCTCCGGGATACACTCTGTCAATTCTGTCAATGAACTGGAGGATGTTGACTGTCAGATTGTCGGAAATCTTCATCGTACCCTCTACCTTGTGTTCGCCGTCGATGAAATCAAAGGGGGCAATCTCTTTCTCGCGCCGGAACATGAGGATGAGGAAATGTTTCATCACTTTCCCGAGGACGAGGCTTTCGCCAACGAGTGGGGTCCTGTCCCCTTCGGGCATTCGGTTGTATTTCTCATTGATAAGTTCAGTGATGATTCCGTCCATGCGCACTTCGTCGCGGATGAAACTGTCGAGTATTTCTTCCGTGATTTTTACCTCGTCGCGGTCGCCCCGCAGTTCCTTGTAGAGCCGTTCGGCCACTTCGTGCAGGATGCTTCCGTATGTGCCGGAGTCCATGTAGTCCATCACGTCTTCATCAAGGTCAAGACGGCAGATGCGCTTGAGGTAGAATGACAGCGGACAGTTGATATAGTCGTTGATGGCGGTTGCCGATAGTGTGCGGCGTCCCGGAGGCGTGAATTCACGCAGTTTCTCCATGATTTCCGGAGATTTTTCAACCACGATTGCTTCCTCTTCCGTAGGATGGGTGGTGAAGGAGGCAAGGTCGTGCTCGATGCGGCATTCGGGAAAGAGATAGAGAAGTTGCGCGATATAGCGGGAGATTTCGCTGTTTTTTCCGCTCAGGGTGCGGGCGTCGTAGCAGAGTCTGACTTTTGATGCGCGCGAGATGAGGCGGTAGAACGAATAGGCGAAGATTGACTCCTGGAGTTCTGTGGTTGCCATGCCGTAGCTGCGGCGCAGTGTGTCGGGGATGAACGAGCGGGTGTATTGTTTGTGAGGGAACACATGCTCGTTCATCGAGAGCATGATGAGCTTGTCAAAGTCGAGCGCACGGGTTTCAAGCACGCCCATCACTTGCAATCCGGCGAGCGGTTCACCGGTGAAACGGACGCTGACCGACGATATGGTGCGTTGGAGAAGTTCGATGAAGGTCTTGTCGCGCATCGTGATGCTCCATCTTGCACAGGCGGCGCGGAGGTTTTCGAGTTCGACAAGATATGTGTCGAGGAAGTAGTTCTCGATTTTTAGCTCCTTGCGTGTGGCGGTGAAAGCGCGCAACCCTTCGATGAGGTCGAAGAAGTAGGTGTGGACCTCCTCCACTTCGTTCGTGTCACGGACGGGGGTGAAGATGAAGGCGAGGGCAGGGGAGGTCTCGGCTATTTTCGATGCGGGTACCATGTAAAGTCGCCGGTCGAGCATCAGGCGCAGCAGTGCGTTGCACCCTTCGGGGTCCATAGCCTGAAGGAGCGGATGGGTCAGGACTGCGCGCAGGTCTTCGTAGAAATAGCTCCACTCGTTGCGTGAACGTGAGGCCCGCAGGTGCATACTGACTATCGCTGACATCAGCGATGAGATGGATGTGCTTTTCAGCGGGAAACCCATGGTCACGTTGAGTGCGGTGATCTCTGCCGGTACAGCATGAATCATGGGAATGAAGAGCGATTCATCAGGGAGGACTACTGCTGTGTCGATGGCGTTTGCAGGATTGCTTATCGAACCGTCGGAAATCCATTCCGAAAGTTGAAGTCCCGCAGCCTTGGTCTGACCGAATGCGGTCGGGACTCCCGTGATGTGTATTTCCGGGAAACTTGGTTTTTCGGGGTAAAGTTCGTTCAAGTCGTAGCGGGAGGGGAAACAGTCGACATTGCGCCTCATGAAAAATGCGGCACGGTTTCCTTCGTCGCGGAACGACGGTGAGGCCATGTCCCAATAGAAATCAGCGGCTCCACGTGCCTGCAGTTTCTCGAAAATCTTGATTTCGGCGAGGGTGAGCACGTTGAATCCAACGAAGATATATCGTTTGTAGGGGAGTTTTGTCCCTGCTGCTTTGCTGAGATAGTTGACGGCGTTGCGGGCAAACATGCCTCGGGTTGCCATTCCGTTGTCGAGCAGACGTTTGTTGAACCGTTCGAACAGTGTGTCGAGCACCTCCCAAAGTTTCAGGAATTTGTTTTCGAGAGAGGTCGGGGCCTCCTCATGCAGATGGTTCCAGAATTGGTCGGGACTTGTGTGGACGAAGCGTTCTCCCCAGTAGCGGTTGATGATTTCCACCTGTTCCTCGGTCAGATAGTTTGAACTGACTTCGCGGAAACGCTTGAGGTTGACGAATAGCTTGTGGGGGTCGACAAGATAGAGATTTACGTCATTGAAGTCGTTGAGCAGCATCTCACCCCAGAAAATGAACTGGTCGAAATCAACCACGTCGTCGCTCAGTTCGCGGTATTCGTTGTAGAGGATGAAGAGTTGGTCGAGACGCGGGGCTTCCGTAAGGGCTGAGAAACGGTTCGTCACTTCGGCGATTGTCCCGATTTCCGGCATGATGAACGGTTGTCCCTGTGCCTCAAGAGAGAGGTAGTGACGGAAGAACACACCGCTGCGCTTGTTGGGGAATACGAAGCAATAGTCGGCGAGTTGCGGAAGTTCGTTGTGGATATAGGCTGATGCTACCTGTTGGAGAAAAGGGGTCATATATTTGTTGCCGATAGTGTTGCCCGTTTCCGGGGTGTGGTTTTCAGAAATTCTTTATGAGGATAATCATCTTGATGGCGAAGTCGAAATTGACAATCTTGCCATTGGCGTTTCCTGCGATGTCGGTGGCTGCGCGGTCCATCTCCATGATGATTTTCTCCGCATTATTCTCGGTGATGAAACGGGCGAAGTTTTTGCTGAAATTAGCTTCGTCGCGGTTGAGGTAGAGAAGCTCCGGGACATGGAAGTTATAGATGAAATTCTCGCGTATCAGACGGCGCGCGTAGTCGTAGAATTTGATTTCCTGCTCGCGTCCGAGCGCAGCAATGTCGGCGCTCCATTCTTTCAGGCCTTTCACGTCGCGTTGATATGCGAGGCGCATCAGCCTGACGAAATGGTCAAAAAACATCCGGCTGACGCTTGTGGCATCCATGGCGCGGAGGGCTGAGTTCATGTCTCCGGCTGCTATGTGTGCCATAGCCATAGCATCCTGCGGGTCAATTGAGAGTCGTGATGTGAGGTAGGAGGCGATGGTCTCGTCGCTCAGTCGTTTCATCTCAATCGGGCGGCATCGCGAATAGATTGTCGGAAGAATGGCAGAGGCATTGTCCGAGACAAGGATGAAAACCGTGTCGGCAAATGGCTCCTCAATGAGTTTCAAGAGTTTATTGGCCGTCTGTTCGTTCATCTTTTCAGGTAGCCAGATGACCACGGTCTTGTAACGGGAGACGGTCGTTGTCACTGAAAGACGCTGTTCGAGTGCTTCACTTTCGCTGACATAGATTACCGGCTGCGCGTTTTTCTTCTCGAAATATCCTGTCCACCGCTCGAAATCCATGTAGGGACTGGCCGCGACAAACTCCTTGAACTCCGTCATATAGTCATCGGAAATCGGAGCTTTCAGCTTGTCGGTTTTCACAACCGGAAAGACATACAGGCTGTCGACGTGGTTGAATGACTCGTGCTGTCGGCATGACGGACACTCGCCACACGGCTCACTGTCTGCCGTCGGCGACTGGCAGTGGAGATATTGCGAGAACGTGCGCGCAAGCATGAACTTACCTATTCCCGCAGGCCCGTGCAGCAGCAGGGCATGAGGAATCCGACGGTCTGCAACCATCTCGCGCAACTGGCGCTTCACATTCTCATGTGATGGAATCTGACTGAACTTCATGGTAACGCAAAGTTACTCAATTACCCCGACATTAGGAAATAGGTGATGATTTTTATTAAAATGAAGGGAACGGTATTTTTTAATGGTGATTTTAACACTGAATTTTAACGTGGGAAGTTGGGGGAAGTTGGGGGAAATGTTGTAAATTTGCAATCGCCATGCTTGATATGCTTAAATTTTCAAGAAAGCCTTATAAGGTTGGCCTTGTCCTCAGCGGGGGCGGGGCCAGAGGTTTCGCACACGCCGGTGCGCTGCTCGCTTTGGAGGAGGTCGGTATCAAGGCCGATATAATCGCCGGAGTGAGTGCCGGGTCTGTAGTGACGGCCATGTATGCTTCCGGAATGGCTCCGGAGGAGATTGTGACGGCTTTCAGCGATGTGAAGTTTGGCGATTTCGCCGAGCTTGGAGTGCCACGCGACGGTTTCTTTTCGATGGACGGTTTCAAGAAGTTCTTGAAAAAGCATATTCCTTACGATAAGATTGAGGATTTGCCACTGCCGGCCATGATATGTGCCACGGATCTCGACAATAATAAGCCTGTGGCCTTTTCGGAAGGGAGCATAGTCGACTGTGTGGCTGCTTCGTGCAGTATTCCGATTGTCTTCAAGCCTGTCAGAATCGGAGGTGTGACCTACGTTGACGGCGGTGTGCTTGCCAATCTTCCGGCATGGGCGCTCAGGGACAGTTGCAAGTATCTCATCGGAATAAATTGCAGTCCGGTCCCCCACCGTGGAAAGCCGAAGTCCATCATGGACATCGCTCACCGCACATACGATCTTCTTGTAAAAAACAATTCCCAGCCACAGATGGAACTCTGTGATCTGGCCATAAGCATTGATGATGTGGCATCATATAAGGTGTTCAATCTCAAGGAAATCCGCAGGGTGTTCCGCTCGGGCTACGACAGCACTCTGTCGGCACTCCTCGACGCGGGTTTCACCCACCGTGGACCGAGATTGAAGTCATAGAAGCGATTAGCCACACAACGTAGCAAAAAATGTATATATAGTAATGTAGTATGGATCGAAAACCAATAATCTATCAGTTATTACCACGTCTCTTCACTAATACCAACAACCACTGTCTCCCGAACGGCACATACGCTCAGAACGGTTCGGGAAAGATGAATGACATAACCGATACGGTTCTCGCTGGAATCAAGGAACTTGGTGCCACGCATGTGTGGTATACAGGTGTGATCGAACATGCCACCAAGACTGACTACAGCAGCGAGGGCATACGTCCCGACAATCCATACGTCGTGAAAGGACAGGCCGGTTCACCATACGCAATCAAGGACTACTATGATATTGACCCGGACCTCGCGGTCGATGTCAAGAACCGCATGGGTGAGTTTGAGGCTCTTGTCGCGCGCACCCATGACGCAGGTCTTGAGGTTGTGATTGATTTTGTCCCCAACCATACGGCCCGACGCTACTACAGCGATGCGAAGCCTGCGGGAATCCGCGATTTCGGTGAGGATGACAATACGGAGATGTTCTTCAGCCCGAACAACAACTACTATTATATCACCCGTCAGCTTTTCGCTCCCTCAATAGATCTCGGGACCGGGAAGAAGGCATATATCGAGTTTCCCGCAAAGGCTACTGGCGATGATTGCTTCTCGGCGTTTCCGGGCGTCAACAACTGGTATGAGACCGTAAAACTCAACTATGGCCGTGACCCCGGAAATTGGACCACGCATTTCCGTCCGATTCCCGACACATGGATGAAGATGCTCCACATCCTGCGTTTCTGGGCTTCGAAGGGTGTTGACGCTTTCCGCTGTGACATGGCCCACATGGTGCCTCTCGAATTCTGGCAGTGGGCGATACCCAATGTCAAGGACCGCTATCCGCGCATCAAGTTCATCGCGGAACTCTACGATGTGAAGATTTACCGAGATTTCATTGAAAAGGGTGGTTTTGACTATCTGTATGACAAGGTGAATCTCTATGACACGCTCCGTGGCATACAGTGTTCGAACTATTCTGCGGCAACCATCACCAACTGCTGGCAGACAGTCGAGGGAATATCCGGCAATATGCTCAACTTCCTTGAGAATCACGACGAGCAGCGTTTCGGCTCGAAATTCTATGCAGGCGACCCTGCCAAGGTGATTCCTTCATTGGTTGTAAGCTCTATGATTTCCACCGGTCCGATGCTTATCTATGCCGGACAGGAGCTCGGCGAACAGGCCACGGATACTGAGGGTTTCAGCGGTTACGACGGCCGCACCACCATCTTTGACTATTGGAGTGTGGCTACTCTTCGTCGCTGGTACAACAACGGCAAGCCTGACGGTTCGCAGCTCACTCCGCGAGAGCGTTGGCTGCGTGCGAAATACTGCACAATCCTCGGTCTCTGCAACCGTGAGCGTGCAATTGCCCACGGCCGTTTCTTCGACCTGATGTATGTCAACTATCAGAATCCGACTCTCAACCCTCACCGCCAATATGTGTTCATCCGTTCATGCGACGGGGAGACATTGCTGATTGCCGTCAACTTCTCATCCGATTCATGTGACCTTGCAATCGAGATTCCGCGCCACGCCTTCGATATGCTCAATATTCCGGAAGGTGAAGTTGTGGCAACCGAGCTGATTACCCGTGAGCAGGATGTGAAGGAGCTGAGTACGCATAAACCGTTCCGCACGATGATTCCGCCCTACGATGCAGTGATCTGGAAGATCCGTCACCGTCAGGTGAAACCTCTTTCAGACAGAACGCTGAAGGCGTAAGAAATACGATAAGACAAAACGATACATAAAATCGGCCTCATTTCAGGTATAGTCCGGAATGAGGCCGATTTTATGTGTCGGATAAATTGTAGCTTGCTGAAGATGTTCAGAGGGTGTCTAATTTTTTGGATTAAACACCCTCCGATTTCAGTGTTGGGCTATTTAGTTGTAGCGGGGAGTGTGCGGTACTGTTCAGAGTAGCGGAGCACCTGGGGAAGATATTCCTCCTCGTAGCTGACAGTCACGTCGGTGATGTTGCCATCCTTGTCGGTCACAGGGGTGTAGACAGGGTTGACGAAGCCCTTGTAGGGGGCGATGTCGAGTTTGGCGTAGCGGTCGAGCACTTCCTTGTGGAGCTGCGGATCGACTTTCACACCGTAGGTCTCAACGAGGTCACGTCCGGCTTCATAATCACCCTCGCTCTTGATGCGCTGCACTTCACCGAGGAGCTGACCGAAGAGATCGCGGAGCTTGGCGTAGTCATTGATTTTGATGAAGGTCTTTCCGTCGCGCTTCACCATTTCGATGACGTTGTCGGACTTACCTTTCTCAAACACCCATGCCGAGATGAGCTGACGGTTACGCATGTGGGCTTCCTCAACATCCTTTCCGGGTTCGATGCGCATGAGCTGTGTCATGAGGCCGTTGAGGATGTATTTGTAGTACTCAGCCTTGTAGGCATCGGGATTGTCGAGAAGACCGAGTTCGAGGAGTTTCGGATCGGCGAGGTAGTAGAGAGCGAAGAGGTCTGCGCGGGCTTCTTCAAGGGTAGAGCCGTGGGCCTTGAGAGCGTCGGGGTCAACTCCGGGGAGCAGACGGCCGGAAGCATGGCCGAGACATTCGTGGAGGTCGGTGTGGAGGTTGTCAGTGATGAAGAGATATTTATCCATGAGATCGGATGTCTCCTGATCTATGACAAACTCTTCGTTGAAACCGTTGCCGTGTGAGGCCTCGTCGTATGCCTGGGTGATGTTTTCAAGAGTCACCGATTTCGAGCCGTGGGCAGCGCGGATCCAGTTGGCGTTAGGGAGATTGATGCCGATGGGGGTTGCAGGATATGCATCGCCTGCGAGGATAGCGGCAGTGATGACCTTTGCAGTCACGCCTTTCACCTTGTCCTTGCGGAAGCGGGGATCGACGGGTGAGTGCTGTTCAAACCATTCGGCATTGCCTGAAATGACCTCTGTGCGGTGTGATGCCTCAAGGTTCTTGAAGTTGACAATTGATTCGAAGGCACCTGTCATGCCAAGGGGGTCACCGTAGCTTTCGATGAAGCCATTGATGAAGTCGACCTGCGAACCGGTGTCCTCAACCCATGCGATTGAGTAATCGTCGAAAGCCTTGAGATCGCCTGTGGTGTAGAATTCGATGAGTTTGTTGATGACACCACGCTGAGTGTCGTTCTCAGCATACTGTGCGGCTTTGCCAAGGAGGTCGACAATTTTGGTGATGGATTCAGAGTAGAGGCCGCCGACCTTGTAGGGCTGCTCGACAACTTTGCCGTTTTCCTTGATGACACGGGTGTTGAGACCCCAGGAGATAGGAGTGGCATCGGTTGTGTCCTTGCGGGCGTTGTAGTAGTTCTCGACCTCAGCTTGCGTGATTCCCTCGTAGAGATTGTTGGCTGAGGTTGTGATGAGGTCCTGACCTTCAGCCTGGTTCACACGTTTAGGCATGATGGCGGGGTTGAAGATGACCTCATAGAGTGTCTCGACGTTTTCAGGCTGCTTGTCGGCAGGAAGTTTGGCAACGAGTTCAGCGAGGAATTCGCGTGAGAATGTAGGAGTGAATTTGTCCATCGAATAGTGGTGATGGATGCCGTTGGCAAATTCAATCTGCTTGAGGTAGGTTTCGAGACCTTTGAAATCCTTGTTTTCACGGTCACCGTCGTATGCCTTGTAGGTGTTCTCGATGAGGTCGCGGATTGCAAGGTTGTATTTTCCGTTCTGGTCCCAGAGCATGTCACGTCCGGTGATTGCTGCTTCGGTCAGATAGTAGATGAGGATGCGCTGCTGAGGGGTGAGTTTTTCGAAGTCGGGCACTTTGTAGCGGAGAACTTCAATGTCGGCGAAGCGGTCGACTGTATAGTCGAAATCATCGCTCTGTACGTCTGTGGCCTTTGATGCGCACGACGTGATGGCTAATGCTGCCATGGCAGGATAGATGAATTTGGTTAAAGACATTTTATTTAAGTATTAGTTTTTTAAGTATCAGAGTATAGAGTATAAAGTATAGAGTATAGATAATAGTTTTGCTGATGTTGGGGGAGAGGAGAGGTACTTGGGATTCCTTTACTTTATCCTTTATACTTTATACTTGGAGCGAAGCTCCACATACTTGGCGCGTAGCGCTATTCAACGTAGAGGACGAGGCCTTTGAGGTATTCGCCTTCGGGATGGTAGATGTTGACAGGATGGTCGGCGGGTTGGGTGAGCTGATGGAGGATGCGCACCTTGCGGCCCGACATTGCAGCTGCAGTGAAGACGGCGAGGCGGAACTGCTCTTTGGAGATGGCCTGCGAACAGGAGAAGGTGAAGAGGATGCCTCCGGGCGCGATTTTTTCAAAAGCTGCAGCGTTGAGTCGGCGGTAGCCGATCATTGCGTTGCGGATTGCACTGCGGTGTTTGGCGAAAGCGGGTGGGTCGAGGACGATGAGGTCGTATGCGCCCTTTTCCATGCGTCCGAGGAATTTGAAAGCATCCTCAGCGTATGATTTGTGGCGTTCGTCACCGGGGAAGTTGAGCGCGATGTTTGCATCTGTGAGAGTGATGGCTTTCGCCGAAGAGTCGACGGAGTGGACAAGCTCTGCACCTCCACGCATCGCGTAGACGGAGAAACCGCCTGTGTAGCAGAACATGTTGAGCACTTTCGCACCTTGGCTGAATTTCTGGATGAGGGCACGGTTGTCGCGCTGGTCAACGAAGAAACCGGTCTTCTGGCCTTTTAGCCAGTCGATATTGAACTTAAGCCCGTTTTCCACCGCGATATTGGTGTCGAAACCGCCGATGATGTAGTCGTTGACAGGGTCAAGACGAGCTTTGAACGGAAGTGTTGTCTCTGATTTGTAGTAGACATTTTTGATTCCGGCATCGGGCAGACGAGTAAGCTCTTCGGCAATTATATTGCGAGCGAAGTGCATACCCGGACTATGGGCTTGGAGGACGGCTGTGTCACCGTAGATGTCCACCACGCACCCGGGGAGGAAATCGCCTTCGCCATGAACGAGGCGGAAGGTGGTGTTGTCGGGGCGGATGAGGCCGAGACGCTTGCGCAGCGCCCATGCCTGTCCGAGACGTTCGGCATAGAACGACGCGTCGATTTCTCTTTCAGCCGAGTCGAGCATACGGACGGCAATCGAACCGATTTCATAGTGTCCCACACCGAGCGTGCGGCCGTCGGCAGCCTCCACGCGGACAGTTTCTCCCTCTTCAAGTCCTTCGGGGAGATGCGCGATGGCTCCGGAGAACACCCAGGGATGGAAGCGCAGGAGCGATTCCTCCTTGCCGCGTTTCAGTGTGATTGTTTTGAGCTGTGATGACATATCTAAAAAGTTGCGTTTTTTAGCGTGGGTATTGATGGAATTTCAAGCGGACAGTTTATTTAAAGAATGCCCGGAAGATGTCGTTGCCGTTGGCATATAGGAGGAGCAGGAGGAGGAAGCCCATGCCGATATATTGTGCGACGATGAGGACTTTTTCGGGAGCTTGTTTTCCGGAAACGATTTCCCAAAGGAGGAAAAGGACGTGACCGCCGTCAAGACCCGGGATGGGAATGATGTTCATGAAAGCGAGGGCAACCGAGAGGAAGGCAGTGATTTCCCAGAAAGAGAGCCAATTCCAACGCTCGGGGAACATGTTGCCGATTGCGCCGAATCCACCGAGGCTTTCAGCGCCCTCCTGCGAGAACACATGTTTCATCGAGCTGACATAGTTGGTGAGGGTAGTGGTGCCTATTTCCCAACCTTTGGGGAAGGATTCGAAGAAGTTATAGTCGATGGTGACAGGCTCGTAGACAGCCGTGATAGGTTTGAGCTGGAACCCGAGTTTACCGTGTTCGTTGGGTGTTACGGTCATTCTAAGGGTCTTGCCTTCGCGTTCAACTGTCACTGGGACAGGCTTCCCGGCATATTGGAGGAGTGCTGCGGTGAGTTCCGTAAAGGCAGGGGTCGCGATTGTGTCGATTGCCACGATGTGGTCACCCTCTTTGAGTCCTGATTTGGCAGCAGCCTCACCGGGGACGATACGGTCGATGTAGACTGGCAGACGGTAGGCGAGGAAACCTTTGTCGTCATTGAGACGGAAAAGGAAGTCGTCGGGGATGTTGATGCTGACGGTGTCCTTATGGTTGCGGATGACTTTGACCACTTTGGCGTCCGCCATAAGGTAGGGATAATCACCCTTGGATGCGTCGAGGAGTTGGTCGTCGGCCATATAGGGGATGTCACCGTTGCGGAATCCCACCTTTTGAGCTGCGGGAGTGAAGTCGAAGCCCTCGGTTGCAGCATCAAAGGGGATGTATTGCGAACCCCAGTGCATTGCAATTCCGGCATAGATGAGGATGGCGAGGATGAAGTTGAACATCACGCCACCGAGCATCACCAGAAGGCGTTGCCATGCCGGTTTTGTGCGGAATTCCCAAGGTTTCGGTTCCTGCTTCATCTGCTCGGTGTCCATCGACTCGTCGATCATGCCTGCAATCTTGCAGTATCCTCCGAGAGGAATCCAGCCTATGCCATATTCGGTGTCGCGCCAAGAGCTTTTGTTTGGATCGGCATTCGGTTTCTGTTTGGGCTTCCACTTGAAGAGCGAGAAGTAGGGGTCGAAGAACATGTAGAATTTCTCGACCTTGATGCCGAAGATTCGGGCGAATATAAAGTGACCGAACTCGTGGATAATCACAAGGAAGGCCAGAGCGACAATGAGTTGCAGAGCTTTTATGAGAAATGTTTCCATTAAGGGAGTGGAGGTTTAGTTTTGAGTTTTGAGTTTTGAGTTTTGAGTTATTTGGCCTATTGGGCTTATTAGTCTTATTGGGCTTATTTAAGTCAAATAGGGCAAATAGGCCTAATAAGTCTAATAGGTCAGATAGGTCAGATAGGGCCAATGGGCCCGATAGGGCTTATCTCAGTTTCATCTTGCAGCCGGTTTTTTCTTCCGAGAATGCAATGGCGGCGCGGTGGGTTGCCACATAATCGTCGAGAGTGGGGGTGTTGACGAAGGGGATGGCCGCGAGTGCGTCGGTGATGGTTGTGTAGATTTGCGGGAAGCTGATTTTTTCTTCGAGGAATGCCCGGACTGCAACCTCGTTGGCCGCATTGATGATGCAGGCTGCATTTCCGCCTCGGTTGAGGGCGTAAGGAGCAAGAGTGAGGCAGGGGAATTTTTCAGGATCCGGTTTCTCGAATGTCAGTTGGGCGTAGTCGCTGAGCGAGAGCGGACGTTCCGACGATGGCAGACGTGTGGCATCACCAAGAGCGTAGCGGATTGGCAGACGCATGTCGGGGATGCCGAGCTGAGCTTTGACAGCGCCGTCGATGAATTCAACCATCGAGTGGACAATTGACTGAGGATGCACCACGGCCTCAATCCTGTCGGGAGTGATGTCGAAAAGCCAGCGTGCCTCGATGATTTCAAATGCCTTGTTGAGCATGGTTGCGGAGTCAATGGTGATTTTCGCACCCATGTTCCAACGCGGATGGTGGAGGGCTTGGGCAGGAGTGACATCAGCGATCTGTTCGCGTGTGAAAGTGCGGAATGGACCACCCGAGGCTGTGATGATGAGTTTGCTTACGGTTGAGTTGTCCTCGCCGACCAGACACTGATAGATTGCTGAATGCTCGGAGTCGACCGGTATAACTCGTGTAGGAGATTCAGCGAGAAGTCTTGTGACGAGTTCTCCGGCTACGACCAGTGTCTCCTTGTTGGCAAGGGCTATCTGCTTTCCGGCGCGGATTGCACGGATGGTCGGTAGCAGACCGCTGTAGCCGACAGTGGCAGTGACGACGGTATCGAAGTCGGGACGCTCCATAGCGTCAGCCATGGCTGCACTTCCAGCAGCGGTTTCTATCCCTAAAGGTGAAAGAGCCTCGCGCAGACGCTCGTATTTCGATTCGTCTGCGATAATGGCCAGAGACGGACGAAACCGGATGGCCTGTTCAATCAGTTGCTCTACATTGGACCCGGCGGCAAGCACTGTCGCCTTGAAGCGCTCGGGGAACCGCGAGATGACATCGAGTGTCTGCGTTCCTATCGACCCCGTCGAGCCGAGGATTGCTATGTTATGTGGCATGGAGGTTATGATCTTTATTTACGCAATGCGTTTAAGAACTGCAAAAATACGGAAAAATACTCATTTTGGCACGGTTTTTGCAGAAATAATAGTAAATTTGCACATACTCCAAGCCTATGAATCACCATATAGATATATCCAAGGATATTGAGCGTCTGATCGCGCAGCGTCGGGTCAACGATGCCCTCGACCTCATTGACAATGCTACCGCCACTCTCGGCGCAAGTCCTGAACTGCGATCGGCTACCTCACGACTGCGCGAAAGCTATCAGTTCATGACCCACTACGCGCTCATGGGTATGCCGGATCCGGCACGTCCTGAACTGTATGCCGGTATTCTTGCCGACATCCGTGCGCTTGCCGACGAGCTTCACCGCCGTTCGCGTCTTGAGGATGCACCGACGCTCTATTTCAACACTCTACGCTATCAGAACACCCGTCCTGACATAAATATCGCCTCGCTTCTCGACGAGTGTCGCCGTGTCAACCGCCGTCTGCAGATGGCCATGCTGACCGAGGATGTCGAGAAGGCCGGACGCGAGTTCACGATTCGTGCAGAGGACATTGAGAAGCGGTTGTTCAACCAAATCTGGACCACTTATCCACTGAGTGTCGACGATGCTGCGGCCATCGGCAATCTTATGACCGACATTTCCCTCCCGCGCCATTTCAAGCAACTGTGTGTGGCAGCCCTGATGCTCGGACAGCTCGAATATCCCGACGAACGCCGTCTGCGTCTGCTTATGGATGCATATACCTCGGATGATGCCGAGTTGTCGGTCCGCGCACTCTGTTCGCTGCTGATTGTCATGTCGGTTCAGCGTGACCGCCCGTTCTCGCCGTCGCTTGTAAGACGGTTTGATTCATTGCGCGAACTGCCGGGATGGGGTGCCGATGTGAAAATGGCATTGCTTCAGTTCATCCGTGCGCGTGACACAGAGCGAATTGGCCGCAAACTCACTGATGAGGTGATTCCTGAGATGATGAAGTTGCAGCCCGAACTTGAGAAACTTGGACGCGAGAAGCCACTTGACCCCGAATCGATGGAGGAGAATCCCGAATGGGCTGAACTGCTCGACAAATCCGGAGTGGCCGACAAGCTTAAAGAACTTCAGGAGATTCAGGAGGATGGCGGCGATGTGATGATGGTCACTTTCAGCAAGCTTAAGACATTCCCGTTTTTCAACGATATAGCCAACTGGTTCCTTCCCTTCCACACCGCCCATTCCTCGATTGCAGGAAGCAACGATGCTTCAGTCAGGATGCTTGCCGATGTGATGGAGGGTGTCCCCATGTTCTGCAACAGCGACAAGTATTCCATCATCCTTTCGCTGGCCCAGGTGCCGGAATCCCAAAAACAGATGATGTCGTCGCAACTCAAAGCTCATTCGGCCCAGATGGCTGCCATGAGTTTCGGAGACCTTGACGCGTCGCTCAAAGGGCGTGAGCGCCTTGCCGGGAAATATGTCCAGGACATCTACCGTTTCTTCCGCCTCTTCCGTCGTAAAGGTGAGTTTTCCGACCCCTTCGCCACCACGCTGAATCTCGTGACAGTTCCCCTGCTGTCGGATATATTCGATGATGCCGACACTCTTCTTCTTGTCGGCGAATTCTATTTCAAGCACAAGCATTTCGCGGATGCCTTCGATGTGTTCGAGCGTCTTGCCGACCGCGTGCCGCCTACGGCGCAGCTCTATCAGAAGATGGGCTACTGTATGCAGATGCTTGGTGCCGTAGATGAGGCAGTGAAGTATTATGAGCAGAGCGAACTTCTCAATTCCGAAAGCCTGTGGACTGTCAAGCGTCTTGCAATCTGCCATCGCAACTCGCGCAACTGGAAGGAAGCCGCGCGCTACTATTCACGTCTTGCCGCAGCCAATCCCGATGATGCAGGAGTGGCTTTGAATCTCGCTTTATGTCTGCTTGAGGCAGGACAGACAGCCGAGGCCGTCCAGCTTCTCCACAAGGTGGAGTTCCTGCAGGGTGAGAGTGATCGCTCGTCGCGTCCGTTGGTGAAGTGTGCGCTTCTGGAGGGTGATCTCGACAAGGCGCGCCGCTATTCCAAGTCGGTTGTCGCGCGCACACCGTCCGCTGCGGATCATCTCAATGCAGGCCATATCGAAATCCTCTCCGGGAATCTCGATGAGGGTGTCAAGTGTTATGCCGAGGCCATCGCGGCTGATAACTTCGATGTTGGTAACTATGTCCGTGCCATGAAGGCCGACATGGAGACCTACCGGGGATTGTCGTCGCTCGATCCTCTCACGCTTGGCCTTATTCTCGACGAGGCCATAAGGCGTTCTTCCTCGCTCGGCCATAAAATGTAGGGCCGGTGAGTTCTGCTGACGCAAACCAATCACATTCCATTTCAATATCAATCCATGCGTAAAATCTTATTATCGGCTTTTGCCGCTACATGTATTATGATTCAAGCTCAAAATCCGTTTTTTCAGGAATTCAGCTCGGCTCCCCACGGAGCCGCACCTTTCGACAAGATAAAATTCGAGGACTACGAACCGGCCATTGACCGTGGCATAAAACTCGGCCTTGAAGCTGTCGATGCCATAGTCAACAATCCGGAGGCTCCGACCTTTGACAATACGATTGTCGCGCTCGAACGTGCCGATGCCGACCTCAACCGGGTGTTACTCGTCTTTGATCCCCTCCTGTCTGCGTTGAGCGATGACAATATGATGGATCTCTCAATGAAGATTACTCCAAGATTGTCGGACTATTCGACTTCAATCTCCCTTAACAAAGGGCTTTGGGAGCGTGTGAAGAATGTCTATGACCATCGTGCCGACTACAATCTCGCCAAGGAGGACAGTATGCTCCTCAAACGCACCTACGATTCATTTGTGCGCAACGGTGCCCTCCTCGAAGGTGCAGACCGTGAGACCTACTCGAAGCTGTCGAGCCGCCTGAGCGAGCTGACCACCATTTTCGGTCAGAATGTGCTGAAGGAAATGAACACCTACGAAATCTGGCTCGGTGCTAATGACCTTGCCGGACTGCCCGAAAGCTCTGTAGAGGCTGCCGCACTCGCCGCTAAGGAGAAGGGCCGTGACGGTGAATATCTTTTCACTCTCGACCAGCCGGTCTACATGGCTTTCATGAAATACAGCGATCGCCGTGACCTCCGTGAGAAAATGTATCGTCTCTACACCGGACGTAATGTCAAGGGGGAATACAACAATCTCCCCGTTATGAAGGAAATCGCCGAGACCCGCATGAAGATTGCAAATCTTCTCGGTTACAAGACGTATGCGCACTATGCCCTTGAAAAGACAATGGCAAAGTCGCCGGATAAGGTATATGAACTCCTCAACTCGCTCCGCGATGCCTACATTCCCGCCCAGAAGGCTGAGTTCAAGGAACTCACTGACTACGCGTCGAAAATCGAAGGCAAGAAGATGGAGATCAAGCCCTGGGACTACAGCTACTACTCCAACAAGCTGAAGAATGCCAAGTATGCCTACGATGAGGAGAAGCTCCGTCCTTATTTCGAACTCAACAACGTCATTGACGGAGTGTTTGGCCTCGCCACTCGTCTCTATGGCCTTACTTTCAAGAAGAATCCTGATATTCCGGTGTATCATCCCGATGTGACGGCATTTGACGTGATTGATCGTGACGGTTCATTCCTCGGTGTCATATATACCGACTTCTTCCCGCGCGCAAGCAAGCGTCCCGGAGCGTGGATGACTGATTTCAAGAGTGAGGAGATTACAGCCGACGGCACTATGGTGCGTCCGCATGTATCTATCGTGATGAACTTCACCAAGCCTACCGGCTCGAAGCCCTCGCTTCTTACTCCCTACGAGGTAGAGACCTTCCTGCATGAATTCGGCCATGCCCTCCACGGACTCTTTGCCAATACGAAATATGCTTCCCTCTCCGGAACCAATGTGCTCCGCGATTTCGTGGAACTTCCCTCGCAGTTCAATGAAAACTATCTCACCGAGAAAGAATTCCTTGACGGTTTCGCGCGTCACTATCAGACGGGAGAGGCAATCCCCGCCGACCTTGTGAAGCAGATTGTAAGCTCCTCGCAGTTCGGAGCAGCATACGCTTGTCTGCGTCAGCTCAACTTCGGACTTATCGACATGGCATGGCATAGCATCACCTCTCCGGTCGATGACCCCGAGAAGTTCGAGCAGGAAGCAGGCGCTTCAGTAGCGATGTTTGACCCCATCGAAGGCTCCGTCACCGGTAGCACCTTCTCCCATATCTTTGCAGGAGGCTATGCCGCCGGTTACTACAGCTACAAATGGGCAGAAGTCCTCGACGCCGATGCATTCGCTCACTTCAAGGAACACGGCATATTCGACAGCGAGACCGCCGATTCATTCCGTCAGAATATCCTAATGCGCGGTGGAACAGAAAACCCCGATGAGCTCTACCGCCGTTTCCGTGGCAAGGACGCATCCATCGACGCCCTCCTCGAGCGCGACGGCATCCAATCC
>NZ_CAJTMT010000005.1 GCF_910577345.1 uncultured Duncaniella sp.
CCAGAGTTCACTGCAATCGCCGAACGATTCAGAACATTGACCTTGCAACAGGTATCACCATTCTCTCCGGACAGGTTAGAATACTACAAGAGCTATTATCGCACCATTGCTTTTGTGCTTCGCCGCTTCGACAGCATCGTAAACCGTAGCGTAACTTCTTGTGCTAAGAACAATTTTACAAGCGTTAGATACTGGTGTATACTCTCCGGATAGGTTAGAATACGACTAATGGCAAGGTGCTGATAATAGTTTCAAATCGGCTATAGAGAGCCTTTGTGTTTGCCTCAAATGCGTTTGAAACAACAGCTCGATCTGCCAAACTGACCTTGTAGCATCGTCCACCATTCTCTCCGGTAGTATGGGCATATCCTGACAAAACAATATCCGCATTTGCCACTGCTGACGCATACGCCTCAGCATCCCTCGTGAGGAAGGAATATAGCATCATCTGCATGTCGCCCGGCGTAGGCAGGAACCAGCGGTGGACTTTGAAGCAGTCGGCAAGCACCTCGCCCTCTTTCACTTCCGGCTGGTATGCAAAAGCGTAGGAGGCGGCGGGATAGTAGTATCTGTACGCGTTGCCAGGGCTTGCATTGGCTGATGTGATAAGCGACTTGAGATCGTCAAGTTCGCTGGCTCCGCCTTGAGCTGCCGGGATGCGTATTTGCGGTGTGGTCGATTGCACTGCACTATGGCCAATTACAGCATTGCGGGTGCGGATTATCGCCCATGTCTCACGCATACCCAACGGGATGATGTCACCCTTGTTATAGGCTTGGGAATCGGTGTCGGCCACGCACATGCCGTTGCGCAACAGCGCTGTTTCGGCATACACCATCCATCCGTCCGGCTGTCCCTCATCCACCAGCTTGTCAGCAGCCGGAGCCGATGCGTCAAACGAGCAATTAGGGATGCCCACGATGTCCGCCATGCTCACATCGGATGTCGGTATGTCGCTCAACTGGCTCTCAGCGCCCCAGGCGATATTGCCGCTGATGGCTTTGGGAGCGAAGCCGAAGCGGTACTTGCGACCGCTGTACGTCTGTTCGCGCCAGAATATGCACACTACGGTTTTGCTCTCGTCGCGGATGTCGCTGATGCTGCCGTCGGCATACACATAGTCGCCAATCTTCGGAGTGCGCGCATAAAATCCCACGGTTGCAGTCTTCGTGACTACTGTGCCGTCAGAGCAATATATCTTTGCGGTGACGACAGCAGTGGGAGCCTCCTTTTCTGTTCCGACCTTTTTCAGCGCGATCACACCAGTGGCTGCGTCTATGCTCGCGTAGGCTGTAGATGTCATACTCCACTCAATGCGCGTGAAATCGTTGGCGTTGCCGCTTTCGCTCACAAGCGTCATACGGTAGGTCTTAGACATGTCCGAGAAGTAGCCCGCACCGGCTATGCGCACATAGTCCATCGCTCCCTTCTCGTAGATTATGCGGAGGGGATTGTCCTCAGAATCGATCGCACCCCAAGCCAGCAGGCATTTCTGCTTGAGGTCGAACGTCATCTTCTCATTGCGCGGCAAGCTGATTATGCCTTCAAGCTTCGCGCCGATGTCTGCAAGCCTCTCGATCTGCTTTGCCGTGAAGTCGCTCCAGTCGATCCCATTGATGTCGGCGCTCGCCAATGCCCCGCTGTTGATGGCCACCTTCAGTATTGGCCGGTACGGCGCCTTGGGGCAGTCGCGCAGGGTGAATGCTGTGATGCCCATTGCCTCGTCCACCGAGAAGTCGCTGAGCTCTCCCATGCCCTCGAATCTCACTTCCGTAGGGTTGCCGAGATGCACAGATTTGAGCGTGTCGGTGGACGGGACGGTGATTTTCGCCACGTTCGTGTCACGCAGGTCTATCTCCTCGATTACCTGACTCTTGAAAATCGCCTCTCCGCTGACGTTTGGGTAGTTGCGCACCACGAACCGGCGGAGCGCGACACTCGCCTGAGCGATGTTCAGCACATTGCCGCCAAGTGCGGTGTTGGCCGCACGGCCCGAGTAGTCCAGGACAAGAGATTTTAGGCGTCGCAGATTGTCCTCGCCGGTACGGATGTAAAGGCCTGAGGCGATGTCCTGAAGGCCGCCTTCCGTCTTGCTTCCGTCCGGAGCCTGCGTGTAGGTGGTTATCTCAGTGATGCAGTCGGCGTTGTAAAACGTGGACGTTGTGTCATTGAACGTTACTCCGGGGCTCGGGAAATACACGGGTTCGCCCGGAGTGATGGCTCGCTGCGGCTCGGTAGTGCCAGCGCCCCAGTTCAGCGTGCCGTAGATCGGACAGTAATAGCGCACGGCTACGCCGTTGCCCGTGCCGCTCAGAGAGAGTACGAAAGGCGTTGAAGTGTCGGCCATGTACTTCGAGTCGAGATAGCGCAGGCGCGCCTTGAGTATGTAGCGCATCGCCTCGCTCTTGTCGCCGTAGGCCATGTCGAAGCGCCCAGTGTTTGCATATCCCATAGCGTCGGCATTGTACATTGCCTCGCACCACTGAGTGCGGTACTGCTGGTACAGCCCCCACAGGTAATCGAAGTTGAGGCCGGCGGCACGCATATCGCGGTACATTTGGCCAAGATCGCTGCTCCATGCCTTGGCCACGCAGTCCCACAGGCCCGACAATCGGCCGTTGTAGACAGGCTCGCCCACGGTGCAGTCAGGGACAAAGGAATCAGTGACTGCATCGTACCTCTCGCCAACGATTGTTCCGGTCTTGCCGGTGGCGGGGTCGTAGGAGTCGCCCCACTCGTGAAAAATCTCGTACATGAGCACGCCTACGTTGTTCCATCCTGCCAGGGTGTCTGAGTCGCGCTGGAAAAATCGGGCTACGAAGCCATCGTTTTTGTTTGCCATACAGTTTATCCTTTTGTTAACGTTATTGTCATATTCTTATCGAAAGAGTCTTTGCCTATCAAGGCATCGAAGAACAGGAAATAGAACATCGCGTTTTCTTTATTCATCCAATCGGCGCTCTCTGCACGGAATTTGGCCAGCCTGTATTCCGGAGAGTCTGCCGTGTAGCGGATGGATCCGTAGGTCACCGGGGCTGAAAGTGGTTCGTATTCGCCGTGGCGCGCCTTGTAGCGGTCTGCCACGGAGGGATTGCAGCTCTGTATCCAGTTGTGGAAAGCCCTCAGATGACGGCTCTGGAGATTAGCCTCAGCCGCGCCTTCGGCATTGGGCGCCTTGCCTGTGTCGTTGCCGTTCGCATCGGTCTTGGGGAAGCGGGCATAATAGAGGGTTGTCAGCAGATCATCCCACTTGCCGTCTGTCCATTTCCCGTCAGCGCACTTGTCCATGAAGAAGTTCACGTTATCCTCGACCTCCCACATCTCCCCCTTGTTCTCGCGCGTTATTCCGTATGGGCTTCCGCTGTACTTGTTGTTGACGCGGTTGTATATCGACAGGAAGCGCACGCTCGGAATGCCGTTGTTGTACTCGCGCAGCCACCCGATTATCGGATACCCGGCGAGGCTCTGGCGGTAATGCACGTCGCCTATTGCCTGCTGTGTAGCCTGCATGGGCGTGAGTATGCTCGGATAGGAGCGGGCAACCCCCGTAAGTATGTGGTAGTGGGCATTTGCCGCGAGGATGTTGAAAACGCCCTCCGAGGAAGCAAAGTTAACCTTGTCGACGTCCTCGGTCTCGCCCTCAGCCACTCCATCGGTGATGGAGTATTCCGTTATCGTGATTTTTGCTCCGCCGACTTCCACCGTCCATTTGCCCTTGCCGTAGTCGTTCGCCCAATTTTTATAAGGATCCGGATAGGAAAGCGAGGAAGTGCCGTCAAGGGCGATGTTGTGGTCCGTGCACACGAACGAGGCATTGACGAGATTGTCCTCGCTCGGCTCCCAGTTCGGGTTGACAAATTCCGTTGTGGCCTTCTGCCAGTCCTTCTTGCCTGTCGGCATCTTGGCGATCTCCCATATCTTGTAGGGGGTGGAGGGGAGCGCCTCGCGCACCTTGGCGAAGTCGACATCGCCATACGAGTTCAATATGTCGTTGCGCCGGGCTATGGCCACCTTGTCGCTTGCGTCTGGCGTGTCAAAAGCGTAGTTGCCGATCATCTGTGTCACGGTAAGCGCCTTGTCGTATATGCGCACCGAGTAAAGGTCCACGTCGCACTCGTCAGAGCCGATAACTATATCCTGCGGGGCTGCCTGCTTCATGGAAGCCCGCAGATAGTCCATGATTCTTACAACAACCCCGTTCACATACAGGTAGGCTATGTTCGCGTCAAGCTCCTCCGTCTTGTCAATAAGCTTGTTTACGCAATGGCGCGTGGTTCCTTCCACAACAATGCCTATTCGCAGTCGCGTCTCGTCGCTCCAGATGGTCTTGACGCTTCCGGCTGTTGTGCGCAGCTCCATGCCGTCAGCGTAGACGACAAAGCCGGTGGAGCCGTTCAGGCATTCGATCACCTTGGCATGGCTGTTGGTACAGTTGCGCGTGGCGAATTCAAATTCAAGCGTCTTGCCCGTGCGGTCACCCATTGTTGCTGAGTTGGCGCCGAAATCCTTGCCGAATGGCTGGGAGCCGGCGAGCGTGATCCGCCTGCCGGTAGGGATGTGGAAAGCGTCGCCGTCAAATCCGTTGTCGCCGTCAAGCCTGAATCCTGCCGAGCGCACCACGCGGGCAGTGACCTGTCCGTTGTACTCGCTCTTCCAATCCTCCGCGTCAGAGTCGGTGTTGCTTCGCCCTGCCGCCGCGAGGTGGATCTTGCATTCGCTCGCCGCCGAGAGGTTCACGCCCGGATTCGTCACTTTTATCTTGTGCGTGACGGAAGCGCTTCCGCACGCAAGCACCACGCTGATCGTTCCGGCCTGAAGGTAGGCCTGCTCCGTGAGAGCCAGGCGCAGCATCTGCATCCCGCTCTCGCCGTTGATCCCAAGGGTAGCCGTCTGGCTTATTCCGCTCTTCAGCACCGCGCCGTCAGCGCCGAGCACTCGGGCTGTCACGGTTGCCGTGTCTCCAGCCTTGGCATTAGGCCAGTAGATGTAATAGGGTATCGCTGCATTGGCATAGAGTGTGGCCTCCCTGTCGGCATCCTTTCCTATGCAGATGGTTGGCGTGGAGAGGCCGCGCTTGATGAAGGAGGCCGTCAGCGTCTCGCTCCTGAGTCCGTACTGCGAGTTCTCGGCATACACCTCCAACTTGTGGGCGCCGGCATTGAGCTTGTTGTCAGAATCGATGCGGAATGTCACTGACGAGTTGTGCGCGCTTGAAGAGTACGCCTCGGTTCCGTCAATGAGCACATTCACCTGCGCCTCAACGCCGTTGCACTGCACGGGCAGCTCCCAGTCGGAGCCGCGTGCCGCCGACTCGTCGAAATTCGCGCCGAATGCGATGCTGATTTCCACAATCTGCACCGCCACGCTGAAGGTCCGGCGCTTTCCGTGGGCGTTCATCACCGTAAGCGTAACCGTGTTCCGCTCGGCCGTAAGGTATGGACCGAGATCCATAGTGTAGCTGTTGCCCGGGCGAAGCGTCTGCTCAAGCGCGCCGATCTCCGTGCCGTTGACGCTCACGGTGGCGGTGCCGTCCTCGGTGTCGAGGTTGGTCGGGTCGCCTCCGTAATAGCTGTTGTACGAGAATGCCAGCGTATTGGCGCTTCCCTTGACAGCGGGACTCGTCGGCAGCTTGGTTATGCGGGTGGCCAGCGTGTACTCGTCGCCTCCGGCATCGCTTACCTTGAAGCTGAACTGCCCGAGCAGGAGCTTGGCATTGGCGTTTGGGTCAGTCTCCCACTTTTCCTGCGAGTCATCATCCGCGAAAAAACGGATGTAGACCAAGCCGTCCTCGCCGGAGGCTTGTGCGACGCTCCCGACCTTGGTGCCGCGTTGCACCTCTATATCGGTGCGAAGCTGCTTTATGACAGACTTGAGAAAGTTCTCAATGTCCTCAATGTCGTGGCACCAGCCTTCGCTATCGTGGCTCCATGCCTCATCGAGGCTCGAAATTGCTCTTTTTATGACATCAAGTTTCTTTGCCATGTATGTTTGTTTTTGGATTTGATTCTTTGACTATCATCGGCGCTCTCCCCATCCTGTACCATGCTGCCAGCCGTGGCCGTGCTGCCACCATCCGCCGGCAATGCAGCCCCGGACAGCCGAGTATATCACACGCCCGGCATACACCAGACGGCTCACAGCCTTCCCGCCGATGGCAAGTCGGCCTATCTTCTTACCTCCGATTACAAGCGCCATGATTATGACTCCTCCTCGGTGTAATAGATTCTGCTGGCTTCGCATTCCCCGGCCTCGAGCATCCGATCAAGCTCCTCATCCGAGGCCACTTTCTCCGGCCTTAATAGAGCGGCTGGCACGTTCAGTACCTTTCCGTCCTTTGTGCCGATCAGATTGTCTACCGAGGCCATATCATTCGCCCGGGGCTGGTCCTCAACCACTATCGAGACTTTCTTTATCTCCTCGAGCAGTTCCCGTTTGTCTTCTTCCGTAAGTGCCATATCCTTATATGATTATTTGTTGTCTGATTCATGTCTATATCCAGTCGTTAAGGTTCGTGACGGCAAACATGAAGCTGCCGTCGTTCGCCGTCTCGTCATCGCTTGTCAAGACCTCGAAACTCTCCGGTTCGGCCGCCATCAGGGTTGCCTTGATGGGATTGGTGCCTCCGGCTATTGTCCCGAAGCCGGTGAGAATGACCATATACTCGTCCTTTCTCAGCTTCCATTCCTTCGGAACCGTCACCCTGTATCTTCCTTCCCCTGTCCGGGCCACTTCCATCTTAGCCCCGTCAAAGGTCCGGTAGGTGATTGCAGCTCCGCTCTGGCTGCCGCTGACACGTCCTGTGGCGAGCGACTTGAGCCCCCGGCCATAACAGCTCGCGGTCATCAGGTCGGTCCGTTTCAGTACAATCCAGCCGTAAAATGTCGTTTCCGTGCCATAACCTATCAGTTCCACGCATTCCCGGCTCACTCTCAATGATTCTTTGCCCACGCCGTCCTCAAAGAAATACATCCCTTCCGGTGCGGCATATTCAACCCATCCGCTTGAAATCTCATTTTCCCAGCGGTAGTTGGCTATCACCATCCGGCGTCCCGACTGTCCCGTATCCCATTCCAGATGCCCGGCAGTCGTCCATCCGCTTGCGACACCTATCGGGACTACATTGTCATGCGTGGCTTTGGTCCTTGTTTCCGTATCCCCCTCGCTCTGCGTCACTGTATCCCATTCCTGATCGGAAAAGTCCAGGCAATCAGTCTCCCTGGCGAACGGCGAACGTATCGACCCGTTGATCACCACGTTCTTGAATGTGCCCTTGTTTGCCTCCACGCTCCCGTCCTCAAGTATCCTGAAGTTGGAGTTGGCCGTAACGAGACCCTCTAACTCTATGCTGTCCGACTTTATCTTCACACCATCCTGCCCGGCGCCTACAAACGATTTCAGCCTCCCGTCGCCGTCTATGGCATAAAGCCCGGCCATCCTCGCCGTCGTCAGTATGCCTGACTCCTCCAGCACGTTCCCGTCCCGGTCGAAGTTCTGGGCCGCGATCTTCACTATTTTTTCGCTCTGCTCGAACAGCGTCCGGTGTCTGTACGTCAGCGCCTCGGCCTTGTCGGTCGAGAGCACGATCATGCATATATAGATCTCCCCGCTGAATTTAAGCAGGAAGTCACCGCTACCGTTCCATAGACCTTCCATGGTCAGCTGGTTATATTCCTCCGAAGCGTCCAGGTCGCATTCCGTCTCCATGCTGTTGAAGTTCTCGAACCCCGTCTTGTCAACGTTCTCGAACCTCACCGTGAGGCGCCCCGCTTTCACGCAGCGGTAAAACACGCTCAGGTACACCGGCACGGCCAGCTTCTCGCCTCCGGCATTCACCATTGGCTCCGGCCGGTTCCGCATGTCCGCGTTGCGCTGGAGTATGTAGTCGTTCTCGATCCTGAGCGCCGTCCTGTCGCCGTCGCGCGCCACCTCCACCCCTGGCTTCCTCGTGGCCAGGATTCCGGTCCCCACCCATAGCCACGTGGACCCGAACGTATAATGCAGTATCCCGCCCGAGGTCTCCCACTTCTCCATGCCCACGGCAAAGTTTGAGTTCCCCAGATAGCCCTTCTCCATAAATATGTCGCGCCTCACCCCATCCACGGCGCTCGTGATCTTCCCCTCCACGATCTCGAACTTCGTCTTTATGTCCTCCCCGGTCGATAGTAGGAATGTGCCGCGCAGATACGCGTTGTCGCTGTACAGTCCGTGCCCGTGGGGCTGATTGTCCGCCGGAAACCCGTTGTCGGTGATCCCGTCCAGATTGCCCACACGGGCACGTAGACAACCGACGAGACTCTTGCCCGCCACTCCGTCCATCACATCCATGCGGGGCTGGCCGTCTTCCGTGGCCGATATGAGTATGAAGCTCTGTCGGCCGGCATCTGTGGCGCTCCCCATCAGCACGCACTCATCCCCGGGCTTCGGCTCGGCTCCGGCAAACTCATCCGCTCTCACCCTCACCGAGTCCGGGTCCGCACCCGCGATCTCCACCCAGTACCCCTCCGTGGTGCCGCCCTTGAAGGTGGCACACCTCATGAGGTCCCCGGCCATAAAGCTGTTTCCCTGCTCGAACGTGATGACATAGCTGTCCCCGTCAGTCTTCACCTCCTTGATCTTGCCGTTGGCCGCCGACACGCATATCTGACCGCCTACGCTGCGGATCTTCTCGATCAGCAGCTCAAACACGGTCATCACCTGTCTCACGGTCAGCCTGTCCACCGTGAGGTGCGACAGTTCATTCTCAAGCCAGATGCGCCACCCCTCGCCGTTAAGCCCGTCTACGAATTTTGGGCTGCTCAGCAACAGGCGCACGACAATGGACAGCAGCTCCGCATTGCCCTTGCCGTCTATAGTGCCCCCCTGGACCCCGGCTATGAAGTCGCCAGCATCTATCCCCTCGTCAAATATTATCTTCCGCCTCGCCCTGTCCGGCGAGTTTTTGCTGATGAATTCCTTTTGGCTCCGTCGGGCCGAGAACAGGTTATTATCAGTCGGAAGAGTCTTGTCACCGGTCCTGATTATGTCCGGCAATCCTACGCTCTCGCCGATGGCTTTCGCATAGCTCCTGGCATCACTTATGCTGTCGCTCATCTTCTGCATGGAGGTACGGCTGAGTGCATCTCCAATCTCAATATCCATCGATGACGGTAGGTTGACCTTTCGCGTTATCTTGGTGATTCGGCTGTCTCGGTAGCCTGTTTCCGGGAAGTACTGTTCGCTCTCGAGGCGTACACGACGGCCGACAAAAAGATCCGCGTCGTTATCCTCAATCCATACATGGTCTGTAGGACATTTGAACACGGTCACGTCGATTGCATGCTCCTCGTTATATTTGTTGACCGCTGACAGCAATTCCTCCTCCGCCAGCGCATAATATTTGTCCGGCATCCGTATGTTCCAAAGGATATACTTATCCCCGGCTTTTGGCACAAGGCTACCTCCCGGCAGTTGAGTATCGTCCTCATAAGGCCAGATGGTGATGATCTCAAATTCCTTGGTGTCACTATTGAAATTAACCTCGAAGTAATATGTACCGTTATCCTCGTTACCAAGGCCACCAAGCTCGCTCCCTTCTTGAAACGACACTCTCTTGACAAGGCCGCCAATCTCGTAATCATTCGGATCAAATGGCAGATTATTGTCGCGGAAATAGTATATCGTGAACGGCTTGCCATCCTCACTGGTCTTGACCTCGCTACGCACACTGCTGACCTCGCCGGTACGACGGGGATATATATCTGAAAAAGCGGTATCCTCATAATGATCCACTCGACCATATTTGTCAGCGTTGACCTCGACATACTTCTCGCCGCCCGGAAGCTGCAGCCTGGTATAACCGTATTTTTCGGGGTCTATGTTGCGGGAACTGCCCACCGGGAACAGGCGGGTGTAGAATTTTACATTATCGGCTTTATCTGGTGTTATACCGGTGAGCCCTTTGTCATAGCCGAGTATGATTTGCTCTCCGTGCTGACACCGGCACACATTGACAGTTTGACCCTCGACCCACCATTCAGCACCGACTTTCTCGGCAATTTCGCGGAGTGCCTCGTCGCAATATTTACCATGGTAATCTATTACAATGTTCTCCGTGCCGTCAACCTGACCTACCTTCCAGTCTGTGATGTGCCCCGCGCCATCGTTCATGCAGTTTACTATCATGGCCACATGCTCCCTCGGCGGAGCCGTCAGCGTGAACACCGGATCATTCTCCCCGTCCACGCGTTTCAGCACCAGTATATTCTTGATCATGCTCTCGATGCCGTAGAGCTTGATGTCATATACCCATTCCAGAGTAGATTTCTGCTCCGGCCTGTAGGCCTCCGTCAGCCAGTAGCGCTCCCCCTCGTAGTCGCAGTAGTCATCAACATCAAGGGCGATATGCTCGTGATGGGTGAAGGAGAGTGTGAGCACATTGTCCCCCTGTATCTCCTTCACCTGGGTTGAGCTGTCTGAGGGCGATACCTCCGCCTTCAGGTTCCCTGACCTGTCATATATCGTTATAAGCATATTTGAACGGTGTTTGAATTTCGTTAAAACGATGGCTCCGGCTCCCTGAATTTCACCTTGAACCGGCTCGCCTGCACTCCCTCTTTCCACAGGCAGGTCAGAGTCTTGTAATTGCTGCTGTCCACATAGAACATCCTCATGGTCAGATCAAGTTCCGGAAGCCTGACACGCAGCCACCCCTTTTCCCCCTGCTTCAGAAAGGCGATGAATGCCCGGTAGCGAGCCAGCCACTCCTCCTTCGTCCGCGCGAACAGGGCGAAATGCAGCGTCACGTCCCGCTCCTCGCTCCTTGGATTGAGGTCCGCGGAATATTTCACCCCGTCATGCTCCCTGATGTTGACACCGACATGGCTCTTGGCCTTAGCCGGTGCCATTATGGCTGTGAGATTCTCCCGGCCGCCTCTCTTCTCCTCGGTCAGAAAGGCGCCGAATTCTGTCCACACATCAGTGCCGTTGATTATCAGTAGTCCTTCAAGATTCATCATATCATCGCATTCTTACGCCGTCGCGCACAATTTTTTCCAATGTTGTCTTTATTTCCGACAGATGAGAGGCGGTCGTGCCGGTGTTTTCGGATATTCTCGCAAGATGCCCCTCGGCTGCGTTCATCCGCTCGGCCACGTTCTCGAATGTGCTGTCGATGTTCGCCACATGCCCCTGCACGCTCACCATCAGTCCCTCGAGTTTCGTGCCCTGATCCTGGCTCATGGCCGTATAGGCTCCGGCCCGCCCCGATTGGGTCGTTCCGCCATCCTCGGGCTGCCGCAGGTCTATTCCGGCTTTGTCAAGCATTCCGGCCACTTGCGAGAGCATCCCCTCGAGGGTCGGAAGGCTGCTCCCGTACCTGCCGATCAGATCCTCCGTAAATTCGGCCACCTGCTCCATCAGCTCGTTCTCGTTTATCTTTCCCTCGGCATATTTCTCATACAGCGCCGTTATGTCGTCGCTGAATGTGCCGACAACCTTGTCGAGCACTATTGTCCTGAGCATATCCGACACTATATCCCGGAAGGTGTCCGAGGCATATTCCTTGAACGAGTCCAGCGCATCCTTCCCGTTGTCGAACCAGTCCCAGAGACTGTCCACAAAGTTCCCGACAAGCGGTTCATACATCGAGCTGACATACTCGTGCAGGCGCTCGATGTACTCATCATATTTCTCCCTGAGCTCAATCAGCGCCTCAAGCGTCTCGCGCGTCTGCCCTACAAGCTTGTTGCCGTAGTTGTCGAGTATCGACTGCGCAAGTTCCTTGTCTATCAGGCCCCGCTCATCGAACAGCTCTCCCAGTCCGTTCCTTCTTGCCCATGTCACAAGGTCCTCGGTCTTCTGGGAGTGGCCGCCTATGCCCGTGCCGAGGAAGCCGCTGCTCTTTTTCCGCGTCTCGATCCTCAGATTGTTGATCGCTGCGGTCGTTCCCTCCTTGTAGCCCCCCTGGCCCCACAGGTCGCGCCATTCGCCCCACCATGACAGCGCCGACAGGTTCCCCATCACCCAGTTGACAGCGCCCGTAAGCCAGCCTCCGCCCTTCTGGTTCTGGTATATGGCCTGCGCCTCGGCTGCCTTCTCGACGTATGCCTTGTACACCTCGTCATGGTACTCGCGCCACTGCCTCAGGTTTTTCAGGCCATCCTCGGCAAACCATCCTTCCTCTTCATGGCGCGCATCCATCACCGCCAGCCGGTATTCGTTCACCGAGTCGGTCAGCGCGTTGATTTCGCCGATCTTTTCCGCGTATGCCTCATATTCCTTGAAGGCCTTGTTGCTACCCAGCTCGCTGATCTTCTGCAGCAGCTGCACTGCCGTCGAGATGACCGACAGTATTATCGACGCTTTCTCTACGGCCGACACTGCCTCTACTCCCACTTTCTGCACCGTCTTGATCCCGTCTATGGTATCGGTGATGAACAGTCCCACATCCATGATCAGCCCTATCACCTCTCCCGCCTCGCCACCTATGGCGTTGCCGAGATCCTTTATGGCATCCGTGAGCCTTCCCACATTCTCCCTGGCCTCCTGCTCCGCCTTCACATACCGGTTGCTTGCCCTTGCGTGCTTGTCCTTCGCCTCGGTATATTTTGCCAGTGCCTCGCTCATGCTCAGGTAGGTGGCAACGATTATCGGCTTGCCGTTGGCGTCCACACCCTCCGCTTTAAGGCCGGTGAAGACCCGCCCTCCGTTCGTCACCGCGTCGAGTTGCCTCTTGGCTGCGGCGAGCTCACGCTGAGCCTCGCCCAGTTCCTCTGCTCTGCGCGTCAGTGCCCCGAATGGATCACGGCTGTCCAGTTCGGCCATTATCTCCTGTATGGTTGTGGTGTATTCCCTCAGGTCCTGTGGATTCAGCACGCTCGCCGCTGTCCCCTTCAGGCGTTCAAGCTGACCCAGGAGCCCGCGCAATGTCTCGTTCGACGTCTCCCCCAGGTCCTCGAAGGCGCGGACATACTCCGGCGACTGGCGCAGCACCTCAAGGTCATGCCCCATCAAGGCCCGCCCCTTGCTCTTCACCGCCTCGGCTATCGACCGGTCTATCCTGGCCACCGCTGCGCTGTCTCCATCCTTCACGGCCTGCCCTCGGGCCTTCTCAAGTCCGGCAATATCTTCATTATGCTTCTTCTCTATCTCAAGACGCTTGTCGGTATAGCTCTGATATTCGTCGGTCAGCTCCTTATACAGAAGCTGCTCCTGACGTTTGCGCAGCTCCGTGTTCATTTCCTCGGCATCTCGAAGGAGTTTCTCCTGCTCGTCGCTAAGTTCGCTGCCGGATCCGGCTTTCTGGTTCTCGTTCTGCCAGTCGGTACGCTGCTTGGCTATGGCGTTCTTGCGCTGGGTGTATTCGTTCTCGATCTGACGGAGCTTCTTGACGAGACCTTCCTCCATGATTTCAATCTCGGCAGCTTCGTTCTCGCGCTCCATCTCGGCCATCTCGTGACCGAGTTTCTGACGAATCTCCAGACGGCGCTGCTCCTCTCGGGCGAGGCTTTCTGCCTCTCGCTGTGCCTTCTCACGGGCTTTTTGGGCAGACTGAGCATCCTTATCAGTCTCAGGCTTTACTTTATCCCATTCCTTTTTAGCGGATTCCATCTTCTTTCGAAGATCATCCAACGTCTTATCATACTCTTCTTGCGTCAGCTCGCCTGTTCCCCTCGCCCTGAAACTGTTATATTTGTTTAGAGCATCCTGATATTTTTTATATGCTTGTTCTGACCATTCCGCCGGCGTATTCTTTGTAAGATCCCGGCGGTTCTTCTCGGCCTTAAGAATATCTCTCTGACGTTTCAACTCGTCAAGTGAGTACGTGCCAGCGGCGCCACCGCCAATTACACGCCCATTCTTCCCGCCGTTCATTTCAAGTCGGGCAATCAAATCTTCCCTGACTTTCAATTCGGCGTCAAGGGTAGCATTGCCAAAACCGGTAGCGGTGGCAAGCCACGCGTTGACATTGTCCTTCTCTACCTGCTTTGTCAAGGTCGCCTTTTTCCCGGAAAGCATCTGAATCTGTGTCTGCGCCTCCTTGATATATTTCTCATACTGTGCACGGGCATAGGGAGATTTAGTATTTTCTTTGTCCTTCTCCCATTTGGCTATATTCCTTTGATGTTGCAGAATCTGACTGTTTACGTCCGCAAGTTGGTTCTTGGGATTGGTAACCGAATTTTTACCATCAAGAATAGCTATCTCCTGCTTGATCTGCTTCAAATTTTGCAGCCATTCGTACTCAGTCTTGTATTTGGCAAATATCTGAGGATACATGCCGACAAGCTCATATAGCGCCTCCCGGCGCGTATCAGTGGACAGAGCCTCATTGCCGGATATCTCAAACAACTGTTCGAGCTTCCTGCGATGCTCTTCTTCGGCATCAATGGTCGATTGTAGCTGCGACTGATATTCCTCCTCTGCTTCCTTGAGCCGTTCTGCCTCGGTTTTCATGGAGATCATGGCGGTCACCACTCCGGCTATGAGGGTGGCGACAAGGACGTATGGGTTGTTGAGCATTGTCGCGTTGAGCATCTTCTGCGCCTTCTCGACAAGAAGCAGCCGGTTGTAATGCAAAGCCTCGGCCGCCGTGGCCCACCCTTTCATGGCGATCACCGCCATTATTGCAGTACGGTATACGCCGTATGTGGCTACAAGTCCGAGCAGGATCCGCCCGAAGCGCTCGTAGTTCTCAATCATATATGACACGCCGGAGAGCGTCTCGTTGATAATGCCCTCTGACTGCTGCCCAATTTCATTGAACATCATCGAGATTGCGTCCTCGATGTTGGAGATCTGGCCGCTGATGGTCTTCGACTGTTCTTCCATGAGACCGCCAAATTTGCCGCCTTCATCCGTGAGGCTCTCGATGACTTTCTGAACCTCGGGGAATCCGACCTTGCCGGCCTCGACAAGTTCCTTGACTTTGCTTTCTGCCACACCGAACTGTTTGGCAAGTTCGGCTATCATAGGTATGCCTCGCCCGGTGAACTGGTTTAGATCCTGGGTATAAAGACGGCCCTGGGCCATTGTGGTACCGTAAAGGTAAACAAGGTCATTCAGCGGTACTGACAGACCGGCTGCAATGTCCCCGAGTCTTATGAGCGTCTCGTTAACCTTCTCGGCTTCGAGCCCATAAGCAAGCAGCTGCTTGGCCCCCTTTGACACTTCCTCAAGACCGAACGGTGTTGTTGCAGCAGTCTTCGTGAGCTGCGACATAAGGGCATTTGCTTTCTCAGCACTCCCGAGCATGGTGGTGAAGGCCACCTCCAGCTGCTGGAATTCGCCGCGTGTGCGGGCTATCTCCGAAACAAGCTGCTTGATCGCAAACGCGGACACGAGCTTCTTGACTGTGGTGTCCAGCTTCTGTGCGGCCTTGTCAGTCTCATTCATCTCTTTGGTAACACGCTTAGCCCCCCGGCGGAGCTGATCGGTATTCCTTTCGGCTTCGCTGAGTCGCTGCGGCAGGTTGCCTCCAAGCAGTATTTCTATCTGTACCGGTTTCATGCTTTAAGATTGCTTCTGAAAAAGTTCGCCACTTCCGCGGCTTCATCTTTGGCTGTCGCCTCTGGCTTGGCTTTGGCTTTCTTGCCCCCTACATACCGGGGTGCGTCACTCAGCATCATTATCAGCATCTGATAGCTCACACCATATAGTATGTATCTTACCGACCATCCTGTCGCATCGGCCAACTGCCATACAAATCCGAAAGGGCTATGGGAGCCTTCATAACGGCTCTTTAACTCCCTCCCGCGTTCTGTCTCTCCTCTCTCCTCTGGCTCAGTCTCGGCTTCATCGGATTCGTCCGCTCGGCCGATCTGATAATAGGCAAAAAAGGGTCCGTACCCATGAGGGTCACAAAGCGCATCATGGCGCCGAGCATATAGTCTTGCGGCATCCAGTGCCGCACGATCCACGCCAGCGGTCGCTCCCACACCCGCTGAGCCCACCGGCCCCGGCTGAGGGTCACCGCTATCATGCGCGAGATCTCATAGCCATGCTCATCCAGGAACTTCATCTGCTGCTCCTTGTCGAAGTCCCACATCTGCTCGCTGGTAACACCCATGCGGTTGTACAGTCGTGATATGCGGATCTGTCCGGCGAGTGTTGGACGACGCATGGTGGCTCTCACTGTCATCCGTCGTTTGGAGAATGGGAATTTGAAAGAGAAAAGGGGAACGCTGACACCCGCGTCAAGCAGGACATCCGCGCTCTCCCTCTCTATTTCCCTTGTGTAGCGGGGATCCATGCCTTAGCCTTCTGCCTGTTCGGATTCATTGGTCTCCGGAGGAAGAAGCCAGCCGTTAGCCTCGCTCCATTCTGCCGGGATTTCCGTGGTCTCGAACACTCCGTATGGGGGCACATCCTTCACCTTAGGCGCACTCAACTCCAGCTCCACCTCAATCTTGGCCGTCTCCTTGAGCGTAAGCTTGCCGCCAAGGTCGGATAACAGTGTAGCGTTGGGAATCAGTATTGACTGGCCCGACACAAGTTTCAGCTCCCACGGGCCTTCAAGCACCATCGCTTTCGACGGTGCTGTCCAGCCGATAGTCTTCTCTCCTTTTTTATGGATGGCACCACCGAGAAATTGTTTCAGACTGTCGAAATTCAACTGGATCATATCGAATTTCGGCGCTATCTTGCCGTTGCTCTGAGGTATCACCAGAACCGAAACGCCCGGCACCTGCTCGGCCTCGATTTTTGTAGCTTCCGGTTTCGTACCCCCCATATCAAAGGAATCCTTTCCGATGTAACCCACAGCTACACCCTTATATTTTACGGCTCCTATGCCGTACATGAAATCCTGGTTCATTGCTTTTGTCGTTTTGTGATTATGATGATTGTTGTGATGGCACCGGAAATAATGCCGGCTATGAAGAAGGCCAATGCTATTTTGGCCAGACTTGTGCGTTGCTTACGCTCTTGTTGGTACTGTTCATGCTGTTGCTCCAACGCGTCCCGCGCGGTGTGGTAAAGCGCCTCGTAATATTCCACCTGGCGCTGCAGACTGTCGCATGTGCCGGTGATATATACCGTGTCGCCATGAGCCGCGACCTTGATATTGGCCTGCCCGTTGCGCTTGCTGTAGGAGGCACCTTCCGGTAGTTTAAGGAGGCTGTCCACGGATACGGCCATCTCCACCCGGCTCTCCGGCACTGTCTCCCACCGGATCTGTCTTATGGCTGCCGCCGTCGTGTCGCGGGTTTCTGCCGTCCGCACTGTCGCGGAGGCCTCCGATACTGTTTTCTGGGTTGAGGAGCAGCTTGTAACGGACAGGACACTCATCAACATGGCGGCAATCATTGACAGCTTCGACAGCCTTTGCAAGCCGGGACATAGTCCTCTTGGTAGAGGCCATCTCTTTCTTCGTTGCCTGCAATTCTTCTCTGGTTGCATTGAGTTCATCTTTTAAGGGTTTTACTATGTTCTCGACAAGGATACGGGTGGCATTCTCGGTGTTTGTTATATGCACCGTCTCAGCGTCTGCCCTTGCTTTTTCAGCATCGGCATTGGCCTTGCGCACAGTGGCCTTGAGCGTGATCACGCCCACTACCATCGCGAGGAAACCGCCGCCGAGGAGTATGTTGAGTATTTCGCTGAATGTCATTGCCACTCGTATTTATGTCATTACTGATTGATGCCGATTGATTTGAGCCACTTCTGCACATCGAAGCTCGGACACGCCTTGGCCGCCACCTCGTTGTGGCCTATGATGCGCACATCCGGGAAGCGCCTGTGGAAGTCCTTCACATAGGCCTCCATTGCCTTGAGTTGCGCTGCCGTGCGGGTATCCTTCGGCTTCATCGACTTGTCGCAGCCGCCGGCATATACCACATGTCGGCTGACCGAGTTGTACCCCTTGGCGCCATTGGTGATTTCCCATGGATCCACGTTGGCATCCTCGTTGTTGTCAACCATGCGCTCTACCTTGCCGTCGAGGTGGATAAGGTCAGTGTAACCCACCTGTTTCCACCCGCGGCCGCCGCCCGACACCGGGCTTAGGTGCATGCGCCGGATATCGGCGGATGTCACCTCGCGCCCTTCAGGTGTCGCGGTGCAGTGAAGTACCAGATACTTGAGCTTTGCCATTACTCAGTTGTTTCAGGTTTCTTGGCATTGGCAGCCTTGAGGGCGGCCGAGAATTTGGGTGTGGCGCGGAAATCGAGCACAACGAGTTCTTCTCCGAAGGCGATATTGGTGTCGGCCATCATGAGCAGCTTGAAGAAGTAGAGCTCTGAGGCGTTGGCATACTTGTCGATCTGAATCACGTTCTCGTCGTTCTGCAGGTTGACGGCGGCGAAGAAGTTGCCGTCTGCATCAGGTGAGCAGAGAGTGGCGATGATCACGCCTTCGGGCCACGCTGCTACAGTCTCGATGGTGATGCCCTTGTAGCGCTTGCGGTTGATCTCGGTCTCACTGGCGTTCTTTGCCTCGCGCTCGGTAAGCTCGTCATCGTACTTGTCGAAGTCCTCGACGCTCATGATGATGCGGAGGTTGGGATTCTCGCGCATTGCCTTGGGGATAGACGCGCGCACAGCCTTGAGTTTGTCGATCATCGTAGTGGCTTTGGAGCCGTCCACAAGGATATAGTCCGCAGACTTGGCGGCCTGGGTGAGGATGCCGTTCATGAGCTTGTCGTCATCGTTGCCCTCGGCATACTCGCCGTTGACATAGTGATGGCCGAGTTCGAACTGCACCTGCTTGGAAAGGGCGTCGAGAAGGGCGTTCTGTCCTTCGGGGGGAAGCTCGCGGAACACAAGGTTGCCCTCGGGCTGCCATTTTTTCCAAATGTGTTCGAACTGGCGAGGATTGAACACTGTGAAAGCCATAAAGTCGTGCGGTATGAGTGTCTGCTCCGACCAGTTGAAATCCCCCTTGGAGTCCTCTACGGTTGGATTTTCTTTGCGCTTCTGGAGCATCTTGCCCGTCTTGAGACGCGGGATGCTGAGCTTTTTATTGACACCGGGGATGACCATAATAAGCCCCTTTTCCACTAACTCGTTGCTTGTGGCGGCCACGGTGAGGATTCGCTCGAGTACCTCACCGTTGTAATTGGTATTGTCTACTTGGATTGCCATTGCTGATAATGGGTTTGATGATTACTATTTCTTGAGTTTAGTGCGGATCTCGGCCATGCGTTCCTCCCACGGGCTCTTGGCCGGAGTTGATGCCGGTGCGGGATCGGTGGAAAGAGTGCCGCTGAGTTTGACTGCCGGAGTCATGGCGGCGAGTGTGGTGTTGAGATCCTCGATGCCGACCTTTTTGCCGAGGTTGACAAAATGATCTTTCTGGTCAGCGGTGATCTTCTTGGCTTCGATGGCTGCATCGACAGCGGCGGTGATCTGTGCGAGCTTGAGATCGTCGTTCTCCTTGCGCATCTTCTCTGCCTCATCTTTCGATGACTTGAGCTCCGCGAGCTTGGCGTTCACTGTAGCCTCGTCCGCCGTTTCCGGCAAGCCCAGTGTAAGGGCGATTTGCTTGAGTTCCATTTGCGGTTGGTTGTTATTTGGGTTATTGTTTAGCAGGGGAAGGGGGCAGTCGCTCCCGTCGCCGAGAGTTATCTGTATTCCGTCCTTGCGCAGCACTATGGCATCATCGTTGGCGCCGATGTCAACCACCGACACCTCATATATTCGGCTTTTCGTAACCGTCGGTCGTGTCTGCCCTTCGACAAGGTGTTCAGCATCTGTGCTTGTGGCCAGCACATCAAATCCGATGCTCACCATGCGGACAGACCCGAATTCCCATTGCTTCTTGCATTGCCGGGACAATTCGGTTGCCTCATCAAAACATGGCTCACCGGTTATCTCTCCGTCCTCGACGCGAATATCCTTCATATAGCCGATTACATTGCCACGTTCGTGCATATATAGAAGCACGGGATTGCGCTCATATTGCGATACGTCCACACCCGATGTCAGCACGCGGTAGCCATAGCTGTTGAGGGTGTCGTTTGTCAGTCTTACTCTTTTGCCCATGTCTGTGCGATAATGATTTTTCGGTGCAAGTTTACGCCGATAATCACCTATGCTCCAAAAAAGTGTGCAATGGTTGCACACTTCTATGCAATGGTTGCACACTTTTTTTGACCCCAACGCTTTTACAGCCACCTTTGCACCATATTTAACCTCATTATCACGTACCCAGATATGGCAACAAAGGATAACGAAAAGAAAAAATCATTGGCGAGGTCGCTGTTCATGTCCGGCATGGAGATGACCGAGATCGCTGATAAAGTAGATGTGTCGCGTGTCACCATCTCGAAATGGTGCAAGGCTGACGGTTGGAAGGAGGCGCGTGCCGCTAAGAATATCACGAGACAGGAACTTACCAACAAAATACTGCTCTCCATCGACAAGCTGCTTGAGGAGGCCAACAACAGCAAAGACCCGGCACTTGTTGCCGGACTCGCCGACAAACTCGCCAAGTTCTCTGCCGTCATCGAAAAACTCGATAAGAAGGCCAACATCATCGATGCCATCGATGTGTTCAAGGCTTTCTCCGGATGGATGGAGTACAGGGCGCAGACCAATCCTGCTATTACTCTGGAATTGATACAGCAGATCAATCAGCTCCAGGATATGTTCATCATCGAGTCCATCGGCAAAGGCGGGGTAATCTGACATGGCGACCGCTGCTGACATCAAAAAGGCGATTGCGGACTGGAACGACCATTGCAAGCGTGTCCGATCACTCACCCCGATCACTATGTCGGTGGCCAAGGAGTCGCCATCTGAACGTGATCGGCGCATACGCCGTCTGCAATCAAACTATGCCGCTTTCTGCGAATATTACTTCCCCCATTACCTGACGCTCCGCGACAAGGTGACGGGCGAACCCCTGCGCGTTATCCACAATGCTCCGTTCCACAATGCCGCCGCTCTCAAGGTAAAGAACACTCCCAATCTTAAGGCGGTGTTCAAGTGGCCGCGCGGTCACGCCAAATCAACACATTTCGATATTTTCCTGCCGCTCTGGCTGATGTTCCAGCCAAAACGGCTCATTAATTTCATGGTCGTTGTAGGCAAGAGCGAGGACAGCGCCAACCGTCTGCTTGCCGACATTCAGGCCGAGCTTGAACATAACCAGCGCATCATCTCTGATTTTGGCGAGCAGAAAAGCGCCGGCACCTGGACCGAGGGCGAGTTCAAGACACAAAGCGGCAACAAGTTCCTGGCCGTTGGTCGCGGTCAGTCTCCGCGCGGTCTGCGTGACCGCGAGTCGCGCCCCGATTATATTGTCATAGATGACCTTGATGATGATGAACTGTGCCGGAATGAAAAGCGTGTGAAGGATCTGACCGACTGGGTCAAGGAGGCGCTCTTCGGCGCGCTTGATGTCGGCCGCGGCCGTTTCATCATGGTCGGCAACCTGATATCCAAATGCTCGGTGCTTGCCAACCTATGCAACACAAAAGGGGTGCATGTTTCCGAAATCAAGGCTATCAACCGCAACGGCAACCCGGTGTGGGCTGAAAAGTGGACGAAGGAAGAAGCGCAGGAGTACGCCGATTTTGTCGGCTTCCGCGCATGGAACAAGGAGATGATGCACAACCCCATCAACGACGGTTCCATCTTCAGGCACGACTGGATCCGGTTCAAGCGGCTCCCCAAATTGGAGAAATACGAGATGCTCGTATGCTACACCGACCCCTCATTCAAATCCACCTCCGCCAATGACTACAAGGCATCGCGCCTGTGGGGCAAGATCGGGACGGAGCTGCATCTGATAGACTGCTATGTCCGGCAGGATACCGTGTCAGGCATGGTGCGGTGGCTCTATGACTTATATGAGCGTACACGCGACCGGGTAGCCATCTCTTTCTTTATGGAAGCAAACTTTATGCAGGACATCATTCTTGATGAATTCGCTGCCGAAGGAAACCTGCGCGGGTACCAGTTGCCGCTGCTGCCCGACAAGCGCAAGAAGCCGGAGAAGATCCAACGCATCGAGGCTGTCTCTCCGCTATGGGAGCGGGGCTTCGTGTTCTACAACGAGGCGTTGAAGGATTCGCCGGACATGCAGGTGGGCATCGAGCAGACCCTCGCCCTCGAGCGCGGTTCCCGAGTGCATGACGACGCTCCCGATGCCGACGAGGGTGCAATCTGGTATCTGCAGCGCAATACTCGACAATCGACTTTCAAACCGGTGCTGGTCCCGCGACCACGCCCTAAAAATATGTGGTGATGTTTATCGACAAGGAAGATTACAAGGTGGTCATCGGTGATGCCGCCTTCAAGGTAATATCGCAGGCCGACCCGGACACTGTAGACAATGCCGAATTCGAGGCTGTGGAGGAGATGTCGGGCTATCTGCGCCCTGTATATGACACCGAGGCCATTTTCTCTGCGACCGGCAATGACCGCAACCGGCTCGTGGTGATGTACACGGCCGATATTGCATTGTACCATCTGTCCGCTGCCCTGCCTCAGAAAATGGGCACGGAGATACGAAAGGAGCGGTACGACAGGGCCATAAAATGGCTCGAGGGAGTACAAGCCGGACGCATTGTCCCGGATCTCCCCTTGATCGAGGATACCGATGGCAACGGCACCACCATCGGCATATCCTTTCATTCGGTGCCGAAACTAAATCATGACTGGTGACTATGGGAAAAAGAAATAACCGCACATTATCCAGACAGCGAAAGGCGGTGGCGGAAAAGCGCTCTGCACTGATAATGGAACTGTACCGTACATCGGAGCGCCTTGCACAGAGCGACATCGAGAAATGGCGCTCTGCCTGGCAGTCGGCTATCGATGTGCGCAACCCGAATCGCCTCCGGCTGCTTGACATTTACCGTGACGCTATGATTGACTCCCACCTCTCTGGTTGTATTCAGCAGCGTGTGGGATTTGTCATGTCGCGCTCATTCAAACTTGTCAACGAGAAGGGTGATGCCAATGACAATGCGCTGCACCTCCTCGACCAGGCATGGTTCAAGGATCTGTGCCGCTACTGTCTTGAGGCGAACTGGTATGGACATTCCCTCATAGAGCTTGGCGATGTCATTAAGGACGGAGACGGCTGCCCGACTTTCAGCGGTGTCAGGCTTATCCCTCGCCGTCACGTCATTCCCGAATACCACCGCGTAGTCACCCATGTAGGTTATACCTGGCAGAACGGTATTGATTACCGGGAGCGTCCGTGGGCCGACTGGCTTATCGAGGTAGGACAACCCGACGACCTCGGCTTATTGCTGAAAGCTGCCATGCACACCATACCGAAGAAGCACGCGATGGTGTTCTGGGATAACTTCGCCGAGATATTCGGTATGCCCTGGCGTATCGCCAAGACATCTACCCGCGACCCAAAGGAATATAAGAACCTTCAGGATATGGTATTCAACGGCGGTCGCGCAATGGGTGCCGTTGTTGGCATGGAAACGGATATACAATTTATAGAGTCCGGCAAGGGGGATGCTTTCAATGTCTATGATAAGCGCATCGACCGCGCCAACTCTGAAATATCTAAACTTGTCATCGGACAGACCATGACAATCGAGGACGGCTCCTCGCTCTCCCAGTCACAGACCCACCTTAAGGTATTCGAGAACCTGGTTGAGTCTGATCGAGATAAACTGCGAGATATGGTTAATAACAAGCTGCTCCCTCTTATGGTATTGCACGGGTTCCCGGTCAAAGGATTACGCTTTGAATGGGATGACGCTATAGATTACACACCCCAGCAGCAGGTGGCATACGAGACTATGATTGCCGACCGCTACGAAGTGGATCCTTCTTATTTCGCTGACAAATACGGTATGCCTGTCGGTAACCGTATAAATATTGTCGCGCTGCCCGAACCTGACAAAGATGATGAAAAGAAGGAAAAGCCGGAGGATGACGATAAACGACAGCACTCTTTTTTCGATTAGGCCCCTCTGACTACGAGGGGCTGCACCGCCGCTATGCCTCACTCATGGCAGACTATCCGGAACTGGAGACGCTTGCCAAACCGGGTTATGATATGCGCCGCAGACTTTCATCGCTCTTTGAGGGTATGATGCGCTCGCTGTTCAAGGAAGATGGGGCGGAGTTCCGCGTCGAACTGGTGGCGGATCCGGCTGTGCAGGAATTTGTCGGCACACATGCGTCGGCTCTTGACTCGGCATTTGAAAAGGTCGAGATGTCGGAGGCTATGCGCCGGAGGCTCACACGCTCCAATTATATTTTCTCCGGCATGAAGGCATTCCATGAGCTTAACGAGGCGTTCCCTTCTCTGCTCGATGAGAACGGAAATCGAAAGCCGTTTGAACGGTTTTTGAATGATGTTCAAACGATAGACAAGACCTATAACTCCAACTATCTCCGTGCCGAGTACAATTTTGTCGCCGGATCTGCGGAAATGGCTGCGCGGTGGGAGTCGTTCATGCAGGACGGCGACCGATACTATCTCCAGTACCGCACGCAGCGCGATGACAAGGTGCGTCCGGAACACGCCGCTCTCGATCGCGTGACGCTTCCCATCGATGATTCTTTTTGGGAGGAGTTCTACCCGCCTAACGGCTGGAACTGTCGCTGTACGGTGGTGCAGGTCCGTAAGTCAAAAGGGCCCGCCACCAATCATGATGAAGCGATGCGTCTGGGCGACGAGGCTATGCAGCGCGATTCCAAAGGCATCTTCCGCTTCAATGCCGGCAAGGAAGGCAAGTCCGTCCCGGACTACAATCCCTATACCATATCCAAGTGCCGGAACTGCGACATCGCCAAAGGCAAAGCCAAACTCGCGAGGTTTATTCCGGACAATGAGGTGTGCCAAGCGTGTCAACTGCTTCATCAGTGCGAGCAATTAAGAGGCGAGGTTATCAAACACGGCAAGGGGACTATTGAAATAAGCCACCTTGTCGATCGCAACGACAGTGATTTCTCAAAACTAATGCAAGCAGCTGAACATTTCGCAAAAGATGGTGCGGAGGTAGTTATGACTCCAAAGATGACTCGCCCATCTAAGTTTAACTATGACTGTGTGTACGGAGAACTCCGAGGAACCAAATTTGAGGGCAAATGCCCGGATTTGAAGATAAATGAGAATTGGTATGAGCATGAAGGTTTTGTTACCACCAATCCAAAACGAGCCTTTGGCAACATGATGAATGACGGCCTTAAACAAGCTAATCGCCTTATTATAGACCGTCCAGACTTGACAGAACGTTGGATGCGCCGAAGTATTATTGGTCGTATCGAAAAAGGGCAGGACATTCTTGAAGTATGGCTTAGGGAAACAGACGGATCATTAACCCTGCTATATAAAAAAACGGACGGCTGACCTATGGCCAGCCCCCGCAGACGAGGAATCGGTAGTCATTAGCTACGGAATCCTCTCCACAAAGTTAACACTTTATTTTCAATTATCGTTCAGTCAATACAATAAAATATTGAACTTTCCGGGGAATAGGATATAAAAAAGCCCCCGGCATGTCAAACAGTCGTCTCACTTACTCTTTAACACAACGCACCCACAGGTCCGCTTAGCCGGGGGCATAATGCCCTTGCAAGCGAACCTGCGGGTGTGTATGTAAGTGAGACAATACAAAATTACAAATTATTTTTCAAATGACACTGTTTGACATCTTAAATCTTAACCGTGAATTCCTTGGCCGCCTTCGCAATGCCGGAGGACGACTCGATGACATCGACTATCTCGACCTTTTCTCTGACTTCAACCGGATGGTTGCTGACGGCGAGAAGGTCTCCTATGCAATCTCCACCCTCGCTCTGAAATATCGGGTATCTCAACGCTCCATCTATTCCATCATCAGCCGTTTCAGAAATCCACTGCAACCTTAACTCACGTTAATAAGCCGGCCGTTAACATTAGCCCGTGCCTTAACTCAATAACTTTGCCGTACACTAACACGGCATCGTTATGAACAAGTATCATCAAATACTCTCAAAGGTGCTTGACGAGGGCAGACACCAGTCGAACCGAAAGGGCGACATAATCTATCTTATAAACGAGCAGCTATCCCTCACTCCTTCCGACCTGCTCGACATTTTCGAGAGCCACGGCATCGCCCGCAAGAAGCTCCGCTGTGAGCTGTCGCTCTTCATGAGCGGCGAGAGACAAACGGAGAAGTACCGCGAGGCGGGCATAAACTGGTGGGACTACTGTGGCCCGGTACTGGTAAACTCCTATCCCACCTACTTTGAGAAACTGCCGCCGCTCATCGAGCGCATAAACCGGGAGAAACGCTCATCAAAGAATTACGTCCTGTTCCTGGGCGCGACAGGAGCCGAGTCCAATCAGCAGCCATGCCTCTCGCTCATCCAGTTTCAGATCGACAATGGGGAACTGGTGCTGACAGCCTACCAGCGCAGCTCCGATGCCAACCTCGGCTTGCCTGCCGACATCTACCATCTCTATCTGATTGCCCGGCAGATCGAACTTCCCCTGGGCTCCATCACGCTCTTCCTCGGAAATGTCCACATATATTCCAACAACATCGACCGCACCCGGGCTCTGCTTGCTGGCGACGACGGCGTTAAATTTGAACTGAACGTATGAGCCGCATGTATCTCTCGGCACCGCTCCCATTCGTAGGGCAGAAACGCATGTTCGCCCGCCACTTTGCCGAGGTGGCACGTCAATACCCTGAGGGTACTGTGTTCGTTGATCTTTTCGGTGGCAGCGGTCTGCTGTCACATATAGCCAAACATGTTCACCCAGAATCGAGGGTTATATACAATGATTTCGACAATTACCGGTTCCGGCTCCTGAATATACGCCGCACCAATGCGCTGCTCGACCGGATCCGTCCCATAGCCTCGCGTTTCGGCCGCCACAAGGCCATCACCGGGGAGGCGCGAGAGGAAGTGTTGGCCCTGCTTGAGCAGGAGGAACGTGAGCATGGCTACCTCGACTTCATCACATTGTCATCATCCCTGCTGTTCTCGATGAAATACAAACTATCTATCGACGGCATGCGCAAGGAGGCTCTCTACAACAACGTGCGCAAAGCCCCTTACCCGGACTTCTCCGACTACCTCGAGGGACTGGAGATTGAATCCTGCGACTACCGCGAGCTGTTCGAGCGGTTCAAGGATCTCCCCGGCGTGGTGTTCCTGGTTGATCCGCCATACCTCTCAACCGATGTCGGCACATACCGCATGTACTGGCGACTCGCCGATTACCTTGATGTGCTGTCTGTACTGCCAGGACACAATTTCATTTATTTCACCTCGGAAAAATCATCCATCACGGAACTCTGCGAATGGATGGGGCGCAATCCGGCTCTCGGCAATCCTTTCGAGAAGTGTATCCGGCGCGAGTTCAACGCCACCATGAATTACGCCGCGGCATATACCGATGTAATGCTTTACACCGACCCGTCCTCTTCCACTGTCCAACATAACGCCGTGTGAGGCGCACACGTGCCCTCTGTCACGCAAGAGAGCCGCTACCCGATAATGGTAACGGCTCTCTTTTTGACGCGGCACAGCGCGTTTATGGACTATTTCAAATGTCGGAATCCGATGCAGTGGTATGTCTCGATATTCTCGACAATCTCCTCGTGATTGTGGTTGGTCTTTGATGTGTCGATATCAAACTCCATGAAGTTGCTTCCATTTAATCCGGCAAGCACCTCATGGATCTTCTCCAGCAGACGGAATTCCCCGATACCTTCGCCCTCATTCCAGTCAGTGACTACATGGAGGTTGACAAAGACATCTGCACGGTATTCGACGCCGGTAACGATCTCCTTCCATTTTATAGGCTGGAATTCGATAAACACTGCCGGGCGCTCCCATGGGGTCTCTTGCTCAAGAAACTCCACATTGTGATTCCACAGGTCAAAGTGTTTTATTGCCTGGTTGAAAACTTCGGCATCTGCCTCGCTGTCGAAGATAAACAACTCGTCCGCACCGTTTATGCCGATAAGATCAAGGTGAGCTTTGATCTGGCGATACAATTCTTCTCTTACTGTCATTTCAACTCCTTTCGTGCTTTATTATACAACATGACTATCTTGGCATGGTGAAAATAGGATGCAAATACATGCTTTTTCATGTGTGCGGATATGTCATTTGCCCAGTAGTCATTGTTCACCTCCTTTTCAAGTTCCAGGACAAAATTCCAAAGGACATTCACATTATGCCTCTGCCGTTTGGATGCTTTATCCATAAGATATTGCCGCCATTCTCTCCATGAGGTGGGTATATTCAATGTGATTGTTTTCATTTTGCGTTAAAGTCTATATTGTTGATATACTCTGTCAGGTTTTCCTCAATGATCTCCCTGACTGCAGCCTCCACCTCCGGCGACCGGCCGAGGAACTGACGTTTGGGAATCTTGATTGTCGAGCCGACTTTCATTAGCGCCATGGCTTTCCAGAAGTCAGCCTCGTCACCCAGTCGCCGGTTGCGCTTATCGTTTCGCAAGTCGCCATTCTTCTTCTTCCGTCCGAAAGAGCCGGTGGCTGAATAGTATTTATACCAGAAGAAGCGCTTCATGCGTTGGGTCACCACAATCTCGCCACCCTCGTTATGTATGGCTGCGTATGGCTCGTTGGTGTAGAATGTTATGCTGTTGTCGGTGGAGCGACTGGTTATGCTTTGCCGGAGCCGTCCGCTGTCAACAAGTATGTGACCGCCCGGGCGTGTCGGGCTTTTCCTGCGCTCCCATGCCCGGGAGAAGAATGCCTGTCGCTCGAAGTTCTCGTCAAACTCTCCGCCAAGTTCCACTCTGATGTCGTTGAGTATATTCCGGAACACTGCCCTGATCTGTGCGTTGATGTCGCTCATTTCGGATCGTTTTTTTGGTTTTCATCATATAGCAAATCAAAAAGGCTTGGCATGTCCGACGCCACGACTGGGTTGTCAGGCCCTGCCGTGGCGTTCATTATGTTGTAGAAGCTGCGCTCGCTGATGCCGTATACCGGATATATAAACCTCCGCCATATCTCGCGGTTGCTCAGTCCGCTTTTGGCATGAAGGTCATATATCCGGTTGATGTCGGCGACACGCATCTGGTAGGAAATGCCGCGTCCTTTTGCCATTGCTATCTCATAGTTTCGTGGTTCTTGGTTTATATGGGCGTATATCGAGGGTCATCTCGCAGCTCACGGTTACTCTGCCGCTCCCTTCACATTGTAGGCAGGTATGGCTTTCGCCGGGATCATCCCCGGCAACCCTGCCGGTGCCTTTGCAGACCCGGCAGAGCGCCACTTTTGGCGGTCGTGTAATCTCGCGTTTCATGGCTCTGGAGTTAACTGGTCAACTGCGGTCATGTCGAGGGGAATGTATCGCCATGCACCCTTGCTGTCTTTGTATTCGGCGCGGATATAACGCTTGGTGACAGTGGGCTGATAGCTTTCCTCTATGATGCGCACGCCCTCGATGAAACGTTCGTCACCGCTCTCCTCGGCCATCTTGCGCAACTGGAGCACTCGGCTTGCCTTCAGGTTACCCTGGCCGTCTCGGCTCAGCAAGCGGAGCACTGCCGACACCAGAACCTTGCTCTTGTCATCGGTTGCCAGGCTCTCGATGTAGGCCTTCACCATTGCGATACCATCTTCCACGGTGTCGCGGTAGCCATCGATACAGTTCACCCCGAGGGTGATGCGGAGTGAGCTGTCGCTGTTGGTGAACGTGTGGCTGCGCTGGTCATCCTTTGTGAGTCCGAGTATCTCGGCTTTCATCTTGAGGATAGCGTCGAAGTTACCGAATACGGTATCCTTGACAGTCTTGATAGACTCGCTCAGTTCTCGGAGCTGAGGAATGGCAGTGTTGATTTCGTCATCGACCATTGTTGCATATTCCTCGCGCTGACGCTTGCGCTCGGCTGCAGCCTGTTTCTTTTCGTCCTCGGCTTTCCAAGCCTCGTAACGCTGCCGCTCTTCAGCGGTCATCTGTACTTGTTCCATAATGGGTTGTTTATTGGGGTTGATATTATGCTTGCCTGGTGGTGTAAGGCATTATGATTACTTGTTGTTTGGGCTGTTCCGGCTTCCTGGCAGCCTCGCGTTCTGCCTTGATGGTGAAACCGCCTTTGCTGTCAATGGCCCGTATTTTACGCCGGAGCTGGGCGAGGTCATCGATAGATAGCCGGGCGAATTCCTTTCCGGCTATGCGAGGGTCGCTGCAGAAAGCGTTCACCCTGTTCCAATCGGTGGTATCGATACCGGCCTTCTGCATCAGCTTGAGTGTGGCGCTGCGTTCTTTGCGGAGGAGATCACGGTAGCCATTCTTACGCTCGAGATCATCGCAGCACCGATCATACTCCTGGCGAGTCATCTCTTTCAGACTGTCGGTGCGTCCATTGGTGTATTGCCATACAAGCTGACGCTTGACCTCGTCACGGTCACCTATGATGCTCATCGCACGGATGGCGGTATAGAACCGCCCGAAGTTAGTTACCTGTTGTGCCATTGTTCAAGATATATTCGCATTCGTTGTAGTGGATGGTTCCTCTGCTTGTTATACGGTCGGCATTGGGGTGGTTTGGAGCAATATCCTTATAGCAGATGCTTTTCAATTCAGCTACGGCCTCTTTAAGGTCTTCAGGATAGAAAGTCGCTGCTATGCCAAACCGAGTTGTGTAGACGCTTTTGGTATTCCCTTCACGAACTGTGGTTGTAATCCGTATTACCCCAGTCGCTGTCACCAATTTGTTTTTCTTTTTATCCATTGTCCTGTCTATTTTAGTCACTTAATCGTTTACGTTCTTTGAGTACCACCGTCCAATTACACAAGTCGCAACAGAGGCCTTCCTCTTTGACCAGGTACGGGTCATTGCCGTAGCCAGTAATTTCTTTGCCGCAGATGCAGCATTTCGTTTTCTTTGTCTCACTCATTTTGTATTATTCTTTATTGGGTTGCCAATCTACTGTCACCAGTGCGATTACTTCGCCTGTTCCCCGACAATCAGGGCAAGGCTCCGTTTCCGGCTCCTGTTGGTTGGTATGGAACCACCCGCGCCCGTTGCAATAAGGGCATACCATCGGGCGGGTGCAGAAAGCCTCCTTGTGGATTCTGCCGCTGGGCTCCAGGATCAATATTTCTTTTCTCTGGATCATGTCACACTGGATTGTTTGTTGTTTTTAATATTCCTTCTTCCCACACCGGATAATAGACTCCGGCCTCGGGAATAAATCGGCCCTGGCAATATGCCTTGTATCCGGCCACTCTGACTTTCACTCCGGCGTAGTACTTGAGACGCTTGGCCGGTTTGCCCATAGGCTGTCCTTTATCTTCCTGGCTGATGAAGATGAAGCATTTCCGGCGAAACCGCTCTATCAGGGCTACAGTCTCATCATATCCCCATCCGGCTTTCTGAAAACTGTCGATGATTACGAACTTCGGACTTTTCTTGCGTGTGAGTCTCTCGGCAAGTTCCTCGATAGTGTCGGTAGTGGCGATGCGAAAGTGGCCTTGCACGTCCTTCATGCGGAATTCGGCCAGTCTCTTCTGAAACGACTGGCTCACGCCTTCCTCATAGCTCATGTAGAGCGTAGTGCCATACTTGCACAACTCCTTGGCGAGTCGCATCACGAAACTGCTCTTGCCGGCGGCGCTGGGTCCGTGGATAAGCCATGTGGCGTTCACCTCGGGCTGTCCGAAGGCACGGGCCCACTCGCCACCCCACGGTAGTGTGTCGTAGGTCTTGGCGAGGATTTCACGGGGGCTGAACGCTCTTTTAGGCATAATCTTACTGTCTTTTCAGTTTTTCAATTTCGGTATATACTCGACGCAGACCACCGCCGGTCTTGCGTACCATCTGTGCGATGTCAGTTCCCTCAGGGGCATTGACAGTAGCGACAATTCGCGCCTGTTCATTCAGGAATGCCCGGCGGTCGCCGGCCTCATCGGGAGTGACCTTTGAGTACCGGTCACCGTAGCGGCTCAACATTTCGGTATAGCCTACCTTCTTGCACTCGATGGAGCGGTTGATCTTCTCCTTGAGTCCGTCGGCCCCCATCATGTACCAGGCACAGCAACGCTCGGTGGCGTTCCACAATGCTTTCAACTCAAGGAATGCCTCATACTGTAGATCGCCGGCTTCATCAAGGATAATCAGTGGGTTCTCAATGCTGCGGAGATAGAACACCAGATCATCGTAAACATCGGAGTACTTGCCTTTGGCATCAACACCAAACTCGGCGGCGATCTTACGGACGAGTTTCAGTTTTGTCTTCACCTGCGAACAATCGATATAGACGGCGTTGCGGTGGCTCTGAACGTAGCACCGGGCAGTGAAGGTCTTTCCGATATTCGGGAGATCGCAGAGGATGCCGCTGAGACTCGACTGCTGGCAGAGTTCAAGCTGAGCGGTGATATACTGGTAGGTGGGAGTCTTGGCTGCCTTCCATTCTATCTCTCCGCGGAGGCTCACACCTAACTTCCGGGCGATGCTTATCCAATTGGAGTCGCTGAGCACTCGCTCGGTCTGACCGTTTTTGACAGCGCTGTAAACCGAGGTCGTGATGCCCAGTGAGGCAGCGTGCTTGGCGTCACTCGGAAAGTTCCGGCGCGCCTCGGTGATTGCCGCTGTGATTTTGTTTTTGATGTCCGTTGTAACCATATTCTTACGGTATTATAATGTCGTTATAATGCGTTTTCCCCGGCTTTGGAGTAATCTATATTTGAGAATGCCAGGGGTGATTCAATTTCCTCAATCGGCACAGGGGCTATTTCGGCGGCCTCTGCTGCGATTGTCGGTTTAGTTGACCGTTTGGCTGTCCCTACTCTGATGGGCGCGTTGTCGGCCACATATTTGCGGAATTCGGCCACTTTTTTCTGTTGAGCGGCAAAGGCTGCATCTTCTTCTTCAGTCTGCTCGGCATACACGCGGTTGTAGGTGGGTATGTACTGCAGGGTATCGATATAATTCTCGCCTTGGAAGATGTATACCTCCGTCGCTGTTCCGTCCTCGCCTGGGATATAGTAGGCGGTCACTTTGAGGTTGTTTGGCTCAAGCCTTTCAAGCACGGCCGGACTGCTGAGCCACCAGTCGGTGTAGGCGACTCTCACGGTGGAGTTGCGTCTGATGCTTGTCTCTACCCGTTCCCCGATATATTTGCTCAAGGTGAGTTTATCGAAGGGCCGTAGGGTCGGGTTGATGTTGGCGACAAGAACCTGCCATCGGGTCATGCCGGGAAAGCGTTTCTGATCAGGGTGCAGCGCGTTGTTCCATTCCTGGTTGTCGGCCCTGTCCTCGGCTACGAGCTGCTCCCATGAGAAGTATTCCTGGTCCTCGTAGGTGTCGTTGAATTCATCGCTGACCTTCTTGCCCTCGGTACGCCATTTGCCCTTGCCGTAGAAGCGGCCTATGTTGGCGTGGTTCTTATGTATCACGCTGCGTTTTTTCGCACCGTTGAGCGGTTCGGCATATTTTTCCTGGGAGTTTTGAGCGGCACAGAAATGAACGCTCCTGAACACCTCACCGGCTTTGAGGAAGCCTTCGCGGTACTCGCTCATAAGGTGGTTCTCGACCTCTATGCCGGCAGGAATGCCCCATCCTTGTCCGGCTATTAGCCTGAACATGTCGCGGAAGCAGCCAACGACAAGCCCCTGATCTTTTTTGCGGCCGTAGGCAGCACCGAGGACACACTGGCTGACCACATCGTATGCGTAGTAAGCGTGTACGCGCTGCTTGGTATCCTTGAGTTTACGGCTTAGATCCACGTCGTCCATCGTTATCTGCGACAGAGAGAAGTTACCGTTGTGGCGGTGCATGTGAGGCATCTGTTCGTGCAGGAAAGTCATACGGCTGCGGTGGCGTGATTCTATGATTATCTTGTTTTTCTGTTTGTTTAGGTAATTGGCAATCGTGGCCTCGCTTGGTATCCATGGCGCCTCTCCTTTTCGGGCAAAGCGCGACGGATCCAGCACCTCACCGGTCTCGTAGTCCCAGACCTCCAGCTCGCCGTACACAAACATCTCGTACATTTCCCGGACGGTCGTGTTGTAGGGCTGGTTCTCAAGACAGGCTATGCTCACCACCACGCGCTCCTCAAGCGAACTCATGCGCCGGGCACACTGATTGCCGAATTTGCCGCTGAGCAGCGAGGCATACCCGTTTTTGCGGTATTCGGCCACTTTCTTGCGGAAGCGGTGAGGCGAGGTCGGCAGCGTGTGGCCGTACTGTTGTTGCAGGCTCTTGATCGCGTCAGCCATCTTCTCCCAGTGGTAGTCATAGCCCATCAGCCGTTGCACTGTCTTTGCCCTTTCATAGAGCCTGATACAGGTATTGAGCACCGAGGCGTTGACAATCAGCTCCTCTTTCTTTTCCGGCTTTAGATCAAGTCCGGTCTGGGTGCGGTCATTGAAGAATACCACTGCAGCCTGGTCGCGCTGATAGTTCTCGCGCACCCACCCGGCAACCATTACAGCCTCGCTGTCGGGGAATATAAGAGCGACCTGGTCGCGGTATTTGTCGGGGAGCGTGTCAACTACCACAAGGGCATAGTTGCCTTTGCCGCCACCAGTACGGGCCACGGTAAAGTCTCCCCGCCAGGACATCTGCTTATAGTTCGCCTCGGTCATGATGCCGTGCCCTATAAGGTCATTCCTGGAGATGCACTTTTTCCCTTTGTAGTATTCCAACATAACTCTCGCCCTTCTTATTTTAAGGCAGCCGCCTCAGCGCGTATCTCAAAAATTCTCTCTAACGATATAGGTCTTGCGTAGTTCGCCACTTCTTCTCCCTTGAAAAAAATGTGACAGCTTCCGTCCGTGCGGTGAAACTCACACACAGCACCGTTCACCTCGTAGCACCGCATCGTGCCGTCAGCATCATAAAATACGCCGTCATCTTTCGATGGTTCCAACAGCACGCCGCCATTCTTAAGGGCGGTATAGCGTATCTTTTTGGCGAGTTTGCTGTCGCTGGTCCAGTCGAGGGCATTGCGCACAGCCCGGTCGCCGACGTTGAAGATCTTCATCAGCTTGCCGCGAAGCACCGAGTCTGCCGCAATCAACCGGGTCTTTACTCTCGTTTTTGTTTTCATGTCTCTCTTATCTTGTTATTTATTAGTATCTTTGTAGCTCATTCCAATTTGAACTACTATGGTACCACTTCACATTCTAAAAATATCAATCACTTCTCTTATAGATGAGTCTCAAGAAGCGTTTCTTGCAAGAGTTGAACCTCATCTATCTTGCCTGTCTGATCTAAAGGGCAGCTTTGACCGCAGAGGCGACAATATCCTCTGCCGTCCTCTACTCGTCCAAGTTGATGGACGTGACGCCTGGTCATTATCGGTCTCAGTGGGGATATCAATTGGCCGAGAGAGGGGTATATTTCTACATCGGCTTTATCAAGCAATCCTGCGGCTTCTAACGCTTGAATTACGTGACTGCCTTGTAGAGGGTGAGTCGGATATATGGAAACCCTCATGACCGGTTTGGATTTGCTAAGGCCGTTGTAATACTCGGCTAATTTTTCTTGGCTACGTATTTTGTCCATAGTCTCACTTGTTTAATTGGTTGTTGATTCTTTCGATGGCTTCTTTCATTGCGAAGTGACCGGCCACAAGCGCATTGTAAGGCTTGGAGTAGCACAACTCGGCGTCATCATGGGTCACTTCAAACTCATCGAGTATAATCCCGGTGTCGTTGATGTTGTGCGTCAGCGTCTGTAGTAGAAGCGTTACCGCCTGTTCGGTTCTTAGTTCTGATTGTTGCTTCATCGTTTTCTTTTGTTTAGTGGGAGATACGGGAGTCGAACCCGCCTCTTTGCTTCGGTGCACCTCTGCAACGTTCCATCCTGCTGAACTGACCTCCCGAATTCCTCGGCGCATTTGGCAACGCCGAGGGTTCAAATGTTGTGCCTTTCGGCTTTCGCGGTGTTTACCGCAGGATCGCCCTCTCTTGGGTCTAACCCTCTTTATCCGTTACCTCCTCAATCCGGTAGTATTCCACATCCGGTTCTCGGAGTCCGTAGAAGTCGATTATTTGTTCCAGGGTCATGTGGCTGATGTTGTCGCTCTCTATCTCGTGCGGCGTGTTCCACTCCTTGATTGTCACTCGCCAGTGCGTCATCTCATACATAGTTCTCTTACTTTTTTATTGATTTGTATGCGTCTGACACCATATTCGCAAATGCATCTATCTCGTCAGCCTTAAATCCAAGTTCAAGGTACAATGCTTCATCATCTGGGTCAATAAGGTTGAAATCCTCTTCCTTATCTTCGGCAATCATCATGCTCATCAAGTCCTCCACGGCATAATGAAGCGTTGTGGCTATTGAGATTACTCTGCGCATCTGGCGCTTTTTGTTTTCGATGTATTCGTTGTTGCTCATATTCTTAAATTTGTTAAAATCGCCAATTTTTTGTATCTTTGGCCACTCGTTCCATCTGGAACACGCCGCAAAGTTAGTAAGAACATACGATAATATCAAATTTATTCGTAATTATTTTCGATATGGAGCATCATTTCCCCGAAAGAATCGCAACAATCCACGAAAGAATCAAGTGGTTAGTAGATTATTTTGCTGACGGTAAGAATACAATTTTTGCCGATAAATTAGGTGTAAATGAGGCAAATGTGAGAAGTTATGTAAGAGGTGTGCAACCAAAAGCTGATTTCTTGTCCAATATCGTAACAACATACGATATTAATGCGCTATGGCTATTAACTGGAGCCGGTTTTCCTTTACAGTCGAATACGCAACCGGAAGAACCTCCGAAAGTTCTAACAAGTGATGCTACGATTAAGGATTTCTTTGAGCAATTCGACCCTTTCCTACAGCGAAAAGACGCTAAAATAATACAACAGGCTGAAGAGATAGGAAAACTCAAGGAGCGCATCGCGCAACTTGAACGTGAAAAAAACGTTTCCGCGGAATCCTCAAATACTGCCCCAAGGGAACTTTCAGAATCAACCCTCGACTTATAGTGGAGTGGGAGCATCTCGGCGTCTGTCCAAATTGACCTCTCGGTAGCCACCCAACGGTACCCCTCCCTGCCATACCCCTCCTCTAAAAGGCACGTATTTAACCGAAAGGCGTTGATTTGCGGGCTATTGGGTAATACAACGGCAAAAAACAGGGTCATTTGCCTCACACTTATCAGCCGTTTTTTCGGTCTTATTCCGTTTTTATGGTATTTTTCCACCCCCCCAGCTTCTCGCCTTTCAAAATCCCAAATTTGTAACCCCAAACTTCGGAGAATGTAACCCCTAATTGTAACCCCAAACTGTAACCCCAACCGTAACCCCTAAGTCAAAAAAAACATTTTCGCCCATTTTTGAGCATAGTAAAGGGGCATCATCAAACCAAAGCCGACAACGCCCCTCGAAAGCCGTTATATTTGCGTTCTAACGCCGATTAATCACCATTACTACCATCTGCTCCACGAGCGCACCTTATAAGCGTAGATTGCTTGATTATAGCGCATTTAGTGATGACCGTGCCGTTGCCCGACAAGCCGGCATGAAGCAGATATCCCTTGGTCGCACCAACTTCTTCCGGGGTAAAAACGGAGTAAACAGCCGAAATCGAGCCAAAATACCAGTCTCTTTGCTTCGTTCGCGCCACTGGCCGCGTCAGATGTACATGTATAACCTTTGCCATATTCCTTTGATTTTACACCGCAAATATACCAAATAATCGCTATATAGAATAAATAAGCAAAATAAAAATCGAGACAACACACAAAAAAATCGGCGCGAAGCCGACTGTTGTATCCTCCATTTGTCGCTGATGGTTGACTATACAATGCCGTGTAAACGCTATGCGAACTCCATGTAAGCCCGGTGTAAAGCGTCGGACTCAATCCAGCCCCTCAAACGTAAACCAAACGTAAGCCCACGTAAACTTTCGCACGCTTCGTTTTATTTTGCCCGCACATCCAATATCGCCGTAACTCGTTGACTTCAAAAGCGTTCAGCCATCAACCCACAATCAACCCATCAACCATTTCGTTCTGTGCCCTATAAATATACAATTTATCACTGTCCGTTACAATTATGGAATTATGGAGCGAATTGTAGACCACCCTTTCATCCGTTGCAAGGGTCTGGACGGGGCTTTCCGTGCCCTCATCGTCGACAGTCTTGAAATAGACCCATATCCGTGAAGCCGGAGATTCGTCAGCGACAAATAGACCGGGAGACTCAGACTTCCGCCACTCGATGTTTCCCCCCTGACGCTTCACACCCCAGAGATAGTCCAACGAACGGCCCGAACCCATAAAATCCTCCAGCGCTTCCGCATCAATGCACTCCGCCGTGAACCGATAGCCACCATCGACCGGCGCATACTTCAGGATAAAGCGTGGCAGAACCATTTCATCGGCTGTTCCCCGAACAACCCTCCCACCATCCGCGCCATCACCGGACAAAGCATAAATGTGGCAAGGTAATAAGATAGCCACACAAAGCAAAAGAAATTTTAAAACGTATGATTTCATTCGTATTTCATTGTGAATTATTATGTATGCAAAATTACATTCAATGAATGACTCCGACCTTATTTTTACAGGTCAAAACTTCACACCGCCAATCTTACAATTCATTAATTATCAATACATTACAATTATATCTATTTGTTAATTTTCACACATGAAGTAAACCGCTGAGAATCAACCATTTACACTTTTAATCGTCTAAATTATTGATTTACTATACTTTAGCTAATTCTTCCAAAAACCAATCCTTATCATAAGCATCTGATTCTTTAATTAATTTAACAAGGTTGCGTTTTTTGTTGTAGGTCGAGTTCGGTTTCATTCCTGCGACAAGGCCGATGGCTTTCGCGCCAAATCCTGCTAATGTCAAGGCAAGGAATATGATGTCGGATTCACTAAGCGACGGTATCTGCTCCTTCATCCTGTCCAGAATATTATTCTTACACCTGTTGACGATAGCGACAATCTCAGAGAGATTCTTTGGAGTGTTGAACCGATCAATCTCCTTCTTAAGATTTTTATAAAGAGCCCTAAGGGCTTGGGGAGAATCATTGTTCTCTTTTTCGGTATACTCACTTACAAGCATATCAAGATAAGCGAACCGTCCGTTGAGAAGTTTGCCTATCGATGCCTGCAATTCCCGGTTTTCCGACTGTGTCGCAGTGACACTTTGGGAAAGTTCGATAATATCGGAGCGCTGCTTTTCAAGAGTTGTCTCCAACAAAGCGACATCAGACTTTTGCTTTGACAACTGATTGGATAATGCCTGATTTTCCGAAATAAAATGCTTCAATTCTGACGAAACCATCAGAAGTTCCGCAATCTTTCTATTTATTTCCGAGTTTTTGGAGTAGATGCGATTCCGGTAGATAAGTATCATGATGAGAGCGAACATTCCTGCTATAATGAGTGCGCAAATGAGCAACAATCGCTGTCGCTCCGCCCTCTCTCCATTGATTTCAGATTCGTAGGCATAATGATCCCTCTGTGCCTTTACGACCGACTGCTCTATCTTATCATACAAAATTTCATTCTGAATACCCAATATATCCTCAACAGCAGACAATGCGTCGGCTACCGCACCTGTCCTCTTATACAGCTTCAATTGCGATAACTTAAAAAAGATGGTATCCTTAAGCGTATGCGACAAAGCCTTTGCAGAATCTATCAATTGTTTTCCGGTCTCGATGTTCCCGACAGAAATCTTAACCCCGGCAATACCTGCAAAAGTTTCGGATGGATACTCCCAGACTTCGCGGTAGTTCATCAAGCTGTCCGCCCACATTTCAGCCAGCTCCTTATCTCCGCGTTTTGAATAGATTGCCATGGCAATATTTCCCAAATAAGATTTGAAAAATGCATCTCCGGGGCGCTCATCCTTTATTTTTTCTATAATTTCATGGCCGTCGGAATACCTCATCAACGCATTCAATATGTTAATCTTGTCCAAGATGGAAAACATATAAAAATCCTCACGTCCGCTCAGCCGGTATAGCTCAGCCGCTTTTTCATAGCATGACAAGGCTTCCTCCCTCGAGTAAGATTCATTCAATATATGGCCCGTCAATTCAAGCACACGCGCCTGCCAATAGTTATCCCCGAGTTCCTCTGCCAATTCCTTAGCCTGTATCAAGGCAAGAATAGCCATATCACCGTCGCCGGATTCATTTTGCAGGACAGCCTGATAAAAGAGTGATTTCATCAGATGCCCGGCATCACCTTTGCTTTCAAAATATTTTACGGCAGTAGAGACCAACGAATCATCACGTTGCTGTATTCTGCATTTGTCGTTTGCCTGGGTTATGAGCAGGGCGTAGAGGGCCTGCTGGCGTCGGGTGGCTGACCGGAGGGCGATGGAGTCGATGCTGTCGGTGAGGATTGAATAGGCGGAATCGGGACGCGCTTCCATTATTTCCTCCGCATCGGCAAGTTGTCGGTCGAGCGTGGCGTTCCGCCCTCCACACGAAGCGAGGAAGATGGAGAGAGTGGCGACAATGGCTGCAATGAATGTGAGAATCGGGAGGCGGTTCATAGAGAGATTACGACGGGGCGTGCTGATAGATTGATTAAGTACCTCCGCAAATTTAAGCATTTTGCGCCAATATGATGAAATAAGTGGGTACAGAAATTCAGAAATAACATAAATGACAGATTTTATGAACCTGTCATTTTTCATTGCATAGCCTTGGAGGCGCGGATGCCGGGGCGGTTGTGGAGGGTGAGGGCGGCGAAGAGGCCGGTGTCCTCGGAGGTGTAGCTGATGAAGTAGCGTTCGGCCCCCATGAATTCGAGGATGAAGCTTGCGGTGTCGACGGTGTCGGTATCACCGGGCTGTCCGGCCACAATGCGTTCCTTTATTTCGACATCGAAGCCTTTGACGTTGATGGCGAGGCTGACGGCTCCGGAGAGGGCCATGTCGGGGAGTCCGTGGCGGCGGAGCACCACAGCGCCATCGTCGCAACATATCAGTTCGATGGCCGGAGCCTGTGGAATGTCGGAACGGGTTAGCACGCCGGGGAGGAGGAATTGTCTGACGGGGCCACGGTCGCCACCCTTGGCGGTGAAGGCGACGATGGCCGCGGCGATAACGGCGGCAATGACGTAGAATTCAACAGTATTGAAGATGGCAAGAAGTATCATATTTATCAATTGGATTGAGGTTATGGAAACTGGAGAGAGTGCCGGGATAGCGGACATCTTCGATGCGCGGGTGTATATAATGACAAATTTAGCAAGCTTTCGGCAAACGGACAAACAAGAGGTGAGAATTAAGCGTTAGACAGATAGAAGCGAATGTTGGAAGGAATCTACCAATTCCGGCTATTTCACTACGGAAAGGTTGATTCGAAGCAAAAAGCCACCATTCGCCCGGCCACGTCAACGTTCAACTATTCAAACATATATTCATCATGCTGATAAACGCCTTAATACCTTCAAACAAGGTGGCCCAATGGCTATTGGTCCACATCCATCATCTCCTCGATGCGATAGGGCTTGAAAAAGATCAGACGATTGAGGAAATCATCTATGTAGCCATCATCGTCGGGATGGCCCTCTTCCTTGGATGGGCAATCAAGATGGTGGTGCTCTACGGATTGCGCAAATTCATGCTTGTGCGCCACAGCGAGGTCGGCTCCGAGCTGATCAGCCACCATGTGCTCAGCCATTGCAGCCACATCATCCCGCCACTTGTATTGCTCGCCCTCCTGCCATTTGCTTTCACGGAGGACAATCTGCTGCGGACAGTGGTGTTCCGCGCATTGCTCATCTATACTGTCATTGTCATCTGCCGTGCGGTCTGCACCGTGACGAGCTTCATCTGGCTTCGCTTCGACGAGACCCGCAACAGCAAGAACCTCCCGCTGCGTGGCATCCTCGACACGACGCTCGGAATTATATGGTTCATCGCAATAATCATCTGCGTATCGATACTCGTCAACAAGTCGCCTGTCAACCTTCTCACTGGTCTCGGCGCATTTGCGGCAGTATTGATGTTGGTCTTCAAGGACAGCATACTCGGTCTCGTTGCCGGTCTGCAGCTCTCGCAGAACGACATGCTCCGCGTAGGCGACTGGATTGTGGTTCCCTCGACGATTGCCAACGGTATTGTGACCGACGTGACCCTCACCGCCGTCAAGGTTCAGAACTGGGACAATACAATCGTGACCCTTCCGCCCTACACTCTCGTCTCGACCTCCTTCCAGAACTGGCGAGGGATGAAAGACAGCGGTTGCCGACAGATAGCCCGCGCGGTCATCATCGACTCCGACACAATTGTCAACACGACACCCGACATGATAAAAACCATCGCCGAGAAGTATCCGTCCATCAAAGGTTACATACAGAAACTCGAAGGTCTCGGCCATCCAGACTATGATCCGGGACTCGCGACGGTCAACGGCACCACGCAGACCAACCTCGGCCTGTTCAGAGCCTATATGTGTCAGTGGCTGCTCGACAATCCTGCCATCCGTCACGACCAGCAGATACTCGTGCGCGTAATGGCCCCGACCGGCGAAGGTATCCCGCTGCAGATATGGTGTTTCACCGCCACAACGGCGTGGACGGCCTACGAGGCAATCCAGAGCGCACTCTTCGAGCATCTTGCAGTGACAGCCGTGGACTTTGGACTGCGTCTCTTCAATGATCCGTCGGGCACAGATGTGACTACCGTCAAGCTCACTCAGGCTATCCCGATGCAGCCTGCCGATCCTCCCGTCACAGTCACCCGCCCCAAACCCGCCGACATGACTACCTCCAATCCTCCTCAGGAAAAGGCGGATGGAAAGGCTGATGGAAGCGCTGATGGAAAGGCTGATGGAAAGGCACAGAAGGACATAGGGTCAGAAGAGACAAAAGATTAATTTTTGTAGGAAATAAAGAATAAAAATAAAAAGACTGGGATTCATAGCCTTTGATGAATCCCAGTCTTTTTATTTAGATTAATTTCTTGCTTTTCAGCCAAATAACTCTGTTTTCAACCAAATAGCTTTATTTCAGTTAAATAACTTTTGTCTCTTCTGACCCTATGTCCTTCTGTGCCTTTCTATCAGCACTTCCATCAGCCATTCCATCTACCTTTCCGGCTATTTTATTCCAGGCCGAAGGTTGCGCGGATGGCGGTGCGGATGGTCGAGGCGGGAGCGCGGTCATCTTTCAGAATCGTCAGGATGGCGCGGATATAGGTATCCTTATCGTCACGCTTCAGTCCGCAGGCTCGGGCCACATGGCTCTCCGATAGCATGGTCTTACGGTTGTAGACCCTCAACACCGAGTCATAGTCACCCTCGCTCACATAGCGGCGGAAATCGCGGCAATACTGCTCGTAGATGCCACGCGGATTGATCGACTGACAGAGGTCGTTGATATGCTCCTCGAGTTTATTGATGTTGGCGAAACGTCCGTCTATACGATGCTCCACGGTCTTCTTCACGATGTGGCGTGTGTGCATGAGAGCCTGTTGCCGCAGGTCGGCCTCGAAAAGACGCATGATTGATTTCTTGACCTTGGCAAAGACCTCATCCTCGTCGCGACGATAGTAGCGCGCTACGGCACGGATGACACCCTCTATCATGAAGATATTCTCAATCTCGGCGACGTTCGGGACGAATACCTGCTTCTTGCGCAGATAGCCCACTTCGCCCTCATCGCGACGGTCGCGGTCAACAATGCCGAACGCATCCAGATTGTGGAAGGCACGGAGACTGTTGAACGTGCGGGTCGATTCAATCACCCTGTCGCAACCGCCGAGCGACTTCACCGTATATTCCGGGAAAATCAGCGGATAGAGCTTGGCATCTATGGAATTCACGCCGTCACCCTCGATGAATAGCACAGGCTTGCGCGCACCGACGATGGCGAGGAAGACCTCATCGTTGAGACCATCGGCCGATGTCATGAAATCATAATCCCACTCACCGCGCCCGGGGTCACACGATTTCACCCACACTGTCGTGCTGTCGCCACGGGTGGAGGCAAAGGAAAGATCGTGGGTGATATAGATGAAAGTGCAATCCTCACGCAGACGCTCGATGCTGTCCCAAAGCGAACGCGTGGACGATGGATGGAGGAAAAGGTCGGGTGACTCAACGAAAATCACTCCGTTCTCAGGCGCGAACATCGAGGCACCGATATAGTAGAGCACGGCCCTCTCGCCTGCCGACAATTTGGAGGAGGAGTAGGTATCGTCGGAGCGTTCGCTTCCGAAAATCATGCGTCCGCTCTCGACGAGGATACGGTTGTCGGGAAACACTTTCTGCCACAGACCTATCAGTCGGTCAAGACGCGTGGTCGGGAGGACATCGCGCTTCGGGTGGCGCACCTTGCGCGGTGGAGAGGTGACATCCGGCTCCGCGACAGTGTCGTACTTGAAGCGGATAAGATTCTCCATCTCCTCATGGAGCATCAGCGCGAGCAGACGGTCAAACTCGCCACGGATGTCGCTCCTTATCAGTCCGGCCCCGACATCTGTGACTTCATGATACAGGCGGTCAATCGAACCGTCCATAGCGCTCTCCTCATCGCGCCCGTAGAGAGCCTTGATTGCCGACATTTTAAACGCCTTGTCGCCGAGTTCGGCCATCATGCGGTTTGCAAAACGGGTCTTGCCCGAACCGTTGGCTCCGATAATGATTATCTGGCGGCTCTCAGCAGTGTCGATTGAGAGGGGTTCCGCACCTTTTCGCGGAGGGAGTATGATTTTCATGATTCTGTCAGATATATTGAGAAGGATGCTGTCTATGATTTAGAGGTTGTAGTCGTAAACTGTGCGCCCGGCCTAATTCGAGCGTTGATACTCCGAGGGCGACATCCCGACAAGATGCTTGAAATACTTGCCGAACGACGACTGGTTGGGGAAATTCAGCTCATAGCTCACCTGCTGGATATTCTTGCCGGAAAAACGCAGGAGGTTCTTGGCTTCGAGTATGACATACTCGTCGATAATCTCCGCAGCCGAGCGTCCGAGCGATTCCTTGATGATGAGCGAGAGGTATTTGGGCGAGATGAAGAGCTTGTCGGCATAGAATGCCACCGAGCGCTCCTTGCGGTGATGTTCATGGACGAGATCAACGAAGTCGTGGACGTAGGCCGAACGGCGCGAACGCGGGCGTTCCTGGTTCTCTGCGGGAATGCGCCGTGTGATGAACTGTATCAACTGATAGGTCAATGCCGCGATGATGCATCGGGCTATCGACTTCGAATATCCACGGTCGGAATTACGGGTGTTATGATGAAGAATGTCGTAATACTCCTTCAGCAGATTAGCCTCCTCGTGGCTGATTTCAAGGACCGAATTTATTTCAGAATTCTTCGCCGGAACCGGGAGAGCCCCGAGGATATTGAGGTCAAAATTGATGTCGCGGATAAAATTCTTGGAAATGAACAGCACATAGCAGTCCAGACCTTCCCAATCGATGTTTTTAACCTCGACGAATGAATCCGGACGGGTGACGGCAATCGAATTGGCTTCCAGTGTTGCCGGAGTCAGATTGACCTCGATGTCCATCTTTCCCCCGAAACAGAGGAGCCACGACATTCCGTCGAACCTCACCGGCCCGGTGTTGAAATGTCCGTTGCGACGGTCAGATTCGGTGATGCGCGTGAAAACGTAATCATCGCCAAGAGTGGAGAACTCGGTGGAAAAATTCTGGAGTGAGGCGAGTTGCGATAGTTCTATGGTCTTGCCCATTTCGTTAATTTGACTTGTATTTTGCCTTGTTTTCATGGCAAAATTAGCACATTTAGGACAATTTCACCACTCATTCGGGAGTTTTTTATCCTTTTGGAGCATATCTCTTCCAATTACGACCAATCAACGTGCCGATTTGGATTATTAAGCGATAATCAGTACTTTTGCAGCATTATTTTTCAAGCATCCGCCACCATGGAACAAGATCTCAAGAAACGCCTCTCTCAGGACCCCGACGGTCTCCTCACCTACGAATATATCGCCAACCACATCGGAGCGTGCGATGACATCATGAGCGAGTTGGTCGACAATATGATTCTCGTCGACCCGACAGGCCAATTCATGGTCTCGGCCGCCCGCTATCTCTATGCAATCAACCCGGAGGCCTACGCCGACTCCATCTCGCGCCTCATCGCGACCGCAATCGAGAAGGACCGCGAACGCCGCTACCTCCCCGACCTCGTGACAGCAATCTGGGGCGCCGACTATGCCGAGCACGCCGAGGAGATTGCCGCTAAAGACGACAACTTCCGCCGTATCTACAAGCGCATCACTCCCACAAACGCAATCTGAAAAGAGCCCTCCCGGAGTGCAAAACAAATCAATGAAAATCCTACAGGTATTTCCGGGCAAAGTCTGGGGCGGCGCCGAGCAGTATATCCTTGACCTCGGCAACGCCCTGGAGAACCACGGTCACGAGGTGATATATGTGTGCCGCGATTCCGGAACCGTCACCTCACGGCTGAGAGCAGCCGGAAAGAGATTCACGCCGCTCCCCTTCTCATGGTCACTTGACAGGAAAAGCATCAGGCAGCTTGCCGAAATCATACGGAATTCCGGAGCCGACGTTGTCAACATCCATTCCACCCGTATGGTACCGGTAGCCATTCTGGCCAACCGTCTTGCCGGAAACAGCGCGCGTGTCATCCTCACCCACCATGAGGCCCACCGCACACCTGCCAATCCTTTTTTCCGTCACCTTTTCAGAAAGCTCGACAGGATAGTGTTTGTTTCAGGCATGTCCCGGAAATGCTGGCATTCGGCCAACAAGTGGTTTCCGGACGAGAAATGCACCGTGGTCCACAACAGCATTCCGCCCTTCGTGCCGTCGGCAGACACTGAATCACTGCGTGAGAAGTATTCGATTGCACCCGAAACACCGCTGCTCATCTTTTCCGGACGAGTGCGTGAATCGAAAGGCTGCGGCGACATCATCCGGGCACTCGCCATGCTTGCCGACAGGAAATTCGCACTCGTATTCATCGGCTCCTGCCATCCGCAGGACTACAGCCAACGCCTGAAAACTCTTGCGACGGAAGCCGGAATAGTCGACCGTGTCCACTTCTACGGATTCAGCGCGGAGGCCCGACAGCTCATGAGCCAGGCCGACATCGGTCTCTCCCCCTCCATAGTCCGCGATTCATTCCTGCTTTCCAACATTGAATTTCAGCAGAACGGGGTGTGTATCATCACCACCGACAACGGCGGACAGCCGGAATATGTCACCGACCGTGTCACCGGACTGCTCGTCAGCCCCCGGAATCCCGCTCAGCTTGCCGAGGCAATCGACCTCCTCCTGACCGACGTCGCCCTGCGGAAGCGCATGGGTGAGGCAGGAAAGAAGTATTTCAACGACAACCTTTCATACAAGCAATTCATCCCGCGCATCCTGAGTGTCTATTCCGGAATGGCATAGACCCACTCCATCCCTATGGAAATCCACCCTCCTTAACGGCGTCCTGCTTTCCCGACAGCAATTAACCCTCTTTTTTCATAAATCATGAAATATTTCATATCCACCCTTCTGTTTCTTGGTGTGCTCCTCAGCCTGAGCGGCTGCGCGTCGACCAACGCTAAAAACACCGAGGCAAGCCCCGAGACAGACACTAACCCCACTTCAGTAATGGACAACAACACAATCAATCCCGGCGATGTGAAGGTACTCCTCCACACCACCATGGGCGACATCACCATCCTCCTCTACGGCGACACTCCCCGCCATACGGAAAACTTCGTGAAACTCGTCAAATCCGGCCACTATGACGGCCTCCTCTTCCACCGTGTCATCAGCGACTTCATGGTGCAGGGCGGTGACCCCGATTCAAAGGACGCTCCCAAGGGCAAGATGCTCGGCAGCGGCGACATGGGCTATGAGATCGAAGCCGAAATCGACTTCCCGAAACATTACCACCACCGCGGAGCCATCGCAGCCGCACGCCAAGGCGACGCAGTGAACCCAGAACGCAAATCGTCAGGCTCACAGTTCTACATCGTGACCGGCCGCAAGTTCTCTGCCGGACAGCTCGACGCAATGGAGCGCAAAGCCATCATGCAGCACAAGCAGGATGTGTTCGACAAGCTCTCGGCTGAATACCGCGACAGCATCATGTCCATGCGCCGCAACCGCGACCAGGCCGGACTCGATGCCCTGCGCGACAAACTCGCCGAAGAGACAGAGAAACTCACCGCCAACGATTCGACCTACTTCACTCCGGAAATGCGCGAAGTCTATATGCGCGAGGGCGGCACTCCCCACCTCGACGGCACCTACACCGTCTATGGCCGTGTGCTTGAAGGCATGGATGTGGTCGACAAAATCCAGCAGGTGGAGACCGACGGCAACGACCGTCCCATCGATGATGTGCGCATCATCTCCGCCACCGTGCTTCCTTGACATTTTTTTACGTTTGGATAGGGCTGAATTTCATAATTTAGCCCTATCTTTGCATTTGCAAGTCCACGGTTCAGCTATTCAAGATTTTTATCTGCCCCGCTATTCCAATAGGTTCAAAACAGTAATTTCCCGAGATTTGAACCGTCACTTGTTTTTAACGGTTATTAAGAAGAAGTTTGACAACTATTCAGTCAAACGACTTCCAAGTGTGTCACTCCAAGGTGAATCATACTTTCGCTCACCACAATAAACTCAATTAACGTTATGGCAGAAATCAAATGTGTAGGTATCCTGACCTCGGGCGGTGACGCTCCGGGCATGAACGCCGCTATCCGTGCCGTCACCCGTTCCGCAATCTACGGCGGACTGAAAGTGAAGGGCATCTACCGAGGCTACAAGGGCCTCATCACTGATGAAATTCAGGAATTCAGAACTCAGAACGTATCCAATATAATCCAGGCCGGCGGTACTATCCTTAAGACAGCCCGCTGCAAGGAATTCACGACACCCGAAGGCCGTCAGCTTGCCTACGACAATCTCAAGCGTCATGAAATCGACGCCCTCGTGGTCATCGGCGGTGACGGTTCGCTCACCGGCGCGCGCATTTTCGCCAATGAGTTCAACTTCCCCATCATCGGTCTGCCCGGCACAATTGACAATGACCTCTACGGCACAGACTCCACCATCGGCTACGACACAGCCCTCAACACCATCATGGAGTGTGTCGACAAAATACGCGACACAGCCACAAGCCACGAACGTCTCTTCTTCATCGAAGTCATGGGACGCGACGCCGGCTTCCTCGCCCTCAACGGTGCGATTGCATCCGGTGCGGAAGCAGCCATCATCCCTGAAATCTCGACAGAGGTCGACCAGTTGGCCGAACTTATTGAAAACGGTTTCCGCAAGAGCAAGAACTCCTCAATCGTCCTCGTGGCCGAAAGTCCCGTCACCGGCGGAGCTATGGGTCTCGCACAGCGCGTGAAGGACGAATATCCCGGCTATGACGTCCGCGTGTCAATCCTCGGCCACCTTCAGCGAGGCGGCTCACCGACTGCCTACGACCGTATCCTTGCCTCGCGCATGGGCGCAGCCGCCATCGACGCGCTCCTCGAAGAGCAGCGCAACGTCATGATAGGTATCCGCAACGATGAGATTGTCTACGTCCCCTTCTCGAAGGCCATCAAGAACGACAAGCCCATCAACCGCGAACTCCTTGAGACACTGCGTCGTCTCTCAATCTAAACGACATTATTCCCAACAACCAATCCGCACTCATCACTTCCGGCCATGATAGAGGTCACAGACATCCGCAAAAGTTTCGACAAACTCCAGGTTATCAAAGGGGTCTCGCTCTCAATCCCTGACGGCGAGATGCTGACCATCGTCGGGCCGAGCGGTGCGGGAAAGACCACATTGCTGCAGATAATCGGCACGCTCGAGCGTGCCGACAGCGGCAGCGTGAAATTCGACGGCGAGGAAATCACCGTCATGAAGGATGCGAAGCTCGCGCGTTTCCGCAACCGCAACATGGGCTTCGTGTTTCAGTTCCATCAGCTCCTTCCGGAATTCTCTCTGGAGGAGAATGTGGCGCTCCCCGCACTCATCGCAGGGACAGCGCGAAGCGAGGCGATGAAACGCGCCGATGAACTCCTTGGAAACCTCGGTCTCGGCGACCGCCTCACCCACCGTCCCGCCCAACTGTCGGGAGGTGAGCGCCAAAGGGCAGCCGTCGCGCGCGCTCTCATCAATGACCCCAAAGTCATCCTCGCCGACGAGCCGACCGGCAGTCTCGACAGCCACAACAGGGCCGAGCTTTACAAACTCTTCTTCGACCTCCGCGCCGCGACCGGCAAGACCTTCATCATCGTGACCCATGACGATAAGCTCGCGCTCAATTCCGACCGCGTCATCCGCATGAACGACGGCCTTATAGTATGACCGGCCACTCCCCTATCAAAACGCAAACAAACCATCTTCTTACAATGACCAGACTTGCAATTCATCTCCGCTTTTTAGTTGCCATCATAATTCCTGTGCTTCTCACGGCCTGTTCGGACGAGGATGGAGTTGACGGCCCGGTTGAAATGCAGCTCTGGGACATTGTGACCTACGAAGGAAGCGGAACCTCCTCCAAAGGCTCTGTGTTCACATTCCGTCAGGTCGACGACACTCCGTTGATTACCCTTACATCACCCCTCACTCTCACCGACGTGGATGCAGGGACACGCATGATGATAAGCTACATCCCCGAATCCGGCAAGGCATACACCGACGGGCCTATCAAGCTTCTCTCAGCAGCCAAAATCAACTGTGGCGAGGCCAAAACCGAATGGAAGGAGGAATACAATGACTGGAACCGCGACAAGGTCTATCTCTACAGCGCCTGGCGCTCAGGGACATACATTAACTTCCATCTGCGTCTGACCTACTCGACCGACCCGCGCATATTCACCCTTGTGCTCGACCCGGCAACGCGTGAATCTGAAATGCCGGAGTTCTATCTCGTCCACATAATGGCCGAACCGACGGACTACCACGACCGTGCGTATTTCGCATCGTTTGACATCGCTGAAATCTGGAATCTCCCGACGGTAAGCGGTGTGATTGTCCATGTGGCCGACACCAACCTCAATAAAGATACGTTAACATTCTACAAGAATAATTAACCGTTTCGCATCACTTAACGAACTAATTGAGGGTATTTTAGCGTATTTACACATCTATTTATGGATTGTGCAAATGGTTAAAGTTTTATTAAAACCCTAATTATAAAAATATTTATATTTAAATTTGTGTTGAAAAAGTATGTTTTCAACGAGGCTTCCGTCGATCCCTCCCAGGCCTCATTTTTCAATTAACTGCAATCACCGATATGGCAAAAATCATAGGAGCTGTCGACATCAACCGGGAACGATGCAAAGGATGCGATCTTTGTGTTGTTGCCTGCCCTTGCGATGTGCTCAAGCTCCAGCCCAAGGAAGTAAATGACAGAGGGTATCATTTCGTGACCGACGAGAACGCCGACAAGTGTATCGGATGCGCCGCTTGCGCCACTGTCTGCCCCGACGGCTGTATCACTGTTTACCGCGTTGTAGAGAAGTAAAATCATCACAACTGCACAACTACTATTTTTTTCATTTACGCTAACCACTAAACAACGGCGTCACCACACACGGCGCCCGACACAATATGGAAGACGAAGTCAGACTGATGAAAGGCAATGAGGCAGTTGCCCACGCAGCCATACGCTACGGGGTCGACGGCTATTTCGGCTATCCCATCACCCCTCAGAGCGAAATCCTTGAAACACTCGAAGAGCTGATGCCCTGGGAGACAACCGGAATGGTGGTCCTGCAGGCAGAAAGCGAAATCGCCGCCATCAACATGGTCTACGGCGGTGCGGCAACAGGCAAAGCCTGCATGACCTCATCGTCGAGTCCCGGCATAAGCCTCAAACAGGAAGGCATATCCTACATCGCCGCAGGCGAACTCCCTGCCCTCATCATCAACTGTATGCGCGGCGGCCCCGGCCTCGGAACCATCCAGCCCTCGCAGGCCGACTATTTCCAGGCTACCAAGGGTGGCGGTCACGGTGACTACCATCTCATTGTACTCGCGCCCGCATCGGTTCAGGAGATGGCCGACTTTGTCGGACTCGGATTCGACCTTGCGTTCAAATACCGCACTCCTGTCATGATGCTCGCCGACGGTATCGTCGGGCAGATGATGGAGAAGGTGGTGCTTCCACCACAGCGTCCGCGTCGCACCGACGAGGAGATTGCCCTGCAATGCCCCTGGGCTGTCACGGGCCGTCCCGCCTCACGCAAGCCAAACATCATGACCACGCTCGAACTTGACCCTGTGGCCATGGAGCGCAACAATATCCGCCTGCAGGAAACCTACCGCCTCATCGAGGCCAACGAGACCCGCTGCGAGGAACATTGCACCGAGGATTGCGAATATCTCATCGTTGCCTTCGGTTCCGTGGCCCGCATCTGCCAGAAAGCCATGGAGGAAGCCCGCGAGGAGGGAATCAAGGTCGGCATCCTGCGCCCCATCACCCTCTGGCCCTTCCCGTCGGAGGAAATCAAGCGTCTCAGCAAGAAAGTCAAGGCCATCCTCGTGGTCGAGCTGAACGCCGGACAGATGATTGAGGATGTGCGCCTGAGTCTCGAAGACCGTGTCCCCGTCCACCACTACGGACGCATGGGCGGTATCGTCATGGATCCGTCCGATGTTCTCGGAGCACTTAAAAACATTATTGAAGAGTAATCATGACTCCTGAAGAAATTAAACAAGCCGCCAATATAGTCGAGTGCAAGCCACGCCTGCTCAACGACAACACCATGCACTACTGCCCCGGATGCTCCCACGGAGTGGTCCACAAACTCGTGGCGGAAGTCATCGAGGAAATGGGAGCCGAGCATATAGCCATCGCCATAGCCCCCGTGGGCTGCGCGGTCATGGCATATAATTACATAGACATCGACTGGATCGAGGCCGCCCACGGACGTGCGCCCGCAATCGCCACCGCGGCCAAGCGCTTGAATCCCTCGCGCCTTGTCTTCACCTATCAGGGCGACGGCGACCTCGCCGCAATCGGAACAGCCGAGACAATCCATGCCGCCAACCGTGGCGAGAACATCGCAATCATCTTCATCAACAACGGCATCTATGGAATGACCGGCGGACAAATGGCCCCAACCACACTCGAAGGTCAGGTGACTTCCACAACGCCTTACGGCCGTCGCGTGGAACTCAACGGTTATCCACTGCGCATCACCGACATCCTCGCCGGTCTTGACGGCACCTGCTATGTCACCCGCCAGAGCGTCCACACCGCGCCCGCTGTCCGCAAGGCCAAGAAAGCAATCCGCAAGGCTTTCGAAAACAGCATGGCCGGTCTCGGAACATCCATTGTGGAAATAGTCTCCACATGCAGCTCGGGCTGGAAGCTTTCGCCCGCAAAGGCCAATGACTGGATGGTTGAACACATGTTTGAGAAATATCCCATCGGCGACCTTAAGGACACCACTGTTTCAAAGGCATAAGCCAGCACGGTCTGTCGAACCATCAACGAAGAAATTTTTATGAAAGAAGAAATCATCATAGCCGGATTCGGAGGACAGGGCGTCCTTTCAATGGGCAAAATCCTCGCCTACGCCGGACTCATGGACGGCCTTGAAGTCACATGGATGCCTGCCTACGGACCCGAACAGCGCGGAGGCACCGCCAATGTCACCGTAATCCTGTCTGATGCACCCATCAGCAGCCCGGTGCTGAACACCTACGATACCGCCGTAATCCTCAATCAGCAGAGCCTCGACAAATTCGAATCGAAGGTGAAGCCCGGCGGAACGCTCATCTATGACCCCTACAGCATCCACCACGCACCCACCCGCACCGACATCAAAGTAGTGCCTGTCGATGCAATGGAGGCCACATTCGAACTGCCATCGAGCAAGGCGTACAATATGGTCCTTCTCGGAGCGTTGCTCAAAGTGCGCAACCTCGTGCCGGTCGAGGCTGTGATGAAGGGATTGAAAAAGACTCTTCCCGAACGTCACCACCATCTTCTGCCGGTCAACAAGGAGGCCATCCTTAAAGGCATGAGCCTGCCCAAGACTGAGGCATGATGAAAAGCGGAGGAACACCGGATTTCTATTCCGAAAAACTCCAAAAACATGCAAAAGTTGGCCATTTTGAGAATTTATCAAAATTTTCTTCCAAAATATTTGCACAGTTCGGAAAAGCGTCTTAACTTTGCACTCGCAAAACGGCAGTAACCGCAACGCCAAAAGCGACGAAAAGGAGACTGCACGATGCACCTCAAAAAACCTTGGTGTGGTAGTTCAGCTGGTTAGAATACCTGCCTGTCACGCAGGGGGTCGCGGGTTCGAGTCCCGTCCATACCGCTGAGGAGAGAGGAGAATGAGTAATTGATAACCTTCGGGTTTCGTTACTCATTCTTTTTTTTGCATATACCCAAACATCCAACCACGCCTCCACCGACCGGACGCCACGCAACCGGAATCGCGGGGACTCAACCGGGGATTATATAAAACGATAAAGGCTGTCGTTCTCGACAGCCTTTTCGTAAAAAATGTGATAAATCTTTGGTTTTGTCTACTAAAAAACTATTTTGCAACCGTAAATTTTCGTGTTTAGGTATTGATTCTATATCTTTGTCAGCGACTCTTCATCTTGTGAAGAGGCTTGATTTCTTTCACGTCACAAAAGTACGGCGTAGTTATTACAGACTTGTTACAATCGCAACACATTGCTGTTACACGCTTCTATTTTAACAAAATTTCACATCAGAAGCGGTTTTTTGAGTATATTTCATGCGATAGCGAGACTTTTTCACACTTCTCACAAAGTTTAACTCATGGCATAGCGGGCTTGCCCTGACCACCATAAACCAAACTCTCCGCAAAAATGTTTGGGTAGGTGCGAGAAATTGAGTAATTTCGCGACATCAAACAATTTAACGGATTATAATATAGCATACATAACATATCAGGATGAGCAAAAAACTACTTGAAGTGCGCAACCTCCACGCCTCTGTCGAGGGGAAGGAAATTCTACGCGGTGTCAACCTCAGCGTAAACGAAGGTGAGGTACATGCCATCATGGGTCCCAACGGATCCGGAAAGAGTACCCTTTCAGGAGTGCTCGCAGGAAATCCTGCCTATACAGTGACCGAAGGCGAAGCCTTCCTTCACGGAGTCAACCTTCTCGACCTCTCGCCGGAGGACCGCAGCCACGAAGGACTCTTCCTTTCGTTCCAGTATCCGGTCGAGATACCGGGAGTGTCGATGGTCAACTTCATGCGCGCTGCTGTCAACGCCAAGCGCAAATATTTCGACGAAGCGCCACTCAGCGCAAGCGACTTCCTGAAAATGATGCGCCAGAAACGTGCGATCGTGGAGCTTGACAACAAGCTTGCCTCACGTTCTGTCAACGAAGGCTTCTCGGGCGGCGAGAAGAAGCGCAACGAAATCTTCCAGATGGCCGTCCTCGAACCCCGTGTGGCCATCCTCGATGAAACCGACTCCGGTCTTGACATCGACGCGCTTCGCGTAGTGGCCGGCGGTGTCAACAAACTCAAGACCGACAAGAACGCCACAATCGTCATCACCCACTATCAGCGACTTCTCGACTATATCCGTCCTGATTTCGTCCACATTCTCTACAAGGGACGCATCGTCAAGACCGGAGGGCCCGAACTCGCCCTTGAACTCGAAGAGAAGGGCTATGACTGGATTAAGGAGGAGAATGACCTATGAGCAACTCCCTGACACAATATATCAATCTTTTCGAGGAAAACCGCGAACTCATCAACTCCAAATCGGCCGGAAAGCTCAACGCCGTCCGCGAGGAGGCACTCGGTGAGCTGCGCGATGCCCGTCTCCCCGACAAGAACAGCGAAGGCTTCGAGAAGACATCCATCCAGGATATGTTTGCCCCCGACTTCGGTGTCAATATCTCGCGTGTCAATATCCCGGTAGATGTGGCCGCAAGTTTCAAGTGCGACGTCCCCGCATTGTCGACACTTCTCGGAATAGTGGTCAACGATTCTTTCGTCCCCACCTCGCTTCTCGAATCAAAACTCCCCGAAGGAGTGTTCTTCGGTTCGCTCAAACGCGGAGCCGAAGTGCTTCCGGAAGTTGTCAACCGCTACTATGCCGAAATTGCCCCTATGGGAGAGGCATCCGTAGCTCTCAACACAATGCTTGCGCAGGACGGTGTCCTCATCTATGTGCCCCGTGGAGTGAAGCTCCAGCGTCCGCTGCAGCTCGTCAACATCTTCTCGTCGCCCGTTTCCATCGCGGCTTTCCGCCGTGTGCTTATCGTGCTTGAAGATGGTGCAGAAGCCCAGATGCTTGTATGTGACCACACTCAGGAACGCGCCAACAACTATCTGGCCTCACAGATTGTGGAAGTCTATGTGGGAGATGGAGCGCGCTTCGAGGCTTGCTCTATCGAGGAATCTTCGGCCAACACATCGCGCTACTCACGCATGTTTGTCAGTCAGGAAGCCCATTCCCATTTCTCGTTCAACTCCACCACGCTCACCTGTGGCACCACACGCAACGAGTTTGAAATCGACCTCAACGGCGAACATGCCGAAACCCATCTCGCAGGCATGGTCATCGGCTCTGACTCGATGCACATCGACAACGATTCGGCCATCCGCCATCTCAAACCCCGCTGCCACAGCAACCAACTCTTCAAATATGTGCTCGACGACAAAGCTACCGGAGCTTTCGAGGGAAGCATCCTTGTGGCTGACGGAGCACAGTTCACAGAGGCATATCAGAGCAACCGCAACATCCTTGCATCGACCGAAGCGCGTATGCACTGCAAGCCTCAGCTTGAAATCTACAATGACGACGTGAAGTGCTCACACGGTGCAACCACAGGTCAGCTCGACAACGAAGCGCTGTTCTACATGCGTTCGCGCGGCATCCCCGAAGCCGAGGGACGCACCATGCTCATGCAGGCATTCATGGTCGATGTGATTGACAGTGTCCACATCAACGGACTGCGTGAACGCCTCCTCCACCTCGTTGACCGCCGTTTCTCAGGCACTCTCGGCGACTGCTCCGGCTGTCAAGGCAAGGATTGCTGACAAATCATAGGGACCGGAGCACCACAACGCCCCGGCCCTCTATACTCTATACTCTATACTTAAGATACTTAAGCAGAATGGACTTGACCAAAATACGCGAAGACTATCCCATCCTCGACCGTAAGATCTATGGCCGACCCTTGGTCTATCTTGACAACACCGCCACCTCGCAGACCCCGCGCGAAGTGGTCGATTCAATCGTGTCGGGCTACACAAGCACCAAGGCAAACGTGCATCGCGGAGTCCATACCCTCTCGATGGAAGCCACGGAGTTGCAGGAGGGAGCCCGCCGGAAGGTCAAGGAGTTCATCAACGCACCCTCGACCGATGAAATAATCTTCACACGCGGAACCACTGAGGCCATCAACCTCGTGGCCGCGTCCTACGGGGGTACCTTCCTCCATGACGGCGACGAAATCATCCTTTCCGTCATGGAACACCACTCCAACATTGTCCCATGGCAGCTTCTCCAACGTCGTGCCGACATCCGCCTGCGTGTCATCCCCATCCGCGAGGACGGATCGCTCGACATGGATGCCTACCGATCGCTTTTCAACGAGCATACGCGCTTCGTCACCGTCTGCCATGCCTCCAACGTGCTCGGCACTGTCAATCCTGTCAAGGAAATCATAGCCGAAGCCCACAGCCACGGAGTCCCGGTGCTTATCGACGGCGCACAGGCAGCTCCCCACCTCAAAATCGACGTGCAGGATCTCGACGCGGACTTCTATGCCTTCTCCGCTCACAAGATGTATGGTCCGGCAGGAGTGGGTGTGTTGTTCGGAAAGCGCAAATATCTCGAGATGATGCCCCCTTATCAAGGCGGCGGAGAGATGATCGAGACAGTAAGTTTCGAAAAGACCACCTTTGCTGAACTTCCCTATAAGTTCGAGGCAGGCACTCCGGATTTTATCGGTATTGCTGCCCTGAGCAAAGCCATCGACTATATGCAAAGCATCGGAATTGACGCTATAGCCGCACATGAGCATGAACTGCTCGAATACACCACCAAACGTATGATTGAAGAGATACCGGGGGTGAAAATCTACGGTACCGCACCCGGCAAATGTGCCATCATTTCATTCCTTGTCGGAGGAGAGCATCACTACGACATGGGAATGCTCCTCGACAAGCTCGGCATAGCTGTGCGCACCGGCCACCACTGCGCCCAGCCCCTCATGCACTCCCTCGGCATCGAAGGCACAGTCCGCGCATCATTCGCCGTCTACAACACAATCGAGGAATGCGACCTCTTCCTCAATGCCCTCAAACGCGTCAGCGCCATGCTGATGTAAGAACCCTCTGTCCATACATTGTCATAATCCGACAATAATATCACATCACGACATCTACCACATCTACAATTTTATATGTGACAGATGTCGTGATTTTTTCATATCATCTTTAGCAGGATAATCAGTAATTTGTTGTATCTTTGCGTATTACGAACAATCATCCTCAACACCGGGTGAAGAGTAACAAAATACTGAAAGTACTCCTAATCAATAAACAACCATGAGAATCATCAGTTGGAACATAGACGGCATTGGCCGACGATACAAGAAACTGACTCAACTTGCGGAGGAGTATCAGCCGGATATTATTTTTCTCCAAAAAATCAAGAATCAACAGGGCAACGTCAACTTTCCGATTGAGGGATACAGTCAGTTGTGGTGGTTTGGCGACTCGGCTCCTTACAGTGGTGTCGCTACATACTGCAAGGAATCCATATCGCTTCATCATCTACCTGTTCCGGAACTTAGCGAAGACGGGCATTTCCAAATGTTTGAATTGGAGGATTTGTGCCTGTGTAATGCCTACGTGCCATACTCTAATACAGCTATACCCGAATCAGTAGAGCTCCGCAAAAGATGGGATGAAACTCTGCATGATGTGGTAACCCGCATGTCGCAGGATGCAAAAATGATTATCCTCGGCGATATGAACATAGTCCACACCGAAAAGGATAATGACGGTCACGCGCCCCTCCAACAGAACAAGGGTTGTTTCTTCGATTGGGAACGTGAAAATTTCAATAGTCTATTAACTGACGCCCATCTTGTTGACTCTTTCAGAGAGCGGCATCCTGATGAAAATAAATATTCATATTATTTCGACAATCTTAGGAAAGCGCTTCATTCGGGTTGGAGGATAGACTATGCCCTTGTGAGTAAATCGCTGATGCCACAAGTAATAAATTCAGACATTCTTACGGATTTCGGGAGTGGCAAAAGCGTTCCCATTATTCTTGAATTGGATATGTCATCCGGCTTGTCTGATAAATATCTCGGAGAAGTGGAGTTCTCTAAGGAAGAAAGAAAAATAGCGACGGAGATCCTCAAAAAAGGGATTTTGAGCTATCACCGGAATTGGCAGAATGGCATGGCCACATTTATTCAAAGTCCATACGCAAAAAATGAGAATGCTTTTGACCGAAGTATGGAAATAACGCGTCTGGCAAAGGATTTCTATAAGGAAGCGATGAGACTGGAGAACATGTATGACAAGTCCTTGCTTGCCTCCGGCATCGCTATGTTCCTGAACGAAGGCAATCTCACGCCTGATGACTTGAAATGTTTGCCGGAAGAAACACAAAAACATCTGCTTTACAAGGCAAACAAAATGAGAGAATGACAATGGAGACTGTTTACAAATCGAAGATCGATTGGTGGATACCGGCTGTAGTCGCTGTAACGGTAGCTGTGGCATTTCTCGGTCCGATAATTGACGGCGAGATTTTCATCGTCGGAATTATTATTGCTGCCTTGCTTGGCACACTGGAAATTGTAATGTTTGCCAGCGTGAAGTATCGGATTTGTGATGGAAAACTTGGCATACGGAATTTATTCTACAAATGGGAGTGGTTCCCGATTGACCAAATCTCTGAGATCAAGAAGACAAATGGAATATTATCGGCTCCTGCACTTTCAGCGAAACGCGTCTCTATCAAATTTTCAGACAAAAAGATTCTGAAAAGTTCCATTCCGCTGGAAATATCCCCCAAAGACAGAGATGGTTTTATTGACAAACTCAAAGAAATAAACCCTACAATCAAAATAGCAGGACGATGAAATCATACAAGAGAATACTGTTGGGGCTTGTAACCCTCTTTGGCTTATTGGCAATCTTTACCCTGATTGTCAATATAAAGGTGGCATCAACTGTAAATGGCAGGATTTACGATTGCGTGGATTCTATTCCTCATAATAAAGTCGCGTTGTTACTCGGGACTAATCCTCTCAATAGATTGGGGCGCCCTAACACCTACTTTACCAATCGTATTAAGATTGCTGCAGAATTATTTCATGCAGGTAAGGTCGACTATATCCTTGCCAGCGGAGATAATCATATAGAAAGTTATGATGAACCGACTGCAATGCGCGATTCATTGATTGCCCGTGGCGTTCCTGAAGGCAGAATAATTCTTGATTTTGCCGGATTCCGCACCCTTGATTCCGTAATCAGAGCCAAAGAGGTGTTCGGATGTGATTCGCTTACCATCATATCGCAATCCGACCATTGTGAAAGGGCTTTATATCTTGCGGAAGCGAATGGGATTACCGCAGTTTCCATATCTGCACCAATCAGAGCCGGCAGATGGGTGCGTGTCCGACTTACTTTTCGGGAGTGGCTTGCGCGGGACAAGATGATGCTTGACCTATGGTTTGGTAAGCAACCTCATTTTCTCGGCGAGAAAATCATTATTCCGGAACCCATGAAACAGAAAAGTTATTCTACCAACGACGGATTAACAATGAGCATTGTAAATCTTGATAATATAAAAATGCCGGTTGACTCCATTGTTGTAGAAATGAAGAATAACTCAGACAATGAAGCAACATTCGGAGAATATTATAACTTAGAAAAATACGATAACGGCAAGTGGGTAGATTTGCCTTATAATGATAAGATTAGAAAATTGTTGGAAGAAGACGGGGTAGAAATGGTGTTTAATGACGTAGGTTATCCTGTCCGCCCTCATTCTGTCCGGAGATATTCAAATAGGACCAAAGCGTACAATGAAACTTTGGTGCCTGGTCACTACCGATTATCCAAGAAATTCTCATATCCTCCATATCCGACCTTAAAATCAGATACTGCTTATGTTGAATTTGAAATAAGATAATAATGGGTAAAATCATCAATGAAGTCGCTTTGCAGCAATAAATTTTATATGTGACAGATGTCGTGATTTTTATTTCATATTCAGTATGATTAATCAGTAATTTATGGTATCTTTGCGTATCATGAGTTTACTCCTCATCAATGCAGAGTTGGATGGTTCATGATGCCGATGAACTGCGTTTACATCATATCCCTACAAATCGAATCAGAACCCCTTAACCACGATACCTTATGAAAGCCGAAGAAATCAAAAACCTGTTTGACAGTTTCGAATCCATTGCCATTGAATATGAAGGTGTGGAATGCTGGAGCGCCCGAGAACTTGCCCCGGTTATGGGATATGTCCAATGGCGTAATTTCCAATCAATCATTGAAAAAGCGAAGGAATCAGCTGAAAATGCCGGTGAAAATGTAGCCAATCATTTTGCCGGCGTAAGCAAAACGATACCAATGCCAAAAGGCGCTGAACACCGGATAGATGACGTGATGCTGACACGTTATGCCTGCTATCTTGTCGCGCAAAACGGCGATCCTCGGAAACCTGAAATCTCCTTTGCGCAAAACTATTTTGCAGTCCAGACACGCCGTGCGGAGCTTGTCCATCAGCGACTTCTCGACTACGAACGTGTGAGAGCCCGTGCCAAACTTGCTCAATCCTTATTTTTTATCTGTCAAGCCGCATTAATCATATCTTTGGGAACAACATCTTCACCACAACCCATGTCAGGCGTTTGAAATAACGGTTATGGAGATAAATCAGGCGCATCCGCAGCGGGAACGCGGTCCGCGATGTCACCTCATTGTTCAAACGCGATGACTGCTTGACGGCATTACGCCTTGCTGATTCCTCCGCCTTCCCTTCGGCCTCCAGCCTGTACTGCGCGGCAAGTATCATCCTTCTCGCATCAATCAGGGCGACAATATCGGTTCGCCCGGCATCGCGCAGATGCTTCTCAATCGCATCCAATGAAAGCTCCCAGTTTCGCGGCCGCGCACTGTAGGATGTACCGGTGATTGAATTTTCAAGTCTGTAGGTAACGACACTCGGTTCGCCCGGCAGCTCATACAGGCGGTCTGTTGCCAACAGCAACCGCACACCCAACTCATAGTCATTCCATCCGGGCAGAGCTTCATTCCACCCACCGACACTGAGGACAAGCGATGTTCTGACCACCATACGCTGCGTTGACAGACATCCGCGAAACAGATGATTGAACATCGGTGCGTGCGATGTATAGTACAGCTTGCGGCGACTCCCGTCAATATCCTGCAGATAGATGTTTCGACCGAAAATATCAATTTCAGGATGCAATGCAATTGCCGATTCAAAATCACCGACATGCGAAGGGAGCATCACGTCGTCAGAATCAAAAAACATAACGAACTCACTCTCGACCTCCCGCAGTCCGCGGTTTCGAGCGGCACATGCCCCCGGTTTCATCTCCTGCACCACGACAACGTCGAGCTGAGGATTTGCAGCTGCCCATTGGCGCATGACACCCATCGTGCCATCCGTAGAGTTATTATCCACAAGCACGACCCTCGCCGGTCTTTCCTTCTGCGAAGCCACAGAGTCGAGAGTGCGACGGATGACCGACGCGCGGTTATATGCCGGAATAACTATAGTAACGGGTGAATTCATGCTCACAAAGTTAGTATTATTTGAGCAATTTCCTTACATTTGCCACCATAAACCAAATAATCAATATAAACTATGAATATTGGCGATAAAATCCCCGAAATACTCGGCCTCGATGCCGAAGGTAAAGAAGTCAAAAGCTCAGATTTTGCAGGCAAGCCCCTCATCATCTATTTCTATCCGAAGGACAACACCCCCGGTTGCACTGCGGAAGCCTGCTCAATCCGCGACCACAACAGCGAACTTTCGGCCAAAGGCTACACCGTCATCGGTATCAGCAAGGACTCCGTGGCAAGCCACCTGAAATTTGCCGACAAGTTCTCGCTGCCCTTTATCCTACTTTCCGATCCTACCACTGAGGTGAACCAGGCTTTTGGTGTATGGCAGAAAAAGAAAATGGCCGGACGTGAATACATGGGAACAGTCCGTACCACCTTCATCACCGATGCCAACCACGTTATCACCAACATCATCACCAAGGTCGACACCAAAAAGGCCGGCGAACAGCTCCTCGGCCTCATCTGATAATCCCGGCCTTGAATAGGCTCGAAAGGAACAATCGGCTGGAAGGGTACAAAAAGACAGAAGGTCAGAAGAAACATAAGTTTTTTTGATATATACATTTTGCGTCTCAATCAGATGCAAATAATATAAAGCTTATGTTTCTTCTGACCTTCTGTCTTTTTGTACCCTTCCAGCCGACTGTACCCTTCGAGTTTTTTTGTACCCTTCGAGCCGACTGTACCCTTCGGGCAATTCGATTCTTAGTGCTTATTTAGCAGTTGGGTTATGACGGCACTATACTGACGGCCCACAGGCAGCGTCACGCCCGATTCGAGGGTCACGTTCTGACGGGTAAAGCCGGTGATTTTATCAACAGCCACGATATATGACCTGTGTATCCTCACGAACTTATTGGCAGGCAGCATAGCCCCTATCGACTTCAGAATCACGCGTGAGACAGTGCAGACACCACCGGTACGGAATATCTTGGAATATCCCTCCATCGCCTCCACATATATTATATCATTCAGCGGGATGGTGATATTATTGTACTCCTGCTTGACAATAATATTTCCGTTCGAACGCTCATGCTTGGCATATTCTATCCTCCGGCGCGCCTTGCCGAGAGCGGTCAGAAAGCGGTCGTAGGAAAACGGTTTGTGCAGATAGTCTATCGCATCAAGATTGAAACCGTCAAGCGCATAGTCAAGATAGGCCGTTGTGAATATGAAACAAGTGCCTACCGGAAGTTCCCCGGCTATGGCCAGTCCGTTTGTACCCTCCATTTCAATATCAAGGAAAGCGAGGTCTACCCCGCCCTCCCTTATCGCAGCAAGGCCGGCTTCAGGATCGGAGTAGGTTTGCAATTCGATGTCACCGGCGCGCTCACAGAATTTCTTTATAATTTCGAGAGCAAGAGGCTCATCGTCAATGGCTATGCATCTGATTTTATCGCTCATGAGAGTTGAATTTTAAGGTTGACGGTAAAGAATCCGGAGTCCTCGCTGACTTCCAGTGAATATCGGTCATGAAACAGGCAATTTAGACGTGCCCGGCAATTCTCAATACCGACCGGAGCATCACGCCTCAGAGCATCTGCCGACTTCATTATCCTGTTTTTAGTCTTGAATTCCAGCACTCCGTCGAGTAGAGTAAGCGAGATGTCAATCCTGCAATCTTTCTTGGAGGAAATGCCATATTTAAACACATTCTCAAGAAAAGTGAGCATAATCATAGGCGGAATGCGCGCTTCCTCATTGTCTATCTCATATTTCCAATCCACCTTGGTGTGGGAATTCAATCGCAACGACTGAAGCTCTATGTAATTGTCGATATAGGTTATCTCCTCGCGGATGCTCACAGTCTCGCGGTCCACACTCGTGTAGGTATACTTAACTATGTCGATGAATTTTATGAATGCGTTCTCGGCCTTTTCGGATGTACCGATAATCAGGCTATAGATTGAATTGAGCGTATTGAAAAGGAAGTGGGGATTAATCTGGGCTTTGTAGACGGCGAGTTCGGCATTGTTTTTCTGATATTCGAACTCCTTCTTCAATATGAGCTGATGATACAGCTCCTGAATGAACGACATGGAGAGCGCGTAGCCTATCGAAAGCGAACACATCAGCCACACGATGTGGGAGCGGTTCGACTCCTGTATGCGGTCGTAAAGAGCAGTAAGTGAACTTGCATTGAATGTCACCTCCGGAAGATGGTAGAGTGTCAGCAGATAGCTTCCTATGATGAAAGCGCTGAGGATGATGGCTATGATGACATAGCGTTTGCCGACAAACAATTTCGGGATGTTGCAACACCTGATGATGAAAAACGACACATAGAGCCATGCCACAAGCAGATAGGCAAATTCCGGGCAATAGCTCACCCAGTAGTATGTCTGTCCGAGGAAGAGAATCAGCGGTGTGAACACCAGACAGTAAAAGAGGTCAATCAGCAGACCTATCCTTTTTTCAAATAGTTTCATAGTGCAAAGTTACGTTTATTGTTCCAACCTTCCAACCTTTCGGCAATGACGTTTGTTAACACTTTCGAGCTATTCATTTACACATGCTTGGACGGATGGATTCCGTCATGTAAATTTGTCACGAAAATGAAATAAACGGCACAATGAAACATTTATCACTATTATTTGCTTTTCTTCTCATATCACTAAACAATGCTTTTGCCGAAACCGAAACAGAACTTTTCCCTGTCACTGCTGAAACCGAACTTCCAAAGATAGAGCAAACCGCCGACGGCAGCCGCCGCATCTCCGGAATTGTACGCGACGAGAACGCAATCCCCATCATCGGAGCCACTGTCGCGCTTGCCAACGATCCTGCCGTCGGAACCATAACTGATATTGACGGCCGTTTCGCTCTCGAAGTGAAAGGCGACAGCCTAATGCTGCAGGTATCATACATCGGCTATGAGACCATCGATGTCCCCGTCAAGCCCAATATCCGTCACTATCCCATCACAATGGCCGTCATCAAGGCAGAACTTGACGAAGTCGTGGTCATAGGCTACGGCACACAGCGTAAAGTCGACCTCACAGGATCGGTTTCCTCAATCTCCGCTGGTGCGTTCGCCGACCGTCCCATCACCAACGCCACAAATGCCCTTGCCGGTCTTGCCTCAGGTCTGACCGTCACCAACAGCGGTGGCAACACACCGGGCTATGAGGCCCAGAGCATACTTGTCCGCGGACAGGGTACGCTCAACAATGCCGCCCCACTTGTGGTTGTCGACGGTATGACCGGAGTGGCCATCAGCGATATCAATCCGCAGGACATCGAAAACATCTCCGTGCTTAAGGATGCCGCATCGTCGGCCATCTACGGTTCGCGCGCGGCAAACGGTGTAATCCTCATCACGACGCGCCACGGGGCGGAATCCGCTCCGCGACTGACCTATTCAGGAAATGTTTCCTTTGAAAAAGTGGCGAAACGCCTCAACCTCGTCACTGACTATGCCGATTTCATGGAGATTCAAAATGCCGGACTCATTGCCAACGGACAGGCTGCGCGCTTCTCGCAAGGCAAGATTGACGAGTGGCGCAACGATGCCGGTCGCAATCCCACCATCTATCCCAACACCGACTGGCAGGATCACATCTACCGCAACCCATCCGTTGTCCAGAACCACAATCTTTCAGTCACCGGTGGCGGACGACGCGTGCGCTACAACATGTCGTTCGGCTATGTCGACAATCCCGGTATGATCTACTACACCGACTACAACCGCTATCAGCTCCGCACCAATCTTGATGTCAACATCAAACCGTGGCTGAGTGTCGGCACAAATCTTTTCGGCTACATCGACTCCAACAATCCATCGTCGGAAAACGCAGCAGCCGGTGGCGACGTAATCTTCGGCTCGGGAGCATTCAACACCGTCCCCGGTATGACTCTCTACGATCCCGCGACCGGGCTCTACGGCGGCATCCAGAATCCTGAGGAGGAAAACGTCAGCAACTTCAACCCTTACCGTCGCCAGTGGTTCTACAAGGATGATTTCCCCACCAAGACCCGCCGAATGGTTGCGAAACTCTATGCAAGCGTGAAGCCGTTCAAAGGACTTACTCTCCGCGGCTCCTTCACCTACAATTACTGGACTCGCCGTGTGGAACAGCATCTCACCGACCGTGACCTTTACCGCTTCACTGCGGACGGCCCCGTGCTCATCCGCGAGGGTGTCGTGCGCACCTACATCCGCCGCTACAATTATGCCAACACCTACCGCTCATCGGAAATCACCGCCAACTATGTCTTCAAGGCTTCGAAACTCAGCGGTTCCGTCCTCGTCGGCGCAAGCCAGGAATATGACAAGGATGAACACGAGAGCTTCCTCCGCTATGACCTGATTGACGACTCGCTCACATCAATCGACGCAGCAACCACCAACGGCCCGATAGGCGGCAACTACACCGAATGGGCCATGCGCTCATACTTCGGACGTGTCAACCTCTCATGGGACGACAAATATCTCCTCGAAGCCAATTTCCGTGCGGACGGTTCATCGAAGTTCGCACCCAAACACCGCTGGGGCTATTTCCCCTCCGTCTCGGCAGGTTGGAGATTGTCGGAAGAAGGCTTCATGAAGAACACCCGCCATTGGCTTGACCAGCTCAAACTCCGCGCATCCTACGGTTCGCTCGGCAACAACGCGACCACAAGCTACTACATGTATCAGTCGCTTTTTGCCACAGCCAACTATGTGCTCAACGGAAACATCGCCGGTGGCTTCGCCCAGACCATCCTGTCGGATTCACGCCTCACATGGGAAAAGACCTATATGACAAATATCGGTATCGACTACGCCCTTCTCAACAGCCGTCTGAGCGGTTCAATCGACATCTACAACAAGGATACAAAGGGCATCCTCATCTCTCTCCCCGCACCCCTTGAACACGGCACGAGCACTGTCCCCAACCAGAATGCCGGGGAGGTCAACAATAAAGGTCTCGAACTCGACATCCATTGGAACGACCGCATCGGAAAGGTCAGCTACAATGTCGGCTTCAACATGAGCTACGTCAAAAACAAAGTTGTCAAGTTCCAAGGGGATGTATCCTCAATCAGCGGAGTGTACAAAATCCAGGAAGGACGGCCCATCAATCAGCTCTATGTGATGAAAGTAGACCGCATTGTCCGCGACGAGACCGATCTTGCCTACGTTGACAATCTTGTCAAGAACAACCCTAACTATTTCGCCACATATCAGCGTCCGGAGCTCGGCGACTTCCTCTATGCCGACACCAACGGCGACGGCAACCTTGACAGCAATGACCGCGTCGAGATTGGCAACGGCACCGCCCCTACATTCACCTACGGCATCAACCTCGGTCTCAACTGGAACAATTTCGATTTCAGCGTATTCTTCCAAGGCGTCGGCGACTATCAGGTCTACTACAACAACCAGGCTTTCCGCTTCGTCACCGTAATGGGCCAGTCGCTCAACAAGGACATCACCGACAATGCCTGGACACCTGAGAATCCCTACAATTCCAAATACCCGATACTGCGCAACAGTTCTAACGGCAAAAACAACATCGCGAGCGACGCGTTTGTCCACAACGCAGCCTATTTCCGCTGCAAGAACATTCAGCTCGGCTACACGATTCCGCAGAACATCACCCGCAAATTCTTTGTCGAGAATCTGAAAGTCTACACCAGTATCGACAACCTTTTCACCATCACAAGTTTCCCCGGCCTTGACCCGGAGGTGGCCGCCAACGTCGGCTACCCTACCGTCCGTCAATACTCCGTGGGTCTCAATGTCACTTTCTAATCCTCATCGTCAGAATTTCACACATTATGAAAAGCAAACTCAGCAATCTTCTGCATAAGACACCTCTTGCACTCCTCGCCGCTTCCGCCATTGTCATGACCGGTTGCGAGAGCCTTGACTACACTCCGGCCGACCAGATGTCGGGCCAGACTTTCTGGCGCACTGAAGAACATGCCCGTCAGGCTGCCATAGGCATGTATGCCGCCATGAAAGCCCCTTGGTGTTTCGGCATGGAATTCACCTTCGACATGTGTAGCGACATCGCCGACGGCTCATCGCCCTGGGCCGACATCTCCCGAGGCTCATCATTCTCCTCCGCAAGCTCGGGTGTCCAGAACCACTGGCAGTATCTCTACGAACTCGTCCACCGCAGCAACACCGTCATCCGCAACGTGGCCGGTATGCCTATCAGCGCCGAAACCATTGACCGTGTGACCGGTGAGGCAAAATTCCTCCGCGCAATGGCCTACTTCCGTATGCTCAACTGCTGGGGAGGTGTCCCCTACTACGATGAGAGCTGCGACATCAACGAGGAATTCGCCTCGCTCAACTCTCCGCGTTGCTCCGAAGAGGAACTCCGCAAGCATATCATTAACGACCTTACTGAAGCCATCGGGAAACTGCCGGTAAACTGGGAGGCAACTGACCTCGGCCGCGCGACCAAGGGTGCGGCATACGCGCTGCGTGGAAAGGTCTATCTCTTCAACCGCGAATGGACAAAGGCCATCGCGGATTTCGAGGAAATCGTCTATGACCGCAGCAACACCTACGGCTATGCCCTGCACGAGGACTACAATGAACTGTTCCGCCTCTACAACGGCAAGCACAGTGCGGAGATGATTTTCTCCATCCAGTCGCTCGACGGCAACACTGCAGGCTATGCGCTTGACATCGTGTCGTATTTCGGCAACAAGTCGACAATGCGCCTCATCGCGGGCAACGCCATTGTCCCCTCGACCACCTTTGTGGATATGTATGAGAACCTCGACGGCTCCCCTTTCAACTGGGACGACCGTTTCGTGGGCTTCAACGAGGGTGACTCGCAACTGCGACGCAAATATATGTGCGTGGCCATCGACCAGGCAAGCACGAAGGTGACAAGCACGCTTGAAGCCGACACGACTGCGGTGATGGATGCCTACCGTCAGCGCGACCCGCGCCTGTATCTCAACGTCATCACCCCCTATTCCCACTACCTTGGCACTGATGCAGGGTCAAACCCGATGGACAAGCAGTTTGTCCTCGCCGACCCGACACAGGGTGGCGCACCGATGGAGGCAATGGCCTTCATACGCAATTCCGAAGGCTGGAATTCATATTTCTGGCGCAAATGGATTCCCACCGGCAATCTTGACGGTTACTGGGGTGAATACAACCGCACTCCCTACGAATTTCCTCTCATACGTCTGGCCGACGTGATTCTCATGCTTGCGGAAGCCTACAACGAGAATGGTGAGACCGACAAAGCCATTGAAGAGGTCAACAAAATCCGTGCCCGCGTCGGGATGCCCGGACTCGGTTCAGGTGCGGCTTGGCTTGCTGTCGGCAGCAAGGATGAGATGGCCGAACGCATCCGCCACGAACGCGCCTGTGAGCTTGCTGGCGAGGGACAACGCTACTGGGATCTGCGCCGGTGGGGATTGCTCGAAGAATCTGTGAAGGATGCACGCGATATATTCGGCGATCTGATGTATACACGAAGCTATCAGCCACGCCACGAAGTGTGGCCTATTCCGCTCGTCGAACTTGATCGAAACAGAAATCTCACACAAAATCAGGGCTGGTAAAAAACAAGTGTCTGCTCCACCTCATCAGACTGCTTACACAATAAATATCAGCAGGAGCACCCACTTGAAGGTCGCTTGAAACGACCTTACGGTGAATCTTTTGAAGATGGCTATTTTTCAGCAAGTGATTCTTAGAATTTATTTTCAGACACACACTTAAGCCATCAAAATCTGCCGTTGCTTTATTTTTGTAGACACTTCCCCCTCTACGGACTGCCGTGGAGGGGGAAGCTGTTAATTCACAGGGTTTTTAACAATTTTCCGAAAACCCGGAGGGGGGAAATTCCGTTATTCTAATACAAACCGAAGATGTTACAATTCGGTTACAATCAAGAAGAACTCAAAAGGATGTAATATTATGGAACCGACGATTTACTCACGCTTCAAAGAGCTCGTCAACAATGACCCGGATCATCCTGCCGTCATCGACGAGCGTACCTGTGTCACCTACGCAGGTCTCGACCGCTTAGTCGACACTCTCATCTCCCGTTTTCCGTCATTCATTCCGGCCCGCGTCGGAATTGTGATGGACCACAGCGTCGAGATGGTAGCCGCCATGATGGCCGTCATCAAGGCCGGTGCAGCTTTTGTGGCTGTCGAGCCTGATTTCCCCCCGGGGCGCCTGGTTACCTTCCTTGTTGAAAACGGAGTGGACTTTGTCATCACCCAGGAGCGCCATGCAGGGCTGCTGAATGATTTCAAACGTCTCATCATAGGCAACGAGATCTACATCGATCCCGCTCTCCATCCCCTGCCCGACCGCTCGCGCGCCGACCGTCCGGCCTATATCATCTACTCGTCGACACCCGACGGCTATCCGCTCGGTGTGGCCGTGGGCAACAGTCAGGTGTTGCATTTCGCAGAGTCGTTCAAGAAGACCTACAATATCAGCGGCGACGACATTCTGCTGCAATTCTCGGCATGTATCATGAACATCTTCATCCAGGAGATTTTCGGCGCGCTCCTTTCGGGGGCTGCGGTTGCCATCCCGTCGGCTGCCACGCGCAACGATCCCGAAAAACTTGTGAAGTTCATCGATGACCAGTATGTCACCGTTATCAGCGGCTTCCCCTATCTCATGATGGAGCTCAACGCAGTGAAGGCTCTCCCGGTGACTGTCCGCCTGCTCATCAGCAGCGGCGATGTGCTCCATGCCGCATCCATCGGCCACTTGCTCGAACAGGTGCCGGTCTATACGACCTACGGGCCTGCGGAGGCGACTGTCAGCGTGACCACTTATTGCTGCAATACGGGCCTCGTGCTTCCCGACGGCACTTTCCCGATCGGAAAACCTATGAACGGAACCGACGTGATGATTCTCGACGAGAATCTTCGCGAAGTGGCTCCCGGACAGGAGGGTGAGATATGCCTCGTTGGCGACGGTCTGGCCGATTACTATACGGGCGACCACCGCGCTGACTTACAGCCGTTTGCCGTCATTGCCGACGGACGGAGGGTGTTCCGCACAGGCGACATGGGCCGACAGCTTTCCGACGGCAACTATGTCTATATCCGCCGCAAGGACACAGAGGTCAACATTCTTGGCAAGAAGGTGGTGACCGGCGAGGTCGAACGTGCCATACGCAAGAGCGACGAGGTCGACGATTGTACAGTGGTCCACTACACTGACGAACAGGGTTCGGCCTATCTGGTGGCCTATGTCGTCCCGAAGACCAAGTCGTTCCGCCTGTCATGGGTCAAGAACACTATGGCTCAGTATGTTCCCGCATACATGATTCCCGAATTTTTCGTCCTGCTCAAAGCTCTCCCGACCGACGCGGCAGGTGTGGTCAACACCTTCGCCCTCCCCGTCGTCCTCAAGGACAGCAAGGCAGTCTGAGCCTGCAGTGCTTCGCTACGCTCCGCACAAGTATAGAGATTAAAGTATAGAGTATAGATAATACTTTATGCTTTCACTAAGTACTTTATCAACGCTACCATTATCTATACTCTATACTTTAATCTCTATACTTGTGACTCTATACTTTAATCTCTATACTTGTGCAGAGCACTGCGGAGCGCAGCGAAACACGTCGAAGCACCAAAACCCACTCTCCATAGCAACGATAAGTAGGTTTGCTTTCCAAATTCACCATCGGCCGATTAGGCGACGGGCCGGTGGTGGATTTGGAAAGCTTTTTTATAACTATTTTTTCACTTTAATAGTTTTATGCTCTGATAATGATGGATATTTTTCCACTTTAATGTTTTTATGCTCCGAGAGTGATGGATATTTTCCCACTTTGATGTTTTTATGGTCTGATAACAATGGATATTTTTCGTCTTTGATGTTCTTATGTTCTGATAATGATGGATATTTTTCCTCTTTGATGTTTTTATGCTCCGGGTGTGATGGATTATTCCATTTTTCGGGATGTCAAGTCAAGGATTTTCCGTACATTTGCGGCCTTAAAGATTGTTTTAGAATTTACAACTTCTTTCAAAGATTGTTTTAGAATTTTCAATATTCTTCATAATTATGATTCTGCAATGTGCGGTGCTCTTCGCGTTTCTCGCGATGGGCGAATTTGTGGTCTATGCGACCGGTGTGCCCGTTCCGTCGAGCATCATCGGTATGCTTTTGCTTGCCGCTGCGCTCAAACTGCGTGTGGTGAGGCTTATGTGGGTCGACAAGGTTGCCGATTTCCTCGTCAAGAATCTCGGGTTCTTCTTCGTCCCTGCAGGTGTCGGGCTGATGCGTTGCCTGAACCTGATTTCCGAACAGTGGCTGCCGATTGTGGCGGCATCCGTCATCAGCACCTTCCTCATCATCGCCGTCACGGGATGGGTACATCAATTTGTTAGATTTGCACTGCGTGGCAAATATAACAAATTAGTATAGAGATTAAAGTATAGAGTATAGAGTGCTTTGCTCAAGTATAGAGGATAAAGTATAGAGTATAGAGTGCGGAGCACAAGTATAGAGGGTAAAGTATAGAGTATCGATAATACCTTTGCTTATCCAATGCATCAATATTGTGCTTAGAGATTTAGTAGTGCATCCACACTCAATGCCTTCCCTCCATACTATTATCTATACTCTATACTTTAATCTCTATACTAAAAAATTTTTTTCAAAAATTTTTTCACCATGGTTTTTCTGACTAATCCGTTTTTTCTGATTGCGCTGACGTTTGTGGCTTTCCTTGGGGCGAAGCTACTGCAGCGGCGCACGGGGGTGGCGCTGCTCAACCCCATTTTGATTTCAATCATCGTGCTTATCGTCATTCTGTCGAGCTTAGGCGTGGACTATGAGACGTATGCCGAGGGTGGACAGTTCATCGAGTTCTGGCTGAAGCCGGCTGTGGTGGCGCTCGGTGTGCCGCTCTACAGGCAACTGGAGAATATCCGCAAGCAGATGCTTCCGCTGCTGCTCGCCGAACTGGCGGGATGTGTGGTGGGCATCGTGTCGGTGGTGTTGGTGGCCGAGTTGCTCGGGGCGACTAAGGAGGTGATCATCTCGCTTGCGCCCAAGGCGGTCACGACGCCTATCGCCATGGAGATTTCGGCTGCGATGGGTGGGATTCCGTCGCTGACGGCTGCGGTGGTGGTATGCACGGGTATTTTCGGTGGTATGGCAGGGTTCCGCATGGTGCGGATGAGCCATATCAAGAGTCCGATTGCGGGTGGCCTGTCGATCGGGACGGCCTCTCACGCTGTCGGGACGGCTTCGGCGATGGAACGGGGCGAACGCTACGGCGCCTTCTCCTCCCTCGGCCTGACCCTCAACGGCCTGTTTACGGCATTGCTGGCACCGTTAATCCTGGAACTTCTTGGTTATTAACCATGGCTCAGTCATAGTGTATCAAAAACAAATTCCCCTTTAATTCCGTTTGTTTTTTATACATTATAACGAGACAAATATCTATGAAACATTATATTCTACTTCTATCCATAATAGCTATGAGCGGATGCTCACAAACACAATTTCAGTCATCAGAAAGCAATGAACCTATAGATAGTTCGGATATTGAAGTAAGCAATTCTGATTCTGTGGAGGTTCCGGCGCTGGAGATGCCGGTGATTCCGGCGACGATTTCTGAACCGGAGGATATGGCGGGGTTCATCGCCATACATTTCTGGGACAATCTTGATTTCAGTGATATGGAGCGTGTAGGCGACACGGTGTTCATGGAGCAGAATTTCGTGGACTACTTGGGTGTGATGCCTGCCGTGATGGCTTCGGACCGCCTGGTGGCGTTCAAGGCGCTCATGAAGCGCTCCTCGGCAAACAAGGCGGCCAGGGAGCTGATTGTCGCGTTCGGGGAGAAGTATCTGAATCATCCCGATTCACCGATGAAGAACCCGGAGCATTATGCGGATTTCAAGCAAGCAGCCGGAGGGGAATAGGGATTAAGGCTAATAGGGCCAATAGGACTAATAGGGCTGATAGGACTAATAGGGCTGATAGGGCCAATAAGGCTGATAGGGCCAATAGGGCTAATAGGGCTACTAATAGGACTGATAGGGCTAATAGGGCCAATAAGTGAAATTTTCAATCACTTATTGGCCTTACTTTTTCTTTAGAAAGCCTTCTCAGCTATTAGCCCTATTGGGCTTATTAGGCTTATTTGACCTATTGGGCTTATCAGCCCAATTCAGCCCTCCCCTACTCCTCCGAAAATTCTTCGCGGAGGCGGTTGAAGCGTTCGAGGGTCGAGGGTGAGATGCGTGCCATCGAGCGCTCCACTTTTTCCATGGATTTCCGCTCCATCGAGCCGCTTTTCGAATAAAACTTGTCGGCATAGCAGACTAGCCGTTCAAGCAGCGTCACCGGCATGTAGTCACCGTCTACAGGCAGCGGCAACCCTTGCGCAATGATGTCGTCGGCAGTGATACCGGCACCCGTATGGCGCTCAGCCACGCGGGCATCCCGTTCGGGCATTCCCTCCCTGCGCAGCAGTTCCCCGCCGAGGAGTCCGTGGAGGATATAAGGCTCCGTGCCCCGACATTCAATGCCGGGAGCGTCTGTCAGGAAGATTCCTATGTCGTGGAGCATCGCCGCCTCCTCGATTTCGGCAGGATCGAGCGGCAGACGACGACGCGCGGCGATTTCAAGAGCAAGGTCGGCCACCGAACGGCAATGGCGCATATAAATATCCCGCAGGGGTGAGCCTGCGGGATAGTATTTATCAATAATTTCCTGATAGGTCATTGTTGATGTCAATTGGTCAGCGGATAGCTTATTCGACAATCGTACACCATCCGTGCTTGTCCTCCACCTCGCCGAGCTGGATGCCGCGGAGAGTGTGGTAAAGTTCGGTGGTGATGGGGCCGGGCTCTCCGTTTTTCGAAACGACATATTTCTTGCCTGTGTCGAGGTCATGAATCTCACCGACAGGCGAAGCGACTGCGGCAGTGCCTACGGCTGCGGCCTCGTCAATCTCCTCAAGCTCATCGACAGTGATGTGACGGCGCTCAACCTTCACACCCATATCCTCGGCAAGCTGCATGAGGCTTTTGTTGGTTATCGAGGGGAGGATGGAGCTTGACGCAGGAGTGATGTAGACACCATCCTTGACAGCCATGAAGTTGGCCGGGCCACACTCGTCGAGATATTTCTTCTCTTTCGGGTCGAGGTAGAGGACGGCCGAATAGCCGAGCTCATGGGCATGTTCACCGGCGGTGAGCGATGCAGCATAGTTGCCACCGACCTTCCAGAGACCTGTGCCGTTGGGTGCAACGCGGTCATATTGACGCATGATGCAGATGTTTGTCGGCTTGAAGCCTGTCTTGAAATACGGACCGACAGGTGTGACAAGAATCATGAACACATATTCAGTCGCCGGCTTCACGCCAACCTGAGCAGAAATGCCGAGTTCGAGAGGACGGATATAGAGCGACGCACCCGAACCGTAAGGGGGCACGAAACGCTCGTTGAGCTTGACCACCTTCAGCACCATCTCGCGAAATTTCTCCTCGGGCAGCGGCTCCATGAGGATACCCTTGGCCGACTCCTGAATGCGGCGCGCATTCTCCTCGAGACGGAACACACGGATCTTGCCGTCTTTGCCACGGAATGCCTTAAGGCCCTCGAAAATTTCCTGGCCGTAGTGCAGACAGGTGGCGGCGATGTGGAGATTGATCTCCTCGCTTTGCGACACTTCTATCTCGCCCCACTTCCCGTCGCGGAAGTAGCAGCGTACGTTGTAATCTGTTGGGATATAACCGAATGACAGGTTGCCCCAGTCCAAATCGTTGTTCATTGTATGGTGTGCTATTTGTTATTTACCGCAAAATTACTACAAAAAGTGAAATTTCCTAAGTAAAAACCTTGGAAAAATTTTAATTCGTCATTTTTCACACGCCGGTTCACACAATCCACACCGGAGCCTTCCTGGCATTGAAATTCGCGCTCAGCACCTTGGCAAACGGAGTGTAGAGAGTGCGCGCTCCCTGCGGACATTCCTTAACACAGGCGCAGCATTTGATACACTTGGCGGCATCGAGCCCTATGCCATCGGCAGCGATCGCTCCGGTCGGACAGACATCCACACAACTGCCGCAGCCGTTGCAAAGCTCCTCATCGACCACCGGAAGATACACACGTGGCGACTCCGCCTGCTGACGCTGATAGTCCATGACGAACGCCTTGAAATTTGCCAGCGATTCAGCCGGAGCAGGAATATCCTTCAGACCGGCCGCATCAATCTTCGCCAATGTGCCTGCGGCAATCTTCTCCCCTATTGCGCGCCCAAACCTCCGGGCTTCCTCCATATCGGCCGCGTCCGGACGTCCTGCTGCAATAGGAGTCTCATCCGTTGAGTAGGAATGCTCACCGACAAAGGCCCCGGCTCCGACAACCGTGAAACCGCGCTCTTCGACAAACGAAGCGAAATCGGTCACCGCATTCTCGAAAGCCCTGTTGCCATAGACTGCAACGACGATGCAGCGCGTTCCCGCTCCCTTCATGCCGCCAAGGCGCTGCTTGGCAATCGGCGCGAGCTTTCCACCGTAGACCGGCCCGGAAAGCAGGACCACATCATCAGCGTCATACGTCCTCTCCACGGATTCCTTCAACGTGAGGTCGAGAAGCGCCACATCCCGGCCCGTCTCCTCTCCTACCCCATTCATGATTCCCTCGATCACACGGGCAGAAGTGCCGGTCGGGGAAAATGTCAATGCCTGTATTTTCATAATCTATTCTGTTGATGCTGTTGGTTGGATGGTGCTTGATACCAACCCTCTGTTATTCTCCTCCAAAAATACAAACAATTCTCCCATCCTCCAAACGCCGGAAGGCATAAAAAGCGGGACAGCCCCTGCATCAGCGATGAAACTCACCGGGTGCAGGGGCTGTACGTGAAAGTAATGTCTGTGAAAATAAAGTCCTACCTCATCATTCCGCCGTCAGGCGCAGGATTCGCGAAGCATAGTCCGTGTTCTTGTGGTAATCCACCTTATGGGTAAGGGGAATTTCAAGGCCGTTTGACATCAGATATTTTCCCGTGAAGCTCTTCCCTTCGAACGAAAGAGGCTCGTTGTCGATGCGGTTCAGCTCAGTCACCTTGTAAGTCTTCTCAGGGTCAAGACCGGCCATCACCACTCGCGGAAGCTGCTGGTTCATGAATGTCTCGGTCTTCCACCAGTAGAACACCGCATCATCCTTTTCGGGAGTGACATACATCAGCGAGGCGATGCCCTTGCCGTCGTATGGAGAAACGAGACGGTAGATGTCGCCGAACTGGACAATCGGACGGATGGACTTATAGTCGGAAATTGCCTGCTTGACAATCCCCTTCTCCTCATCGGTCATGTTCTTCGGCTGAAGCTCCAGTCCGAGACGGCCACTCATGGCCACATCCGCACGGAACTTCACCGGAATACGGCGGAAAGTCTGATGGTTGGGCGATGCGGAAATATGGGAACCCATCGCTATCGCAGGGAAGAAATAGCTCGTTCCCCACTGCATGTAGATGCGCTGGAGGGCGTCATTGTTGTCGCTTGTCCAGAACTCGTCGAACCAGGGGAGCACACCCCAGTTGGCACGTCCACCTCCACTTGCACAGGCCTGGATGGTGACATCGGGATGAGCCTCGCGGATGCGGTTCAGGACAGTCTCGAAACCCTTGTGATAGTCTATGTAGAGATGGCTTTGGTTATCGGCAGTGAGATATTGCGAACCGTGGTCCATTATCGGCGCGTTGGCATCCCATTTGATATAGTCGATGTCGGGATACTTGCGCATGAGGGTGTCGACGACCGTGAACACTATGTCCTGCACCTTCGGGTTGGCGAGGTCGAGCACGAGCTGCGTGCCTCCGCGTCCCTCCGTCGCCGGGCGGTTGGCAGCCTTGATGATATATTCGGGATGCTTTTCATAAAGCTCGCTCACGCTGTTGGTCATCTCCGGCTCAATCCAGATACCGAACTTTATGCCATTGGCCTTGGCCGTGTCGAGAAGTCCTTGAATCCCGTTGGGGAGCTTGTCGGTGTCGACCACCCAATCGCCGAGCGATGAGCTGTCGTTATCGCGGGGATACTTGTCGCCAAACCATCCGTCGTCCATCACGAATAGCTCTCCACCCATGTCGGCGATGTCCTTCATCATCCCGGCCATTCCCGGTTCGTCAATGTCGAAATAGACACCCTCCCAGGAATTGAGCAGCACCTTGCGCTCCTTGTTGCCGGCATGGAGACGGTGGTTGCGCCCCCAGCGGTGGAAATTGCGGCTCACACCCGAAAGTCCCTCGTCGGAATAAGTCAGCGCGAGAGGCGGTGTCACGAAACTCTCCCCCTTCTTCAGATTGTAGGTAGAGTTCTCCTCATTAATACCGGCGAAGAAATGATGGTAGTCTGTATCGTCAGTGTCGATGAACAGTTTGTAGTTGCCTGAGTATTCAAGAGCGGCTCCGATAGTGCGTCCGGTGTTCTCCTGAGGCTTTCCGTCAAGCGATAGCATTATTTCGGCATGGGCGGTGTGAGAATTTCGGACACCATCCTTATTCTTTATCATCCTCACGCCGTGGTTGAGCGGAGTCTGCGAGAGCCGACCCTCATTGGCCCATGTGCCGTAGAGCTGCGAGAGCCACACATCGCCGTAACGCACCGGCAGGTAACCCGACATGAAACGGTTGAGCTTCACGGTGCCTTTTTCATTGTTCTTCACATCGACCCATGTCTCTATCACATCCTCGCCGGGATATGTGCGGTAATTGACATTGAGATCGAAGGGATAGACCTTGTCGCGCATGGCAACAGTAGTTACTGTCGCCCCGTCGGGTGCAGTAGCGCTTGTGACTCCTGTCACCTCTACAGCTGTGGTCATGTTGCCGTCGGCATGGGTGACGCTCATCGCGGCCTCGGCCTGCGGGAAGATTCCATAGACCGGATAGGCGCTGCGGTTTATCGCCCCGGCTTCTTTGAGCAAGGCCATATCGGCTTCGCTCAGACGGTCGCCATAGTGAAGGATTTTAAGGTCTCCGCCCTTCTCTGCATCGAGGATGAGGGAGGTGTTAGGGGTCGAGACATTTACAATTTCTGCCCTTGCAGGCAACCACGGCGCAACGCTTGCGAATGCTGTGGCAATGAGAAGGAGACTATGTTTCATGTGATGGAGATGGGTTAAAGTTTTTCAATTGTTTTCATGTACGGGAATCTCTGTCTACCGCTTCGCAAAGTTATGGATTAGTTGCCATTCTGTCAATTCCGAACGGTCAAGCTGTCAATAAAATGGTAAAATAGTACTTTAAATGTTACAGAATTGTGAGGATTTTACGTTTCAGTAAGGCATTTACTGATTATATTTGGGAAATATTAGTAATTTTGCACTGTAAAAGTTAACCATTATCCAACCATTTCACACATTTAATTTCGATTAACTTGCAAAATTAACCACCCCATGAGAAAGCTTGCTTTAACCTTCTCGCTTCTGGTCGCGCTGATGTGCAACATGGCGTTTGCCCAGATCATGACCCCGGTCAAATGGTCGGCTTCTGTCGATATGACAGGCGACGACGAGGGTCAGGTAGTCCTTACCGCTACCATCAGCAACGGCTGGCACATGTATTCGCTCGACTGTGACCCCGATGCCGGACCCCAGATTCTTGAAATCAGCTATCCCAAACTTGACGGTGTCACTCTTGAAGGGAAACCGACACCCAACAAGCCCTCCCACAAGCAGTATGACGACATGTTCGGCGCCGAGCTCTCATGGTGGACACAAGGTGTGACAATCACACAGAAATTCAAAGCCACACAGCCTGAATTCAACATCGACGTGATGATCGTCTGCTCCGCTTGCAACGATGAAAACTGCATTCCCCCCTCCCGCTCGACTTTCAATCTTTCGGGCAAAGCTACCATAAAGGCCCCTGCCAAGAAAGAGGAACCCAAAGCAGCTCAGGAACTTCCCGAAAGCAAGGAAGCTCAGGCTGAAGAGGCGGTTGCTCCTGTTGATGCAAGCAACAGCGCCGACACCATCGCAGTCGCCGTAGCCGACTCTCTTGCGTCATCCGCTCCTGCAGGAAAATCCGCCGACCTCTGGGCGCCCGTATCGTTCGCCGACTCTGAAAGCGCCGAAGATTTCTCGACCACTTCGCTCTGGTACATCTTCTTCACCTGCTTCCTCGGTGGTCTCGTGGCCCTCTTCACTCCCTGCGTATGGCCTATGATTCCGATGACCGTCAGCTTCTTCCTCAAGAAAGGCAAGGACCGCAGCAAGAGCATCATCGATGCCTGCACCTACGGTCTCTCGATCATCGTCATCTACGTTGCCCTCGGCCTCCTTATCACAGGTATCTTTGGCGCAAGTTCGCTCAACGCCCTGTCGACCTCCGCTGTCTGCAACATCATCTTCTTCCTCCTGCTCGTGGTTTTCGCCATCAGCTTCTTCGGTGCCTTTGAAATCAAGCTCCCCGCATCGTGGTCCAACAAGATGGATGCAACAGCCGAGAAGACCACCGGTCTCCTCTCCATCTTCTTCATGGCCTTCACGCTGACCCTTGTGTCCTTCTCCTGCACAGGACCCATCATCGGCACCCTTCTCGTTGAAGCTGCCTCGCAGGGCGACCTCTGGGGTCCTGCAATCGGTATGCTCGGCTTCTCGACTGCCCTTGCACTCCCCTTCATGCTCTTCGCCATGTTCCCCACAATGCTCCAGGCTGCTCCCAGCTCGGGCGGTTGGATGAACACTCTCAAAGTCGTCCTCGGTTTCGTGGAACTCGCTCTCTCGCTGAAGTTCCTCTCCGTTGCCGACCTTGCCTACGGCTGGCACATCCTCGACCGTGAGGCCTTCCTCGCTCTCTGGATCATCATGTTCCTCCTTCTCGGTCTCTACCTCCTCGGCCAGTTCAACTTCGCCCACTACGGTAAGGCCGACAGCTCTATCGGTGTCTTCCGCTTCTTCCTCGCGCTCTGCTCCCTCTCGTTCACAGTCTATCTCATCCCCGGTCTCTGGGGCGCACCCCTCAAAGGTGTCAGCGCCTTCGTTCCTCCGCTGTTCACTCAGGATTTCAACCTCTACGGTGAAGGTTTCAAGGAATACGATGACTTTGAGGAAGGTATGAAAGCCGCCAAGGAAGCAGGCAAACCTGTCCTCATCGACTTCTCGGGCTTCGGCTGTGTCAACTGCCGAAAGATGGAAGGCGCTGTCCTCGACGAACCCAACGTCAAGACCATGATTGAAGACAACTTCACCGTTATCAAACTCATGGTGGACGAGAAGAAGAAACTTCCGCAGCCCATCACAGTCAAGGAATACGGCAAGGACATGACGCTCTATACCTACGGTGACCGCTGGAGCTACCTGCAGCGCTACAAGTTCAACGCCAATGCCCAGCCCTACTATGTGATTCTCAACGACGAAGGCGAACTCCTCTCCGGTCCTTACACCTACGATGAGAACGTGGCACGTTTCTCCGCCTTCCTCGAAAAAGGCATCAAAAGCTACAAAAAATAAGCATCTGATATGTCAAAAACCACTCTCCGAAAAGCCATAAAAGATTTTGAAGCTCCCGAACTCCGGGAGCTTCTTCTTGATGTATATACCAAAAGCAAGGAGGCCAAAGAGCTTCTCGACTTCTTTGCGGAACCCGACATCGACAAGAAACTCGAAACCTACAGAACCGCGCTCACGAAAGAAGCCCGACGCTACACCCGCCGTGCCTACTCTCCGCGCATCGTGAAACTCCGCTCTGCCATCAAACGCTTTCAAGTGTTCGAACCTGGCAGTGAGGCGGTCGCGGAACTGATGGTACACACCACTGTCACACTCCTTTCCATCGGGCGCGACAACTGGCTCAGGGAACGCCTCTACGTCCAGATTCAGAAGTTCATCGGCGAAACACTCGATTATCTCCTCCTCAACAATCTCCTCGACGACTTCATGCCGCGCATCAACAAAGCCCGCGAAAGCCTCAGCCGCATCGGAGCCTTCGCCAATCCCCTCTCGCGCATCATGGACGCAGAACTCTCCCGCATCCAAAAACTCCGCGACGAGACCTCATCATAACCCCTCCCCCCGACATCAACCGCACACCTAACCCCGACATCCCTCTTACAAAAAAGGACAAAAAATCAAAAGGAACACAAACTTTTCCATTTAAATGAAAAAACTTATGTTCCTTTTGATTTTTTGTCCTTTTGTACCTTTCCCGCAATTGTACTTTTTCCGGTTCAATCCGAAAATCCGGTTCATGTAAGATGAAAAGAGATACAAACGAACAAAAGAGACAAAGGCAACAGATGTATAATTTGCTGAAATTAATCTTTTTGTATCTTCTGACCTTCTGTCTTTCTGTACCCTTTTCAGATGTTGACGGATTTAATGCACCGTAATTACGGCTTGTACCTTTTTCCTGCAAATCAAACTCTTAATCGAGCTTGATTTCAGCCTCCGACATCTCATCATACTCCTCCCAATCGGGGTCATTTTCGGTATAGATGGTCAGAGGGAGCAAGGGGAAAGAAGCCAACGCCTCGTTGAGCTTGCGGCCGAAGATATGAGTGCTGAGAGTATAGAAAATCCAGTCGCGCTGATTATCGCCGGTAAAGATTCCCGTCAGCACAGCCACAGGGTCTTTCTTGAATTCATTCTGCAAGGCATCCTGCACTTCCTCCATGAGAGTGGAGGTCTCCTTGTCGGGCATACCGCTTGCATCCCCCTCATACTTCCATGTCACCTCGACACGGATATTGAAGCGGGGATTAGACCGGAATTTCTCGACATCCTTGCGTCCGGTGACGAGGATCAGTTTTCCCGACTCGCTTTCGGTGGGAGCCGTCCACCATGTTCCGTTATCCATAAGCTTATGAGATTTATATTGTGTTACGTCCGGGCCTGTCTGCCAACCGATGTGCCTGACTGCGACATTCCCGATATAACTACAACAATCTTAGCGTCTTCTTTTCTTTCTTGTGGTAGTTTTCTTGGCTGCAGCTTTCTTTGCAGGAATCTTGAGATTCTGCCCCATGCGGATGTTTGTGCTCTTGCCCAAACCGTTGGCCGACTGGATTGCAGCTACGGTCGTTCCGTATTTTGCGGCAATCTTTCCGAGGGTCTCGCCCTTCTTCACCTTGTGGGTCGTTGTCTTGGGGGCTGCAGCCTTGGTTGCAGCCTTAGCGGGAGCTTTGGCCTTGGTTGCAGATGACGACGCACGGCTTGTGGCAGCGGCGGCTGTCTGAGGATCATTCTTGACAGCCTCGCGGAGTTCCTGCGGGCTCACCTGTGCAACTTCCGAAGCGGCTACAACCTTCACATTGTCGGGACTTACGCGCTCAAACACTTCGATTTTCAGCTCATCACCCTCTTTCACCTTACCACGACGAAGCTTGTTCCAACGCTTGATGTCGGTAGCCGAGACTCCATACTGACGCGCGATGTCACGAAGGCTTTCGCCACGCGTCACGACATGGGTCTTGACAGTCATGCGCTCAACCTGCTGCGTCTGCGCAATCTCATTGTTCGTATCGGCGTTCACCGTCTGGAGGCTTGCGCTTGCGAGATTGGCCATACCGTTGTCACCGACCGGAAGTGCTGGTTCGGTAGAGGTCAGACCGGGTTCCACATGGCTGCGACGAGTGTAGAGTTCGGAATCGTATGCAAGAATGTTTTTCTCACTCATGACGTAGCTCAGACACTGCTGAGTCGGGAGAGTGAGAGTATAGGGTCGGTAATCGCCGGGAATCACATCCTTCAGATACTGCGGGTTGAGCATCCTTATCTCATCAACCGGAATATTGAGGACAGCGGCAATCTGGTTAAAGTGGACATATTTGTTTACCACGACTGTGTCGGTGGTCAGATGGCGCTTGATGATTGTGGGGCTGATACCATGATTGCCGTAATAGTTCATCACATAGTTGGCGGCGATGAATACGGGGACATATCCGCGGGTCTCGGCGGGAAGGAACTCATAGATTTCCCAGAAATCCTTCTTACCCTCACCGGCACGGCGGAGCGCCTTGTTGACATTGCCGGGACCGCAGTTATAGGCGGCGATGGCAAGCGACCAGTCATTGTATATCTCATGAAGCTGCTTGAGATAGCGGGCTGCATTGCGCGATGAAAGGCGGGGGTCACGGCGCTCGTCGACAAGCGAATTGACCTCCATTCCCAGACCCTTGGCCGTAGCGGGCATGAACTGCCAGAGACCGGCGGCTCCCGCACGCGAGATGGCATTGGGATTGATGGCCGATTCAATCACCGGAAGATACTGCAGTTCGGTGGGCATTCCCTCCTTGATAAGCTCCTCGACAAATATGGGGCCGTAATAGCTGTGAAGGGCGAGCATATCGGCAACGAGCGTACGCTTCTTGTTGAGATACATGTTGATGAAGTTCCCGACAAGCGAGTTATACGGAAGTTCAATCTCGGTGGGAAGGACCTTCAGCCTCTGTTCGTAGTCAGCCGGAGTGGCGTTCTTGTTGTCGCCGAGGTCGGAGCCGGGAACGACATAGTTCTTTATATAGAAATTTTCTTCAAGCAGACGGGTCTGTGTCTCGAAACTTTCAGGGGCTATTATATTGTCGTCTGTTATGGATTGCTTTATGTCAAGTATCGACCTCGCACTGATGGTGCCGAATGCCGAGATACCGAGAGCAAGCAATGTGGCAAGGATTGATTTCTTCATTTTATGGTATATCTAAGACTGTGTGGAGAGTTGAAGTGATGGGAGTTCAGAAGTTCAGTGCCCAGTAGAACCCTACGCTCGGAAGCGAAAGTTTCCCCGGGTTGTCGCCCGGAAGCAGTGTCGGAGCAATGTCGACACTCAGGTCAGGCGTTATGTCGAAGTGGGCGAGCTGCGCATCGACGTAGGCATCAATCATGGCTATGGCATAGACTCCGACCATACAGATGATGCAGAGGTCACGGTTGCGCCGGTAATAGTTTTTGCGACGGCGCAGCAGGTCCGTGAGCCATGTCTTGTCGAGATCCTCCTCCTTGACCGTCGGAGCGAAGAAGTCCATATAGCTTTTTGTCGTCGGGTCATTGTCCATTATATCGGAGTAGGCGCGGGTGTAGTCGCGCAACATCGTATTGTTCCAGTTTGTAGCATAGCCGAGTCCCATGTAGGCTCCCACCACAATCGGCAATTTCCAATATCTGCGGTTGTAGAGCTGTCCGAGTCCCGGGAAAAGAGCCGACATCCATACGGCTTTAGTCGGGTTGGGCGTAAACGTGAATTTCTGCTCAACCTTCAGCCCGGCAATGGAATCGTTGGGATTCCGCAGGGGTGCATTGATGATGGCCACCGAATCAATCGGAACCATGCTCACGGAGTCACCGCTGAACGATACACTGTCGAGCACCACCATTGAGGGCTGCGTGAGAGGCTGTCCGATAAGGATACTGTCAGGCAATTCATTTGCAGGATTCGTGGGTCGGCGCTGAGGTCTGACAGGGCGGTTAGGCTTGACAGGGCGCTGCCGGGCGACAGAATCTGTCACCACCGGAGATGCCTGCTGAGGATTTTCAGAAAAAATGTTAAACGGGCATGTCAGCACGATTATAATCATGCCGACAAGCACGCTCACGAGAGGTCTTATGTAGTTATTATCTTTTTCCGCTGCTGATTGCATTTGTTCTTATGCGACTGTAGTTCAAACGATTGGCCATTCACAAGAGCGGCATCCGCCGGTCCGTGTCCAACCGTTCACTGCTTTGCAGTGTCAAAGATAGCAATTAATCTTTCAAGTTCCGCCTCATCGCGGAAGGAAAATGATATTTTTCCCTTGCCGGAGGAGTCGCAAGTAAGCTTGACAGGGGTGCTGAAACGCTGCGAGAGATGATTTTTTAAAATATCATAATCATTGTTAGAAAATCTTTTGCTCTCCTCTGCCGGGGTCTTACCTTCAAGCGCGGCCTGCTGATACTTCTTGGCAAGTTCCTCGACACGGCGCACCGAAAGCCCCTGTTTGAGTATCTCCTCATAGAGACGCAACTGAAGCTTGGGGTCGTCGATGCTCAGCAGAGCGCGGGCATGGCCCATGTCGATGCGCTTGTCGCGTAATCCGAGCTGAACCTCAGCGGGCAGGCGGAGCAGACGCAGGAAGTTGGCGATGGTCGTGCGCTTCTTGCCGATTCGTTCGCTGAGCCGTTCCTGCGTAAGATCGTATTGCTCGATGAGCTTCTTGAATGTCAGGGCGATTTCAATCGCGTTGAGGTCCTCACGCTGGATGTTCTCGATAAGAGCCATCTCGGTCAGCTCCGCATCGTTGGCGGTGCGGATATAGGCGGGGACAGTTGTCAGCCCGGCCATCTTTGCGGCGCGGTAACGGCGCTCACCTGCGATTATCTGATATGTGTCCGGCCCGGTCTTGCGCAATGACAGAGGCTGGATTATACCTAACTCACGGATTGAACGCGAGAGTTCCTCCAGCGCCTCCTCGTCAAACAGAGTTCGGGGCTGGTCGGGGTTGGGTGAGATTCTTGAAATCTCTATATCGTTTATAGCTGATGTGCCACGGGCTGGAGCATCGTCCATTGCGATGAGCGAATCAAGCCCACGGCCAAGAGCCGGACGTTTCGGCAGCATTGTTGTTTCTCCTAATTAATTAATCAAAACTGTTTAATCAAACCAAACTGTTCAATCAAACCAAACAGTTAATTCACAACGGGTAAAAATGCCAACGACAAATCCACCCATCATGAATTACGAATCATGCATCATGAATTCTCACGAAGCCATCGCCCTGTTTTTCGCGATAAGCTCGCGGGCGAGGGAGATATGCGACGTCGCGCCTCTCGACAGCGGATCATAGAGCAGCGCGGGAAGGCCGTGGCTCGGTGCCTCGCTGAGACGGATGTTGCGGGGAATGACAGTGTCGAACACCATTGGGCCGAAGTGGCCTTTCAGTTCCTCATAAATCTGGTTTGCGAGACGCAGACGCGCATCATACATCGTCAGCAGGAAGCCTTCGATTTCGAGCGTCGGGTTGAGCTTTGATTTGATGATGCGGATGGTGTTGAGGAGCTTGGTGATTCCTTCAAGGGCGAAATATTCGGCCTGGACAGGGATAATCACAGAATTGGCGGCAGTGAGCGCGTTGACTGTGATGAGGCCGAGCGATGGAGAGCAGTCAATCAGGATGTAGTCATAGTTGTCGGCAACCCTGCCGATGGCTTTCTTCAACACATTCTCGCGCGAAGGCTTGTTGATAAGCTCGATCTCAGCTCCCGCGAGGTCAATGCGCGAACCGACGAGTTCGAGCCCCTCGCAGCAGGTGGCCACCTGAGAACCCGCTACGGGATAGTCGTCGACGAGACATTCGTAAATCGACGAAGCCATTGATTTCGGATCGATACCGTAGCCCGATGTGGCATTTGCCTGCGGGTCGGCATCAATGATGAGAGTCTTTTTCCCTTCGGCTGCAAGAGAAGCCGCAAGATTGATGGTTGTCGTGGTTTTTCCTACACCGCCCTTCTGATTGGCGATAGCAATGATTTTACCCATAAGGTCTTTGTTATCAATTTTATGATGCAAAGTAACGAAATATATTGCTAACAATCACTCTCTCAACCCCCAAAACGTGTTAAAATGTTGAAAACTCACCCCGAATGTTAATAAACATGCCTGTAAACTTTCAACCGCCGTCAAATGTTAAATAAATAAACACTTACATAGCGCCAACGCTATGCTTCCGCAACGTTCCCGCTACCCGCTATTTTTGTCTGCTTCAACTATTTTTCCGTAAATTACAACTGTTTATATTATGAGACGATTTATAACTTTGACGATTGCCCTCTCACTTGGTGCCCTCGGGATGTGGGCCGACAGTCAGAGTGAGCTAAACGCCCATCTGAAGGCTTACAACACACGCATCTCCGCCCACCAATATCTTCCGGCAGCCCAGTCGGTCGCTTCGGCCGCATCAGTCTGCGCGGATGCCAAGAACTACGACGGTGCTTTCCGTCTGATAGGAAACTTCGACCAGGCTCTCGCCAAGGCCGGAATAGGACCCGACTCCCTCCCCGCTGTGCGCTACACGGCTGAAAAAGCCCGCTATGACACATATCGCCGCTTGAAAAACAATGCCTCCGCGCTCAAATCACTCTCGAAGATGGGCGCCTATGCAAAGAAGGCGGGGACAAAGGAAATTACTTCCGACATGCTCTTCAACGAGGCACAGTATTACTACTCCGTTGACCAAAACGCCAAAGGCGACCTCTGTATCGCACGCCTTATCAAGCAGTTCGACAGTTCCAAGGACTATAAGGCTGCCGACAAGGCCTACAAGGAAATCATCAACCGCGCCGTGTCGTCGGGCGATGCCGAACTCGTCGAACATACTTACGAAAACTACATGACATGGTCTGACTCCATCGAAGCCATCACCGCCGACACCGAGCTCGGCAAGGTCAAGAAGGAATTTGCAGAGTCGCAGGAGACAATCGCTGAAAAAGACCATACCATCGCAGCGCGCACCGGTTGGATCGTGACCTTCGTCACTCTTTTCGTCATCGCTCTCGCCGCTCTCGGTATCGGCGCACTGTTCTATTTCCGCATACTTGCCAAGAACCGCAAGATGAAGAAAACCGTGCAGGCTGCCAACGCACAGAGTGCCGCCAAGAGTGCCATCCTCCACAATATGTCGTCGCAGATGGAACCGACCCTCGAACGTCTTGACCAGTCCGACCCTGCCGTACAGAACCTTCGTGGCTATGTCAAACGTGTAGGGGAGCTTTCCGATGTTGAAAACTCTGAAGGCCATAGCGCCGATTCGCTCGAAGAGGTCAATCTCGACACATTCTGCGAGACAATCGTTGCAAAAGTCAGGCCGCTTGTCAAACCGCGCGTGGTCATCACCCTCAACGGCACCAAGGGTTATGCACTCATCAATCCGGAGGAAGTGGGCAAAATCCTCACCCATCTTCTTGAAAATGCTGCGAAATACACACCCGAAGGTGGCAAAATCACTCTTACATATAAGAAACGTGGAGCGAAAGTCCATCAGTTCATCGTCACCGACTCCGGCCCCGGTGTCCCCGAAGCGGAACGCGAAACCCTCTTCACAGCCTTCTCGTCGCAATGCGACATCGCCGAAGGCGACCGTCTCGGCCTCCCCATCTGTGCTCTCCGTGCCGAAAAAATCAACGGCAACCTCGCCCTCGACCCGGAAGTCACCACCGGCGCATCCTTCGTCCTGACCATCCACAATTAATATATCCACTAATATATCCCCCTTTTAATACATCAATTAATACACTCACCCTTTAATACATAATACATTCCCCCCTTTTCCACTAATTTAATTCATGCGGCTGCCTGACCGCAGCCACAGAAAGGAGGTGTTCAAAACCCTGTTGCGGGTGTGGCGTCATCAACCGCCACACCCGCAAAAACGTGAAATCAAAAGGCGTGACCTTGATTTTGGAATGTTTGGCAAGTATTCACCATTTTAATTGAATTTGTCTTCGGTGAAATTCTCGGATTTTTCGGTTGGTACACCCTCTGATTCAAAGAATTTTAGTAATTTTGCGCTCGGATTGAGGCAACTCTGTCCGCGACATATTGAAAAAATACGAAGCGTTATGCTCATCTTGTAAAGTGAAAACGTAGGAAATTTTCGACTTGATACAAGAGATGGCATAGTGGTTCTCACGCGCATAGCGTGGGCTGCTATTGTTACATATGTATCAAAGGTTTCCTACGACCCTCACTTTAGACGTGGCATAGTTGGCTCACGTTTTCTTTTTGTCGTTACCTCAACATTTGTTGAGAGTTAATTGTCACATTTGACGTAATTTTGCGTCTGAATTATAAAACGACATCTGCACATGGTAAAAAAGATTCTGCTTTTCACAATGCTCCCGGCAAATTTGGTCGCGTTTGCCGATGAACCAACCGACACAATCAAGACTCAGGAACTCAATGAGGTGGTGGTGGAGGCGCAAATGCAAAATACAACCGCCAATTCAACGACCTACTATCCTGACAGGAACAGTAAGCGAGCGGCTCAAAATGCCATCGACCTGTTGAATCAGATGAATATCCCGCAGATAAATGTCAATCCTATCAGTGGGTCAGTCCAGACTCCAAGCGGAGATGATGTGGCGATTTTCATAGATATGGAACCAGCTACGCAGGAAGAGAAAGATGCTCTGCGTCCGGAAGATGTCAAGAAGGTTGAATATCTTATGTTCCCCTCTGATCCACGATATAATCACGAGAAATATGTTATCAACATAACTCTCCGTCATTATGATTATGGTGGTTATGCCAAGGTGTCGGGTACGGGAAATGTGTTGGCAGGTTCCGGAAGTGGATTGGCGTATGCCAAGATGGCATATAAACGAATGACCTACGATATTAGCGTCAACGACAAATATACCGACAGACACAATACCGGTGATGAACAAATACAAGTGTTCAGATTTCCCGATGCAAATGGAAGTATCGACGAGATAACAAGGAGTAATCTTCTCGATTATAGCCGCTTCCAACAAAACCAGATTGGAGCATCATTCCGAGCCAAATATACTACGGAAAAAGTAATTCTGTCAAATAGTGTCTACTTTACCGCACAGAATACACCACATAGTGACAATAGTGGTCGATTACTCTTTTCATCGGACTTATTCCAGGAAGGAACTTATTCAAATACATTGAATTCGACTTATCTCTATCCTCGGTGGAGAGGCAATTATTATTTCGACCTCGGACGAAATTTCAAACTTAACGTAATTCCGTCACTGTTCTATGAGCATACTAAATACAGAAGATTGTATAATTCCAACGAAACCAATATTTTAACTGATGCAAAAGAGAATGCAATAACAGGACAGTTACAGTTCCAATTGAATAAAACTTTTAATAATCATCATACGCTTGACATCAATCTTCTGGGTATATACTATTACGACAAGGTTGAATATTCCGGAAATACATCCGTATCGCCGGTGTTCAATCAGTTTGCCTATGGCGGTTTCCTCGGCTATAGTTTTAACAAAGGAAATTTCTACGGGCAACTTGTAGGCGGTTTTGCAGGAGAATCCAACAAGATAAGCGGAGTGAGAACAAACAGTTTCATACCTCTTGCCGAACTTAATGCCCAATATGCGTTCAACCAAAAGAATTCTCTAAACGTATCTGCTCAATATTATGTCAACGCCGTGAGAGCTTCTGACAAAACGCCTGATATTATCCAAGAAAATGAATTGCTGTACAAAGTCGGCAACGTGCATTTGAAGAATACAAATTGGACGAAAGCAACGATAGATTACACATGGCTTCCGAATAATAAATTCTCTGTTTCCGCATCTTCCGGTTGGAGTAGATACTTTAACCACCCCGTTCCCGTGTTTACTCCTGACGGCCCCAATGGTATGATGCTCCGGTCAATTGAAAACAATGGCGATTATCAGGATTTTTACATTGGAGGGACATTGTCTGCAAAGTTGCTAAACCGGAGTCTTGTATTTCGATTGACTCCGAGAATGTGGTTTGAGAAGATGACAGGCATGTATGCCGATAACGCCAATTATCTATCAGTGCAATTATCTGCAACCTATTATCTGAAAAATCTCTACTTTTCCGCTTATTATTCATCTGCCAGTCGTGGTCTCGTTCAATATAGTTTGGAGTCAACCTCCGTTAAATCCAAGCCATTCTATCAGTTGAAGGTTGGTTGGAGCAATGGCAAGTGGAATTGCAGCGTGGCGGCAGTTAATATCTTCAGACGCAACTGGGTTAACCAGACTTCTTGTTTGAAAAGTCAATGGTTCGACCAATATACTACTGAATATAATGCCAGCAGCCATCAATTTGTCAGCATCACGGCAAGTTACACGTTCGGATTTGGCAAGAAAATCAAACGTGGAGATGAAATCCAAAACGTTAGCGGTGGAAATTCCGCAATCATGAAATAACCCTGATTCATAAGTCATACTATCAGCCCGACGAGAGAAAAACTTTCGCCGGGCTGACTCGCGTTTAGAGGAGTAGAACTAATATTTAGAGGAGTAGGACTAATGATGTAAACCTTTTCCTCGCCCAGGGTGGGACTGGCGGAAACCCATCTTTTCAAGAAGATGGTAGCTGGTAAGCTGCGAAGCTTCATGTTATCACCTTATTGGCTGCCAACCGGTAAAATGCAATATACCATTTAGCTGAATCAATCACTTTTTAATCAAAGGAATATTGCAAATCCGGATAAAAGTACTTATTTTTGTACTTAAATCATATTTTTAATTATTTCCTCAATTTTTTCCACATGCGCACCGCCAATTATTCGGAATTCCGGAACAATCTCAAAACGTATCTGAATGAGGTCATAAACGACCACGAACCACTATTGCTCCACAGGCAAGGCAATGAGAGTGTCGTAGTGCTGTCGCTTGCGGACTACAATGCCATCAGCGAGAGCCAATATATCATGAGTTCCCACGCAACCATGCAGGCTATTGCCGAAGGCATCCGCGAATTGAATGAAGGCAAGAAAATAGAACAGCAACCGGGTGAATCAGTCGATGATTTCTTAGCACGATTATAGGCCATGTATCAGCTCGTCTTCTCACCACGCGCCAAAAAAGATTACGGTTATTTCAAAAAGACAGGCAATAAAGCGTTACTGAACAAAATCGCCGAACTCCTGAAAGACATGATTGAACACCCATACGAAGGCATAGGCAAACCGGAGGCTCTGAAATATCAGCTCTCTGGCCTTTGGTCGCGCAGAATTAATTCAGAACACCGCCTCATTTATTCTGTTCATGAAAACGAGATACAGATACTCGTAATCTCCATGAGATACCATTACGAACTCTGACACAACGTTGACTTAAATACTTCATCCAATCATCACCTAATAATTTGTGCAATCCAAAATTTATAACTAAATTCGCCATAGCATCAATGAATTATCTAATGTCAACAAATAGTATAGATACATAAGCCAATATGCACTCGGCAAGTGTTTTGGAAAAGTAATTATTCATTGTAAATTTAATACCGAATGAATCCTCTTCAAAATAATACCTCAGAGCTTGAGCAACAGTTTTTAGAGCTGCTGTCAATGATCAATTATCACAGAAGCCGAGCATCACATGCCGTGAATGAGCAGCAACTTCTCACTGCATGGAACGTGGGCGCATATGTTTCAAATAAGCTTAAGACTCAACAATGGGGCAGCAAGGTAGTCACTCAGTTTGCAGAGTTCATGAAAGTAAAGGTTCCGGAACAAAAGGGATTCAGCCGCAGAAATATCTACAACATGGTAATGTTTTACGAAGAGTATTCTTGCCAGTCTTTTCTTTCAACACTACAATCATATCTTCCAAGCTCATTTGTGCAGTTACCGACTGCACAAATTCTGAGTACTGATGTTAGGACTATCTCTGCACCATCTGAAATTGTGCAATTGCCGACTGCACAATTAGATCAAAAAATTGGACTAATGCCGGAGATACTGCTGTCAACCTCCTATACTAACCATATTGCGATCCTCAATCAGTGCAAATCAGCAGAAGAAAGGTTATTTTATATTATATATTCCAATAGAGAACGTTTGAAAGTAAAAGAATTACAGCGATGTATCAGCAATGATACTTATTCCACTCTCTTAGGTTCAAAGCATAACCTTTCGAAAGGTTTATTACAGACATATCCAAACGCACCTCTTGTTTTCAAGGACACGGCTTTTGTGGATTTTCTCGGATTGCCACAGAAACATTCGGAGAAGAGGCTACGAATGGGATTGGTAGAGCACATGAAGCAATTCATCCTTGAACTTGGCAAGGATTTTCTCTTTGTCGACCAGGAATATCAGCTTGAGGTGGGTGCAACGGTGTTTAAGGCCGACCTATTATTCTTTCACCGCGGACTACAGGCACTCGTTGCGGTGGAACTCAAACGTAAAAAATTCCATCCTTCGGATCTGGGACAACTGGAATTTTATCTTGAGGCTCTCGACCGAGATGTAAAACGCAGCAATGAGAACCCTTCTATCGGGATAATCCTTTGTCCGGAAGCAGATAAAACCGTAGTGGAATATGCGATGAGCCGGAGCATGAGTCCTACGATGGTGGCGGAATATAAGCGTCAGCTTATACCTAAAGAAAAAATGCAGACTTTGCTGAAGGAATACTGCGACTTTACTAAGCTGGAGAATAAATGAATAATGTCCTAAATCGGGGGAATTATGACCATAGACCATCTAAGAGGGTGTTTAAACCTACTGATTGCAGCGGGTGAATCGTGGACTCTATGACAGCAGAAGACTCCCGACGTATCAATTTTTTTCGTAACTTTACCCTCACAATCATTCCTGCCTTTTGGTTTAAAAAGTTTTAATCTACAGGTCTGAAAAGCGAAAGTTACTGAAATCGGTCGATTTTTATTCTCCGCAAGGGCTTTTGCTGACGGGCCAAAGTGTTATAATTGGCAGGAGGTTATCATTATGAAAAAACTACTGTCACTACTCATCATACTCTGTGCGCTGACTGCCGACGGCGCAGCAAAAAGGCCACGGACACGCTCCGCAAGGAAAGCCAAGACAACCAAGGTCGTGAAGACCCCGGCCGTGCCGCGTCCGGCACGCGAGCCGTTCGTGCGCCGTATCGATTCGCCTACCGACAATGCCACAGGCGGACTTGCCGGAAAGAACATAGCACTCTGGCAGAGCCACGGTCGTTATTTCGACCAGAACGAGGACAGATGGACCTGGCAACGCGCACGTCTGATGGGTACAGTCGAAGATCTGTATCCACAGGCCTACGTCCTCCCCTATCTGATTCCGATGCTCGAAAATGCCGGTGCCTACGTCCTCACTCCGCGTGAACGCGACGTGAACACCGAAGAAATCATCGTCGACATGGACGGCGGTTTCGCCCAAAAGACATATTCCGAGAAAAACGGGTCGGAAAAGTGGCAGACAGCCTCCGGAATCAACGGCTTCGGATATAAGAAAGATGTCCTCACCGGAACTGACAATCCTTTCCGCATGGGTACCGTGCGTCAGGTCCGCACAGTCAAGGATGAGAAGAAAGCCTCGACAGCTTGCTGGTATGCCGATTTCAAGAAAGCGGGAACTTACGCCGTCTATGTCAGCTACGCCTCCCTGCCCAACTCGGCACGCGATGCACGATATATCGTCAACTCCCTTGCCGGAAGCGAGGAATTTGAAGTGAATCAGCGCATCGGAGGCGGCACTTGGATATATCTCGGTTCATTCCCCTTTGCCGCCGGACAGAGCAAGACTCCTGTGGTGGAGCTTCTCAACGTCTCGTCGGAGGAAGGGAAGCTCATCACCGCCGATGCCGTTAAAATCGGTGGCGGCATGGGCAATGTCAGCCGTTCGGCTGCCGGAGGCGAAGCTACCGTCAGCACCTATCCCCGTTTCACCGAAGGTGCCCGCTACTGGATGCAGTGGGCAGGAATCCCGTCGAACGTCTACAGCGTCACAGGTGGAAAGGATGATTATGAGGATGACTACAAGAGCCGTGGAATGTGGGTGAACTATCTTGCCGGCGGTTCGTCGGAACTTCCCGGCCAGAAAGGTCTCGGCATACCGATCGACCTCTCCTTCGCCTTCCACACCGATGCCGGAACAACGTCCGACGCCTCATCCACCATAGGCACAATGCCGATTGTCTACACAAAGGGACAGAAGCTCGGCAACGGCGAGGCAAGAACTACCTCAAAACGCTTTGCCGATATTCTGACCGATCAGGTGGTCAATGACATACAGACACTTTACGAACCGACATGGAACCGCCGCAATCTCCGCGACCGCCCATATCACGAAGCGATGGAGCCGCAGGTCCCCTCGATGCTCATCGAGCTTCTGAGCCATCAGAACTTCGCCGACATGCGCTATGGACTCGACCCGACCTTCCGCTTCACCGTGAGCCGTGCGATATATAAAGGTATCCTGAAGTATCTGCATGAGAAGGATGGCATACCCTACATAGTCGAACCTCTTCCGGTGAGCCACTTCTCGATAAGCGGAGCGGACGGCGACTATAATCTTACATGGCAGGCTGTCGACGACCCTCTCGAACCGACCGCCAAACCGACATATTACATTGTCTACGAACGTGTGGACGGAGGTGCCTTTACGGAACTTGCCGTAGTCGATGACCCGCAACTTACAGTGAAGGTCAACGACAACCATATCTACAGCTACAAAGTCGTCGCTGCCAACAACGGCGGACTCAGCTTCCCGTCGGAAATCCTGTCGCTCTGCGACATTCCCGATTCGGATAGGCCACAGGTGCTTGTGGTCAACGGTTTCACTCGAATCTCCGGCCCGGCAGAGGTCTATGCAGAGGGGAAGATAGGCTTTGACTATGAGGAGGACCACGGAGTGCCCTACGTTGGCGACATCCATTTCACAGGCCACCAGACAGAATTCCGTCCGGAGGTGAAATGGACATCCAACGATGCCCCTGGCCACGGAGCAAGCCGCGCGACCCATGAGACCGAGATATTCGCCGGAAATACGTTTGACTTCGTCTATGTCCACGGACGTTCCATCCGTGCCGCCGGATTCCCCTTCATTTCATGTGGAGTGGATGCTTTCGTTGACCAAGGCAGTTCATCAGCCGCGATTGTCGACCTCATCCTCGGAAAGCAGAAGGAAATCACTGTCGGGACCTCTGAGGAACGCAAATTCAAGCCTTTCACCAACGAACTTAAAGTACGCCTTGCCGAATTCTGCAACGCAGGAGGCTCATTGTTCGTATCGGGAAGCTATATCGGTACAGACCTGTTTGACAACTCATTCAGCAGCGCTGACCAGCGCGTGGCCGACAGCCAGTTCGGACACACCTTCCTCGGTCTGCAATGGCGACAGGCAAAGGCGACTGTGACCGGCAAGGTCAGGGAGATCCGTGCGCGCTACGGCGAGTTCCGCGGGGGTCTGTCGCTGACATTCAACCAGCAACTCAACGCCGACTGCTATGCCGTCGAGTCGCCTGAATCGTTCGCACCGATGGACACAAGCTGCGCCTCACCGATACTGCGCTACACGGAAAACGACTATATTGCCGGTGTCGCCTTCGACCCGGGTTCACACCGTGCGGTCACCATAGGTTTCCCCTTCGAAACCATCACCGGCTCCTACGAGCGCGACGCGCTGATGGCTCAGATTCTTAAATTTTTCACCGCTCCCGAAGGTTCACATCCCGGTGCGCGCCCAAAGGTGCTTCCGGAAACAATAATCGGACTGGAGAGCCGACCGACAGTCCCGCCGAATCCATATTCCCGCAACATAGACCCGCGCGAGACCGCACAACGCTCCGAGGAAGAGGACGACAAACTGACCGACGAGCGCAAACGTAAACGCAAAGGTGAAAACGGGAAACAGAACCCCGACAGACTGACCTAAGCCACTCAACATAATAACCAACCACCATCACATTTCTCTGCAATGGCAAAAGCTAATATCCACTCGCGCCTCTCCACCGAGGCAATGCGCCATATAGCCCTTGAATCGGGGGATTCCCCCGTCATCATCAACCTCACGGATGACACCATCGACTTTACCCCATTCGGTCGCGAACGCCTTGAACGCACATTGAAGGAAACGGGTGCCGCGATTGTCTATTCCGACTATCATACCGTCGATACTGATGGCCGATATTGCCGTCATGAACTCATTGACTGGCAGTCGGGTGCACTCCGCGATGATTTCGACTTCGGGAAAACCGTGGTTGTCAATCCCTGGATGCTCCGTAAGGCTGTCGACGGAATGACCGAAGAGCATGCAGCCGCCGGATGGTATGACCTCCGTCTGCGGCTGTCACGCCTCGGCGACATCATCCACCTTCCGGAAGCACTCTACACCGCCCGCACAGCAGCGGTGTCGGATGATGCAAAGGGAGAAGCGCAGTTCAGCTATGTCGACCCGCGCAACCGCTCGTCGCAGATAGAGATGGAGAAGGCTGTCACGGCCCATCTCCACGCGCTCAATGCAGAAGTGGACCACACACAGCTTAAGAACATTGACTTTTCCGGCAACGGTTTCCCGGTTGAAGCGTCGGTCATAATCCCGGTCCGTGACCGTCACCGCACGATAGCGGATGCCGTCAGAAGCGCCCTTTCGCAAGTGGCGGACTTCGATTTCAATGTAATAGTCATCGACAACGGAAGCACCGACGGCACATCTGAAATCCTTGATGAGATTGCTTCAACGGAACCAAGACTGAAAATCATCCGCCCGACAACACAGCCCGCTCCCGGCATAGGCGGATGCTGGAACCTCGGGCTCCATTCAAAGGATTGCGGACGTTTTGCCATTCAGCTTGACAGCGACGACATCTACAGCCGTCCCGACACACTGCAAATGATTGTCGATAAATTCCACGAACGCAGATGCGCAATGGTCATCGGCTCTTACAGCCTCACCGACTTCAACGGCAATTCCCTCCCTCCCGGACTGATTGACCATGCGGAATGGACCGACGAGAACGGCCCCAACAACGCACTCCGCATCAACGGGCTCGGCGCTCCGCGAGCTTTCTTCACTCCGGTTGCCCGCGAGATAAATTTCCCGGATGTCAGCTATGGCGAGGACTATGCCATGGGGCTTGCAATCTCCCGTGACTATCCAATCGGACGCATCTATGAATCGCTCTACTCATGCCGAAGGTGGGAAGGGAATTCGGACCATGCACTCAGTCCAGAACGCATCAACCGCAACAATCTCTACAAAGACCGCATCCGCACAATCGAACTCCTTGCACGAATCGAAAAGAACCGGAAATCATGACGACCGACATTGATGCATTTCTGAATTCCGAACTGTCGGCGTGGCCGATGGCTGACGAGAATTTCAAAAGAATAAGGGATAGTTTTACGGATGGAAACCGCACCGTCATTTCAGATGGTGATTCCGCGTGGCAGACAGCAAAACTGTTTGTCAACCATCGCCGTGCGTCAATCACTGCCAAGACCGATGCCGCGAGCATAGCCGCACGCCGCTGCTTCCTCTGCCCCGCCAACCGTCCGGAATTTCAATCATCGCAACGGTGGAGGGACTATGAAATACTCATCAACCCCTATCCACTTGCGTCTACTCACCTCACCATCCCCTCAATCAACCACTGCCAGCAGTCAATCGAAGGCCGGATTCCCGACATGGCAGCGCTGGCAGTTGAGCTTGAAGGAATGTGTGTGTTCTACAATGGCCCGCGCTGCGGAGCCTCCGCACCTGACCATCTGCATTTCCAAGCGGTTTCACGCGAAGCGGTCGCAAACTTTTTCAACGATGCTCTCCCGAAAGAGGAAATCAACAATCCGTCTACACACACGACAAACAGTGGCAGGGTGAAACTCTACAGTTGCACTGCTTCACCCTTCCCATTCTTCATCATAGAAGCACAGGATACGGTCAAGCTTGAAACCATGATTATGAAAATAGTATCCGCTTTAAAGGCAATCCAGTCTGAAAGCGAGGAGGAACCTATGATGAACATTGCCATGCGATACGATAGCACTTCACGGCTGATAACCACATTCGTGATACCACGTGCAAAACACCGTCCGGAGTGCTATGGGCAGGAAAATGGACAGATGCTTGTCAGTCCCGCAACAATCGAGATGCTCGGGACAATTGTCTGCTCTCGCCGCGACGACTTCGACCGCCTCAACCTCAGCGAAGCCAATAGAATCCTCCGCGAAGTCGGACTCAATAAAGATGAATTCAGGAAGGTTATCGGAAAGTTATAGAAATATTATGAATGATATGCGTGACGAAGCTCATTGGTTATAGCTCTCGTCACGATCTGGTTCACGGTGCTGTGATGTTCGGATGCAAAGCGAGAAAGCTCACTGTGAAGTTCGGAAGAGATTCTCACAACAAAACGTCCGCTATAAGGCCTTGCAGGTTCCACTCCTCTTTCCCTGCAACTTTGAAGATAAAAATCTATCGCCTCCTCAAAATCAGCCCGAAGCGACTCAATTGAGTCACCTTCGTATGAAATCAGGGAACGGATGCCCTGCACTCTTCCAAAAAGACAATTATCCTCTTCGGAAAATTCAACTGAACCGGTATAACCCTTGTATTTAAGCTGTCCCATGTCACTTCTCTTTTGATTTTAAGTATTTTTCAACCAGACCATTCATATTGACAAATTCTATCATCTGCTTCAGCATGTATGCCTTGAATGAATTACCCGGATGAGGCTTATGCAAGATGAACGAAATCTGTCCGTCAGGACTGACAAACTCGCAACGAGAACCGGATGTGCGACCCTTATTGCTTTCGACAAAACCGAATATCTTGAACAGGCGCTTAGCCTCATCATAGGTGAAGTCGCTCGGCGCTTGCATGAAACGGTTTATCAATTTCTCTTTCGTACCCATCTTACAGATATTGCACAAAGATACTATTTTTAGTATCAAAAACAAAATCTCATGAAAAAAGTTTCTCACGATATATCTTCACGATGGAACATTGGTTCTTATTCTTGGAGTTTTTTGATTACTTTTGTAGAAACTAAGAGGGTGTTTAATAATAAATGTTAACCCGTGGGTTCCGTATTTCGGAGCAGATTTCTTTCTGCGAAAGCGACAAGCCGATGATACGCTGGGTTGAGGGAGTGTAGTTAATGTACACGACTGAAACAAAGCGTAAAAGATGCCCGAAAGACGGAAAGGCGAAGTAACTTTTACAGATTAACGCATTCTCATTACAAAGATTATAAACTTTAATGAAATCTAATGGAACTATAATACCGTCGCCTCGGTTTCTCTTTGGCGCTTATCCCGTAACTCCTCGGTCGAGTGCCAATGGGCACAACCTCTTTAGAGCTCGCGTGTGGGCTTGACCCACCGCACTCCCTCATCGTTACGGGATAATCACTCAAAGATAAACCGCCCACGGATTAACATTTATTATTAAACACCCTCTAAAACCAGACGGCAGATATGAATCAGGAACCACAGGTGAGAGTCGGGATACTCTCGGCGACATCTATCCGTTTTACCCTTACCGGACTTTATGCAGGTCCGGAGGGCGAACTCGTTTCGGGAACCCACGAAGCCCGGATGAACGAGTCGGGAATCTCCTTTACCATCGGCGACAAGACCTACACATCCGTTGAATTCATCCCGAGTTCCTACATAGGCGACAGCTTCGAACTCGAAGGAGTGACGATCGGTGTGGATTTCCATTGGCAAAGAAAAGAGAACCAGCGTTTCCGTGGTTCTCTCCGCATTATTGTCGATAAAGGCAAAATCACGGCCATCAATATCGTCAACGTCGAAGACTATCTCGTCAGTGTGATTTCCAGTGAGATGAGTGCGACATCATCGCTCAACCTGCTCCGCGCCCATGCCGTCATATCTCGCAGTTGGGTGCTGTCGATGATGGACCGAAGCTCTGCACCACTTCCTCCTGCCGCCAACCACCCCGACGCGAAGGCTCTGAATCCCGGTCCATCGCTCATACGCTACTGGGACCGCGAGGACCATCTGAATTTCGATGTCTGCGCCGACGACCATTGCCAACGCTATCAAGGGATAAGCCGAGTCTCGACCCCTGTGGCGGCAGGCGCGGTTGCCGACACCCGTGGAGAAGTGCTGACATACGAAGGGCGGCTCTGCGACACGCGTTTTTCAAAATGCTGCGGCGGTGTGTTCGAACGGTTCGAGACCTGTTGGGATGACCAACCGCGCCCCTACCTCGAAGCCCGTCGCGACGGTGTCAATCCTCTCGATTTCCCCGACCTCACAAACGAGGAAAATGCCAACGATTGGATCCTCGGCCGTCCAGAAGCTTTCTGCAACACAAGCGACAAACGCATACTCTCGCAAGTGCTCAACGGCTACGACCGCGAAACTCCCGACTTCTACCGCTGGACCGAGGAACTGTCGCAGGAAAAAATATCATCATTGCTTGCGACGCGTCTCGACAAGAACCTCGGAAAGATAAAAGACCTCGTTCCCCTCACACGCGGGACTTCAGGCCGCATACGCGAACTCAAAATCATCGGGACCGAGGGTGAACTGACCATCGGCAAGGAACTGATGATCCGACGCGCTCTGTCCGACAGCCATCTCTACAGCTCGGCCTTCATCGTAGAAGCTCTTGAAAGGGACAGCGACGGAATCCCCGCCCGCTTCATCCTCCACGGTGCAGGATGGGGCCACGGTGTCGGACTATGCCAGATAGGCGCTGCCATCATGGGCGAACGCGGCTATTCCTACGACGAAATCCTGAAGCATTACTATATCAACGCCGAATTGACGCATCTCTATTAAGCTATGCGAATACCTCCCAAAGTTATGAAAAGAACTGACCGTCCGTCGGCCCGCAGTCCGTGGGCCTGGATTCCGACCCTTTACTTCGCGCAAGGCCTCCCCTACGTCGCCGTAATGACCATCTCGGTCATCATGTACAAACGCCTCGGCCTCTCCAACACCGACATCGCGCTCTACACCGGCTGGCTCTATCTCCCGTGGGTCATCAAACCGTTCTGGAGTCCGTTTGTCGACATCATCAGCACCAAACGGCGTTGGACACTGACCATGCAATGGCTCATCGGAGCTGCCTTTGCCGGGATAGCCTTCGCGCTCCCCACACCATTTTTCTTCTCGCTGACCCTCGCGGTATTCTGGCTCGTCGGTTTCACATCGGCCACACACGACATCGCCGCCGACGGCTACTACATGCTTGCGCTGACCGAACACCAACAATCGCTCTATGTGGGTATCCGTTCCACCTTCTACCGTATCGCTACCGTAGCCGGACAAGGTCTGCTTGTCATTCTTGCCGGGGCCATTGAAGAATCCTCCGGCAACATCCCCTTTGCCTGGTCGGTGGTCTTCGGCATTCTTTCGGCTCTTTTCCTGATATTCGCCCTGTACCACAGCTGGGCACTCCCGAAAGTCGAACATCCCGCCGGACGGTCGCTGTCCACAGTCCGCGACGTATGGCGCGAGTTTGTAGAAGTCTTCGCCGAATTCTTCCGCAAGAGGCAAGTCGGAACGGCCATAGTCTTCATGCTCCTCTACCGTCTGCCCGAAGCGCAACTCGTCAAACTAATCAATCCCTTCCTGCTCGACCCTGCAACCGCCGGAGGACTCGGACTCTCTACCGGACAAGTCGGAGTTGTCTACGGAACTGTAGGCATAATCGGCCTCACACTCGGAGGCATCATCGGCGGCATTGTCGCAGCACGTCGCGGATTGAAATTCTGGCTGCGTCCGATGGCATGGAGCATGTCGCTGACCTGTCTGACTTTCGTCTACCTCAGCTTTGCCAACGACCCCTCGCTTCCGGTCATCAACATCTGCATCTTCATCGAACAATTCGGCTACGGATTCGGATTCACTGCCTACATGCTCTACCTCATCTACTTTTCCGAAGGCCGTCACCGCACCGCACACTACAGTATCTGCACCGGCTTCATGGCACTCGGCATGATGCTCCCGGGCATGGCTGCAGGATGGATTCAGGAAACAATCGGCTACCAGAACTTTTTCCTTTGGACAATGGTCTGCTGCGTGGCCACAATCGGGGTCACATACCTCATCAGAATCGATCCGGCCTTCGGACGCAAAGAATCCTGACAATCAAATGAATGCCATCTGCAATCATCTCTGAAATCATCTCTGTAATCTTTCATATTCTGTCAATCATTAAAATTTATACAACAATTAATTCAACTTGATAAAAAAACAAATACCATAAAAATTCTCTCACCACAAAGATACCCTCTCCCGCACCCCAAAATAGTGCGATAATGCAAAAAGCATCATTATTCTCACGAAAAAAGCGGTAAAAAGGCCAAATTTCCATGCAAATTTAAAGTTAAACTTTAAATTTGCATGGATTTAACCCGAATCAGGCTCTTTTCCGGACTTCGGGCCACACCATTTTCAATATACAGATGTTATAATTAGGAACGATTGTGTCTAAACATAAAAACCACACGCTCCGACCATGCAACGAATCAAAATGACAGGACTGTTTTCAGCCATACTCCTGTCTCTGGCAGCCATAAGCTGCGGAGGCAACTCTTCGGAAATCAGCGGTGACCAAGTGGGCACTGCAAGTGAAAACCGCAACTTCACCTCCCAATCCCGCAGAATGGAAGGTGAAGCCGTCAATCCGGGAATACAGGTTCTGCGGAACTCCGGTTTTGAAGCTCTCAAAGGAAAACGTGTAGGCCTCATCACCAATCCGACCGGTGTCGACAATTCGCTCAAATCGACCATCGACATCCTCGCTGAGGCACCCGAAGTGAATCTCACAACTCTCTTTGCTCCCGAACATGGAGTGAGAGGCAACTATATCGCCGGAGCATCCGTAGCCAATGAGACTGATGCCAAGACCGGAATTCCAGTCTACTCCCTCCACGGCAAAAACCGCAAACCGACACCGGAAATGCTGAAAAATGTGGACGTGATTGTCTACGACATCCAGGATATAGGCACCCGCAGCTACACCTTCATATCCACAATGGGACTTGCCATGGAGGCAGCCGCTGAAAACGGCAAGGAATTCATGGTGCTCGACCGTCCCAATCCGCTCGGGGGCAACAAAGTCGAGGGCAATATCGTCGAACCAGGCAGTTTCTCGTTCGTCAGCCAATACCCCATACCTTATATATATGGTCTCACACCCGGCGAACTCGCCCGTTACCTCAACGGAGAAGGCCTGCTGAAAAACGGCGTGAAAGCCAAGCTCGAGGTCATCCCGATGGAGGGGTGGCACCGCTCGATGACCTTTGCCGAAACAGGAATGCCGTGGGTGCTCCCCTCGCCACATATCCCCGACCCCGCAACCTCGCTCCTCTATCCGGCCACAGGCATCATGGGTGAGCTGGACTATGTGTCGATCGGTGTGGGCTATACCCTCCCGTTCAAGCTCACGGGCGCACCTTGGATAGATGCACAAGCCCTTGCCGACCGCCTGACAGCCTTGAAAATCCCGGGAGTTGAATTCCGTCCGCTCTACTACAAACCCTTCTACGGACTCTACAAGGGTGAAAATCTCAACGGAGTGGAAATTTATGTGACCGACGAAGAGAAAGCACCCCTTTCACTCGTGCAGTTCTACATCATGCAGGAACTTGCTGCGATGTATCCGACACAAAAAGCCTTCGCAAAGGCCACACAGTCACGGTTAAGCATGTTTGACAAGGTGTGCGGCTCCCCGAAAGTACGCCAACTGTTCGGCAAGGCATACAAGGTTGCAGACCTCGCACCATTCTGGAACAAGGACGCCGACTCGTTCAAGAAACGTTCGGAAATCTATCAACTTTACCAATAATCGTCCCTACATTGTCAAACCCTAAATCCATCCAATGATACTCATAGCAGACGCGGGAAGCACCAAAATCGAATGGGCGCTTCTCGACGACAATGGAACCCAACTGATCCGCACAAAGACGCGTGGTCACAACGCAGCCATATCCCATCCGGAAGCACTTGCAAAATCACTCCGCGAGGAAGCCCCGGCATTATATTCGGAAGCTCAGCGCGTCGACGAAATCTTCTATTATGGAGCAGGATGCGCGGGAGAACGATGCGCAGTAATGGCCGATGCACTCGCCGGTATATTCAATTCCGGATGTTGTCATGCCGAAAGCGATATGCTCGGAGCCGCCCGCGCACTATGCGGACACGATGAAGGCATAGCCTGCATTCTCGGGACAGGCTCCAACTCATGTCATTACGACGGTGTGAAAATCACAGCCAACGTTTCGCCACTCGGCTTCATTCTCGGCGATGAGGGGAGCGGGGCGGTGCTCGGACGCAGGCTTATCGGAATGGTGATGAAAGGTGGCTTTTCCAAAGAGATTGCCGAAAGATTCAAATGGCGCTTCCCGGAAGCTACGGTTCAGGAAATCGTCACCCGTGTCTACCGCAGTGACCGCCCCAACTCCTATCTTGCATCGTTCGTCCCCTTCCTCTCTGAAAATATCAATGAGAAAGAGGTTGAGGAATTCGTGACAGACGAGTTCAAACGATTTTTCCGCTTCAACATTCAAAACTACCACGATTCCACAGCCCTCCCCATCCACTTCACAGGCTCAGTAGCCTACCACTTCACCCCGCAGCTCCGCAAAGCAGCCGAAAGTTGTGGCTATAGAATCGGCAAGATAGAAAAAGCCCCCATGGAATCGCTCATAGCCTTCCACGGGGGAAAATAAGTTTCTGCTGTCAGCAGCTGTCGCGCCATCACTGATGATTCTGATAGCTCTGATGGCTCTGATAATTAATTACCGTCTGCGAATGATGACGTGTTGATTCTCGGTAATCACCACGTCCACCCTCACATCGTGGGGCTCGGCATCAATCTCATCGACAAGCTGGAAATCGTAAGCGACGCCGACCTTTCGCGCACGGCTGTCGGCAAGCAGACGGTCATAGTAGCCTTTGCCACGCCCGACGCGGTTGCCTCTGCGGTCAAATGCCACAGCCGGGATGACTATCATCTCCATATCCTCGATGGCCGAAGTGTCGGTGCCTGTCGGCTCCTCGATGTGGAACGAACCGAGTGCAAGGCGCGATTCGTCGTAGGGAAGGATTTCAAGATTGACTCCGTTGACCCTCGGAAGATAGAAGTGCTTGCGGTCACACCACTTGCGGATAAACGCGCGGGTCGACAACTCATCGGGGAGCGAGTGATACATCAGAATCCTGTCCGACAAAAGAAAGTCGGCGGTCTGCTCAAGCAGATTGAACACCCTTTCGGCAGCCGAAAGTTTCTCTTCCTCACTCAGTAGGGTCTTGCGCGCCTTGACGCTGCGCCTTATATCTTCTTTTTTCATCGAGTCTGTTTTCCCTTTGTTTCACCGGAACATTGGACGTATCCATGCAACCAAGGCTACGGTAATCGTTGATTTATTGAGTTATAGGGAAAGCCGCTTTGCCGTTGCCAAGCGCTTCGACACCGGAGAGTACCGTAGGATCGACCACATTGATGACCTCATAGTAACCCTGAACGCCGAGAGCATTGCGCGCAATCATGGCTTTCAGTTGGTTAACAATCAAGTCACGCGAAATGTTTATGTAGTACCATCGAGGTGCCACCCCGGCCTTTTGAGCATAGCTGACAAAGTCCTGCAACAGGGTATCGTCATCGGGAATCAGGCGAAGAATCTCTTCTGCAGTCTTCGCTCCTTCCAGACGGGAACGGTTACGGTCAGTGTAGTCAAAAGTATATTTCTGCACAAGACCGGCGTTGAGCACATTGAGGTAGTATGACGTGATGCCTGTGGTGTCATTGGGGACAAAGATGTCAGGCATGATACCACCGCCTCCATACACCGTGCGGCCATGAAGTGTCTCGAATGCAAGCGATTTGTCAAGCTTGATTGAATCGGCATTGTAGAACTCGCCATGCTCATAGCGGTTCACAATGTCGCGGTCATAGTCTGTGCCGGGTGCGTAGGTCTTCTGAATGCAACGACCCGAAGGAGTGTAGTAGCGTGCTATTGTCAGGCGGATGGCACTGCTGTCGGGGAGTTCCATCTGATTCTGGACAAGTCCTTTGCCAAACGAACGGCGACCGATGACGAGACCACGGTCATTGTCCTGGATGGCTCCGGCGAAAATCTCGCTTGCGCTTGCCGAAATCTCGTCGATGAGAACCACCACCTCATTGTTGAGGAAGCTTCCGGACCCGTCGCTCATCGTGGGGCGCGAATCGGGAGTGGCCTTACCCCTCATGCTGACGATAGGCGAACCGGCAGGAAGGAATTCATTGGCCATCAGTACAGCCGGCTCCATGAAACCGCCACCGTTGCCACGGAGGTCAATGATAAACTTCTCGGCACCGTCGGCAACGAGATCCATCATCGAGGTAAGGAATTCGCTATATGTCGTCGAGCTGAACTTGCTTATCTTCAGGAAACCGACCTTGGGCGATACCATATAGGCCGCATCGATAGAGGTCAGAGGGATGTCACCGCGGACCACATCAAAGTCAAGAGGCTTCTTGGATGTATGGCGTTTCACTGTCAGCTTAACCACACTGCCCTTCTCGCCTCGCAGTGAGCTACGAACCTTGACGTCGCTCCAGTTCTGCCCGGCAACGACTGTGTCGTTGATGGCAATGATGCGGTCGCCTGCAAGCAGACCGGCCTTCTCGGAGGGACCACCGGAAATCACTTCAAGCACATTGATTGAATCGTTGAGCAAGTTGAACGAGATACCTATGCCGGAAAATGATCCGCCAAGCTCCTCATTGACATTCTGCAAATCCTTTGCAGGAATATAGACAGAATGAGGGTCAAGCCGTGAAAGCAGACCCGGGAATGATGCTTCGAGAAGGGAATCAGTGTCGACATCATCGACATACGAACGGTCGACAAGCTCCAGAATAGTGTCGAGCTTGCTTCGCGAACTCCACTTGCCGGAGCCATTGAAAAAGGTATGACCAATCCACATACCCGCTACCAGCGACAAGGCTATGGCAAGGGGCATCCAAACGGATGTTTTTTTCAGACGGTTGTTCATAGAAGGTTTTTACAGATAGAAATTTAGCTTTTTGACAAGTTTAAGTGATTGGATGTGTGCCTCATGAATCACAAAGAGATGGTTGATTGGCAACATCGGATATATGGCAACATTCCACATTCGCACGTTTCAGCAAGTCTATGCCGTCGGTGATACGGTAAAGCTCGTTGAACACAACCCGCTTTATTCCTGCCTGGATTATCAATTTCGCGCAATCGAGACACGGTGAAGCGGTGACATAAAGCGTGGAGCCTTCAGCAGAGTTGTTGGAGCGGGCAACTTTTGTGATGGCATTTGCCTCGGCATGAAGCACATAGGTTTTTGTCAGGCCATCGGCATCTTCACACACATTTTCAAATCCGGCGGGGGTTCCATTGAAGCCGTCGGAAATTATGGTGCGGTCCTTCACCATTAGCGCTCCCACTTTGCGGCGTTCGCAATATGAGTTTTCAGCCCAGATGCGGGCCATGCGCAGATAGCGTCTGTCGAGCAAATCCTGCTTGCCGTTATGTTCCATTTCCGGTAGTTTTAATGCTGCAAAGGTAGTGATATTTATTGTATTATGTCGCATTTCATCCCAAAATCTTACACATCGGTATATAAATTTGTGCAATATTGGAGACGGCCAATACGGTTTTTGACAGTTTTTTCACTAATTTTGCACCCGAAAATCCATTTTATCAATATTTTACGGCAAATGACCTATACATACACCACCCAAGGAACCTGCTCACGCACAATAGAGATTGAAATCGAGAACGACACCATCTGCGATGTCCGTTTCATCGGCGGTTGCCACGGCAACCTTCAAGGTATCGGCGCGCTCGTCAGAGGTATGAAAGCCTCTGATGTCATCAGCCGTCTCGAAGGCATACGCTGCGCCACCAAACCCACCTCCTGCCCCGACCAGCTCGCCCGCGCCCTCAAAGCAATCCTTGCGGAAGAGAACAAATAAATTATTCATAAAAAATCTTAGCAATTTGTTTATCTAAAAGATTATCAGTATATTTGTAATCTTAACATACGATTATATGGCACGTCCGATTAAAGAAACTCCAATTCTAAAAGGGAAAGATGCCGAACGCTTCATCGAACACATACTTCAGTCCGATGATCGTAAGGAATCCCTCGAACAACGCAATAAACGCATGGCCGCCTACGAATCAGCCATGAGAATATTCGTGAACAAGTAAAACCCGGCTATAATATCTGAAATCATGACAAACGCCGAGATTGAAAGTTCGTACATAATCCGTAAACTCAATGAGGACGAAACAATCAGTGAGTTTGATTGTGGAGATGAAGACCTGAATGACTTCATTCTCAATGATGCGCCTTTTTATCTCGATGCACTTCTGGCTGTCACCTATATTCTTGAGGACCGTAACACTAATGATGTAGCAGCCTATTTTAGTCTTGCCAATGACCGGATCGGGCTTGCTGACTTCACGGAATCGAGAGATTACAATCGTTTCCGCAGGCCTAAATTTATAAATTCAAAACGGCTGAAAAGTTATCCTGCCGCAAAAATATGCCGTTTCGCAATCTCCGAATCTCTAAGGGGGCAAGCTATCGGAACCTATCTACTGAATTTCATTAAAACATTCTTCCTTATCAATAATAAAACCGGCTGCAGATTCATCACTGTTGATGCCTATCGCGAAGCTATACCTTTCTATCAAAGAAACGACTTCTCCTTTCTTAATGACGATGACAGAGATAAAGGCACCCGTGTCCTATTCTTCGATTTGAATGACCTTCGGTCCTGACAAGCTTATTTACCGGTAGATGATATTGGCTCTTTGTTTATATTAAGTAATTTGACTACTTTTGTAAAATAAATCACGATATGGGGAGACCAAGGCTCTCCATGACTCCATCAATTCTTTTAATCTAATGTCGCACAAACTGCGGGCTTCAATCGTTCTATCATTGACAGCCTGCATTCTGTCGTGTAAGATTGTCCATTCGTATTAAACTTATTCTCTTCCGGGAGGTCTAAAGTAGAAACAAGCAATCCGAATACCGGACAACAAGCATCTATCGACATTAACAAAAAAACATTCTGTAATTATGAAATTTGTTTCACTATTTGCATCAGCCCTTACAGTAGCCGCTCTTGTCAGCGGATGTGGCACTATGAAGAAAACCAACACCACCGTCACCAACGGAACATCAAACGACAAAACAACTACAGTGAAGACATCATCGTCATCCTACGACGAATCCCAGATAGCCCCGCTTATCGGCAGTTGGGCAGTGACAGCCATCAACGGCAACGCCGTGAAAGTCAACGGCGACAATCATCCCCAGATTTCTTTCGAGGCTATCCCCGACGCCAAGACAGCCATTCTTGTCATCGGATTCAACGGCTGCAACTATCTCAACGGCTCATGGATTGTCCGCGGCAGCAAGCTCGAACCAAACGGCGAGTTCATATCGTCGCTCAAAGCCTGTCATGACGCTCCCTACGAGACAGCTATGAACCAGGCACTCGGCAAAGTTGCCTCCTACTCTATTGTTGACGACAACACAATCGCCCTCAACGGTGCCGACGGCGCATCCGTCCTCACTCTCCGCAAGCGTAACCTTTCATTCCTCAACGGCGCATGGCAGGTGACAACCATTCAGGGCACACCCGTTCCGGCCAACACGGCAATCAAGATTGTCATTGACATCGACGAATGTAAGATTCACGGCAACGCAGGTTGCAATGTTCTCAACGGTGCCATCGTCGTCAATCTCGACAAGGGCGACGGTATTGAATTCAAGGATCTTGCGACAACCCGCATGACATGTCCCGCAATTGCAACCGAGCAGTCATTCCTTCTCGCACTCGAACAGGTTGCCACCTGCTCTGAAGGTGCGTCAGCCGACCAGGCTATAATGAAGGGTGCGAACGGACAGCCCATGCTCACCCTCATCCGTATCCCGGCCGATCAGGTAGGGGAAGAATAATTTCTTCCTCTCCTGCCGCCATTCCTAACAACCATAACAATCCATCCTTATATAAAAATGCAACCCGTTGATTTGCATAAACTGATGCTTCTCTCCGAGGAGGAGTTCAACCGCCGTCTTGACCATGTCAGGGCACAGATGGCCGATCTCGAAATTCCGGCACTGCTCATTTCCGACAATGCCAACAAATATTATCTCACCGGACGCGTCTACGCAGGATTCGTCTATATCCCTCTCGACGGTCCGGTGATTTTCTTCGTGCGCCGTCCTGTCGAGCTTGAAGGCGACGGAGTCGTCTACATCCGTAAGCCTGAGGATATAGCCGGAACAATCGGACTCAACGTCCCTCCGGCCATCGGTCTTGAGCTTGACATACTCCCATATTCAACGGCAACACGCCTCAAAGGCATCTTCCCGGAAAGCGAATTGAAAAACGCCTCGACCGTGATGCGCCGTGCGCGTGCCGTGAAGACTGAAAAGGAGATTGAGATGATACGCCGTTCTGGAGTGAAGCATGTCCATGTCTACAGCCGTATCCCCCACCTTTTCCAACCCGGCATGACCGACCTCGGTCTTCAGGTTGAGATCGAACGCGTCAGCCGTCTCGAAGGTTGCCTCGGTCAGTTCCGCATAAGCGGCGATTCGATGGAACTACACATGGGCAATGTCCTTGTGGGCGACAACGCCGACTCACCTTCCCCCTACGACTTTGCTATGGGAGGTGCAGGACTTGACCCATCACTTCCTGTCGGTGCCGACGGAACCCCGATCAAACCCGGCGACACAATCATGGTTGACATGAACGGAAACTTTGACGGCTACATGACCGACATGACAAGAGTTTTCGCCCTCGGCGACATTGCCCCGCTTGCCATCGAGGCCCACAAATGCTCAATTGACATCCACCGCGAACTCTGCAAGATGATGCGTCCGGGCACTCCTGCAAAGGAACTCTATGCCAAAGCAGAAGAGATTGTCAAAGAGCGCAATCTTCAGCACTACTATATGGGGCACCGTCAACACGCCGGCTTCATCGGCCACGGTGTCGGCATCGAAATCAACGAACTTCCTGTCATTGCCCCTCGCAGCCGCGACATTCTTGCCGAAGGCAACGTCATCGCACTCGAGCCCAAATTTGTTATTCCCGGAACCGGTGCGGTAGGCATCGAGAACACATATGCCGTCTACGCCGACCATGTCGAATGTCTCACACCCGCACCGGAGGAACTCTCATATTTTGACGTGTAAAACGTTAAGATAAGCCCAACCAACAACTAACCTGCAATGCAGTCTTTAGAAAATATAGTACAACAACTCGACATACCTCTCTACCACACCATAGGCGACGCAGCTGACTCGATTGACCGTCCATGCTACGCTGTCGGTGGCTGTGTGCGCGACCTGTTTCTCGAACGTCCGTCGAAGGACATAGATTTCGTCACCGTCGGAAGCGGAATCGAGCTTGCGGAAATCGTGGCGAAACGTCTCGGAAAGGGTACACACCTCAATGTGTTCCGCAATTTCGGCACAGCACAGGTGAAGCGACATGAGGTCGAACTCGAATTCGTAGGCGCCCGCCGCGAATCCTACGACCGCAATTCACGCAAACCCGTCGTGGAAGACGGTACCCTTGAGGAAGACCTTTCCCGTCGCGACTTCACGGTCAACGCACTCGCCATCCGCGTCAACCGCAAAGGTTTCGGTGAATTGATCGACCTTTTCAATGGGGTCGCCGACATGGAGCGCAAGATTCTGCGTACACCCCTCGACCCCGACATAACTTTCAGCGATGACCCGCTGCGCATGATGCGCGCCATCCGCTTCGCCACTCAGCTAAACTTCACCATACTCCCGGAGACCTTCGAAGCCATCCGCCGGAATGCAGAACGCATAAAAATCATCTCCCACGAACGCATTGTCGACGAGCTGATGAAAATCATGCGCGCTTCTCAGCCGTCAATCGGTTGGGACCTTCTGCTCAAATCTGGCCTCCTCGCCATCATTTTCCCGGAACTGGCGGCCATGAAAGGGGTTGAAGTGGTGAAAGGACGCGGACATAAGGACAACTTCTATCATACCCTTGCTGTTCTCGACAATGTTGCCCGTAAAAGCGACAATGTCTGGTTACGGTGGGGTGCGCTGATGCACGACATCGCCAAACCCGTCACCAAACGTTGGGACGACAAACTCGGCTGGACTTTCCACAACCATAATTTCATCGGAGCGAAAATGGTACCCCGCATCTTCCGCAGGATGCGTCTGCCCCAGGATGCGAAGATGAAGTATGTTGCCAAACTCGTCGAACTTCACATGCGTCCCATTGCCCTCGTGGAGGACGAGGTTACCGATTCGGCTGTCCGCCGCCTCATCCACGATGCCGATGATGACCTTGAAGACCTCATGACCCTCTGCGAAGCCGACATCACATCCAAGAATCAGGAGAAAGTGCGACGCATTCTCGATAACTTCGCACTGGTGCGCGCGAAGATGGTCGACCTCAACGAGCGTGACCATATCCGCAACTTCAAGCCGCCGGTCGACGGCAACGAAATCATGGAGACTTTCGGCATAACCGGAGGTCCGCTCATCGGTATCATCAAATCGACAATCAAAAACGCAATCCTCGACGGTGTCATCCACAACGACTACGACGAAGCCCGCGAACTCATGCTGAAAGTCGCAGCCGAGCACGGTCTGCATCCCGTTGCCTCAACATCCAACGAAGAGTAATTATTCCATCCAAATGTATTATATCACCAAACGATTCGAACTTGCGGGTTGCCACCGCCTCAACCTTTCCTACGAAAGCAAATGCTCCCGTCTCCACGGCCATAACTGGATCGTGACTGTCCATTGCCGGGCCAAAGAGCTTAACGCCGACGGAATGGTGGTTGATTTCAGCCACATCAAGGAGCGCATCACCTCCTATCTCGACCACGGAAATTTCAATGAACTCCTCCCCTTCAACCCTACGGCTGAAAACATCGCCCGTTGGATCTGTGAGCAGACTCCAAACTGCTACCGTGTAGATGTCCAGGAAAGCGAAGGCAACATTGCAAGCTACGTTATCGAATAGTTGTAGGCCACGGAAGAAGAACGTGGACACACCATCATAATATATTTCATTCATCAATGAGCTATCGCGTAAACGAGATATTCTATTCCCTCCAGGGTGAAGGCTACTTCACCGGCACACCGGCAGTGTTCCTGCGCTTCAGCGGATGCAATCTGAAATGCGGATTCTGCGATACGCGTCATGAGGATTTCACACTGATGACTCCGGCTGCGATTATCGAACAACTGAAAGCATACCCCTCGCGCCACGTCATCATCACGGGAGGCGAACCCTCTCTCCAACTTGACCAGATTCTTGTCGATCTCCTCCATGACGAAGGCTACTTCATCCAGATTGAGACCAATGGCACCCGTCCGCTGCCCGAAGGGATAGACTGGGTGACCTGCTCGCCAAAAGGGGATGCTACAGGAGAGTGTGCGGTCAAACTCCGCATGGTCGATGAACTGAAAGTAGTCTACGAAGGACAGGATGTCGAAACCATAGCCTCATCCGTCCCTGCCATGCACTACTTCCTCCAACCCTGCAGTTCCCCCCGCTACGAAGGCGGCTCAAACACCTCCGAAACCGTCACCTACATCCTCCATCACCCCCATTGGCGCCTCTCCCTCCAGACCCACAAACTCATCGACATCCAATAGCCCCTACATCCAAGGAACTGTATCAAATCTACAAAAGAGATACAAAAGCACAAAAGAGCATAAGAGACAAAAGAATTTTACAATAAAGGCTATGAAGGCAACTCTCAATCTTACAGAAAAAATATATCTTTTGTCTCGTATGCACTTTTTTCTTCTGTATCAAAAAACGGAAATATTGAATTATGATAACAACTCCTTGACATTTTAAATTTTTTTTAAGGAACGCCTCCCATACTCAAGCACAATTTTGACTCCGTTAAGTCTATTTTAATGATTATTTTTCTTACCTTTGCAAAAATGACTATCTAATGTTCAAGACATTACAGATTCAAAATTTCCGTGGCATCAAATCTGCTGAATTGGAGGGACTCGAACAGATAAATCTTCTTTTCGGAAAAAACAACTGCGGAAAATCAACCATCCTTGAGGCGTTGTTCCTGATTACGGGACAATCCAATCCCGCATTGCCATTATCAATCAATTCGATGAGAAACTACATGCGATTCTCAGAGGGTGATTTGAATATCGAATTCTACCAACTTAATCCTGAAAATAAAATCACGATTTCAGCAACCGGCGACAAAAACCGCCGGCTTGAAATCACACAGATAAAATCACACAGCAATGTGGTCAATCTCGACTCCCTACCTCATGGGAACTCAGATAACAGCGGAAAAACGTATGGACTGAAGCTCAACTACCGTATCGGTGAAAACGACACAAATTACAGTTCGGAACTCATAATAAAGGAAGGTGAATCTGAAAACGGGAAAGTGACAATCGACAAACGATATAAGGAGGACCTATTTTCACAATACATTCCATCCTCCACCTCACAGCCATCACTTTTCGAGGAATTTGCCCGTATAATCGCCAATAAAAAAGAGGACCACATACTGTCAGCACTGCGTAAAATCGAGCCGTCGATAAAAGACATTCAATTGGTGGGACAAGAAATTCTTGTTGACATTGGTGTCCAGCAACGCCTTCCGATAAACATGATGGGCGACGGACTCCGCAAGCTCCTCATGATTATAATTTCCATCTACCGGTGCCGTGACGGAGTTTTGCTGATTGATGAAATCGACAATGGATTCCACTTCTCAGCCATGAAAGTCCTGTGGCAAGCAATTCTGGCTGCAGCAAAAGATAATAACGTCCAGCTTTTCGCCTCCACACATAACATCGATTCCCTGAAGGGCCTGAGCCAAGTTCTGAAAGACAAGGACTATACTTGTTTTCAAAAGGATGTAGGAGCATTCAAGCTTATCAAGACTTATAGTGGAGATATGACAGCTATCAAATATGACTATGAGTCCTTTCAATATTCAATCAATCAAGAATTGGAAATGAGATGATCAATATATACCTCGAATCAAAAAATCGGTCCACACCGGAGTATGTATTTGTGAACACTCTTCTTCATTTCATGAATATTGATCCTGACCAGTTTACGATAGTCCCGATAAACGGGAAGGATAATCTACGCAATTCAAGGAATCAGTTCCTGCAGAACACTGCCGAAGGAGGTATAAATCTTATTGTTTTTGATGCAGACTCACCCGAAAACTTGGGTGGATATAATCGCCGAAAAGCGGAAATACAAAATACACTCCTTGAGTTTGGTATTGACAGCGAGATTTTCTTATTCCCGGATAACAATAATGACGGCGATTTTGAATCTCTTCTTGAAACAGTTGCGCGCGGAGATATTCATGAGCCATTCTTCGGTTGCTTTAACGACTATGAATTATGTCTCGGAGACAGGTATGTTCATCCAAATAGAAAAGGGAAATTACACGCATATATCACCTCCATGCACATGAGTAGTGAAAAACGACGTAATCTCGGTGGCGGGAATTGGCTTTTTGAAGATGAAAACTATTGGAATCTCAACGCTGATTCACTGAATCCACTTAAAGCGTTCTTAAAACAATACTTCACTGCTTGACATTCAATAATTCAGCAAATTATCAAGACTAAAAAATCAGATTCGATATATGAAAATCAACAGATTATTTACGATATGCGCGCTTGCAGGCATGGTGTTTGCGAGTGCTTGCTCGGATAAGAAGGACAGTGATCACCTCGTGATACTGCATACCAACGACACTCATTCGGCCATCGATCCGGACCGTCACGACATGGGCGGAGCGGCCCGTCGGATGGTGCTGATCGACAGTGTGAGAGGCGCACACGAGAATGTGATGCTCATTGATGCAGGCGACGCCGTTCAAGGCTCGCTCTACTACACCCTTTTCGGAGGAGAGGTAGAGCGCAAGGTGATGAACGCCATGGGCTATGACATCCAGATTCTCGGCAACCACGAGTTTGACAAGGGAATGGAGCAGCTTGCAAAGGAGTGGAAACAGCTCAATGCCAACCGTCTCAGCACCAACTACGACCTTACAGGCAGCACACTCGAAGGACTCTTCGTCCCCTCGGTCGTCAGGGCTATAGGTGACAAGTCAGTCGGTTTCATCGGCATAAATCTTGACCCTGCCGGTATCGTTTCCGAAGCCAATTATACCGGAGTCAAGTACATCGACGGTATCAAGGCTGCCAACGAGGAAGCCGCACGTCTCAAAAGCGAAGGCGTTGACATGGTTATCGCTGTAACACATATCGGATATGAAAATGAACCCGGCTACAGCGACATGGATATTGCCCGCAACTCCCATGACATCGACGTGATAATCGGCGGACACTCACACACCGTGATCGACCCGAACGACAATCGCAGCGGTGTCCCGAAGTGGAGAGTGCCCAATGCCGACGGCGATACAATCTCTGTCCTCCAGACAGGTTCGAGCGGTGTCAACCTCGGTGAAATCGACATCAACCTTGCGACAAAGGATGTCACTGCACGTCTCATCCCTGTAGACAAGCGTCTTGATGACCGCGTCGGGTCGAAGATAGAAGAAATCGTTGCTCCCTACCGCAAACAAGTGGAGGAGATGCGCTCAAAGAAAATCGGCAACTCGCCATACGAATATGAACGTAAATCGCCCGAGATGGTCAATCTCCTCAGCGACTTCGTCAGAACTCGCGGAGCCGAACTTTCCGGCAAACCGGTCGACCTCTCCATCATGAACAAGGGGGGCATACGCAACAGCCTTGCCGCCGGACCTATCACCCAAGGTGAAATCATCGACATCGCACCATTCGACAACTCTATTGTAGTGATGGAAATCAAGGGCAAGGACCTTCTCGACAACATCGCCATCATGGCCTCACAGGACGGTCAGGGAGTCAGCAGCAATGTAGAGATTCTTTATGATCCATCTACCAAAGCTGTCAACAGCGCGACAATCGACGGCAAAGCGATAGACCATGCAAAGACCTACCGTCTTGCCACCATTGACTATCTCGCTGCCGGAAACGACTACATGGAACCTCTGAAACGCAGCACGATCCTCGCCAAAAGTCCTGAGGTGCTCTACCAGATACTCATCGACTACGTTGCCGAAGGTAAGCTCGACAAGCTCCTTGCCAATCCCGACAAGCAGCAGCGAATGAGAAGTTTCTAAACTTAATAATAAAGGAACAAGCGCTTGAGAAGCCATTTTCTCAAGCGCTTGATATGTGTCAGAACCAAATCAAATAACCTCAAAGATTTATCATTGATATGAACGGCTGGTGGACTGTCGGACTACTCGTGGTATCCAACATATTCATGACTTTCGCATGGTACGGACAATTGAAATTGTCGGAAATGAAGGTCATCACATCCAACACTCCTCTTTTTATCGTCATCCTGCTTTCATGGGCAGTGGCACTGTTTGAGTATTGCTTCATGGTGCCTGCAAACCGCTATGGCTATCTCGGCAACGGCGGCCAATTCTCCCTGCTACAGTTGAAGGTGATGCAGGAGGTGATTTCACTTCTCGTGTTCACAGTGTTTGCAATCCTGCTTTTCAAGGGTGAAAGCCTCCACTGGAACCACTTTCTTGCCTTCTGCCTGCTCATTGCAGCAGTTTATTTGGTTTTTATGGAGAGTTAATAGGGTTGATAGGGCTAATAAGGCTAATAAGGCTAATAAGCCTAATAGGGCCAATAAGTGGCGGAAACGCGGTCACTTATTGGCCTTATTGGTTTTCAGTTTAGTTTATAAGTCAAATCTATTTGGCCTATCTGACCTATTGGGCTTATTGGGCCTATTGGACTTATTAGCCCTATTAGACTTATTAGCCCTATTTGGCCTATTTTGCTTATTTCGCTTATTTCGCTTGATAGACTTGCATCCTGCAATTCTTGCAGTCGAAGTCGAGGCGGAGGCGGGTGTTGGCGCTGATGAGGGTGAGTGGGCCGCGCCAATCTTTGCCGGAGGGGTCTTTAAGACATTTACCAAGCTCTTTTCGCAAGCAATAGCGGGTGGTCATGACCGGAGCTTCCACTGAGGCATCATTCAGGGCTTCCACTGAGGCATCATTCAGGACTTCCACTGATGCATCCTTCAGGGCTTCCGTTGAGGCATTATACCGGGCAGCCGATGAGGCATCATCATTTTGAGACTTAGACTTTCCTCTTTTATCCCCACAGCTCTTTCCGGCAACTTCCATGGCGGGGGCAATCTCCGTGGCGCCATGCGAGAGATAGAACTCTCGGGCAAGTTTGTTGGCCACGTTGTCGTGGACTGTAAGACGCGTACCGTAGGGCAATGGGACATCAAATTTTTCCGGCAGACGATAGGTGAAGCGGTAGGTGGCGCGAGCACTGCGGTCAAGGGCCTCCACACAGTCACGGCGCAAGGCAGCAAGTGCCGAGGCCGGAATAAAGACAGCTCCGGCAACGTCCACTATCCGTCCGGAACGATAGCCTGTTCCTCCAAGCTTGTCGAGAATGCGACGGCGTGGCCCCTCCTGCGGAGTGACAGCGCTCTGCAATTCCGGCACATCAGCAATGACCGTAGCCGAACATCCACGCTCATCAGTCATTTCAAGCGAGATTCTCTCGGACGAAACAACCTGCAGCGCCATGTCAACGCTTATTGTACGGGTAGTCTTTGCGGCCGCTATGCTGTCGTCAAACTCCTTATCGCGGTTGCGATACAGAGCCGTCCCGGCAGGAATATTCTGCGGCGATGCTGGGAAAAGTTTGTTGCCTTCAACACGGTTCAGACGGAAACCCTGGAACACACCTGCGGGAGTGTAGTAACCGAGGCCGTCGCCATTCGCAAGATTCTCGCTGAGCCTTGCCGTGATGACCTTGGGTTTGCAATCCGTCACCACCCCGACTTTCAATCCTGTTGCCTTCGGGGATGAAATCGAGGCCATGCCCTTGGCAGGAGCCTTTCCGGTTAGGAAATAGGGCGTGAAACCACGGTTGAAACTCTTGTCGAGCGACGGGTTGAAACCAAGACGCACACCTCCGACTGACTGACGGACATATTTCCCGCCGCTCTCCTCGACGAAACGGTCGAGAATACGGCTGTAGGCTCCAACAGTGTTCTTGACGTATGCCTCATCCTTTAACCGTCCCTCGATTTTGAAGGAACTGACTCCGGCGCCCACCATGTCTGGAATGGCGGTCGAACGGTTGAGGTCGCGCAACGAAAGAAGATGCTTGTTCCGGACCAGGACATTGCCCTTTGCATCCACAAGGTCAAACGGCAGGCGGCACACCTGCGAACACTCACCACGGTTGGCACTGCGCCCGGTCGTGGCGAAACTTGCACGGCAGTCGCCACTGTAGCTCACGCAGAGTGCGCCATGAATGAAGGCTTCAAGCGGTGTGTCGGGAACAGCCTCATGGATAGCTGCAATCTCTTTGAGCGAAAGTTCCCTTGCAAGGACAAGACGCGAGAAGCCCACATCAGCAAGAAAACGGGCCTTGGCCGCATCGCGGATGTCGCACTGAGTGCTTGCATGAAGTTCAATCGGAGGAATATCCATCCGCAAGATACCCATGTCCTGGACAATTAGTGCGTCAACTCCGGCCCTGTACAGCTCTCCGATAAGCCGCTCCACCGACTTCAACTCATCATCATAAATGATGGTGTTGACAGTCGCAAAAACCTTTGCATTGAAACGATGGGCATAGTCGACCACACGAGCTACGTCAGCTATGGAATTGGCGGCTGCATGGCGCGCGCCATGACTCGATGCACCCATGTAGACGGCATCGGCTCCGGCTGTGATAGCAGCGATTGCGATGTCGGCATTGCGTGCAGGTGCAAGCAGTTCAAGAGGGGTGGCGACAGTTTTGCTCATTATCTCAAAATATAGTGTTAAACAGAGTTAAAATCACGAAGTTACGATTAAACCATTCTCACTTCGTCGAGTCAAAAAGACATACAACGTAATAGAATTAGCTTTTTGATTATATGCTCTGCGTCGGCTCGGGAAGAGTGGCGCAGAGCACTTCTTTTTCAGCTATATTCTAACGGTCGAAAAGCGCTTATTATTGTCAACGCCACTGCCGGCAATACCAATATATATTAATATATGTTGAGTTTTAGGATAAATGACTTTTTATTCGTATCTTCGCAAAAGAATATCATACTCACATTTTTCAAATTCTCCGATGAAAAAATTCTTTCTAACCATTCTTGCCGTGGCAGCCGTCACGGTTCTCGTCGTATCATGCAGCTCTTCGAAGAAAAACGACTCGCTGGCTGACGGACGCGACTCAACTTATACCAACGTAACCCATCCCGACTGGTCGCGCAATGCAGTCATCTACGAAGTGAATGTACGCCAGTTCACCGATTCCGGCACCATCACAGCCTTCGATTCCCAACTTCCCCGCCTCAAAGAGCTCGGAGTAGACATCCTCTGGTTCATGCCAATCTATCCCATCAGCGAAAAGAACCGCAAGGGTGAGCTTGGCAGCTACTATGCCGTCAAGGACTACAAGGCTTTCAACCCCGAATTCGGCACTCTCGACCAATTCAAGGAAACAGTGAAAAAAGCCCATGACCTCGGCATGAAGGTAATCCTCGACTGGGTGCCCAACCACTCAGGATGTGACAACGCATGGGTGACCGAGCATCCCGACTGGTATGCAAAGGATTCACTCGGCAACATGTTCGGCCCATACGACTGGACGGATGTCTACAAGTTCGACTACTCCAATCCTGAAATGCGCACCGCAATGGTCGATGCTTTCAAATTCTGGCTCACTGAAGTCGGTGTTGACGGTTTCCGCTGCGATGTGGCCATGGAAGTACCCGTCGATTTCTGGGATGAGGCACGTCCCCAGCTCCAGGCCGTCAAACCTGACCTCTTCATGCTTGCCGAAGCGAGCGTTCCCGCGCTCCAGAAAAACGGCTTCGACATGGGCTACAACTGGCCGATGAAGGACCTTTTCAGCGAGATTGCCGCTACTTCCGGTCAATACACCTTCAAGAACGACATGGGCGAGGTCCGCACCTTCCCCACACGCCATGCCGCAGACATTGACTCGCTCCTTGCATCGCAGGCTGCCGAATATCCCCGGGACACCTACCTGATGAACATGATTACCAACCATGACCTCAACTCATGGGAAGGTACCGAATTCGAGCGCCTCGGCAATCTCTCCGATGCTTTCGCTGTCCTCTCCTACACCCTTCCGGGTATGCCCCTCATCTACACCGGTCAGGAAACAGGCATGAACCGCGCCCTCGAATTCTTCGTGAAGGACAAGGCTCCGGAATGGGAACCCCGCAACAAATATTTTGAGTTCTACAAGAAGCTCAATAATCTCAAACACACTCAGGCTGCACTTCTCGCCGGAGAGGAAGGCGGCGAAATGGTGCGCTACGCCACAACCAGCCCCGACCTCTATGTCTTCTCCCGCTCGAAGGATGATTCCCGCGTCGTAGTGCTCGTGAACCTCGGAGCTGAAGAAGAGGAAGTCAAATTCAGTGCTGAAACTCCTGAAATCACCACCGAAACAATAGATTTCTTTACCGGAAACCAAGCCACTCTCCCCACCACCCTCAAACCCGGTGAATACCGCGTCTTCACTGGCAAGTAATCCACTTGCAGGATAGATACAGATAAAATTACAGTCCACATTGTTTGCAGTAGAATCGCAAACAATGTGGACTGTTTAATTTCAGGGTGACTTACCCTTTATTTTTCAGTAATGAGAACCGGCTTAGTCCTTATACTCCTCGTAGCCGTCCTCGTCAAGCATACCGTAGCCGTAGTCTTCGCCCTCGAAGCCTTCGTCATCAATGTCGTCCCATTCCTCCTCATCATCACCGGGAATTTCAGGAGCGTTCTCAAAGATGAACTCATCCTCTTCGCGGACACGGTGATGACCGTCGAGGGGACGGTGGGTGATAGGATTGACTTCGATACGGTTACGCTCATCGGTAATCTCAGCCCAAAGCATATCCTTAAGCTCTGTGAGCCCCATGCCTGTAACAGCCGAGATGAAGATGTGGGGAACTCCTTCGGGTAAGGTAGCCTCAATTTCTTTCATCAGCTCCTCGTCAAGCATGTCGCTCTTGGAGATGGCAAGGACGCGGGGTTTGTCGGCAAGCTGCGGGTTGAAGCGTTCGAGCTCACCCACAAGAATGTCGTACTGAGCCTTGATGTCGTCGGCATCTGCAGGAACCATGAACAGGAGCACGGCATTTCGTTCGATATGACGGAGGAAACGCAGACCAAGGCCCTTTCCTTCGCTCGCACCTTCGATGATACCGGGGATGTCGGCCATGACAAACGACTGGTTGCCGCGATAGGATACAATGCCGAGCTGAGGCTCCATCGTCGTGAAGGGATAATCGGCAATCTTCGGACGGGCTGCAGAGATGGATGACAGGAGGGTGGATTTACCTGCATTCGGGAAACCGACGAGACCGACATCAGCCAGAAGCTTCAATTCAAGGATGATTGACTTCTCGATGGCAGGTTCGCCCGGCTGCGCATAGCGCGGAGTGCGGTTGGTCGCACTCTTGAAATGCCAGTTGCCAAGACCGCCACGGCCACCGCGCAGGAGCTTCACCTCCTCGCCGTCCGATGTGACCTCGCACAGATATTCACCTGTCTCGGCATCAAAAACGACGGTGCCGCAGGGAACCTCAACGATCACGTCCTCACCGTCCTTTCCGAAGGAACGGCCACCGGAACCGCTCTGACCGTTGCCGGCAAAGATATGACGGCGGTAACGGAGCGGAAGAAGTGTCCACATGTGGGAGTTGCCACGGAGGATGATGTGACCGCCACGGCCACCGTCACCACCGTCGGGACCACCCTTGGGAACATATTTCGCACGATAGAAATGCCTCGAACCGGCACCGCCTTTGCCTGAACGGCAGAGGACTTTAACGTAATCTATGAAGTTGGAATCAGCCATTGTATTAGCGGACTTGTTGTTAGAATTGATGATTTGTAAATTATAACACTTTTGAGGCGTGAAAGGATTTCAAGCATCAAGTGTCTGCTGCAAGTGACGCATCAGTTCGCGGGCATGGGCGAAATCGACCGGCGAGCCTATATCTATCCATGTTCCGTTGATTGGGAAATAGCTGACGCGCTTTCCCTCTGCAATGGCGCGCTCGATTAAATCGGTGGCATCAGTGCGTTCGTCGGGACTGAGGGTATGGAGCAGGGCATTCGAGAAGATATAGATACCCGCGTTGGCATAGTAGGAATATGAGGGTTTCTCTTCAAGGGCTGTCACACGTTGTCCATCGGTATCAAGAATGGCGTAAGGAACGGAGACATTGTAGGGCACGGCGGCTATTGTTATGTCGGCTTCCTGCGCGCGGTGATGGAGGTAGAGGTCCTCGAAGGAGATTGTCGTCAGCAAATCTGAGTTCATGACAATCGTATCGCCATCCACAGGTATCTCGACAAGAGCTGCGGATCCGATGGTGCCGAGAGGGCGCGATTCCCTCACACATTTTACACTCACTCCTGCCACGGGCTTTGAGAAATGCTCTTCCAGTTGTTCGGCAAGATAATTGACCGTAACACTTATATTCTTAACACCTACTGCTGCAAGGGCCTCGATATTGTAGTCGATAATAGCTTTGTCGCCGATTGTCAGCAGGGGTTTGGGAGTCGTGAGAGTCATGGGACGCAGGCGTTCACCCTTGCCTCCGGCCATGAGTATGGCACCGACCGGAAGCACCGTCTTGGTGACGCGGGTGTCAATGACATCGCGGATGTGACCGTCACCGTCAAGAACCGGAATGAGAGTCAGCCTGTGGCGGCGCAACTCACGGAGAGTATCGGGATTCACCTCCCCTACGCTCAGGAAACGGAACTTGCGGAACATCGCCTCCGACACGGGAGCATCGAGCTTCACCCCACGCAGAAGTGCGCGACGCACATCGCCATCGGTAAGCGTGCCGACCATGCGTCCGTCGGCATCCGTCACCAAGAGAGTCATCACTCCTCCCGAAAGTTCGTTAAGACGGCCAAGAGCATCAATCAATCGTGAGCTGTCGGCCAATATGTGGCGGTCAATCTGCATGTGACATCAGGTTTTCAGTTATTATCCAGTCAAGCGGCGTGTCAAGGTCGACCGAACGCGACCGTGGCATTTCAAACGGAATCCTACGGGGAAATTCCCCAAGCCCCATCCGCCGGATGGAAGCAGGATTGATGACATAGACTGCACCGTTGTATTGCCACGCCTTCGGAGCATCCTGACGGCGGGTGAATTTGCCTTCGCCTTTTGCGACATGGAGTGTTCCGTCCGACGAGGTCTCGAAACAGTCATAATATGGATTGCAGGCGGCTTCCGTCACAGTCACCACCATATCGACATCCGGGGTATAAAGATTCATACAGCCCTTCACGTCATCAACCGTGCGCATCGGTGATGTCGGCTGCAGCAGGACCACAACATCATAGTCTATCCCGCTTCGGTCAGCCCAATCCATCGCGTCGATTATAACCTCGCGCGACCCGACCTTATCCCCACCGAGTTCGGCAGGACGACGGTAATTGACCGGCAATCCGGTCGCCTCGGCTACCGCGCGGATTTCATCATCGTCAGTAGACACAACTACGTTTGTATCGGGAGCAAGCTCACGGGCCACATCGATGGAGTAGTGAATCAGAGGACGACCGCACAATGGTTTGATGTTCTTGCGCGGAATACCCTTGCTACCACCCCTTGCAGGAATGATGAAAAGCGGTTTGACAGCTTGATTAGACCGGGATGTCATAGAATTTCTTACTTCTTAAAGTTTCAATTGGAGTTTCCGCGATTGCCTTGACCATTACGGCAAGGGTGTCGGGCCGGAAATATGGATTTTCTGCCTCGCGGGCTATTTTCTGCCCTTCGGGAGAAAGCGCTCGTCCGATAGCCTCAGCGATTTCATCCGTTAAGTCGCCGCAATGTATCACACTCTCGCCACACAAGCGACCGCGCTGACGGATGCCGATGTCGACAGTCGGGATGTGCATCGAAGGCACCTCGACAATTCCACTTGACGAATTGCCTACCACGGCACTCACACAACGCAATGCCGAAAGATAGCGCAGCTTGCCGAGGGACGGAATGACTCTGACACGCCCGGGATTACGACGGCCATAGTCCTCGATGCGGTCAATGATGACACGTCCGCGCGAATCATTGTTAGGATATGTGATGATTACATTTGACTCGGGGAAACGGTCGAGAGCGGCAAGAAGATTGTCGCAACGGCTTCCCGGATCCTCATCGTCGAGAGTTGCGGGATGGTATGTGACGAGCAATGAACCCTCAGGCAACGGAAGTCCGACGGATGTTTCCAGCTCGCGGCGTTCCATCAAAGGTTCATGCATTATATTGTAGACACCGATGGCACCCGTGTTGATTACGCGCTCCGGATCCTCACCCATTGCAATCACACGCCGGCGATATGGTTCGGTAGCTGTCAGATGCAGTGACGACATCTTGGTGATGGCATGGCGGATGCTGTCGTCGACAGCTCCCTCGGAAATCTCACCTCCCGCAATGTGGACAATCGGGATGCGGAGCATCAGAGCTGCGGTAGCTGTGGCAAGCATCTCGAAACGGTCGCCTAAAATGACCAGCAGGTCAGGGGAAAGGCCGTCAAGGACGGTAGCCATGCCGGTCATGCACTCGCCCATAGCCTTTACGGTGCCGACTGGGGAGTCAGTCGAATCGGGCATCTCAATGCGGAACGGCTGCGCGAAACCGTCGGCGATTATCTCGTCAATCGTATGACCATAGCGTTCGCTCAGATGCATGTTTGTCGCAAGAATGTCGACGTGGCAATCCTCGCGCGCAGCAAGCGCACGGGCAATTCCGCTGAGCAGTCCCCAGTCGGCGCGTGTGCCTGTGGCTATCGCTATTTTCCTTATTCCGGTCATTCGAAATGCTGATTTATTCCTGTTAATATTCCCTTTCGCCGAAAATCGAGGTTCCGACACGAATCATGTTGCCCCCCTCTTCCACGGCAATAGGCCAGTCATGACTCATGCCCATGCTGACGATTGAGAATGAAGGAGAGGAGGCGAAGACACCGGCACGGAGACTGTCGAACGCAGTACGGATCTCACGGAAATCACTGCGGATACGGTCTTCATCGTCAACATTCGAGGCCATACCCATGACCCCACGGATTTCAACCGCTTTCAGCGAGGCAAGAAGCTCGGGAGTCACAAAGTCAAGCAATTCTTCGGGTGTGAAACCGAATTTTGTCTCCTCTTTAGCGACATGTAGCTGAAGAAGGACTCCGGGTTCGCGTCCGGCCTTGGCTGCTTCATCGTCCACGGCACGGAGCAGACGTTCGGAATCAATACTGTGGATAAGCGAGGCATGGGCCACCACCTTGCGCACTTTGTTGGTCTGGAGATGACCGATGAAATGCCAGTCTATGTCGGCAGGAAGCTCCCCGGCCTTGGCCTCAAGTTCAAGCGCACGGCTTTCGCCAAACACACGCTGACCTGCTCCGTAGGCATCCATGATAGCCTCGGAGGGATGAAATTTCGACACGGCAACAAGTTCCACCCCCTCAGGGATGGACTTGCGCAGTTCGAGCAGACGTTGACTGACGGTCATGACAATCAACCCTCCTTGTTTTCACCGCCAAGGTTGGCGTCATAGACATCCATGATAAGGGTTTCCTGGATGGTATTGATTTCAAAATCAGCCATCGTACCCTTCATGCCCTCCATGAAATTATCGAAAGCCTCCTTGAAGCTGTCGGCAGCCACGAGAATCTGGGAAATGGATTTCTTCTCAACAGCGGTCTTCTCATCAAGTGTGATGAAGGCCACCTTCACGAGATACCATTTGTCGCCTGTACGCTCACGGAAGATTTCGGCAATCTTGGTGCGCTTCACGGCCGATACGGAAAATTCGGAAGTGAAGTGGGCGATTTCCTCTGAGATGCGGGCCTCTGCTTCAGTAAAAGAGAGGGCATCAACCATATATGCTTCAGTTACTTTCTTGATGGCGCCGTTTTCCATCGTCTTATCATAACGGACCTTAGTTTCAAACCAGTTTGCCATTGTAGTATTACTGTGTATTCTTTTGGGTGTATGTTTATTATGTATATTGTGGATATGCAGTCAGAAAGCAAATCCATCCCCCTCGGGGGATAAACCGTTTAGGGTGCAAAGTTAGCGAAAAATAGCGAGAATCTGCATCCCTGATATATGAAAAGAGTTTGACTGAAAAATTTTCCACTCGATTTTTCCACATAAATAAATATGCACAAATTTCACAATTCCACTGATGGATATTTGGATTTCATGGATAATAAGCGTATTTTTGCATTATACTCCCTCCCGATTGTATTGGATCATGCAGTCGGGTACAACTCTTACAACCACAAACCTTATTAACTATGTATCAACGTCAACTTAATTTCGGTGAGGCTGTGCAACGCGCCGTCACAGTCAACTATTGCAATTTCCAGGGCCGTGCTTCACGTTCGGAATATTGGTGGTTTGCCTTGTTCTGCTTTATTGTAGGCGCAGTGATTTCCGCACTTTTCTTCTGGAGCGAAACAATTGAAACTATCGTGAGCGGTATTTTCTCGCTTGCTCTTCTTCTTCCGTCTCTTGGCTTGGCAGTGCGCCGTCTGCATGATACAGGCCGGTCAGGCTGGTGGATTTTCATCAATCTCATACCTTTCCTCGGAACATTAGTCTATCTGTATTTCGTAGTTCAACCGAGTCAGCCCGTCCCCAACCAATGGGGTGGAGTGCCTAATCTCGTGCAGCAATAAAAATTACATACCACGTTTGTATTAACGCACCTTTTAATCCCATGCAAGGTATTATCTTTGCATGGGATATTTGTTTTCCATCCGCTTCCTTGGCACAAGCCGTAATATCTGAAAAAGGCACATAATGACAGAAGGTCAGAAGATACAAAAGGTTAATTTAAAGTAAATTATACTTTTGTTTCTTTTGTTTACTCTGTTCGTTTGTATCCCTTTTCCACCGGATTTCCAAATTGACCCATTTTTTCACGCTCCGACCGTCCTCTCCGCACCTCCCCGGCCTGAAAATCAGCAAAAGCCATCGACCGCAGTTGCGCGATATGAGTTTTTTGACTAATTTTGCCTCTATAAACATCCCCTGAATGACACCCGAAGCTTTAAGTGAAAGGATTGAAAGTCCTGAAATCAGAAATCTCCTGCTGCGTCTGAGCCACGATGCCCTTGACGTGGTGATATATTCAATTGTCGAGGACAATTCGCTGATTTACCGCCGTTTTGCACTCGACACTGCTTCCACGTCGTGGATCGGTGCCATACAGAATGTGATTTACGACCATCCCGCCCTGTTGAGTGATTTCCGCAGGGTCTATTGCGTGGTGGAAACGCGCGACTACACCGTTGTTCCGGCCCAATGCGAGAGTGAAGAGCAACGCCGACTGCTTTTCGATACCGCATATCCCGACAGCAAACTCGAAATGACCGCCGACGATACCGGCACTGTCAATGCACTCGTGCTTACGGGAATAGAGCCGGAACTGAGAGGCTTCATCAACCGTACGTTCCAACGCGTCACGGTTGTCAGCCACATAGCCGCGCTCTGCCGCTACGCAGCCATAAACGGCACTCACGGCAACAAGGTCAAGATGATTGCGAATATCCGTCAGGATTCAATAGACGTTGTCATCACCGACGGACGCCGTCTGCTGATGGCCAACACTTTCAGCTATCACAATCCGGAGGATGCCGTCTACTATCTGCTTGCCATCCGTCAGCGCCTCGGCCTTGACGAGCGGAACGACGAGCTTCTGCTTGCAGGCGACCAGGAACTCCGCGACAGACTCACACCGATGCTACGCAATTTCGTGGCGCGCGTTGTGCCCATCATCTTCCCGCCACAGATGTTCAAGGCCGGGAAGGATGCCATGCTCGCACCATTCGAACTCATAACACTCCCACTATGCGAATAATCCGAGGAAAATATGGCCGCCGGCGTTTCAACGTCCCGACCAATATCACCGCACGCCCGACCACCGATTTCGCGCGCGAGAATATCTTCAATGTAATCGAGAATATGGTCGACATCGAGGGACTCAAATGCCTCGACCTCTTTGCCGGAACCGGAGCCGTGAGCTTCGAACTGCTTTCGAGAGGTGCGGCATCGGTCACCTCTGTCGAAAAATCGGCTACGCAGGCACGTTTCATCGAGAAGGTGAAACGCGAACTCGACGACCGCAATCTCCATCTGCTGCGCACGGATGCGTTGAGATTCATCCGCGACTCGGCATCGACCTTCGATTTCGTCTTCGCAGACCCTCCCTACGACCTCGAAGGCTTTGGCGACATCCCGCAGATGGTCCTCGATTCGAAGCTCCTTCATCCCGGGAGCATCTTCATCATCGAACATTCTAAAAAATACGATTTCTCATCCCTCCCGCATTTCTCCGAACATCGCGCCTACGGCTCGGTCAACTTCTCAATCTTCGAAATTCCGGAAGAATAAGAAAGGGCACATAAGGACATAAGTTCAGAAGGCACATAAGTTTATTTTAGCTATTTGATTGTACAAGTAAGCTTTATATAAACTTATGTGCCTTCTGAACTTATGTCCTTTTGTGCCCTTATTTACCTTGCAAGAGTTTTACTTGAAGTTGTAGGTGATGGTTCCGGTCTGGGTAGCGGGAGCATCCTCGTCGACCGAGAACTGCGAACGCTTCGCAGCCTCGATGCAACTCTGACGGGCCGACTGGCTTGCAGCAGCCGCTCCCGTGCCGGACTGATAGCTTGCAGCCGTCACACGACCCTGACGGTTGACACTCACACGGATGGTAATAGTACCTAAGGGAGCCGAAGCTGGACGGTGCCAATCCTCAAGAGTACGGCCTTTAAGATTGAATCCCGGACTGCCGCTGACGGCACCGACCGTAGCGTTTCCATTAGGACTGCCGGCACTTCCGGAACCGGATGTGCCTGTCCCGGTCTGGCCGAATTTGACCTTTCCGGCAATCGCCTGACGGGTTTCCTGTTCGCGCTTCGCCTTTTCAGCAGCGGCTATCTCCGCCTTGGTCGGACCGGTCTTCTCGGGAACAGCCTTCTTCTCAACCTTCGCGGGCGACGGGCGTTCGCTGCTCACGACAGGAGCCGGTTTTGCCTCCTCGCCGGAATTTTCGAGAGCCTCAACCTCCGGAGCAGGTACGGCTTCGGCATCCGTCTCGGCAGGAGCCGGTTCGGAATTGGCTTCAGCTATCTCCGGACGGTCACCGACCATCACATATTCACCGCCGAAAAGCACTTCTGCAGAATCGACAGGGGGCCAGACGCGTTCGGAATCAACAGCGACCGGACGCAGATAAATGGTGAGCAAAGCCACAACCACGAGAACGTGGAAGAGCACTGTTACAAGCAAAGCTATCAGATGGTGACGGCGACGGTCACTTCCGGTGTCAGACATGTGGATTGCTATATGAATAAGAGAACTGTTACATTAGAATGATTACGTATACCGAGAAGACAAGAGCCTACTCGGCGGGACGGGCTGACGCAGGAGCCGGTTTGGTGGCGAGGACCATCTTCAGATTGTTCTGCGCACCGAGGTCGAGAACCTTGACGAGTGTCCCGTAGGTCACCTCCTCATCGGCATAGACAGCGATATACTCCTCAGCGCCTTCCGGACGCGATGCCTGCTGGCTGAGGAAGTCGAGCAGCGCGCCCATATCCATCGCCACCGGCTCGCTCTCATCGGCGGTGGCATAGATAACACCGGCCTTGTCGATATACACGCGGGTGGAAGGCTTCAGAGCCGTCTGCTTCGAACTTTGGGGAAGATTCACTTCAAGAGCCGTATGGAACACGAAGGTCGATGTGACCATGAAGAAGATGAGCAGCAGGAAGATGACATCGGTCATGGATGCCATCGAGAAAGCCGCCATCATGGTGTTTTGTCGTTTCAGAGCCATAGTCAAAAGGACTGATTAGGTTGACAATTTCGGGACCCTGCGCTTATGCAGGCTCGTTGAGAAGGTCCATGAACTCCATGGTCTTCGCCTCAAGAGCGTTCATCACCTTATTGATGCGTGCCACGAGATAGTTGTAGGCGAAGAGGGCGATGATACCGACAATCAGACCGGCGACAGTGGTGACGAGCGCGGCATAGATACCGTCGGCAAGTACTGCGATGTTGGCGCTCGAACCTGCGGATGCAAGGTTGAAGAAGGCCTGCACCATACCGATGACGGTTCCGAGGAAGCCGATCATCGGGCCTCCGGCAGCAGTGGTGGCAAGCCATGCAAGACCCTTTTCGAGATTGGCAATCTCGATGTTGCCGGTGTTCTCGATGGTGACAAGCACGTCGTTCATCGGACGGCCGATGCGGCTGATACCCTTGCCGATGAGTCGTGAATAAGGTGTGTCGGTCTTCGCACAAAGTCTGCGCGCGCTCTCGATCTCGCCATCGTGGATATACTCGCGGATACGGTCCATGAAAGAGTTATCCTCCTTCTGCGCACGGCGCAACACCAGACAGCGCTCAACGAAAATATAGATACACACAATCGAAAGTATGGCAAGCGGAATCATGATCCATCCGCCACGCATCGTGAGGTCCCACACCGAAAGCTCCTGAGCCACGGTTGCAGCCTGAGCCTGCACCGCCTCGTTGTAATTCATGGCGGCAGTGGCCACCGTGTCGACAAATTCCTGCTGAATCATCTTACTTTATACTTAATCCTTAATACTTTATACTTAGTACTTAATACTTAATCCTTACCTCAGACATTCCTTATACTCCCTGATTGTCTTCTCCAGACCGAGATAGAGAGCATCGCAGATGAGCGCATGGCCAATCGAAACCTCGCTCAGACGGGGAATGTTGCGGTGGAAAAACTCAAGGTTGACAAGGCTGAGGTCATGACCGGCGTTCACACCCAGTCCGGCCGAGAACGCTGCATGGGCAGCCTCGACGAAAGGAGCCACCGCCGCCTCGGGATCTTTCGGATAAAGGTCCGCGTAAGGTTTGGTGAAAAGCTCCACACGGTCAGCGCCCGCACGGGCTGCAAGCTGAATGTTCTCAACATCCGTGCCGACGAAAATCGACGAACGGATGCCTGCATCGCGCAGACGGTCGACAATCGAGGTAAGAAACTCGATGTGCTCACCGACATCCCAACCCGCATTCGAAGTGATGGCACCCGGAGCATCGGGCACAAGAGTCACCTGCTCCGGCTTCACCTGAAGCACGAGTTCCATGAATTCCGGCGAGGGATAGCCCTCGATGTTGAACTCCGTCTTGACCAACGGACGGAGACGATACACATCGTCGCGGCGGATATGGCGCTCGTCGGGACGGGGATGCACCGTGATGCCGTCGGCCCCGAAAGCCTCGCAGTCTGCCGCCACTTTAAGGAGGTCAGGCACATTCTCACCTCGCGCATTGCGCAAAGTGGCTATCTTGTTGATGTTTACGCTTAGATTTGTCATTTTTCCTTGCAATGAAATCTTTTTGTCGGGCTGAGTGGTTCTTTATATAAAGTATTATTAGTAATTTTGTAGCTTCATTCCCGACAAGTTTGTGATTGCAAAATTAGGCAGAAAAACTAAAACATAGAAATATTTTGCTCCGAAAAGACGATACATCTGTCCAAAACGTCGCAATTTCCGCCTCTCCGGCTGAACAGCTCGACCGCCTCTTCCCTCTCGTCGAGGAAAGCAGCACCCTTGTGCTCGCCTGTCGCCGCGGCGACTACAGCGCATCGCGCATTGCCCGCGCCGTCGAGGACTGCGACGCTCATCTCCTCAACCTCAACGTCACTTCCGACGGTGAGGCCGACAGCCGCATCATTGCCGAACTCCGCGTCAGCCACCGCAACCCCGAATCCGTCAGCCGTTCGCTCGAACGCTACGGCTACGAGGTCATCGACGCCCAGGGGACCCCGCTTGCCGACGACTCCCTCATGCGCGACCGCTACGATGAACTCATGCGCTACCTCGGTCTTTGAGGGAGATGCATGATGCATAGTTCATGATGCATGATTGCATTCCTTGCGGAATGTGTAACCCATAGTGCATACACAATATAATAGTAATAGCTTACTGTAATAGATATGAAAATAGCCATCTTCGGCAAACGCCGCCAAAGCCCCGACGACATCCGCCATATCCAGGCTCTTCTCGACCGACTCTCAGAGCTTGACATCTTCGTCAGCGTTGACCGCCACTTCTTCGAGGCAATGTCGCGCGCAACAGGCTCTCCGCTCCCTGTCGACGACGTCTTCGAGGAAGATGACTTCACTGCCGACTTCTGTTTCAGCATCGGAGGCGACGGCACCTTCCTCCGCACCGCCCGCCGAGTAGCCACCAAAGAAATACCCATCATCGGCTTCAACACCGGCCACCTCGGCTTCCTCGCAGAGCAGTCCATCTCCGAAGCCCCGAAGATGATCGACCGCCTCATCGCGGGCGACTACACCGTCGAATCCCGCTCACTCCTCGAAGGCAAAGGCATCGGCGGAAAGGTCAAAGCCGGAGTCTCAGGATGGGGCTTCGCACTCAACGAAATCGCCATCCTCCGCCAGGACACCGCCTCGATGATTACCGTCAACACCCTCCTCGACGGAATGCCCGTGGCATCCTATCAGGGCGACGGCCTCATCGTCAGCACCCCGACCGGTTCCACCGCCTACAATCTCTCGGTCGGAGGCCCCATCGTGCAACCTACAGCCCCCTGCTGGGTCCTCAGCCCCATCGCACCCCACTCGCTGACCATGCGCCCCCTCGTCGTTGCCGACAGCCACATCATCGACATCTCCGTCGAATCGCGCACCGACACCTACCGCGTCACCCTCGATGGCCGCTCCCTCATCCTCCCGATCGACGTTAAGCTCCGTCTGCGCCGCGCACCCTTCGTCACCAAAGTCGTCCACACTCCCGACCACAACTTCATCGACACCCTCCGCGCCAAACTCCTCTGGGGCATCTCCAAACGCGACGAGCAGTAAGCCCAAGCCTTATGTCCGTCCGCCCTTCCGTCGCCACATTACCTAAATGAGCACATTCACTCTCACCCACCCGACACTCGGCCACATCACCGTGACCGAGCGATCCGGCTCAGGCAAAATCTCAGCCCGCTGGACATCCGGACAGCTCAAAGTCAACATCCCCGCCGGACTCTCCAGCCGCCGGATTGCCGACACCATCGAGCGCCACGCAGCCGACTTCGAGCGCATCCGTCCACGTCCGCGCTACCACCCCGGGACCATCATCCCCATCCCCGCCACCGACATCACAATATCCATCCTCACCGCCCCCGGAATCACCCGCCTCACCCTCACCGTTCCGACCACCGGGCGCTTCAACATCCTCCTCCCACCCTCCGCCGACACAGCCGATCCCGCCATCCAGTCTGCCATCGACACAGCCGTCAAAGCCATAGCCCGGCGCATCGCACCCGCCATACTCCTTCCGCGCGCACGCCAACTCGCCTCCAACCTCGGCCTCGGTGTCGACCGCTGGGAAATCGCCCACGGCATGAATGTCCTCGGCACCTGCTACCCCCGCCAACGCCGCATCCGCCTCTCCTTCCTCAACGTCTTCCTCACCCCCGAGCTCCGCGACTACATCATCCACCACGAACTCGCCCACCTCTCCTGTCCGGGCCACACCCCCGAATTCCACTCTCTCTGCGACCGTTACTGCGGCGGCCGCGAGCGCATCCTCATCCGCCTCCTCCACTCCTACCCCTGGCCTGTCGAGCGCTGACAACGAAAACCTCCTCCAATCACCCAATCATTACATTTCAGCCCCCTTTTCGTCCCCAAAACACAGATTTTTAGTCCAAAACAAATCTTTTTCGCAGATTTTCTTAAATTTGTTTGACCAAACCAAAATAAAGTTTTATATTTGTCGCGGATTTCACACACGGTCGAAGACCGGCGTATGATTTCCGCTTCCCCTTTTCACCGGCAGGCCTCCGCGGCTTGCAGAATGTAGAGAGAAAGAGATTGAAATAAAGGAACATTTTAGTATCATCATTTTGTAGAGATTTTCAGCAAGCAGGCGTGTTGTCACCGAAGATTTCATCATCTTCCCGTGGCATCGCGGTAGCCCCCGAACTGACACCATTTCCATTCTTCATGCAATGTTGTCATCACACCCCCAACATGGCTCATCTTACCGGCCACACGGACTCTTTTCACCTGACGCTTCTTGCCTTAATAAACCATCCATGGTCAACAGATAAAACCATGCACGGTCACGACACCGATTGATTCCTTGACTATTCTCCAATACTCATCACTCTGCTCCGTCTGCTCCGACAGCAGGCCTTGACCAACACTGAATTTTTTATTTGAGATTATCATATTTACTAAATTTTTCTAAACAATTCGTGCATGAAGAACATTTGTTTTCAAATGACTCGGAAAGTGTGGCTCGTCGCTTTCATGGCGCTCTGTGCTGCTTTCCCCGCTTTCGCGCAAACGATTACAGTCAAAGGTACTGTAGTTGACAAAGAGGGCGAACCCCTCATCGGCGCAAGTGTTGTGGTCCAGGGCGAAACCCTCGGCACAGCCACTGACTTCGATGGTCAGTTCACAATCTCCGCCCCCTCTGACGGTACACTCATCGTTTCCTACGTCGGCTACGACACTCAGGAAATCGCAATCAACGGCCGTACCGAAATCAACGTGACTCTTCTTGAAAACTCCGTGATGCTCGGCGAAGTCGTAGCCATCGGTTACGGTACCGTCAAGAAAAGCGACGCCACCGGCTCCGTGGCGACTATCAAGCCCTCGGAAATTGAAGCCGGCCTCGCTACTTCAGCCCAGGACCTCCTCGTAGGTGCCTCTCCCGGTGTTGTCGTGACCACCTCAGGTAACCCCTCGTCAGGCGGTGACATCCAGATCCGTGGTGGTGCATCACTCGCCGCATCCAATGCCCCTCTTATCGTAATCGACGGTGTGCCTATGGACACCAAGGGCATCGTAGGTTCTTCAAACCCCCTCGCACTCGTATCTCCTGAAAACGTTGAGTCAATGACCATCCTCAAGGATGCATCCGCAACTGCCATCTACGGTAGCCGTGCATCAAACGGTGTCATCATCATCACCACCAAGTCAGGTGCCAAGGGCAAGCCTCAGGTCAACTTCACCATGAACGGCTACATCAACACTACCCAGAAGTATCTCGACATGATGAGCGCCGGTGAATTCCGTAAATTCATCATCAGCGAGTACGGTGAAGGTTCCGCAATGGCCGGTCAACTCGGCGACTACAACACCGAGTGGCAGAAGGAACTCACTCGCACAACTTTCTCGTCTGACTACAGCCTCAGCGTAGGTGGCACTTACAAGTGGCTCCCCTATCGCGTCGGTGTGACATACACTGACAACAACGGTATCATCAAGAATACCGACATGGACCGTGTTACCGCATCAATCAACCTCACTCCGAAGTTCTTCAACGACCTCCTCTCTGTAAATGCAAATGTAAAGGGTGCCTACATCACCAACAACTACGGTGCAAACACCCTCCGCGCGGCAGCCGGCATGAACCCGACCCTCCCTGTCAAGGATCCCAACGGTTCACCCCTCTTCGGCTACTATACTTCATACGTCAACGGCGGTATCATCGCAGGCCCAGATGCAATCGGTTCGACCATCGACTCGACCACCTCACCCCTCAACCCGATTGCCGACAATGAAGCAGCAATCTCTAAGGGTAAGGCATACCAATCAGTCGGTAACCTCCAGCTCGACCTCAAGATGCCCTTCCTCACCGACCTCCGCGCCAACCTCAACCTCGGTTATGACTATCAGCACGGAGAAAACTACTCGAATCCGCTCATCAACTCACCGAAAGCGTGGAACAACGGTTACACCGTTCTTGACAACGGCAACCGTATCAACATCAAGGACGGTGGTGTAAGCCGTTTTTATGAGTACCAAACCCGTGTCAACCTCCTTCTCGACTTTTACCTCAACTACAATCACTCTTTCGGCGACTTCTCTACCCTCGACGTGACCGCCGGTTACTCATGGCAGAAGTTCCACAACAAGAAGCGCGACTACAGCCGCGTGTTCCAGGTTGTCGACGCTGAAAACGAAAAGTATCTCGGCAATCAGGCCGACCCCACCAGTATCACCATCCATCCCCATCAGCTCGTCTCATTCTTCGGTCGTATCAACTACACACTCCTCAACAAGTACCTCATCACCGCTACTGTACGTCGCGACGGTACTTCCCGCTTCTCCAAAGAGCACCGTTGGGGTACCTTCCCCTCCGTAGCCCTTGGTTGGAAGCTCCTTGAGGAAAACTTCATGGAAGGCGCACGCGACGTGATGAACGAACTCAAGATCCGCGCAGGTTACGGTGTGACCGGTCAGCAGGACCTTGGTGACGACTACTTCCCCTATCTCCCTGTCTACAACCAGTGGACCGGTGGTGGTGCAGTCTATCCCTCCATCACAGGTCAGGGAACCTCAACCTATCCTTTCTATGCAGCATCCTACAATGCCGACCTCAAATGGGAGGAAACCCACACATGGAATGCCGGTATTGACTTCGGCTTCCTCAACAACCGCATTCTCGGTAGCTTGGATTTCTATCAGCGTAAGACCAAAGACCTTCTTACCAAATCTCCTTATCCCGCAGGTTCAAACCTCACCAATGTCGGTCCGATGAACCTCGGTGACCTTGAGAATATAGGTCTCGAATTCAATATCACCGCCCGTCCCATCGTCAACGATGTGTTCCGTTGGACTTCCGCTTTCAACATCGCTTGGAACAAGAACAAGATTACTTACCTCGCCGATGGTGCAGACACAGTGGTTCAGGATTCAGGCATCTCACTTGGTAAAGCCAACAAAATACAGAAACATCAGGTAGGCTATCCCGCTTTCAGCTTCTACGTTTACGAGCAGGTTTATGATAAAGACGGCAATCCTATCGAAGGTGTCTATGTTGACCAGAACGGTGACGGAGAAATCAATGCCGCCGACAAAATCATCTACCACAGCAAGGATCCCAAGGTGACAATGAACTGGTCGAACACCTTCAACTACAAGAACTGGGACTTCGGCATCACTCTCCGAGCAAGTCTCGGAAACTGGGTCTATAATGACACTCAAGCAAGCACAGCGGTCAAGGAAGTCAACAACTCTCTTCCCCTTGCCAACCTGAACACCAACTCGTTCCTCTTTAACACGGTTACAAACGAGCTTGCCTGCAGCAGCTATTTCGTGCAGAACGCTTCATTCCTCCGCTGCGACAACATCACTGTCGGCTACACTTGGGACAATCTTCTCAACGACAATCTCCGCCTCCGCCTCTACGGTGCATGTCAGAATCCATTCGTGATAACCAAGTACAAGGGTCTTGACCCGGAAATTTTCTCCGGCATCGACAATAATGTCTACCCCCATCCCTTGACATTCTCCTTCGGTATCGTGGCTTCATTCTAAAAAATCCATACTCCCCTTAAAGAAGAATCAAAATGAAATTATCAAAATATATCGTTCTCGGTGCCATTGCCCTCACCTCCCCTGCTTTCGTAGCTTGTGTAGGCGACCTTGATGTCAAGCCTGAGAACCCTACAACCAAAACAGAAATAACTTCTGCCGAGGAACTCTATGGCGAACTTGCCGGTATCTACGGAGGCCTCGTGTTCGAAGGCGGTATCACCGTTGACGACGGCGGTGCAGGTGTCTACTCCCGTCAGCTCTGGAACCTCCAGGAACTCAGTACTGACGAAACTCTCATCGGCTCTAACTGGGCTGACGCAGGTATCAACGAGCTTGTCTACTCGACATGGTCGACCGATAACCACTGGCTCTATGAGTGTTTCTCGCGCTTCAACTATCAGATTTCAATTGTCAACCAGTTCATCCGCGACCTCCATGCCTACGGCAACCTCCTTCCCGGAACCGACAACCTCTCAGTTGACGTGTTTGATGCCGAGGCCCGCACGCTCCGTGCCCTCTCATACTACCACATGATTGACATCTTCGGTCGCGGTCCCTGGACAACAGAGTCCTCCATCGTGGGCGCAACCCCTCCCACCTACGACCGCACTCAGCTCTTCGATGCAGTCGTTGCCGACCTCGAGGCCGCCATTCCCAACCTTGTGCCCGCAGCCAAGCAGGTCTATGGCCGTGTATCGCGTGAGGCCGGCTACATGCTCCTCGCGAAACTCTACCTTAACTCTGAGGTCTACACCGGCGTTGCCCGTTGGCAGGAAGCAGCAAATGCCTGCAACAAGATTCGAGAGACAATCGACAATCTCGCTCCTACCTACAAGTATCTTTTCTGCGCAACCAACGACAAGTATGTCGGTAACGGCGAAATCCTCTGGGGCATTCCTCAGGATGCAACCACCCTTACAACCTTCGGCGGTACAACCTACCTCTCAGGCGGTAGCTATCGTGGCGATTCCGACCTCCTCAAGACTCTCGGCGTAGCAGTCTCCGGTTGGGAAGGCCCCCGCGTGCGTGAGGAACTTGCCGACGCTCTCGCCATGAACGACAAGCGCCGTCTCATCTATGAGGGTGACTATACCAAGGACATCCTTGACCTCAGCGACAAAAACCAGGGCTACATGTGTATCAAGTATGTCTATACTCCCGAGGATGACTACTACAACGAAAAGCAAGCAGAACCCTACTGCAACACTATATTCAATCCCGCCGACTTCCCCCTCTTCCGTCTCGCCGATGTTTACCTCATGCTTGCCGAGTGTGAACTCAACGGAGCTACCGGCTGCGACGGTCTCAACATGATGAACAAAGTGCGCGAACGCGCCGGTCTCGATAAAGTGACTCAGCTCACTGCCGAAAACATTCTCCGCGAACGCATGTGTGAGCTTTACTGGGAAGGACACCGTCGTTCCGACCTCGTCCGCTTCGGCAAATTCGCAGGTTCAAACTATGTATGGTCATGGAAGGGTGCAGCCGCTGCCGGTGCAGCCACTGCCGAAACCCGTAACCTTTACGCTATCCCGACCCAGATGATTCCGACCCTCGGTCAGAATCCCGGCTACTAATATCTTAATATGATTTTATCAATGAAACAGTTATATATTTTAGCAACACTTGCAGTAGCCGCCTTCTCATTTACCTCCTGTGAGGCGGACAAGGAGCCTGTCTACTACGCTCCCGATCCTGCAACCTTTGTCCTCAACACTCCTCCTTTTGCCAATCAGACATATATTCTGGAAACAGGCGGTAATGTGGAACTCACCACATCGCAGCCCGACTATGGAGTGTCTACCGTAACAAACTACTCAGTTGACGTTACTCTCGCTGATGAGTTCGTCGAAGCCAAGGAGGCAACAGAGACAGAACCGGCAACGGAGGCAAACTACATTACTCTCACGCCAAATTCACCGACTTTAGCCAATATCAGTCTTGAAGCAAAAACGCTCGATCTTGCTATCGTTCGTGATCTTATGGGCATTTCCGGTTTCGCTAAGTACCCTGAAGAAGGTATTGCCCCCGTCAAGCTGACAATCCGCGCCCATGCATGGATTACAAACATAGCGTCAAGCGCATGTGTTTCAAACAACATTGTTCTCGAATCAGTTCAACTCTATAATCCTTATTCACCGGAACCCGGCTACATTTACTTCGTTGGCTCTCCCGGTTGGATTGAACCTTCAGAATCAAATGCCACTGCCTACGACGATCTCCGCTTCGAAGAGACCGGTGTCGGAACCAATATCTTCATCGGTTCAGTCAACGTCCCCGCAGGTAAGCAATGGTTCCGTCTCTACACCGAACTCGCCGGATGGAGCGGTACCTGCTACGGTCCTGAAACCAACGAAGCCGTGGTTAATTTCTCATCGACATCAATCGACTTGCCCGAAATCACCCTTACCCAGAACAACTGGACAACTCCCGAGACATGGGTTGGTGGCGATGTGACATTCGAAATTAACCTCACAGACTCGGAAAATCCCGTCATCACTGCCAAAGAAGGTAAATTCTTGAAGGAAACCTACGTCTATCTTGTCGGTTCAATGGCAGGATGGGCTGAACCCAACGAAGCAAACGCAGCCACCTATGAGAACTGGCGTCTTGTTGACCGAGGTGGAACACGCATCTACTCCAACACCTTCGACATCGCTGCAGGTGACCTCTACTTCCGCGTTTATCCTGCACTCACCGGATGGGGCGCAACTCCCTACTCATCCGACAACGGAGGTTCAGACATGCAGATGACACTCGGCGACGCATACAAGTGCGTGACCGGCGAAGGCTGCTGGACATTCAACTGGGGCGGTGGTAAACTCGAATTCACCCTCGACACCTCTGTGGAACCCGCAACACTCACCGTAAAAGCCGCTGAGTAAAAACGATTCAGATTGTAGGGACGCGCTGCAGCGCGTATGCCGGATGAATTTGCGCAAAATTCCAATGGCATCCCGAAGATAATTCCGGACTTCACCCGGCATACGCGCTACAGCGCGTCCCTACATCGGATTCACTCCATTCTACATTCAAAATCAGTATCACAACAACAATAATGAAAAAATTTGCATTTTTCAGCATATTAGCGCTCGGATTCGGTCTTGCATCCTGCGACAATGATTTTGACTTCCCCAACCCTCCGGGACAGTCCAATCCTCAGGAGCCTATCTTTGAGACTGCAGATCTCGAACTCACCTCCGGTGTCAACGGAATTGTAAATCTCGATCAGGTGAACAATGACAACTCTCTCGTGGCCCTCGCCAATGTTGTCACCGTCGAAAATCTTCCCGAGGACTATCAGCTTTCCTTCGTCGGTCAGATGGCAACATCGGACGATTTCAGCAATTCTTTTGAATTCGCAACTTCTGTTGCTGACAACATCGTCTATGCCAACCCCGATGACCTCGATGCAGGCTACCATAAGTTTTTTAACACAATCGATCCCAACGCTGAAAATACTGTCAATATCCGCTACAAGGCATACGCTGTCAACGGTTCTGCAACTATACGTCTCGGAGGCGAGAACGTTTACTTCTGCCCGATGACCGCAACCATGACTCCCCTCAATCCCGGATTCACCGTTGAGGAGGAATACTACCTCATCGGCACTTGCTCCAACGGTGCCATCGACGCCTCTAAGGCCATCAAACTGTCAAACGGTGGTGGCAGCCCCTACGACAATCCCGAATTCTCAGCAGTAATCAAAGTTTCAACCGATGAAGCCGACAATGGTTATCAGTGGGCTGTAGTTCCCCGCTCTACCCTCACTGCCGGTTCAGGTACAATCTTTGGCGTGTCTGATTCGGAACTTGCGACTGAAAGAGAAGGATTCCTTAGCGAATATTCTTCAAATCCCGCCTATGCCACTATTACAGAGGCAGGTCCTTACCAGATTATCGTCAATATGCGACCTGATGAAGACGGTCTTTGCAGCTACAAGGTGATCAACGCTGTTGAGCAGCTTTATGTAATCGGCACCGGTTGTGACTGGGATTTTGCCAAGGCACAGATTCTCCAGACCAGCAATAACATCACCTATTACGGTTACGCTCACCTTAACACAGAGTTCAAGCTCACTGTAGAGCCTAATTGGCAAGCTACCGCCTACGGTTCGGAAGAAAAAGGCAAGCTCACTACAAAACCCGGAGATACCAACATTAAGGTTGACCAGAACGGTGATCCTATTGCAAACGCTCTCTATTGGTGCGATGCTAATCTTGTTGATATGGACTATGCACTCACCAAGATCAATACCATCGCCATCATTGGTGATGCTACTGTAGGCGAATGGGTAACTGAGACAGTGATGACTCCCTCAGCTGACTTCCTCACATGGACCCTGAAGACCACCCTTAAAGATGGAGTATTCAAGTTCCGTGCCAACAACGACTGGCCCATCAACCTCGGCGGTTCGCTTCAGGATCTCACTCTGGACGGAGCCGACATCCCCGCTCCCCTCACCGGCGAAGTCACCATCACCCTCGACCTCAGCAAACTCCCCTACACTGCAACAGTTGTAAAATAAGTATTTGTTTAGTATAGAGATTAAAGTATAGAGTATAGAGCAATAGCACTTAAAACTTAAAACTTAATACTTTATCCTTACCACTTAATACTTAAAAACCCGCCCCTTTATTTCAATCTGAGCGCCACCCGGCTTCTTTCCCGCAAGGGAAAAGGTCGGGTGGCCATATTTTTAGCCCCTCCCCGATGTGGCATTGAAGAATTAACCGATTATTTGTGACATATTTTTTACCCTCCTCATTTGCAGAAAAACACTACCTTTGCAAAAGAAGAGATACAAAAGAACAAAAGAGCATAAGAGACAAAAGTTTTTATATATAGCAGATGGATACTCTACATAATTATAGCCTATCCGACCTATATGGCCTATCCGACCTCTTATATCTTTTATATCCTATAACTCCCCTCTGATTAACCCTTTTGTCCCTTTTGCCCTTCTGTTCTTTTGTATCTCCCCACCCCTTCTGTCCCTTTTGCCCTTCTGTCCTTCTGTATCTCCCCCCTTTTGCCCTTATGTTCTTTTGTATCCCATTAGATTTTCATCATAAATCATAATATTCATGAATCTCAGATCAACCCTACTCACTGCCGCGCTTCTCGCTGGGGCGGTCTCCGGAATGAACGCCGAAGAATTCGTCATCCGCACCGACAAGCCCGGGGCCGCAGTGCAACCCACCATGTATGGCCTCTTCTTCGAGGACATCAACTATGCGGCCGACGGCGGACTCTACGCCGAGATGATCAAAAACCGCTCCTTTGAATTCCCACAGTCACTCATGGGTTGGGAAAGCTCAGGCAAAGTCAGTGTCCGCGACGACGGCCCCTTCGAGCGCAACCCACACTACGTCCGCCTCTCCCCTCCCGGCCACGGCCACAAACGCACCGCCCTCACCAACGAAGGCTTCTTCGGTGTAGCCTTCCGCAAGGGGGAGGAATATCGTTTCAGCGTGTGGGCACGCAGCGCCGGTGACCGCCCGTCCAAAATCCGCGTCGAGCTGACCGACCCCGCCGCAATGGGCGAGACACAGGTGATGGCAAGCGCCACAATCGACATCACCGACGGAGAGTGGAAGCGCTACACCGTCCGGCTTACCCCTAAGGAAACAATCAGCAAGGGTCGTCTGCGAGTGTTTCTCGACTCAAAGGAGGCCTGCGACCTCGAACACCTCTCGCTCTTCCCGACCGACACCTGGCAGGGACATGAGAACGGACTGCGCAAGGACCTCGCGCAGAAACTCGCCGACATCCATCCCGGACTTCTCCGCTTCCCCGGCGGCTGCATCGTCGAGGGTACAGACCTCGCCACACGCTATCAGTGGAAAAACTCTGTCGGTCCCGTGGAAAACCGTCCGCTCAACGAAAACCGCTGGCACTACACCTTCCCCCACCGCTTCTTCCCCGACTACTACCAGAGCTACGGACTCGGATTTTTCGAATACTTCCAGCTCGCCGAAGAGATAGGTGCCGAACCCCTCCCCGTCCTGAGCGTAGGCCTCGCCTGCCAGTATCAGAACAAGGGTATGGACGCGCATGTCCCCGTCGACAGCCTCCAGCCCTACATTGACGACGCACTCGACCTCATCGAGTTTGCCAACGGCCCCGTCACAAGCGAGTGGGGCAAACTCCGCGCCGACATGGGTCACCCCGAGCCGTTCAACCTCAAATTCATCGGCATCGGCAACGAGCAGTGGGGCCCCGAGTATCCCGAACGCCTCGAACCCTTCATGAAAGCCATCCGCGCGAAGTATCCCGACATTCAGATTGTAGGCTCGTCAGGCCCGAGCGCATCCGGCGAGAAATTTGACTACCTCTGGCCTGAGATGAAGCGCCTGAAAGCCGACCTCGTCGACGAGCATTACTATTGCCCCGAAGAGTTCTTCCTCACCCAGGCCGACCGCTACGACTCGTATGACCGCAAAGGCCCGAAAGTCTTCGCCGGAGAATATGCCTGCCACGGCAAGGGGAAGAAATACAACCACTTCAACGCCGCCCTCATGGAAGCCGCCTTCATGACCGGTCTGGAACGCAACGCCGACATCGTGCAGATGGCCACCTACGCTCCTCTCTTCGCCCATGTCGAGGGGTGGCAGTGGCGACCCGACATGATATGGTTCGACAATCTCAACTCCATCCCGACCGCAAGCTACTTCGTGCAGCAGCTCTACTCCACCCATAAAGGCACCCGCGTCCTCCCCCTTACCATGGAAGGCAAATCTGTCACCGGAGCCGAGGGTCAGAACGGCCTCTACGCCTCGGCAGTCGTCGATGATGCAAGCGGTGAGTATATCGTCAAAGCCGCCAACACCTCCGACTCTCCACGTGAGCTCACACTCCGCTTCGACGGCATGAAGAAGGGACGCAAGCTGACGGAAGGGCGCGCCATCACCCTCTCGTCGGATGACCCGGATGCCGACAACACTCTCGACAATCCCACGCGCATCCGCCCGGTAGAAACCACCCTTACCC
>NZ_CAJTMT010000006.1 GCF_910577345.1 uncultured Duncaniella sp.
TGATACTGCGAAAGTGGGAAAGTAGATAACCGCCCCCTCTACCGACCGGAGCTGAAATGCGAAAGCATCTCAGCTCCGGTCTTTTTTTGTATCAATGGACTCACATTAAAAATTTGTATCGACGGATTCTCGTTAAAAATATGACGAACGACTGAAAACAAAAGATGTGTTAATGCTGTTGAATTGTTGTTGCAGATAATGTTGGCTGTAGCTTTGGTTAATTAAGTTTATTTAAGCCACGATGGGAAGGCAGAGATTGGGGTTACACATATTTTATGTAACTTTGTAACGAGAATCTGTTCCCTTAACTTTCCGTCATGTTTTGGACGGAATTAAATAATTCTCATGCTTATGAATTTTTTAAAATTATCGAGATATATGTTGTCCTTGCAGTTTTCTGCTATGGCATTTGCTGCCGTAGCGGAAGAACCTCTGCGTTATGAGGCTTCAATGACTGTAGGGACGGGGACAGGAGAATTCTCGCCATACTATATTTCCTCGCTTCGGCATGGACGGTTCACGCAATCGCAGAATGTCCAGACGGAAGCTGCTCTATGGAAAGAGATGGATAGCTCCAGACGCTTTTCATACGGGTTTGGTGTAGATGTGATCGGGGGATATGCCTCGTCTGTCTCATACGACCGTTATAATGTCGACACTCAATCGTGGGAAAGCCACGGTGAACGTCCCTCTGCAATCTGGCTCCAACAGCTCTTTGCTGAAATTAAATACAGAGGTGTTTTCGCCCAAGCCGGCTTGAAAGAACAGAATTCGGCAATGCTGAACCAAAGCCTTACGAGCGGAGATCTCGTGGAGAGCGGAAACACACGCCCTATGCCGCAGGTAAGAGCCGGATTTATTGATTTTCAAAATATACCGCTCACAAACGGTTGGCTACAGATAAGCGGAGAGGCCGCCTACGGATATATGGCTGATGACGGATGGTGGAAGAATCACTACAATTACTACCGTTATCACATAACCACCGGCCAATTTTATAATTACAAGCGGGCATATTTCCGCACGAAACCATCGGAACGCTTTTCCGTGACTTTCGGAATGCAGGCGGCTGTAACGTTTGGCGGTACCACAAAAAACTACTACAAGGGTATCCTTGAAAAGGAAGAAAGGCATGAAAGAAACATCAAAACTTTCATAAAGATGCTTTTTCCCACGCAGGATGGTGGCGAAGGTTTCTATTCCGGCAATCATCTCGGCTCGTGGGACATCAAGGCCCGTTACCGTCTGAAGAATGATGACGAACTGTTTTTCTATACCTCCTGGCTTTGGGATGACGGTTCGGGAATCGGAAAGCTCAACGGTTTCGACGGTTTGTGGGGCATTGAGTACCGTGCTTCGCGCAAGGGCTTGGTGAACGCAGCCCTTATTGAGTACATGGATTTCACCAACCAGAGCGGTCCAATCCATTTTGACCCCTTCGATTCGCCGGGTTGCACTTTGCCTGGGCATGTCTCGGGTGCGGATGACTATTACAACAGCGCTTTCTACAATGCGTTCTCATATTTCGGAATGTCGCTCGGCACTCCGGCAATGATGGCACCCCTCTATAACCGTGACGGCTATCCGGCCTATATAGGAAATTCCATGAGGGGTATCCACGCAGGTGTGGAAGGCTCAATCACCGGAAATCTTGATTACAGGATAAAGGCCGGTTACCGCAAGGCTTGGGGTACGCCTATGATGATGTTGCGCACTCCATTGCATCTCACCTCAGTAATGCTTGAGGCAAACTGGCGTCCGGCAAAAGTGAAAGGATTGTCGCTCAACGGCAAGATGGAACTTGACCGTGGCAACATGCCTGAGAATGCTTTTGGCGTGATGGTCAGTGTGAAGTATGACGGATTGTTAAACTTTTAAGCTTTACAGATGACTGACAGAATTAAAAATACAGCGAGAAAATCGGTAAAGACACTCATGCTGTCAATGCTGATGGTGACGTTTATGGCTCTTACAAACGGTTGCACACGTCATCACGGCGACATAGGTGACTTTTTCGGAGAGTGGAAGCTCAATAAAATCACCGCCGACGGTGAGGAACTTCTGCTTTATCCCGATAATGACGTCGCTTATCCGATTCTATATACCTGGGCTTTTCAAGCTGAGATAATACGGATAAACTCCTTATTCGAACATCACGGAGTGCTTGACTGCTACGGCACATGGAAAGAGGAGGACGGCTATCTTGAACTGCGTTTCACCTATAGTGACACGCAAGAGGGAACGGATTACCGCTACAATCCTCCGGCAATCATGCACTTCTCGCCCGATGGTGTGACAAGGCTCAAAATCGATCATCTGGACGGAAAGAAGATGGAAGTAAGCTATACCGGTGAGGACGGAGTCAAGTATGCCTACTACCTGACTCATCCTCATTGAAACAGGACGCTTCATTGAAAAATGAATAATCTATTACCAAGTATATTAATCATAACCGCGAAAGCATAGACGCAAAAACTATATGGACAGCAAAAAGGAGAAAGTGCTTGTCACCGGAGCCGACGGTTTCATCGGCTCGCATCTTACCGAGGCTCTTCTTGCAGAGGGTTACAGGGTGAGGGCACTATGTCAATACAACTCGTTCAACAACTGGGGATGGCTTGAAGGTGTGAGCCATCCTGACCTTGAGATTGTCACAGGTGATGTGCGTGACCCCAATTTCTGCCGTCACATTTCGGAAGGTATCGACACTGTCTACCATCTCGCCGCACTGATTGCTATTCCTTATAGCTATGTGGCCCCCGACAGTTATGTCGACACCAACATAAAGGGAACATTGAATATGTGTCAGGCAGCGCGCGACTGCGGTGTGCGACGCATTGTGGTCACTTCAACGAGCGAGGTTTACGGTACCGCCAAGTATGTCCCGATTGACGAGAAGCATCCCCGTCAGCCCCAGTCGCCCTACAGTGCGACAAAGATAGGTGCCGATGCGATTGCCATGAGTTTCTACAATGCTTTCGAGCTTCCGGTTGTGATTGCCCGTCCGTTCAACACCTACGGCCCGCGTCAGAGTGCGCGTGCCATTATCCCTACAATCATCACCCAGATTGCCAACGGAGCGCGTGAAATCAAGGTCGGGGATCTAACTCCCACACGCGACTTCAATTTCGTGAAGGATACTGCCGCCGGTTTCATTGCTCTCGGACGTGCGGAAGGCATCGAGGGTCGCGACATCAACATTGCGACAGGTACAGAGGTGAGTATGCGCGAGACGCTTGAGACAATAGCGCGCATCATGGGCGAAAAGGTGGACTATGTGGTAGACCCTGCCCGTCTGCGTCCGTCGGGCAGTGAAGTGTTCCGTCTCTGCGGCGACAACACCCTCATAACGTCCCTCACCGACTGGCGACCCCGCTTCGATCTTGAAGCCGGTCTGCGTGAGACGGTCGATTGGTTCACGAAGGGTGAGAATCTTGCCAAGTATAAATCAGGAATATACAACGTATAGTCATGGCTGACGTACAGGTTAACAACGGAGCGAAGAGCAGCCTCAATGTGCTCTTTCTCGGAGGAGCGAAACGCGTGTCGTTCGGCAACAAACTCATCGCTGCAGGCAAACGCCTCGGAATAGATGTGAAAATCTACAGCTATGAGCTTGAACCGGAAGTGCCTATAGCACTGATAGGTGGTGTCATCATCGGACGGAGATGGAATGCTCCCGATGTGCTCGACCATCTCCATCAGGTGGTCGGGGCGTATAAGATAGACGTGCTTCTCCCATTTGTCGACGGTGCCATTTCAATAGCCGGTGCGTATATTGCAACGTATGGCGACGTGTGGTCGCCGGTGGTCAGCTCCGGAAAAGCCGATACGCTTTTCGACAAGGTGCTTTCCGCCCGCGAATTTGAAGCCGCAGGTCTTGACATCCCTGCCACATACACAGGTGGGCGCCCCGTTTTCCCGCTGATTGCGAAACCGCGCCGTGGTTCTGCCTCGAAAGGTATTGAAATCATCGAGGGAATCAACGAGTTCAAGAAAATATCAAAGATAGCGGACGAGTATCTCATCCAGACATATTATCCCGAACGAGAAGAGTATACCGTCGATTGCTACATCTCGCATCGGGGTGAAATTCTCTGCATCAGTCCGCGCCGAAGGCTCGAAGTGGTCGGCGGAGAGGTTGCAAGAACCGTCACTGTCGACTATCCCGAACTCACGAAGGCTTCGGAAGAGGCCATCGTGAAATTAGGTTTGCGTGGTGCGATCACACTCCAGTATCTCCGCGATCTTCAGACCGATCGTCTGATGCTCATGGAGATTAATCCGCGTCTGGGTGGAGGTGTGGTATGCTCGATTCATGCGGGAGCCGACATTCCCGGAATGATACTTGCCGAAGCCACCGGAGGAGAGGCGGAGAAGGCCGACCAAATCCGTCCCGGCACAATGATTTGCCGTTATTTTGAAGAAGCAGTGTTCAACGTATAAGAATCTCTCCGAAATATGAAGAAACAGGAAAAAAAGATAATCATCATAGCCGAGGCCGGTGTCAACCACAATGCCTCGATGGAAATGGCGCGCAAAATGGTGGTCGAAGCCGCCAAGGCAGGCGCGGATTATGTGAAATTCCAGACAGCCGTGCCGGAACTCGTCATTTCATCCATAGCTCCGAAAGCCGAATATCAGAAGGAGACAACAGGCGAGAGTGAATCGCAACTGGAGATGTGTAAAGCCATCCATCTTCCTCTCAGCGCCTATCCTGAGCTTGCCGAACTTTGCCGGAAGGAAGGAATCGGATTCATGAGCACACCCTTTGATCTCGTCAGCATTGATTCGCTTGCACCATTGAAGATGGACTATTGGAAGATACCCTCCGGTGAAATCACCAATCTTCCTTATCTTCGCAAGATTGCCCGGATTGGCGGTAAGGTCATTCTGTCCACCGGCATGTCCACACTCGTGGAGGTTGCCGAAGCAGTTGAAGTCCTTGTCAGAGGTGGCATCGACAGGAAGGACATATTCCTGCTCCATTGCACCACCCAGTATCCCACTCCATACTCGGATGTCAATCTCCTTGCAATGGAAAGCCTGCGCAAACTTGATGTAGGTGGCGTCGGCTACAGCGACCACACTCTTGGAATAGAAGTGCCTATTGCCGCAGCAGCCCTCGGAGCGCAGGTGATTGAGAAGCATTTCACGCTTGACAAGTCGCTCCCCGGTCCCGACCACCGCGCTTCGCTCGATCCTTCGGAACTGGCTGCGATGGTCAAGGCTGTGCGCCACATCGAGGAGGCGCTCGGCAGCGTGGAGAAACGCGTGGCCGAATGTGAGAAGTCAAACATCGAAGTTGCCCGCAAGAGCATCGTTGCCGCACGGCCCATTTCGGAAGGTGAAGTGTTCACCGAAGAAAACATCACAGTGAAGCGTCCCGGCAATGGTATCAGCCCAATGGAATGGGACTCTGTGTTGGGCAAGAAAGCAAAGAAGGATTTTCCTTACGATTCACTCATAGAACTTTAGAGAGTGTTCAGCGAAAATGCTGGCCACTCAATCCAAAAGGAAACAATAATACATAAATGAAAGGCTCACTCAAACTCTCGTTGACTCAGAAACTGCAACAGCGCCTGTCGCCGTTGCAGATGCGCTTCGTGCGCCTGCTGGAGATGAACGGTCCCGAAATAGAGGATGAAGTGAGACGCGAGGTTGACGACAATCCTGCCTTGGAAGTGGTCAATGACAGTGCCGTCGAAGGACAGGAGGGTGTTTTCAACGAAAGCGCCGAGGATCTGCAGCTTGCCGACTACCGCAATGAGGACGAAATACCGTCCTACAGGTTTGAGGCCAACAACCGTTCGAAAAACGATGAGTATTTCGAGCCTGTAGCTGTGGCCGAGGAAAATTCGCTCAGCGATTCTCTGATGGCGCAGCTTGCCGAGACAGATGTCAGTCCGTTTGACCTTCAGATTGCACGTTATATAATAGGTAATCTTGACGATAACGGTTATCTAACCCGCACCCTCGACCAGATACTCGATGATCTTGCTATAAATGCCGGCATTGAGGTTGACATGGACCATCTGCGAGAGCTTGTGAAACGGGTACGCTCTCTGGATCCTCCCGGTATCTGTGCCTACGATTTGCGCGATTGCCTCGCGCTGCAGTTGCGTCGCCTGTCACCGACCGGACCGCGCAAACTTGCGCTTGAAATTGTCGAGCATTATTTCGATATTTTTTCACTCCGGCATTTCGACCGCCTTGCCTCGATGCTCGGCGTCGGGAAGGAGGAGCTGCGTGAGGCTGTCGACATTATCCGTTCGCTCAATCCCAAGCCAGGCGGTCAGCTCGGTGACAGTGCCGGAGATGAGAAACTTCGTCATATAATTCCGGATTTCACAGTCGAGCTTGACGGTGATAAATTGACGCTTATCCTCGTCAACAATCTTCCGGAACTCACCATTGAAGAGAGTTTCGTCAGCGACGGAGCGCAATTCCTTTCCGACAGTTCTCCAAGAGCGCTTCAGGAAGCCAAAGCGTTCATTGCGCGCAAACGTGAGGATGCCACCGAATTCATCGACCTTCTGCGTCTGCGTCAGGAAACGCTCTACAAGGTTATGTCGGCTATTGTCCGTTACCAACACGATTTCTTCATCAGTGACGATGAAGCGAAGTTGCGCCCGATGATACTCAAGGATATAGCCGAGAAAACCGGCTATGACCTCTCAGTCATATCGCGCGCCACTGCCGGAAAATATGTCGCTACTCCCGGAGGTGTCTATCCTCTTAAGTTTTTCTTCAACGAGAAAGTAAACAACGACGAGGAATCATCGGCCCATGAAATCCTTGCAGCCATGCGGGAAATCATCAACGGTGAGGATCCGCATAATCCTCTGAATGACGACGCCCTCATGCAGAGGCTCTCTGAAAAAGGCTATGAACTTGCCAGGCGAACGGTCGCAAAATACCGTGAGCGACTCGGCATTCCGGTCGCGAGGCTCAGGAAACAGATATGATGCGGATGACGTTGTATCTTTCCGACCTTTAAAATCATCCTGTTGCATGAAATAAAAGCCATGATTTGATTGTTAGAATAATATGAAGAAGTTTTCAGAAATAATTTCGGCGATTTTCTCTCCGCTGTTGGTCCCGACCTACGGCATGATTCTCGCCGCCTTCCTTACCATCCTACGCTTCCTCCCCGTCAATCTGCTCTGGACTGCAATAGGAATCACATTTGTCATCACCTGTCTCATCCCGACCTCAGTCATCATAGCCCTATACCGTGCGGGTGTCATCAAGGATGCGGGGCTCAACGAACGCACCGAGCGATATATCCCCTACGGTGTCGTTGTGCTCTGCTATCTCGGATGCGGATTCTTTTTCTATAAGGCCAATGCTCCATTGTGGCTCCCGATGTTTTTTGTCGGAGCCGCATGTGCGACAGTCATAAATACGGTGGTCAACCATTGGTGGAAAATCAGTGCCCACGGTGCTGCCATGGGTGGCCTTGTAGCGCTTCTGTTCCGTGTGGTGGCCTCGCACTATGCGCTTTTCAACATGAATGTATGGCTCTCCGGAGTCATCATAGCAACCGGTCTTGTGCTGACAGCCCGTGTCTACCTTGAACGTCACACGCTCTGGCAGGTGCTCACCGGATGCGCCAACGGATTTCTCTGTGTCTATCTCTTTTCGATGATACATTGATTCTCGAAAACATCATCAATCACACATTGATAATACATAATTTTCAATTTTGACCGAATCATCATGAACCCTACAGTTAGCATCATCATGGGAAGCACCAGCGACCTTCCCATCCTGAAAAAAGCGGCCGACTTCCTCAATCAGATGGAAGTGCCCTTCGAGATGAATGCCCTTTCGGCTCACCGCACACCTTCGGAAGTCGAGGCTTTTGCCCGTGGTGCCGAAGGCCGTGGCATTAAGGTTATCATCGCAGCTGCCGGCATGGCTGCAGCGCTTCCCGGCGTCATCGCCGCCATGACACCGCTGCCTGTCATCGGCATACCCATCAATTCATCGCTCAACGGTATGGACGCTCTCTATTCGATTGTCCAGATGCCTCCGGGCATTTCTGTAGCCACAATGGGTATCAACGGCGGACTCAATGCAGCTGTCATGGCAGTGCAGATTCTTTCGCTCAGCGATCCCGAACTGGCAAAACGCTTCAACGCCTACCGCTCGACGCTTTCTCAAAAGATTGTCAGCGCAAACGAGGAGCTGAAGACATTGAAATATGATTTCAAGGTAGACTGATAAAGTCACGTCATGAGCAACAGACAAAACACTATAAAGAATCTCAATTATCACCGTCGTTCCACCTGGCCGGTCAAAGTCGGCAAGGTGGAACTTGGCGGTGACAACCCCATACGCCTCCAGTCCATGACCTCGACAAGCACAATGGACAGCGAGGGTTCGGTCGCACAGATAAAACGCATCATTGATGCCGGAGGAGAGATTGTGCGCCTCACCGCACAGGGTGTGCGCGAGGCCGAGAATCTTGCCGACATTTCCTCACGCCTGCGCGCCGAGGGAATCGACACTCCTCTTGTGGCCGACATCCATTTCAATCCCCGTGCAGCTTTTGCAGCCGCTTCAAGAGTAGAAAAAGTGCGCATCAATCCGGGCAATTTCGTGGATCCGGGCCGTGTGTTCAAGAAGATTGACTATACTGACGAGGAATATGCAGCTGAAATCCTTAAAATCGAGGAAGGTTTGCTCCCGTTGCTTGAAATCTGCCGCGAACATTCGACAGCGTTGCGCATAGGTGTCAACCACGGTTCTCTTTCCGACAGAATCATGAGCCGCTACGGCGACACTCCGGCGGGAATGGTGGAGAGCGCGTTGGAATTCCTGCGCGTGTGCCTGAAACACGATTTCCGGGATGTTGTCATCTCAATCAAGGCTTCCAATGTCGGAGTGATGGTCGAGACTGTCCGCAGACTGGTTGCAGCTATGGATGCAGAGGACATGCACTTCCCCCTCCATCTTGGCGTGACGGAAGCCGGAGATGCCGAGGACGGACGCATAAAATCAGCTGTCGGCATCGGTTCATTGCTTGCCGACGGTATCGGTGATACTATCCGTGTGTCGCTCAGCGAGGAGCCGGAATGTGAAATCCCCGTGGCCAAGGCTATCACCGAGTTCATTGATGGCCTTTCAAACGGAAAGGAAGTCCCGGAAGTCAATCTGCCTGAGGGATACAATGAATTCAACCCCGACCGCCGTTGCAGCGAATGGAGCGATAAACTTCCGCAGATTGTAGGGCTTGACATACCTGTATCGGAGATGGATACAGCTTTGACAGTGATGGCAGAGGATGGCCTGACAGACGAGCTTGCGGACAAGCTGAAAGAAGATGCTTCACGCACTGTTGTCCTCGATTCTGCCGATGCCAATGCCGTCGGCCACATCAAGGCCTTCATGTTCGGAATGATGAACCGAGGACTCAAGAACCCGGTGGTCATCCGCCGTGACTACAGCGGATTGAACGATGAACAACTTGTCATCGCCGCATCAATCGAGCTTGGCTCCCTGCTTCTGGCCGGTTTTGCCGATGGACTGTGGATTGAAGCCGAAGGGTATCAGCGCCAACGTCTCAACGATATGGCCCTCGCTATCCTCCAGGCTGCCCGTCTGCGAATCTCGAAGACAGAGTTCATCTCCTGTCCGGGCTGCGGCCGCACACTCTACGACCTCCAGTCGACCTTGCGCGACATCAAGGCTGCCACTTCCCATCTGAAAGGACTGAAAATCGGAGTCATGGGCTGTATAGTCAACGGCCCGGGCGAGATGGCCGACGCGGACTATGGATATGTAGGAGCAGCGGCTGGCAAAATCAGTCTATATAAAGGTAAGGAGTGTATTGAAAAGAACATACCTTCCGCCGAAGCCATAGAGCATCTCATAGCTCTCATCAAGGCCAACGGCGACTGGGTCGAACCTGAAAAGTAAGAAGAAAATTGACAATAGAGCTGTATCATAATTCAATATTTCCGGTTTTTTGATACAGAAGTAAAAAAGCGCATAAGAAACAATATATAAGATTGAGAGTTACCTTCATATCCTTTATTATAAAATTCTTTTGTCTATTATGTCCTTTTGTGCTTTTGTATCTCACAGTTCCTTTTCTCAATCTTTAAATCAATAAGCAACAATTCCAAGAACAATCACTGTCATGCACACAGACGAGAAATATATGCGCCGGGCTCTCCAACTCGCGCGTCACGGACTTCTTGACGCTTCCCCCAACCCTATGGTCGGGGCTGTCATCGTCGATAGTTCCGGGCGGATAATAGGGGAGGGGTGGCACCGCCGTTGTGGCGAAGGTCATGCCGAGGTCAATGCCGTGGCTTCGGTCAAGGAGCCTGAAATGCTGAAAGACTCGACCATGTATGTCACTCTCGAACCCTGTTCGCATTACGGCAAGACTCCTCCGTGTGCCGACATGATTGTCAGCCGTGGAATTCCCCGTGTCGTGATCGGGTCGCTTGATCCCTTTGCGAAAGTTTCCGGTCGGGGTGTGGCCAAACTGCTTGCCGGAGGTGTCGAGGTTGTGACCGGAATGTTGGAGGATGAATGCCGTGAGCTTAACCGAAAGTTCATGACGGCTCACGGGAAACAACGCCCGTTCATCACCCTCAAATGGGCGCAGAGTGCTGACGGATTTATCGACGGTCATATCTCCACTCCTCTCACGTCAATGCTCGTACATAAGCTGCGTGCCACCCATGACGCAATCCTGATAGGGAGTGGTACGGCATTGTCCGACAATCCAACGCTTACCACCCGACTTTATGCAGGAAAATCGCCATTGAAGGTGGTCCTTGACCGCCGTGGACGTGTCGGTGATGACATGCGCCTTTTTGACGAAGGGGAGGTGATGGTCATCCGCGAGAGTGAGACACTTCCGGAGACCATGCGCGGACTTTACGAGCGAGGTGTGACGTCTGTCCTTGTCGAAGGTGGTGCGGAAGTCCTTTCCTCTTTCCTCTCCGAAGGTCTGTGGGATGAAATCCGCATTGAGGTTTCTCCGGTAAAGATAGACGGACAGGTCAAGGCTCCTGTCATTCCGTCAATAGACATCATTCCGCAAATACAGACAGTTGACGGTCATAAAATACTGACATATACAAAATACTGACACTAACTAACATACAGCAATAGAATATGAGAATTGTAAACGCACGAAAAGAGGATGCTCCGCTGATTGCCCGTTCCATTATGGAGGCTGTCGGCGAGGAAATATGCCTCAACCTTGCCGGTGAGAAGCACACGCTTGCCGATGTCGAACGTATGTTCACTAATCTCGCATTGCGCGACGATACTCAATACAGTTATCTCAACACCCTTACGGCTCTCGATGACGACGACAGGGCGATTGGGGTATGCGTCGGTTATGACGGCGCAAAGCTCCATGCACTCCGTGAACCATTCTTTGAGGAGGCTAAACGCCTGCTTGATATTGATATGGAGGGCGTGGAGGATGAGACTGATTCATCGGAATTCTATCTCGATACTCTTGCTGTCCTTCCCGAATATCGTGGTCAGGGTATAGCATCCGCATTGCTGAAAGCCTCTGTAGCGAGAGCCGAGGCAATCGGGAAACCTGCAGGACTGCTTGTCGATAAGGACAACACCCGTGCGCGCCGTCTTTACGAAAAAGTCGGTTTCCGTCAGGTGGGCGAGCGGCCATTCTGCTATGTAATGATGGACCATTTGCAGTTCAAGGGCGAATGAAGGCCCTGCTGACCCAAATGCGGGTGGTGCTCGTTGCAGCACTTCTCGCAATTTCGGCGGTGGCCAATGCTTTTCCTCTACAGGTAAGAGGTCTTGACACGCTCAACACCGCCATACTTATCCGTGACCTCCGTTTCGGCCATGACATAGTGGCTGAGAATATTGACCGCGCGTTGATTCCGGCATCCGTCATGAAGTCTGTAACGGTGGCCTCAATGCTCAATCTTGCAGATTCGAGTGAGCGTTTTGCCACTCCGGTGATAGCCGAAGGACGCATTTCCGACGGTGTCCTTGAGGGAAATCTCGTGGTGAAGGTGTGTGGTGACCCTACGATTGAATCACAGTTCTTTCCCGAATCGCAGGGTTTTGCCGACAGCATAGCTGCTTCGGTGAAAAGTCTTGGCATAAAAAAGATACTCGGAAAGGTCATTATTGATGAATCGGACTTCCCGGATGCCACCACTCCTCCCGGTTGGATGGATGAGGATATACCGTGGTATTACGGCGCACGTCTGCAGGGAGCGAATTTCCGTGACAACCGTTTCCGTCTGCGCCTTCCGTCGAAAACGACCGTCCCTTTTGTCCCCGACCTGAAATTCAGTTATGTGGCAGGCAAAGGGAGCAAGATTGACCGTAAGGATGGTTCGGAGACATTTATTATAAAAGGAAAGAAAGCCATAAATGATGTCTTTTCCACACCTTATCCATATAAGGTTATGCAACATGAGCTTGCTTCGACTCTGAAAAGTTCCGGAGTGGAGGTGATGGGTAAGAATATCACACCTGCAAATGAAAATTGCGAGGTCTATGTCCATCATTCTCCGATTTTCAGCGACATCATGCGCAGCCTCATGTTCCGTTCCGACAACCTTATGGCTGAGGGCATACTGCGCGCCATAACGCCCGGCGGTACGCGTGCGGATGCCATCACCGAGGAGCTCGCCGTATGGTCAATGGCCGGAGTGAGCGCCCACGGCATAAACATCATTGACGGCAGCGGTCTCTCGCGCGACAACCGTCTGACCGCGCGCTTTCTGGGCGATGTCTACACATATATGACCACCGATCCGTTCACCAATGAATATATAGGTCTTTTCCCCCGTGCCGGATTCGACGGCACAATGAAAGGTTTCCTTGCCGCCTCGCCGCTTGCAGGCCGAGTGGCCATGAAGACCGGGTCGATGAAGGGTGTGCAGAGCTATGGGGGCTATCTTTTCGATGATGATGGTTTCCCCACCCATGTAATTGTGTTCATGGTCAATAATTTCAGATGTAGCCGTGCAGCTCTTAAAAAAGATATAGAGCGTTTGTTATTAGAAAAATTTGATGTAAGTTTGCATCCTGAAACCTCAAAGGAGGATGCATTAAACGAAAATGATAATGAAGACAATCAATGATATGAAAGGGCTTCTGAATCTGGCCTACGAGATTGAAGGGCTCCTCATGCTGCGTATCGAACGTGGGGAGGAAGCAAGTCAGGAGATGAAAAATCTGCTCGTCGGGAAAGCCGGACAGCTTCTTGCCGGGTTGACGGCAGAAGAGGTATCCGTAGTTCCTGAGACCGCTGACGACAGCGCGGAAGCTGTTGCCGAGGCTGAGGTTTCAGCCGGAGTCGAGGCTTGTGCTGAGAATGTAGTAGAGCCGCCTGTATCCGTGACCGTTGCTGAAGAAACTGCTGCTGATGTCGCTGACAATACTGCCGGCGATGATGAAGCCGTAGCTGAAAACGCACTCGAAGAGGAGCGCGGCGATGCCGACATGCCCGTCACCGTCAACGATACCCTCTCGGCCGATTCACAACTGACACTTGACGAAAAACTCGCCCGCCAGCGCGCAGCCGATATTTCCAAGGCATTCACCCTCAACGACCGTTTTCGTTTCCGTCGCGAGCTGTTCCGCAACTCAGATGAGGAATTCAAGGAGACTGTCGATGTGATAGGTTCCATGTCGAGCATGGAGGAGGCTGAGGAATATTTCTTCAATGACCTCTGCTGGGACGAGACCAGCCCTGTCGTGAAGGAATTCATGGCGATTGTCGGGAAGCACTTCTAATCGGTTGCAGATGGGTAAACTTTATATCGTACCGACCCCTGTCGGCAATATGGCCGACATGACACCGAGAGCTGTCGAGGTGCTGCGGACCTGCAACCGGATATATGCGGAGGATACGCGCACATCGGGTGTGCTTCTGAAGCATTTCGACATCACCACGCCATGTTCGAGCCACCATAAGTTCAACGAGCACACGACCGTGCGCCCGATAATCGAACGTCTGTTGGCCGACGAGACGGTGGCGCTGATTTCCGATGCGGGTACTCCGGGCATAAGTGACCCCGGATTTCTGCTCACCCGCGAGTGTCGGCGCGAGGGAATCGAGGTGGAGACACTTCCGGGTGCCACTGCTTTTGTCCCTGCGCTTGTCAATTCAGGTCTCCCTACCGACCGCTTCACGTTCGAAGGTTTTCTCCCTCCCAAGAAAGGAAGGCAGACGCGCATAGAGAAGATTGCCGAAAGCGACTGCACTTCAATTGTCTACGAGTCGCCCCTGCGCCTTGTGAAGACTCTCGAACAGTTTGCCGAAGCCTGCGGGAGCGACCGTCCTGCCTCGGTCTCGCGCGAGATTTCCAAGCTCCACAACACAACGGTCAATGGAACATTGGGTGAACTTATTGAATATTTCGGCCAGAACATTCCGCGAGGAGAAATTGTTATTGTCATAGGTGCCGGAGAGAGCTCAGGCCCGAAAGTTCACAAGAACAAGTATAAAGATTCATAAAAGACTCACTTTAACTACGAATTTATATGAAAAAAATCGCGACTTTCGCAGTCATTGCGGCTGCACTTCTTTCAGCTTGTAACGGAGGTAAGCTCCGCGATGCCGAAGCTCAGAACGAACAACTCAAAGGCGATCTCCGCGAGACACTTGCCACTCAGGACAGTCTTCTCGTGCTTGTCAACGACATCTCAGAGGGTATGACCCAGATAAAGGATCTTGAGAAAATCATCTCCGTTCCCGGAACTCTCGGCGAATCGGCTTCGCGCAAGGAGCAGATTAAGAACGACATGATTGCTATCCAGCAGGCTCTTCAGGAGCGCCGTCAGCGTCTTGAGGAACTTGAGAAGAAACTTGCCGAGAATGGTGGCGAAAGCTCGACTCTCAAACGCACCATCTCCAATCTCAAGGCCCAGATTGCAGAGCAGCAGACTGAAATCGCTACCCTCACCAATCAGCTTGCAAGCGCCAATATCAAGATTGAGCAGCTCAGCAACCAGGTCATCGACCTCGGCACCGCCAACGATTCGCTCAACTGCGGTCTGAATGAGGAGCGTGCGCAGAAGCAGGCTGCCGAGGAGGCTGCAATTGCTGCAACCAACGAGCTCAACACCGTTTATTATGCCATCGGTACAAACAAGGAGCTCAAGGAAAAGAAGATTCTTGAATCAGGCTTCCTCCGCAAGACCAAGGTGATGAAGGGTGATTTCGACAAAAATTACTTCACTGCGGCCGACCGCCGTACACTTACCCAGATTCCGACCCACAGCGACAAGGCCAAAATCATGACCTCTCAGCCCAAGGACTCCTACAATATCGTGAACCAGGGTGGTCAGAAGGTCATCATGATTACTAATCCCGATAAGTTCTGGCAGCTTTCCAACTTCCTCGTTATCGAGGTTGACTGACAGACCGGGAAAAACCTTTACACTATTGAATCACACACTGACTGAAAAAATACTTTTGTTTCCATACTTACTCATGGAAATGCCGAATTTGTGGGGACGAATCGAAAGACCGTCCCCGCAAATTTGACGTTTCCGATTCTTTTCAAACAATTAATACCATTTTTCCAACAATGAACCAAGGATTATCCCTCGTGACAATGCTTGCACTTAGCGCGGCTTCTGCCGTTACGGCTCAGAATATTGATGCCGAGTTTATGAATTATCCGAGTTACAATGGCGACGATCTTGAACTCACTGTCGACAACAGCGGCACACACTGGAGGCTATGGTCGCCCGCAGCCGAAGGTGCCCGCGTGATTCTCTATCCAACGGACCGCAACACCGCTGCCATTGACACTATCGCCATGACCAAAAGCGAGAAGGGCACATGGGTGGCAAATGTCCCCGAAAAGCTCTATGGGACGTTCTACACTTTTTCGGTCCTCGACAAAGGCAAATGGCTTGCAGAGACTCCTGGAGTCTGGGCAAAGGCTGTCGGTACGAACGGACAACGCGCGGCCATAATTGACTTCTCGACCACTAATCCCGAAGGTTGGGAGACCGACAAGGGCCCGAAAATCGCCAATATCAACGATGCTGTCCTCTATGAGATGCACCACCGCGATTTCTCTCAGCATCCCAATTCAGGAATTGTCAACAAGGGCAAATTCCTCGCACTTACTGAGAAAGAGACAACCAACGGTCAGGGTGATGCCACAGGTATCGACCACCTGAAGGAACTCGGCGTGACCCATATCCACATCCTTCCTTCTTACGACTACAACAGTGTCGATGAGGCCAATCTCGCGGCCAACCGCTACAACTGGGGTTATGATCCCTTCAACTACAATGCTCCCGAAGGCTCATATTCCACCAATCCGGCTGACCCCGCTGCGAGGGTAGTTGAGATGAAGAAAATGATAAAGAATCTTCATGACAACGGTATCGGCGTCGTGATGGACGTTGTCTACAACCATACGGCCAACAATGACGATTCAAACTTCTCCCTGACAGCTCCCGGCTACTACTACCGTCATCGTGCCGACGGCAGCTACAGCGATGCTTCCGGTTGCGGCAACGAGACTGCTTCGGAGCGCCAACAGATGCGCGACTACATCATCAACTCAGTGAAATATTGGGCCAAGGAATATCACATCGACGGATTCCGTTTCGACCTCATGGCCATCCACGACATTGAGACCATGAACGAGGTCATCGCCGCGCTGAAGGAAATCAACCCCGACATCTTTGTCTATGGCGAGGGTTGGACAGCAGGCGATTCGCCCCTCCCCGTCGAGCAGCGCGCACTGAAAGAGAATGTGGCCAAGATGCCTCAGATTGCAGTGTTCAGCGATGACATCCGCGATGCCATAAAGGGACACTACACCGATGCTTCCGACCGTGGTTTCGCCACAGGCAAGCCCGGACTTGAAGAGACTGTGAAAATCGGTATTGTCGGCGCGACGGCCCATCCGCAGGTTGACTATTCCAAGGGTAACAACTCGAAGTTCCCATACGCATCGGCTCCCACGCAGATTATAAACTATGTGTCGTGTCACGACGACCTTATGTTGACCGACAAGCTCCGCAAGTCGATGCCTGATGCGACAGATGCAGAGCGTCAGCGTGCAGCACGTCTTGCCCAGACCATCATCTTCACATCGCAGGGCACTCCTTTCATGTTTGCCGGTGAAGAACTTTTCCGCGACAAGAAGGGTGTCCACAACTCCTATAATTATCCGGATTCAATCAATGCCATCGACTGGAGCCTCAAACACTCCAATGCTGACCAGTTCAACTACTACAAGGAGCTTATCAAACTCCGCAAGTCGCACCCGGCTTTCCGCATGACGACCGCTGAGGATGTGGCAAAACATCTCAAGTTCGACAAGGTCAGCGAACCTAACCTGATTTCATATTCGCTCGTTGACAATGCCAATGGCGACGAATGGAAGGAAATCAAGCTTGTGTTCAATGGTTCGGACGCTGCCCGCGAAGTCAAGATAGCCAAAGGTGACTGGACAGTGATTGCCGAGGATGGCCGCATCAATGCCGAAGGTCTCGGCACTGCCAAGGGTGGCAAGATGACTGTCGCACCCCGTTCGGCCCTGATTCTCGCCCGTGTGAAATAACTACCTATTATTAATAACAGTGTGCTGAAGTTTCAGTAACGATCACACTGTCGAAGTTTTACAATATGTGTCGGAATTGCCCCATATATGTTGCGGGTAATTTCGACACATTCTTTTTTAGTGCATCGATTATATTGAGAAATGGCAATTTTATAGCAAAAGTTGTGTGTTTTGTGGAAATATTCTGTAATTTTGCAAAATATTTTTGCATAACGAAATCAATTGACGCGAAGTGGAAACAAAAAAGAAGCCAACGGCAATCCTCAGAATGCACTGTCCGGACCAGCCCGGCATCATAGCAGTCATCACCGAATTCATCACGACCAACCGTGGCAATATCATCTATCTTGACCAGTATGTCGACCGTGTGAACGGTGTGTTCTACATGCGCGTCGAGTGGGAACTGGAGGATTTTCTCATACCTTCCGAGAAGATTGACGAGTATTTCAACACCCTTTATGCGACCCGCTACGCCTTGACCTACCGCATAAGTTTCTCCAAACGCAGGCAGAAGATGGCGATTTTCGTCAGCAAGATGTCACACTGTCTCTACGACATGCTCTCGCGTCACATGGCAGGGGAGTGGGATGTCGACATACCCGTCATCATCAGCAATCACCCCGACCTTGCGATAGCGGGCAAGCAATTCAATATCCCCTTCGAGCATATCCCCGTGAACCGCGACAATAAGGCGGAGATGGAGCAGCGTGAGTTTGAACTTCTCGACCGCTACGGCGTTGATTTCATTGTGTTGGCCCGCTACATGCAGGTGCTTTCCGAAGATTTCATCAACCGCTATCCCAACCGAATCATCAATATTCACCACTCTTTCCTCCCGGCCTTCGTCGGAGCGAAGCCCTATCATCAGGCCTACGAACGCGGCGTGAAGCTCATAGGCGCGACCAGCCACTATGTCACCGCCGACCTTGACGCAGGTCCGATTATCGAACAGGACGTTGTCCGCATCACTCACAAGGACACCATCGACGAGCTTGTGAAGAAGGGACGCGATCTTGAAAAGATTGTGCTTTCACGTGCGGTCGAGAAACATATCCAGCGCAAAATCCTCACCTACGACAATAAAACTGTAGTTTTTAGCTGATTTTTGCATCTTTTTGTCCTTTCGTGGTCAAAATTGCAGATTTTTAATGCTAAAAATCCTGCACTTATTGTAGGAAAAAATAAAAATTATGTCTAAATTTGCAGATGAGTTGTTATGGAACTTCGTGTTCTGCGCACAACTCTATCCGATAGGAAAATTTGGGTTTAATAATCGAGTTTTTCAAACAGTTAACTTTAAGTTTACAAGAAGAGATACAAACTTCACAACAACCGTAAGACAGCCGCGAGGCATGCACTAAAATTATCCACAATTATCTCAACTCAAAATTAAGAATCACTTCATGGACAGCAACGAAAAGAAAAGCAAGCGCCCGCGCATCGGAGTGCGCCCGGTAAGCTCAGACAGTGCCGACAACCACAGCAACGACTTTAACACGCAGGAGGGCAGCAGCCATCAGCCTGATTCTCAAGAACGTCATCAAGGCTCGTACAATTCCTACGGCAACAACCGTCCCTATCAGCCCCGTCCCTACAACAACAATCGTCAGGGTGGTTATGGCAACAACCGCTATAACAACAATCAGGGCGGTTACAACAATCGTTACAACAACAATAACAACCGTTACAACAACTATCAGCCCCGTCCGCAGGCCAATCCCCAGCTCGAAGGCGAAGTCCAGACTTCGGCCGAAGGCACTTCTGCGACCACGACTGAAGGTGAGGGTACCGGCTATCAGCCCCGTCCCTCTTACAACCGCTACAACAATCAGGGCGGTTACAACAACGGCAATCACTATAACAACAACCGTCAGGGCGGCTACAACAACAACCGTCAGGGCGGCTACAACAACAACCGTCAGCAGGGCGGCTATAACAACAACCGTCAGCAGGGCGGCTACAACAACAACCGTCAGCAGGGCGGCTATAATAACAACCGTCAGGGCGGTTATAACAACAACCGTCAGCAGGGTGGTTTCAAGAAGCCCAACAACCGTCAGAACCAGTTTGGTATGCCGCAGGGCGGACGCAGCTTCACTCCGCGTCCCCGCCGTATCGAATACGAGATGCCTCTGCCCGATCCCAACGAGCAGATCCGTCTCAACAAGTTCATGGCCAACGCAGGTCTCTGCTCGCGTCGTGAAGCTGACGAATACATCCAGCAGGGTCTCATCAAGGTCAACGGAGAGGTTGTCACCGAACTCGGAACCAAGATTTCTCACAGCGACGTTGTTGAGTATAACGACAAGGTTGTCACCCTCGAAAGCAAGTGCTACATCCTTCTCAACAAACCGAAGGATTGCGTGACCACCAGCGATGACCCCAATGGCCGTCTGACCGTCATGGATCTCGTGAAGGGTGCTTGCGAGGAGCGCATCTACCCTGTAGGCCGTCTCGACCGCAACACCACCGGTGTGCTTCTTCTCACCAACGACGGTGACCTTGCATCGAAGCTCACTCATCCGAAGTTTGTGAAGAAAAAGATTTACCACGTCTGGACCGACAAGGACATCGCCGAGGAGGATATGCAGCGTATTGCCGACGGTATTGAGCTTGAGGATGGTCCCATCCATGCCGATGCCATCTCCTATGCTACCGAGACTGACCGCAATCAGGCCGGTATCGAAATCCACTCCGGACGCAACCGCATCGTGCGCCGTATCTTCGAAAGCCTCGGTTACCACGTCACCAAGCTTGACCGTGTCTACTTCGCAGGCCTCACCAAGAAGAACCTCCCCCGCGGTCGCTGGCGCTACCTCACCCAGGAAGAGGTCAACTTCCTCAAAATGGGTTCCTTCGAGTAATCAACAGTTGACTTAATCATAATCATATCTCACATCTGTAATGAAAAGGACTAAAGTAGTCGATCTGCTCAAAGATGCATCGCTAATTGGCACTGAAGTTGAGGCCAAGGGTTGGGTCCGCACCCGCCGTGGCAACAAGCATGTCCAGTTTGTGCAACTCAATGACGGTTCGACAATCAAAAATATCCAGATTGTGTTTGACATGGCCAAGTTCAGCGAAGAGGAACTCAAGCCTGTCACAACCGGTTCGAGCATCTGTGTCAAAGGCACACTCGTCGAATCACAGGGTAAGGGTCAGACCTGCGAAGTGCAGGCTGACACCCTCCTTGTCTACGGCACTGCCGACGTTGAGAGCTATCCTCTCCAGAAGAAGGGCCACACCCTTGAATTCCTCCGCGAGATAGCCCACCTCCGTCCCCGTACCAACACGTTCGGCGCGATCCTCCGTGTGCGCAGCACTCTTGCTTTCGCCATCCACAAGTTCTTCAACGAACGTGGCTTCCAGTATCTCCACACTCCTCTCATCACCGCAAGTGACTGCGAGGGTGCGGGTGCGATGTTCCAGGTGACAACCCTCGATCTCAACAATCTTCCCAAGGATGAGGAAGGAAAGACCGACTATTCGCAGGACTTCTTCGGCAAGCCTACCGCACTGACTGTGTCAGGTCAGCTTGAAGGTGAGCTTGGAGCTACCTCGCTCGGTCAGATTTATACTTTCGGACCGACTTTCCGCGCCGAGAATTCCAACACTCCCCGCCACCTCTCTGAGTTCTGGATGATTGAGCCTGAAATGGCTTTCTATGACATCACTGACAATATGGATCTCGCCGAGGAATTCGTGAAGTATTGTATCAACTATGCTCTCGAACATTCAATCGACGACATCACCTTCCTTCAGGAGATGTATGACAAGGATCTTATCGAACGTCTGAAATTCGTGGTTGAGAATGACTTCGTCCGTCTCAGCTATGGCGAGGGCGTCAAGATTCTTGAGGAGTCAGGTAAGAAATTTGAATTCCCCGTACACTGGGGCACTGACCTCCAGAGCGAGCACGAACGTTATCTCGTCGAGGAGCATTTCAAGAAGCCCGTTATCCTCACTGACTATCCGAAGGAAATCAAGGCTTTCTATATGAAGCAGAACGAGGACGGCAAGACTGTCCGTGCGATGGACGTCCTCTTCCCGCATATCGGTGAGATTATCGGTGGCTCGGAGCGCGAGGAGAACTACGACAAGCTCCTTGCCCGCATCGAGGAACTCGGTATTCCGATGAAGGACATGTGGTGGTATCTCGACACCCGCCGCTTCGGCACTGTTCCTCACTCCGGTTTCGGCCTCGGTTTCGAACGCCTCGTGCTCTTCGTTACCGGCATGACCAACATCCGCGACGTGATTCCCTTCCCCCGCACTCCTGGCAAGGCTGAATTCTAAAACGTACTTATTAAATCTTGATAAAGCAACAGAGGCACTACGCGAAAACCGTAGTGCCTCTGTTGCTTTTCTAACTGATTCAAATTTATGGATGGGGATGTCTAAATTTTAGTTGTCGGGTCGGCGTAAGTGTTGTTTTTCTCCGCGTTTTCCAATTCTTTCATCTGATGTTTTTCCTCACCCTTGCGTTCGTAGGTGCGTCCCACAAGCATCAACAGTCCGCTGACGATGATGATGGCGCAGATGGTGATTGATGTAGTCCATGTGGTGAATGCAACGATTCCGGCAAACATGATTATCATATATGCGATCACAACACCCATAAGCAGGATGAAGCCAATCCAAAAGAGACCTTTACCAAATGATTTCATAATACAAAATAGTTAATATGTGAGTTTTAATAAAATTCCTTATATACTATATAAATGTCTGTAGAACGAAAAAGTTTTGGTAAAAGTCCCTTTTGTTGACTTTTGGGTAACGGGGGCGCTCAAAGATTTGACGGTATGAGCGTGTCAGTCAAATATCTTGTCCCAGTCTTTCCAGACCGCTTCGTAGCCGAGACGGCGGATGTCGGCGGCAACTGCTTCCGGTGAGCGGGGATCTGACACCTCGAATTGTTCGAGGGCGTCGGGGGTCGAGACGTAGCCGCCCGGTTCGGTCTTGCTTCCAGCGCTCATGGATGTCACTCCGAGTTTCATCATGTTGGCGCGGAAGGTCGGGTCCTCACGGGTCGAGTAGGAGATGTCCACATCGTGGTCGAAGATACGGAAGGCGAATGTGACTTGTGCGAGTTCGCGGTCGGTCATGACCACTTTGGGCTGATAGCCACCCTCGGCCGGACACATGCGCGGAAAGTTGACGCTGTAGCGGGTCCGCCAGTAGTTCTTGCGGAGATAGCGCAGATGGCGTGCCATCATTGTCAGGTCGGTGCGCCAGTCTTCAAGTCCGATGAGCACACCCATGCCGATTTTGTGGACACCGGCCTGCCCCATGCGGTCGAAGCCGTTGACTCGCCAGTCGAATATCGACTTCATCCCCTTGGGATGATAGTTGCGGTAGTTGGCGGAGTTGTAGGTTTCCTGGAAGCATACAACTCCGTTGAGACCGCTCTTGACAAGACGGGCATAGCTTTCGCTCTTCATCGGCATCACTTCGATGGTGAGGTTGTTGAAGTAGGGGCGGCAGACATGAAGCACTTCCTCGAGATAGTCCACACCGTTGAGGGTCGGGAATTCGCCGGACACGATGAGGAGATTCTCGAAGGGGCCGAGACGGCGGATGGCCTCACATTCGGCTTTGACCTGCTCCATCGTCAGCGTGACGCGTTCGAGCGGGTTGCTGTGGTTGAAACCACAGTAGACGCAGTGGTTGGTGCAGGCGTTGGAGACATACATGGGGATGTACATCGAGATTGTCTTGCCGAAACGTTCGAGGGTGTAGCGATGGCTGAGTTGGGCCATCTCTTCAAGGAAGGGTTCGGCAGCGGGCGAGATGAGGGCCATGAAGTCCTCCACGCTCAGATTTTCCTTGCGCAGAGCTGCCCGGACATGGGCTGCCGTGCGTGACCGGATGAAACGTGTGGTCTCATCCCAGTCATACTTTTTCAGTTCGTCGGAAAACATGGTGTGAGGCTTTATTTCGCGCAGTCCTCCACGAGCTGGCTTGTGATTCGCATGGCGCAGAAGTTGGGCCCGCACATTGTGCAGAAGTGGTCATCGTCATCCTTATGGCTTTCGACATAGTACTGACGTGCGCGCGCAGGGTCGAGCGAGAGGTTGAACTGGTCCTTCCATCTGAATTCGAAACGGGCCTTGCTCATGGCATCGTCGCGTACTTGTGCGCCCGGATGGCCTTTCGCAAGGTCGGCGGCGTGGGCTGCGATTTTATATGTGATTACACCGTTACGGACATCCTCAAGGTTGGGGAGGGCGAGATGTTCCTTCGGGGTGACATAGCATATCATTGCAGTTCCCATCCATGCTATCTGGGCTGCACCGATTGCGGAGGTGATGTGGTCATAGCCGGGAGCGATGTCAGTTGTCAGCGGGCCGAGAGTATAGAATGGTGCTTCATGGCATTTGTCAATCTGACGGTCCATGTTCTCGCGGATTTTGTGCATGGGGACATGGCCGGGACCTTCGATAAGCACCTGTACATTGTGGCGCCATGCGATTTCGGTCAGTTCGCCGAGCACGTCGAGTTCGAGGAACTGCGAACGGTCGTTGGCATCATGGATTGAACCGGGACGGAGGCCGTCGCCGAGCGATACGGCGACATCGTATGCAGCGAGAATCTCGCAGATTTCGTCGAAGTGGGTGTAGAGGAAGTTTTCCTGATTGTGGATGACTGCCCAGCGGGTCATGATTGAGCCTCCGCGCGACACGATACCTGTCAGACGTTCCTGAACCATCTCGGCGTGGGCACGGAGTGCTCCTGCATGGATGGTGAAATAGTCAACTCCCTGCTCGGCTTGTTCGATGAGGGTGTCGCGATAGATTTCCCATGTCAGATCCTCTACCTTGCCGTTGACTTTTTCAAGAGCCTGATAGACAGGTACGGTTCCGACGGGGACAGGGCAGTTGCGGATGATCCATTCGCGGGTTTCGTGGATGTTGTCGCCGGTCGAGAGGTCCATGAGTGTGTCACCGCCCCAATAGCAGCTCCATACGGCTTTGCTGACCTCCTCCTCGATTCCTGACGAGAGTGCGGAATTACCGATGTTGGTGTTGAGTTTGACGAGGAAGTTGCGGCCGATAATCATTGGCTCTGCTTCGGGATGGTTGATGTTGGCGGGGATGACTGCACGTCCGGCTGCCACTTCGTCGCGGACGAATTCAGGTGTGATGTGGGTTCTGATTCCGAGTGCTTCCGCATTGTTGTTCTCGCGTATGGCCACATATTCCATTTCCGGGGTGATGACACCTCGGCGGGCGAGTGCCATTTGAGTAATCTGTTGTCCGTCGGCAGCACGGCGAGGTGCATAGCGGTGGGCGAAGCGGATGGAATCGAGTGAGGTGTCGGATTCGCGCATACGTCCGTAGTCGGATGTGATGTGGGGGAGTTGCTGAAGGTCATCGCGACGGGCAATCCACTCTTCGCGCAGACGTGGCAAGCCCTCGTTTATGTCGATTTTTACTTCAGGATCGGTGTAGACACCGCTGGTGTCATAAACATAGACAGGTGCGTTTTTGCGGGTCATGCGTTCGCCGTCGATTATCTTGACTGTCGGAGTGAGGTTGACCTTGCGCATCGCAACCTTTATCGGGTGGAGTTTTCCGTCGATATATACTTTTTCGGAACCCGGATAGGAGTTCACGTCAATATTTTCAATTTTCATGGGTTGGTGTAATGAAGAAACGTGTGATTGATTAACTGAATGGCGTTTAGAGATTCAGGAATTCGGTGAGCGGACTTGTGGCCGAGGCGGAGTCAGAGACGGTGCCGAGTCCGGCGAGATAGGCTTTTCGACCGGCTTCAACAGCCATCTTGAAGGCTACGGCCATCTCGACGGGGTCTCCTGCGACGGCTATGGCTGTATTGACAAGGACGGCATCTGCTCCCATCTCCATTGCTTCCGCAGCGTGGGACGGAGCTCCGAGACCTGCGTCAATGACAACGGGAACACGGCTTTCGCGGATGATGATTTCGATGAAATCGCGGGTTTTCAACCCTTTGTTGGTACCGATTGGTGCTCCGAGGGGCATGACTGCTGCTGTGCCGACTTCTTCAAGTCTTTTGCAGAGGACAGGGTCGGCCTGAATGTAGGGGAGGACTTTGAAGCCTTGCTTTGCGAGAATCTCCGTGGCTTTGAGGGTTTCGACAGGGTCGGGGAGGAGATATTTCGGGTCAGGGTGGATTTCGAGTTTTATGAAATCCGTGCCGAAACAGTCTCGCGCGAGGTTGGCTGCGAGGACAGCTTCTTCTGCCGTGCGGACACCCGATGTGTTGGGGAGAAACTGGACATGCTCACGGTTGATATGGCTGAGCATATCGTCCTCTTCCTCGTGCTGCATGTCGATGCGTTTCATTGCTACTGTGATCATTTCCGAGCCTGATGCCAGAATTGACTGGAGCATAAGGGGGCTGGAGGAAAATTTGCCCGTACCTACGAATAGACGTGAGGTGAACTCTTTTCCCCCGATAGTAAGAATATCGGTCATATATGTAAAAGATTGGTTGTTAGTTCTTCATCTTGGCGAATGCTTCGTGGAGTTTTTCAATGGACCGGCGGGTGTAGTCGACCGGATCGGGTGCATTGAGAATGGCTCCGCTCATAGCTACGCCGTTTATGCCGGTTGCCATGAGCTGGTCGATGTCGTCGATGGTCACACCTCCGATTGCAACAATCGGGAGAAGTATGTCGGCAGCTCTGACCTCCTTGACAATCTCCTTGTAGCCCTCAATGCCGATAATCGGTGAGAGTTTGGATTTTGTGGTTGTGTAGCGGAACGGCCCGAGACCGACATAATCGACATCCCAGCCTCTGAATTTCTTGATGTCGTCGGCGGTGTTGGCGGTGCATCCGATGATGGCTTCCGCGCCCATTGTCTCTCTGGCAAGGAGGGGATTCATGTCTTCTTTGCCAAGATGGACACCGTGGACCGACATCTCCATGGCGAGTTCGACGCGGTCGTCGAAGACGAGGAAGGCTTCGTTTTCCTGACAGAGCGGAATGATTTCGAGAGCCGTCTGGCGGAACTCTTCGTCAGTCGCGTCTTTTAGACGGAGCTGTATCCACTTGCAGCCGCCTTCGAGCACCATCTGTACTTCTTCGGCTATCGTGTATTTGTCGGAGGGGTGGGTTATGAATTGAAGCATAGCTTTAAAATTTATTCATTTGGTTGATAAAGTTCAGCATATCGCTGTTGTCGCCGTCCCACGGAATGGAGCCGAGCATTGCGAATCCGCTGAAATTGTAACGCTTAAGTTCGTCAATACGTTCAGAAGTGACGCCTCCGAGAGCAATGACGGGTGTAGTTACAGCATCCAGTTGTGAAAGCTCGGTCGGAGTGAAGGCTGACTGATAGCCGGATTTGGAAATGCTGTCGAAGATTGGGCTGAGTGTCACATAGTCCGATCCGGAATTCTCCTTGACCTCTCCGATGGTGTGGCAGGAGCGGCTTAATGCTCCACGGTAGTTGGCAGGAGGGGTTGGGCAACGCCTGTTGAGATGCAGTCCGCCAAGGTTGAAGTCGTTGACGAGGTCGAAATGCCCGTGGAGCACGAGGCGCGAATGAAGTTCCTGCGGAATGGCTTCGATGAGGTTGCGCATCTCCCTGCGGCTTGCGCCTGGGTGACGGAGATGGACGCGATCCCATCCTCCTTCAAGGAGACATCGTATCATTCCGGGTTCCTTGCGTTCGTCGGGTATTTCGGGTGTGATTGCTATCTTAAACATCGGTTGGAGAGTCAATGATTGTGTATTGAGAACTGGTTGTGGGGTCGTTATGTGGTAGGCCATTTGTCAGCCTCCGTAGAAGGCCTTGATGATTACTATCTTGTCACCTTCGGAAAGTTTTTTGCTTCCACGTAACAAAGCCGGAACCACGGCTCCGTTGAGGGCTGTCGCTATGCCCTGCGGCTTGATTTCCTTTGCGTCGAGTGCATCCTGAATGGTTGCGCCTTCAGGAAGTTCGAGTGCCACATCGTTGATGAATATTTTCATATCTTGCGGTTGGGATTGAAATTTTTGAGTCTGCGGGGAGAGAAGAAGTGGTTGACAGGGCCGTGGCCTTTACCTGTGGTAATCCATGAGCCTTCCTTCAAAGCGTGGGTCACATAGAGCTTTGCCATTTTGACTGCATCCGGAAGTCCGTAGCCGAGAGCGAGATAAGAGGCTATGGCCGACGAGAGTGTGCAGCCCGTTCCATGAGTGTTGCGGGTGTCGATGGCATCGGCGCGCAATTCGATTGCCTCGTCGTTGCCTTCAATGGCAAGCACATCAATCTTGAAATCCGTGCGGTCGGTATCACCTCCTTTTATAAGGATATTCCTGCAACCCATCTCCCTGAATTTCGCTATTTGCTTCGTGACATCGGTCTCGCCGGTGAGCGCCTTGGCTTCCATCTGATTAGGGGTAATTATGGTGGCGATAGGCAGAATGCGTCTCACAAGCGTCTCCACTGCTTCCTTTTCCAGAAGCACCGAACCGGATGTGGAAATCATCACAGGGTCGACGACAAGATTGGCAGGACCGTAATGTTCGAGTCTTTCTGCAACCGCTGAGGCTACCTCTGCATTGCAGAGCATACCGATTTTTGTGGCAAGCGGAGGAATGTCGGTCATGACCATATCAATCTGGTCGGCCACAATCGCAGGGCTGACAGGCATGATGGAGTGGACTCCGGTTGTGTTTTGAGCGGTGATTGACGTGATAGCCGACATGGCATAACAACCTATGGCCGACATGGTCTTGATGTCGGCTTGGATGCCTGCGCCTCCCGAAGAGTCGCTGCCGGCTATTGTGAGAACTGGGAAATATGTTCGCATCGTGCAGATTATATTGTTGGCATATAGACAGATGCTGTCACCGAATCGGTGATGCATGTATCTGACAAAGCGATGCGGGAAAATGAGTCTGAAAAAACTTCCTCCTTGCCGACGGATAATCAGTCGCGTGGAAACCACACACATCTATATCCGTAACATCTGTCACCGGCGATTTATGATTCACCGTAGATTGAATATTAAAAACTGTCAGGCAGGCTATCGTTCAGCCGACCGTGGATAACAGCAAGGACTTATGCAATCCCTTCGGCGGTACTAACCGCATCAGGTTCGGAGGGTATCATCTCAGCGTCCCAATCGGCACGCACCCCTTTGTCGCCACAAAGTTAATTCATTAAAATTTAATAGCCAAATAAATTAGCATATCCTTGTAATAAAAAATATGATGCGTTTTTGTTGGTTCGGGTAAAATGTTGTAATTTTGTAATCCGTTATGAAATACGGTTTTGACAACGAGAAATATCTCAAGATTCAGTCCGAACATATCAAGGAGCGTATCGCTCAGTTCGGCAACAAGCTTTACCTCGAACTTGGAGGTAAACTGTTTGATGACCACCACGCGAGCCGTGTGTTGCCCGGTTTTCAGCCTGACAGTAAGCTGCGTATGCTCAGCCAATTGAGCGATCAGGCGGAAATCGTTATCGTCATCAGCGCTCTTGACATTGAGAAGAACAAGGTGCGCAATGACCTCGGCATCACATACGACATGGATGTCCTTCGTCTGCGCGAGGAGTTTCAGAAGCGCGGCTTCCTTGTAGGGTCGGTCGTCATCACTCACTACAATGGTCAGAGCAGTGCTGATGCGTTCCGTCAGAAACTGGAGCGCATGGGCATCACCACCTATTATCATTACACCATCGAGGGCTATCCGACGAATGTCGACCTCATTGATTCCGATGAGGGGTTCGGCCGCAATGACTATGTCGAGACTTCGCGTCCTCTCGTGATTGTGACTGCCCCGGGGCCGGGTAGCGGCAAGATGGCTGTGTGTCTCAGTCAGCTTTACAATGAAAACAAGCGCGGTATTGAGGCCGGTTATGCTAAGTTTGAGACCTTCCCTGTGTGGAGTCTGCCCTTGAAGCATCCGGTGAATATAGCCTATGAGGCTGCTACTGCCGACCTCAATGATGTCAATATGATTGACCCGTTCCATCTTGAGGCATACGGCAAGACGGCCATCAATTATAACCGCGATATTGAGATTTTCCCTGTGCTCAACGCTCTGTTCGAGGGTATCTACGGCGAGAATCCATATAAGTCACCTACGGATATGGGTGTCAATATGGTCGGTTTCTGTATCAATGACGATGAAGTATGCTGCAAGGCTTCGAAAGATGAGATTATCCGTCGTTACTACACAGCTCTCAACCGTTTTGCCCAGGGTGAGGATAATGAGGCTGAGGTCAATAAAATCGCTCTTTTGTTCAAGCAAGCGAAGATTGACACATCGTATCGCCGTCCGACAGTTGCTGCCCGCGAACGTGCGGAGCGCAGCGGTGTTCCATGTTCTGCCATAGAGCTTGCCGACGGTACTATCATTACTGCTGAGACGAGTGCTCTTCTCGGGCCGAGTGCTGCACTGATTTTGAATGCGGTTAAATATCTTGCAGGGATTGACCACTCAATCAAACTGATTCCGCAGGATATGATTGAGCCGATTCAGAACACGAAGATAAACTATCTCCGCAGCCATAATCCGCGTCTGCATACCGACGAGGTACTCGTTGCGCTTTCTGTCCTTAGCACTCATGATGACAATTGCCGCCGGGCGCTTGAAAAGCTTCCTGAGCTGAACGGTTGTCAGGTCCACTCGACTGTCATGCTTGGAGAGGTTGACCATAAGATTTTCAAGAAACTCGGTGTCGGCCTCACCTGTGACCCCGCAAAGAAGAAAAAATCGGCAAACGGATGATTTTCAGCGTAAAATTACTATGATAGGGAACTTTTTTTACCGATAACGCTCAAAATCTTTTTATTATCAATGAAAGTTTTCATGTAATAGTGATAAAAGCAATGTTTTAGATTGCAGATATTGGTATGAGACGTTAAATAACAACCTGTTCCTTTGTGTTATCTGAGGAACAGGTTGTTATCTAATTATAGACATAGTCATTACGTCAAGCTTTAAGTTTCTTCCAATTATCCCTGTAAGAATAATGATATTCGATACATGTGGGGTGTGGCGTCAAACGCTATTTCAGACTCTTGGCTGTAAGTGAGAGGCGAACCAGCACAAAGTTGATAGGTACGCAGATGACCATGGCAGGCAATAATGCCCATTCTGGTGGCATCACATGTGTAAATGCTGCTACGAGTACTGTCTGTAGCACAAAGTTCACTATATGGCTGGCAGCAAAAGAAGCAACCTTGTATATGGTAGGACGCGTCCGGAATGTGAAGATGCTCGACATGAAGAAATTACATGCCATGCTTATGACATAGCTTGCCATAGAAGCTACTGGACTTGGAATACTGCAGGTCGATAATAGAACTATATAGCAGCCATATTGTAGGACTGTGGCTATCCCTCCGGCGATTATGAAGCGTAGGACTTGAGCTCTCCTTGATTCGGACTTAAGTAAACGGGTAGTACACATGGTTCATTTTATTTTTGTTGCAAACTTGCAGAAAGAGAACATTTCGTGGTCGCCTACAGAGTCTCCGTAGGCATAGGTGTCTACTTCAGTTACTTCGGGGAAGGCTTGTTGGATACGCCTTACCTTCTCCGGTCCATGGCAGTTTAAGGTAGAAAAGCGACCGGTAAGCAGGTCATTACTGTTGTACTCAGCCTCAGTCGACAGTACCTGGTCGATGGCTCGGCTTTCGGCCCAAGGCCTGATCCATGTGCCTATACTTGCCGATACGATTACGACTTTATGACCCTGTTGTTGGTGCATCTCTATCAATCGCATAGTTTTTGGACATAAATCTTTCTCTACAACTGTTGCGAAAGAGTGTCCAAGGTCGGTAAATTTCTGCCGTGGCATTCCTTTGAACATAAGACTGAAGAGCTTCCTCTTGGCTTGGGTATTGCTTATAGCTCCCAACTTCCAAAGTACAAGCCACGGGGAAGCTATAGCTACGCATAACCATAGACGCACCTTGCCTAAGGCATGGCATCCAAAGGTTATGAAGGTGTCATGTCGCGTAATAGTGCCGTCGAAATCGAAAAAAGCGATGGGGGGTTGCTGCATCATAGATAGATTATAGTGACGAAAACAAGAATCCAAAGAACCACGCAAGACTGAATGAATCGGTCGCGCAGCAGTATTTTTGTGGGGCTACCGCTACGCACGTCCACAATCGTCACTTGCAAATAGCGTAGAATGCCTGCCAGTACAAATACTGAGGTAATGTATACATATTGGCTACCCATACGGGTTTCAACATCGGGTGATACTGTATAGATTATATAGCACACTATGGTTATTGCACCGAGCAAACCCAAGGTCTGATTCATGAATTCAAGGTTGTAACGCATGGTGTTTTCACGGGTGATATTACCAGTGGTTTGGCGTATCACCACGTCATCGCGTCGCTTGGCAAAGGCAAGAAACAGCGCTATTAGAAAGGTCATGCATACTATCCACGGTGATAGCCAGATACTACAGGCTAATCCTCCGGCACACAGGCGCAAAACAAAGCCAACGGAGATTATGAATACGTCGATGATGGCGTAGTGTTTCAATTTTATACAATAGGCTAAATTCAGGAAAATATACAATAGGATCATACTTACAACGGCAGGTGCGTGTGCTTTTCCCAGAATCAAGCACAACGATAACGATCCTGCTGTGAGCATCCCCATAAGGCCGTATGCGAAAGATGCACTCACTTGATTGCAGGCTATGGGGCGCAGCTTTTTCTTTGGGTGCATACGGTCTATGTCTGCATCCAGTATATCATTTAGGCAATAGATTGAACTGGCGGCTAACGAAAAGGCAAAGAAGGTTATTAACGTCTGTTTCCAGCACCATAAATTCAACATCGAACCGCTGAAAAAGAGGGGAAGTGCCACAAAAAAATTCTTTACCCACTGGTGTGGACGTATCAGTTTTGCAAGAGAAAGGAGTGTCATATACCTAACAGTTTTAAGATTTTGATACAGCAGAAATATCCGATTGTGCCCAGGGGACTTTTCATCATTGCCTCTGTGGGATTATACCAATAAGGGCTGATTCCGATAATGAGCAGAAGTACTGTTATTAGCCCTTTGCTCGGTGGCAACAGTCGATACAGAGTGGTGTTCAACCCTGCAACGAAGCGCTGCAGCTTTTTTGGTAACATTCGATCAATCACGTCTTTGTCTATCAGAAAGTAAGCTGAAAAGGCTGTAACTGTGACATATTGAATTAGTCGACCATAGTCGCAGCTTAGCATCGCGAACATTGGCAGCATACATAGATAAAGTGTAAGGAGTAAGGACGAGAGGTGCGTCTGCTCGGTCATTCCATAGGTAGCTTTTGTGGGCTTGAATGAATTAAAAAAGAATGTGAGAAAGTAATAAACAACTAAAATACATATAGGCCAATACACAATGCCGAAACGGGTGCTACCTATGTTCCGGGCTATATGATTGATTATAGTTGATTTAGTGTCCCATGAAAGTGCCCCAATGCTATCCTTCTCTATGAAATACAGTGGCGAGCCGTCAATAATGGCGTTCCATGAATCAATGATTGCGTGAGCAGTGTCTAAGTCTCCTTTGTAATAGCACATTACAGTAAAAACACCAAGAAGCAACGTCACTTGTAATGAATTTATCACCCTATGTTTGCGCTCTGTTAACAATATCATGGCATAGACAGGCAGTCCCCAAAAAATGAATGCCTCATGCAGAAACAGGCCAAAGGTAGCCAATAAAAAGGCTATGGCCCGCTTCCATACTGTCGGGGATGTGTTGCGCATAAAGTAGAATATGCCGATTACTATACCGTATAGCAAGAAGTCCTTGCGGATAATATATACTACAAAACCGCAAAATACGGGCGAAAGTATCAACCACCAGTTGTAGCCACCTTTATGGAACTCTCTGAAAAAGAACCATAGGACTAAGACAAAAGCAGTCAGGCAAATAGCGTTGATAGTGTCGTGGGGATGTATGCCCGTTGCAGAGGTAAACCAAAGCAGCCATTCGCCAATCAGACCTCGTCGCACAAAGCCTCTGGCGAAGTTTATCAAAAACTCAGTATAGCCGTAGCCATCCAGAGTATTATGTAAGAAAATTTCAAAGGATATGAGGTATAGATTTATGGAAAAGGCCATTACCATAATTCCTCCTATGACTTTTTGCAGAAACGATTTTGATAGCAGATGATTTGTAAACAAGGACATTCGATTGATAAAGGAGGCTTCTGATTCCCGTGGAAGCAAAAATTGTTGCGTATAAAAAAGCGTGGGAATCCGCACTCATGCTCTCCCACTGTCTGAGGCCTTCGCAATGCCCAAAATAGAGAGGTAGAGCAATGCAGAAGCCCACGTATGCAGTCATAGGCCGGATTATAATTCCAGCCAATGCATAACATAAGGACGTCTACCATTGCTTTGTCCTGCTCTACTATTGAAAGTTGCGAAGTTTCAGACAGTCAGGATTTAGCGCAAGTAACGCTTTTTCTTTTTTTGTGAAATTTGAGGCAAGGCCTACTCTTAAGCTGATGCCTTAATGTTGCAAAATTAGCCAATATTTTTGTAATCACAAAATCAATATCCCTTGTAAGAATAGTAACCAAAAGTCGGTGGAAGTTTCTAAATAAAATGCTTTTTTGAGGATTTTTATAGATGTGCTACGTGGAATAGGAGTAGCAGCTCTATTACCATCTTTTGAAAATTTCAAAACCCGCAAGTTTCTCTTTATTGCATATAAATAGGATGCGCATATAGCAAATTTAATCCTTGATATCTAACTTCTTTATTATTGACTTATTGGCAGCGCTTAAGATTGCTATTTCATCATCAAAAAGAGATGGAAGCAAGATGATTTATAGCGTTTGGCTTGGTTTATGTATTGCCAAGATGGGAATAAAAAACAACAACCTGCTCCTCCGGTTTGTGTGAGGGGCAGGTTGTTGTTTTGTCGGTTGGCAGGGCGGGTTATGCTCCGTAGAGTTTTTCGCGGGTAGCGGCAACCTTTTCGTCTGTGATATAATCGTCGTAGTCCATGAGCTTGTCGATTGTTCCGTTGGGAGTAAGCTCGATTATACGGTTGCAGACGGTCTGGATGAATTCGTGGTCGTGGCTTGAAAGAAGCACATTGCCCTTGAATGCCTGCAGGGTATTGTTGAATGCCTGGATTGATTCGAGGTCAAGGTGGTTGGTGGGGGAGTCAAGCACAAGAGTGTTGGCGTCGGTCATCATCATGCGTGCAATCATGCAACGCATCTTCTCTCCTCCCGAGAGCACGGATGCTTTCTTCAGCACCTCTTCACCGGAGAAGAGCATTTTGCCAAGGAAGCCTTTGAGATAGATTTCAGAACTGTCGTTGGAGAACTGTGAGAGCCAGTCGACGAGGTTAAGGTCGCAGTTGAAGAAGGCGGAGTTGTCGAGGGGGAGGTAGGCCGATGTGATGGTCTGTCCCCATTCGTAGGTGCCTTCGTCCGGTTTGCGGTTGCCGGTGATGATTTCGAAGAGGGCGGTCATGGCACGGGGGTCATGGCTGAGGAATGCGATCTTGTCGCCCTTCTCCACCTGGAAGTTGACATCCTTGAAGAGAATCTCACCGTCGACAGAGGCTGTAAGGCCCTTGACTTCGAGAATCTTGTTGCCGGGTTCGCGCTGGGGAGTGAAGATGATGCCCGGATAGCGGCGTGACGAGGGCTGGATTTCCTCGACATTGAGTTTTTCAAGCATCTTCTTGCGCGAGGTGGTCTGCTTCGACTTGGCCACGTTCGCGCTGAATCGCTGGATGAATTCAAGAAGTTCCTTGCGCTTTTCCTCGGCCTTCTTGTTGGCCTGCTGCTGCTGACGGAGGGCGAGCTGCGACGACTCATACCAGAAGCTGTAGTTGCCGGCAAAGAGTGTGAGCTTATTGTAGTCGATGTCGAGCGTGTGGGTGCAGACCGAATCGAGGAAGTGACGGTCGTGGCTGACGACAAGCACCGTGTTCTCGAATTTTGAGAGATAGTCTTCGAGCCAAGCCACTGTCTCAAGGTCGAGGTCATTGGTAGGTTCGTCGAGGAGCAGGTTGTCGGGGTTGCCGAAGAGGGCTTTGGCAAGAAGTACGCGCACTTTCTCGTTACCGCTCATGTCGCGCATGAGTGTGTAGTGCTTGTCTTCCTTGATACCGAGACCGCTGAGAAGGGCTGCGGCATCGCTCTCGGCGTTCCATCCTTCAAGCTCGGCAAACTTCTCTTCAAGCTCGGAGGCACGGATGCCGTCCTCGTCCGAGAAATCTTCCTTGGCATAGAGGGCGTCCTTTTCCTGCATGATGTCCCAAAGGACGGTGTGGCCACGTAGCACGGTTTCCATCACGGTGCAGTCGTCGAATTTGAAGTGGTCCTGTTCGAGCACGCTCATACGCTCACCGGGGCCTTGCGACACAGTTCCGTGTGTCGGAGAGAGCTGGTCGCTGAGGATTCGCATGAGAGTTGACTTGCCGGCACCGTTTGCACCGATAATACCATAGCAGTTGCCGGGTGTGAACTTGAGGTTCACGTCCTGAAAAAGAACCCGCTTGCCGAATTGTATTCCTAAATTATTAACAGCTATCATTCTATAAATTGATTTTCGGTCTGTCCGATTTGATTTTCGGGGTGCAAAGTTACGAATTTTTCTCCATATTACCCAATCCATAATCAGTGAATAATACGGAGATGAATTGCGAAAGTTTAAAGTATACCTGCGAAAAATTACATGAATTGTCGAAAGTTTAAAGTATACCGATGAATTTTTACATTGAGGTTTCGGATATTTGAGGGGGGATATATGGTTCCGGCAACTTGATACCGGTATCTTGATAGTTGTGCTTATGTCAATCGTCGTGTCGGAATAGTGGGACGAGTTATTGTAACTTTGAATCGGCTTGTGGGGAGGGGCGTGGAAGTCGGTTGGATGAAAAATCAGTCATTTATTGTGACAAATCAGTCAACTTTTATGATTTTGAGCCCGATGGGTTGCTGAAACGGTCAACATTGACTATATTTGCAGTAGCCAATCGGGTTGCAGACTTGTGCAAGGTATTGACCTGCCATGTCTTTGTCCCGTCTGGAAGTTTAAAATCTATTGCCGAGAAAGGCTCATCAATTCAAAAACGAAAATGGAAATTAAGACTTTGACCTCAACTTCTCCTGCAGGGGAAATCACACTTTATACCCTCACCAACGCTTCAGGTGCGTCGGTGACTCTTTCGAGCCTTGGCGCAGGCATTGTGGCCGTATGTGTGCCTGACCGTGACGGCAAGCTTGCTGACGTGGCTCTCGGCTACAAGGATGCGGCGTCGTATATGGGTGACGGTCCCTGTGCAGGCAAGATTCCCGGGCGTTTTGCCAACCGTATAGCTCTCGGCAAGTTCACGCTCGATGGAAAAGAATACAACCTCGCGATCAACAACGGGCCCAACGCCCTCCACGGAGGTCCGACCGGTTTCATGAACCGCATCTGGGGAAGCAAGGCAGAAGGCAACAAGGTTACATTCACCTATCGTGCCGCTGACGGTGAGGAAGGTTATCCCGGTAATCTCGATGTCAAAGCCGAGTATACATGGACTGATGACAATGAACTCTCGCTCCATATCACGGCTGAGACCGATGCTGCTACAGTGGTCAATCTGACAAACCATGCCTATTTCAACCTTGATGGCGAAAATTCCGGCACTGTGCTTGACCATGAGCTCCTCCTGAAAGCATCCTGCTATCTCCCCACAGATGACACACAGATTCCTACAGGCGAACTCGCTCCCGTCGCAGGAACTCCCATGGACTTTACCGAATTCAAGGCTATCGGCCGTGACATCAATGCTGATTTCCATCCTCTCAAAGTTGGCAAGGGCTATGACCACTGCTGGGTCATCGACGGTTATGAGAAAGGTCAGCTTAAGGACGTGGCTGAGCTTCGTTCCGGAAAATCGGGCCGTTCGCTTGTGATTTCCACCACTCAGCCGGGAATGCAGATTTATACCGGCAACTGGCTTGCCGGTTGCCCCGAAAGCATTTCCGGAGGCAGCTACAATGATTATGACGGTGTGGCAATCGAATGTCAAGGCTTCCCCGACGCGCCCAACAAACCCGAATTCCCCTCACCGGTGCTCCGTCCGGGAGAGAAATATGACGAGACCATCGTCTTCAAATTCAACGTCCTCTAAACTCCCAACTCAAAACTCCCAACTCAAAACTATAAAACATCATTACATACCCAATGAAACCTACACTTTTCGTTCTCGCTGCAGGTATGGGAAGCCGTTACGGCGGTCTCAAGCAGCTCGATCCCTTAGGCCCCCAGGGTCAGACCATCATGGACTATTCAATCTACGATGCCATCCAGGCAGGATTCGGCAAAGTGGTTTTTGTTATCCGTAAAGATTTCGAGAAGGATTTCCGCGAAAAAATCCTTTCAAAATATGAAGGCCATATTCCTGTTGAGGTTGTCTTCCAGGCAACCGATAAACTTCCGGAAGGCTACACCTGCCCGGCGGACCGCACCAAGCCCTGGGGCACCAACCATGCTGTCATGATGGGTAGCGAGGTCATCAATGAGCCGTTTGCCGTCATCAACGCCGATGACTTCTATGGCCGCGATGCCTTCCGTGTGATGGCCGAGGACCTCATGCGTCCCCGCGACCGCAAGGGTGACTATTCGATGGTAGGTTTCCGCGTTGGCAACACAATGACTGAGAACGGCTCCGTAGCCCGTGGCGTATGCTCAAAGGGTGAGGACGGAAACCTCACCGGTGTTGTCGAGCGTACAGCTATTTCCTACGCTCCCAACGGCGACATCGTTTTCACTGATGAAAATGGAGTTGAGCAGACTCTCGACCCCATGACTCCCGTGTCGATGAACCTTTGGGGCTTCACTCCCGACTACTTCGACTATTCAGAGCGTGAGTTCCGCACCTTCCTTGACAAGGACCTCAACACTCCGAAGGCTGAATTCTTCATCCCCCTTGTGATTGACACGCTCATCCATTCAGGTGAGGCTACAGTCAAGGTGCTTGACACCGATTCCCGCTGGTTTGGCGTGACATACGCAGCCGACCGTCCCGGTGTCGTGGAGAAATTCGCCCAGCTTCATGCCGACGGAGTCTATCCCGACAAAATGTTCTGATTCCAGACGCAAGATATTACCTATTATCACATACATCTTACCTCATACAATCCTTCCATGGAATTAAAAAAACAAATCAGCGAGGCTTTCGCATCGCATTTCGGAGGCGAAGGCACATTCTATACTTCTGCCGGCCGCATCAACCTCATCGGCGAACACACCGACTATAACGGCGGTTTCGTGTTCCCGGGTGCAATCGACAAGGTCATCATGGCCGAAATCCGTCCCAACGACACTGATAAGGTCAATCTTTATTCAGTTGACATGAACGCAAGTGCCAGCTTCGGTCTCAACGAGGCTGATGCTCCTGCCGAGCAGTGGGCGCGCTACGTTTTCGGTGTTTGCCGTGAAATCATCAAGCGCGGTGGCACTGTCAAGGGTTTTGATGCAGTCTTCGCAGGAAATGTGCCTCTCGGCGCTGGTCTCTCTTCGTCTGCGGCTCTTGAATCATGTTTCGCTTTCGCGCTCAACGACCTTTTCAACGGTAACTCAATCGACAAGTTTGAGCTTGCCAAAATCGGTCAGTCAACCGAACACAACTACTGCGGTGTGAACTGTGGCATCATGGACCAGTTCGCCTCAGTGTTCGGCAAGAAGGACTGCCTTATCCGTCTCGACTGCCGTTCGCTCGAATATGAGTACTTCCCCTTCAAGATTGACGGCTACAAGCTTGTGCTTGTTGACTCGGTTGTGAAACATGAGCTCGTGGATTCACCCTACAACAAGCGTCGTGAGTCGTGTGAGCGTGTGGCAAAGCGTCTCGGAATCGAGACTCTCCGCGATGCTGACATGGAGATGCTTGATGCAGTGAAGTCCGACATCAGTGCAGAGGACTATATGCGCGCCAAATTCGTCATCGGCGAGAAAGAGCGTGTGCTCGGTGTCTGCGATGCCCTCAACCGTGGCGACATCGCTACAGTCGGCCGTCTGATGTATGAGACTCACGAAGGTCTTTCCAAGGACTATGAGGTGTCTTGCGAGGAACTTGATTTCCTCAACGATGTTGCTAAGGAATGTGGCGTGACAGGTTCGCGCATCATGGGCGGCGGTTTCGGTGGTTGCACCATTAACCTCGTGCCTGACGCAATCCATGATTCGTTCATCGCAACCGTGACTGAGAAGTTCAACGAGCGTTACGGTCACGCACCCAAGATTTACGACGTGATTATCTCCGACGGAGCCCGCCGTTTGGAATAATAATTCCCGATAGGATAAGAGGAGGTCTTTTGACCGACTCTGAAATTTGCAATGCGCCCCGAAAGTCGAGACTATATGACTTTCGGGGCGCATTTATTTGTTTTGCCGGGCGATGGTGGATGGATATATTTTGTTGAAATACGGATATTGCAGCTTACAGTCTATTGACGCATCCTGCAAAAAGTATTGCTCCCGTCGAGCTTTCCTCTATCATGAAGGCAAAGGGACGGTCGACATGGAAGTTGAGTTGAGGCCCGGGTCCTACGGCTGTAAACTCTCCTTGGATTATAGTTACGGCAGATGCCTCCGTTCCCTTTTCGTCAACATCTATACTTGTCAGTTGTTTGGCTTTTGAAACGAATGTCTGAGTGTCGGAGAGTTTGCTGAAATCCGCCTTAAAAGGATTGAACGCATCTTCCACACCGAGGCTTTTCAGAAAATCGTCGACTGCGAGATTGCTTTCAATCTTGAATTTCGGGAGTTCGACTGAACATTCAAATTTAGATAATCTGCTTTTGCAGTCATTCCATGATTGGAGGTCGAAATCCTCAATGACGCTTTCGAGAGAGCGGTTCTCTTCCGGAAGGATAATGGTCATGGTGTATGTCCCGTTGCCGTAGGCAAGTGAGGCCACTGAGTAATCGGGATAGTTGCCGTAGCTTATCAGATGGTTGCTGTCACACATTGTCGGAACCATTGATTTTGTTCCATCGGAGTTGCGGAACTCTTTGTCGGTTGTATCGCTCTTTTTGAATGAATCCTCCCATTCGCCTTTGAAATAAAGGGCGTTGATGAGAAGGAATACGGTCTCGTCAGAGCATGGCTCTTTAAGAGTTTCCTTAATCATCCCCTTTGTTCGGTCACTGCACCAACGGTTGATTCTCTCTACCGCTTCAAAGCTTGTGAGGTCGAGACTTGTCGCTTCTGCATTGTAAATGTCGGTCATAGCCAGTGAAAACGATGGAAGTACATTGAACTCCTTTCTGAGCCAGATTGAATTGGCTGATTGGAACGTTGTTTTTCGGTCGGCTTTCGGAAGTTCGGACATCAGCAGTTTATTGAGTGAATTAAGTTCTGATACTGAAGTGACTCCGAGTGCATCCGTCAGTTGGGCGAGGGTGTTGCCGTCGGCTCCGTTCATGAGCATTCCCAATGCGAATTGAGCGCTAAGCGGAGAAACCATGAAGTTGTCATTTCCTGATTTCGCGTGGAAATATCGCAGCATGTCGAATGCCATTGAAATCTGCGAGGTCACTATTTCGCTTTGGGCCGGAGGAAGATTGATTTCATGTCGTGAGTTGTCGGTAACGTCATTGTCGTTGCTGCATGAGGCAAGTGCGAGTGTCATCCCGATTGCAAATGTGGTTAGTTTTTTCATTTTTTTAGTTGAAATGTGAGGGGTTGTGTAAGTGTTGTTATGCTTTTTAGGGAGTGGAGAATCAAAGTTTTTCAAAGTTCAGTTTTATGGCTTGAATGGCAAGATTTTCCGCACTGTAAAGATAGAGCGTGTAGGTGTAGGTATCTCCGGATTCTCCTTCTGCAACCATACGCTCCTTTTCTGTTGAAGGTATGATTTCGGTAAGCGCAGGGGATTGGAAATATCGTTGGTAATCAAGCGGGCGCAGTTTTTCGGAAAACGGAGAGCTGACATATATCCTGTCGATGATATAATTCCAGCGCCCGAAGAGCGGATTGTCGATACCCAGAACGTAGACGAGATTGATATGTCCCTCAAACACCTGCTGTGTCAGAACATTTTGCTCATCCGGGGTTATCACTCCTGAATTATCAATCGTAAACCTGTCACGGTCGGCCATATATATTTCCGCAGGTGTTCCGGATGCGAAGATGATGTCAGCTTCGGTTTCGACTGCCTTGTCGGATGGGTTGAAGGATGGATCCTTGCGCTTTTCCAGTATCTTCCGGAGACGATACCTCTTATCGGTGTCATCCATCGGAGGATTGGCGAGGATGGTCTTGTCCACGCTCAGTTCATAACTGTAGCCGCGTTCCCAATCGAACTCGCTGATAGCATTCAGGCCGAGGGTGCTCTCTGCTCCTTTGGAATCAATCACCACGAGTTGTTCGATGGGGAAGTATCTGTTTTCGCCAAGATATGGGAATGTGATTCTCGTTTCCGAAAGAACGGTGATGGTTTCGCGCACGGTGATGTCTTTCTGTCCCTCGTCTTCATTCATACAGGCCGTGAACGTGAAACCTGACATGAGCATAGCCGCAATAGGGTAGAGTGATGCTTTCATGATTTGAATAATGTGTTGATGTTTTGTCTTAATGATTGGAAATAATCCGAAAGACTGCATCACTTCATGAAAAAATTTTGACCGGTTGTTTAAAGATTGAAACGCAGTCCGATTGGGATGGTGAATTCAAAGGGATGTTCGCTGCGGATTGTCGGGAGTGAAGAGCCGTTGGCGGGATAATATCGCAATGAAGGTTCGGCATAGATGCTGACGGAGCGCGTCAGGCGATAGTCCAGACCAAGCCCGACGGATAGTGAGAATTGAGTGCGCGGATTCATCGCCGGAGCGGAGAAGAATGAGGCTTTGTAGAGCGTGCGGGTTGTCGAACTGAGGGGTATGTCGACAGCCATTCCTCCGCTTCCATAAATGGAAATCTGTTCGTAAGTGGCGATTTTGAAGTTGAGTTTGACCGGAATGCCGAGATAATATGATTTTACCAAGGCATCCATGCAGCTATGATTGTCAAAACCGAACGAGACATTGCTCCGCATGTAGGTGAGATTGAGACCGGTCTCAATACTTGTCCGTGGCGACAGACTCCGGCTAAGGCTTATTCCGAAAGTCACCGGGACGCTGTGGTGGGCCTCACGTTTGATATTTCCGGGGTTGGAATAATCCGGCTCGGGTGGTATGGTAGGTTTGTCTGAACCTGATATACTACCATCATTCCATGGGCCATTTACAGTATAATCATTGCCTTCTGAGGCATTTGCAAATCTGTCAGTATTAAGGCTGTATGTCAATCCCACACTCCAGTTTTGACGACTGTTATGGCGTCTGCCGGATGTAGCGATGTAGGTCCGATATTCATTTCCGGTGACAGGTTCAACGGTGAGTTTATGTGTGCGTGCAGTGTCCGCTTCCGTCGTCTGCACTGTAGGCTCTTCCTCATGTTTAATATCTGTTCTTTCCTCGTTCGCTTCAATCCTTTCCTCCACGGGGGCTTCTGTTTTCGTGGTTCGGGGGACATCAGGCGAGGTCTTGGAGCTTGTTGCTGTCGTTTTCTTGGAGGAAATGGTTCCTGCAATAAGATTTTCAGGAGATACAGACAGATTATCTCCCGATTTCACCGATGTTTCTTCAACAAGCCTTCCGACCGTTTGGCTTATATTCATGCTCATATCATTCATGTCGGTCTTGAACATGACGAGTGCTATGGGTGAAAGTAATAACAAGAGAACCATCAGAGCGAGGGCGGTCTGACGTTCGGATATGAGTTTACGCATCATTGCCTTTGCGCGGGCAAGTTGCGATGACGACGAGTGGGGCGCGATGCCGAGCAGTTTGCCTATCTCCTTGTGCGACTTGTTTTCGAGGACTGCAAGTTTGAAGATTTTCCTGTAGCCTTCCGGAAGCTTGTTGATGATGACCTCCAATTCATTGTATGATAGGATGTCGTTCATATCGGGGCTGTCCGCCGGTTCGTCCATATCTTCAAGTACGGTGGCTACCTCTATGCGGCTGAGATACTGGATGGCAAGGTTTTTCATGATTGTCCCCATCCAGTATTCGAGCTTTTCGGGAGCGCGCAGTTCGGAGATGTGTGAGAAGATGACGAGGAATCCGTCGTGGAGAATGTCTTCGGCGGCTGACGGTTCGTTGACGTAGCGTTCAATCAGCTTCAGCATTCTTCCGGAATAGGCATGATAAAGCCGGGCCATAGCATCTCTATCGCCCGCAGCGCACTGTCCGATTAGCTTCACCGTATCCATTTCTCAAAATAATGATGCGAAAAATGGTGAAAGACTGCACGGGACTGAACAAAAATTTTTCTGCCCTTACAGTCTATCCTTCGGCAAAGTTAATGAAAAGCCGTGGAAATTAGGCGCTTGTATGTGTGATTTTCATTTACACAAGCATGACTGTCACCATGCCCCACACGACGAGGAGTATGTTGCTGACAGCGTAGGTGATGGTATAGCCTATCGCCGGGACGGTGCTTCCGATTGCATCCTGCACGGCGCCGAGCGAAGCGGTGCATGTGCGTGTCCCCGCGCAGCATCCGAGTGTGATTGCAGGATTGAATTTGAACACCTTGTTGCCAAGCCATAGGCCGAAGAGCAGTGGAATGGTGGTCCCGACAGCTCCTGCCACGAAAAGCAGCCACCCAACCGACTGGAGTCCAGATACAAACGATGGAGCCGCTTCGATGCCCACCACGGCAATGAAGACGTTGAGGCCGAGGTTGTTCATTATCCATAAGGCCGGAGAGGGAATCTGGCCGAAAGTCGGACGTTTCGAGCGCAACCATCCGAAAACGATACCGGCAAGGAGTGCGCCACCGCTGGTTCCGAAGCTTACAGGTACACCGCCGACCCAGACGGTAAGAGTGCCTATGAATCCTCCGATGAAGATTGCAAGCCCGACAAACATCAGGTCGCTCGCAGTGGTAGGAGGGTCGGCGTGTCCAATCATGCGACCGGCTTCAGTGAGTGTTTCGGGGTTGCCTATCAGTGTCAGCATGTCGTTGCGTTCGAGAAGGCGCGAAGATTTGACGGAGATTTCCTTGCCCTTGCGTTTGATGCGTCTGATGGAGATTCCGCGCATCAACGGGGAGGCCATCAGGGTTGCCACGGTCTGCCCTATGATGTCGCGTGAGGTGACAAGAACCGGCAGACGGCCTACGGGGTAGGTGAGAAGTTCGCGGTTCTCGACCTCGATTCCTGCATGTTGGCCGACCTTCACCATGTATTTTCTCGGACCGCAGATGACGGCGATGTCCTCCGGTCCAAGGACATCGGATGGGGTGGGGACATAAATCTTGTCGCCCTGCTGCACACGGCTGATGTAGACATGCAACCCTATGGAACTTAGAAAAGTCTCCGCTTCGGCTACGGTGCGTCCTCCTTTGAACAGGTCGCCGGTCAGCCGGTAGGCTCTGAATGAAATTCCACGGTGGGCATTAAGTTTCGAAGGGTCGGATTTCCATGAGTCGTTTTCGAGGCTTTTTTCAAGTTCCACTGCCTGTTGGCGCACCTTTTCGATGCCTCCGAGAAGTTTTGGCCCGAAATTGCCCAAGAGTATGACTGTTCCAAGAGTGCCGAAGATATATGTCACGGCATAACATACAGGAATAATGGCTATTTCCTTATCCTTGATGCCTTGATCTATCGGCAGTTTCATGATTGCTTCCGAGCCGACACCTATGAGCGACGAGCATGTCTGTGAACCGGAGAAAAGTCCGACGGTCTCTCCTTTTGAATAGCCCATGATATAGGAAATGGCAATTGTGACGGCAAAACAGCTCATACTCATCAGAATAGCAAACAAGACTTGTTTCAAGCCCGTTCCACGCAGTGATTTGAAAAACTCCGGTCCTACGCTGTAGCCGATTGAGAAGAGAAACATCATGAAGAACACTGTCTTCAGCGGACCTGACATCGGTATCTCGAATTGTCCCACAATGACACCGACGAGCAGCACGGCTGTCACGCTTCCGAGCGAGAAGGAACCGATGCGCACACGTCCCAACAGAAAACCCAGACCGACTGTGAGAAATACGGCCAGGGTAGGATAGTTTCTCAATATGTCACCAAGATATTGTATCATAATAGTCAAATCGTGTCTTTAAGAGGGTGTTTAATAATAAATGTTAATCCGTGGGCGGTTTATCTTTGAGTGATTATTCCGTAACGATGAGGGAGTGTGCCCATTGGCACTCGACCGAAGAGTTGCGGGATAAGCGCCAAAGAGAAACCGAGGCAACGGTATTATAGTTTCATTGTATTTCATTAAAGTTTATTTTCTTTATCATGAGGATGGATTAATCTGTAAAAGTTACCTTCGCCTTTCCGTCTTTCGGGCATCTTTTCCGCTTTGTCTCAGTCGTGTACATTAAGTACACTCCCTCAACGCAGCAGAAAATCTGCTCCGAAATACGGAACCCACGGGTTAACATTTATTGTTAAACACCCTCTAAAATAAAAACACGTCCGGACGGCATTTGTTTCAGGATTGGCAAAGTCAAATTTCATCGGAAAACGGAATTTGACAGATGTAGTTAATTGAATTTTGATTAGTAGTTCATTTGAATTTTGATTATGTGATATTGAAGGAAAATTCGTAAATTTGCATCTTGGTTTGTATTACTCTCCAATACATATTATAAGGTATAATGAAACAACAAGAAAATAATCATCAGAATACCGCCGAAAGGACTCCGAAGAGGTCTGTGGCGGCAAAGGCCAAGAAGCCCCGCCGTCATCGCGGGCTAATTGCCACGATGTGGATTATATTTTTCTCCGTCATCGTCGGTATCTTCCTATTCTTGTTCTTTATCTACAACGGTGTCATTGGATATATGCCACCTGTTGAGGAATTGAAGAATCCTACCGACCGCTTTGCCTCGGTGCTCTATTCATCGGACGGCAAGGAGATCGGACGTTATTTTGTCGGTACAGGCAACCGTGTCTATGCTGATTTCGATGAAGTGTCGCCCTACGTCATCGACGCTCTCATCTCGACTGAGGATGTGCGCTTCGAGGACCACTCGGGTATTGACATGCGCGGTCTCGGCCGTGTGCTGTTCAAGACCGTCCTGATGGGCAACAAGAATGCCGGTGGCGGTTCGACCCTCACCCAGCAGCTTGCCAAGCAGCTCTATTCGCCCAACAGTTCGGGGGTGCTCTCCCGCGCGATGCAGAAGCCGATTGAGTGGATGATTGCAGTGAAGCTCGAACGCTACTATTCGAAGGAGGAAATCATCAAGATGTATCTCAATCAGTTTGACTTCCTCTACAATGCCGTCGGCATCAAATCCGCAGCGCATGTCTATTTCAACAAGGCTCCCAAGGACCTTAAGATAGAGGAAGCCGCCACTCTCGTCGGCATGGTGAAAAATCCCGCCTACTATAACCCTGTGCGTCAGAACGAGCGCACACGTCAGCGCCGCAATGTGGTGCTTGCTCAGATGGAGAAGGCCGGAAAAATCACAAAGGCCGAGCTTGACTCGCTCTCGGCTCTTCCGCTCACACTGACTTTCAACCGTGTGGATGCAAAGGATGGTATCGCTCCATATTTCCGTGAGGAACTTCGCCGTATGCTCCGTGCCCACAAGCCTGAGCGCGAGAACTACCGTGGATGGGAAACCCAGAAGTTCATCGACGATTCAATCGCATGGGAAACCAATCCGCTCTTCGGATGGATTGAGAAGAATCCCAAACCCGACGGTTCGAAGTATGACATATATACCGATGGTCTGAAAATCTACACCACCATTGACTCCCGTATGCAGGAGTATGCTGAGGAGGCTGTGGCCGAACATCTCGGCGACTATCTCCAGCCAGCCTTCTTCCGCGAGAAACGTGGGACAAAGGGTGCGCCTTACACCTCCGACCGTGCGGAACTTTCGGAAATCCGCAGGAACCACCTTGTGCGCAACGCGATGAAGAACACCGACCGTTATCGTGTGATGACCAAGGCCGGTGCCTCGCGTGAGGAAATAGACCGTGCGTTCAATACTCCACGCGAGATGAAGGTGTTCACCTACAATGGTTCGGTCGACACAATCATGACACCTCTCGACTCGGTGCTTTACAACAAACACTTCCTCCGCACAGGTTTCATGGCGATGGATCCGCTCAACGGTCATATCAAGGCATACGTCGGTGGCCCGAACTTCTCGTATTTCCAATATGACATGGTGTCGACAGGCCGCCGTCAGATCGGTTCGACCGTCAAACCTTTCCTTTATACATACGCGATGGAGGAGGGCTATACTCCCTGCGACGTTTTCTCCAATACCCAGCCTGTCCTGACAGACGAAGCCGGAAACGTGTGGGCACCGCGTAATGCCGGATCAGCCCGTGTGGGCGAGATGGTTGACCTCCGATGGGCGCTTACCAACTCCAACAACTGGATTTCGGCACGTCTCATCTCGCAGCTTTCGCCCCCTTCGCTTGTCAGAACAATGCACAATTTCGGTATCACTGCGGAATTGCCTCCGGTGATGTCGCTCTGTCTCGGCCCGGCGGATGTCTCCGTCAAGGAGATGGTGACAGCCTACTCGGCCTTTGCCAACAACGGTATGCGCGTTGATCCCATGTTTGTGACTGCTATCGCCGATAACAACGGCAACATCATATCGGAATTCTCGCCGCGCCACACGGAGGTCATCAGTGAAAAGGCATACTACCGTATCCTGTCCATGCTGCTTAATGTGGTCAACGAGGGTACTGCCCATCGTGTCCGTTCGCGCTTCGGACTGACTGCCGAGATGGGTGGCAAGACCGGTACGACCAACTATAACGCCGACGGATGGTTCATGGGCTTTACTCCCAACCTTGTGGCCGGAACATGGGTTGGCGGTGACGAACGCTTCATTCACTTCAACACCATGGCCTACGGTCAGGGTGCGTCGATGGCGCTTCCTATCTATGGCCGTTTCATGAAGAAGGTTTACGCTGACAAGTCGCTCAACTATTCGCAGAGCGCCAAGTTTGATTTCCCCGCCGATGTGAATCTCTGTGAGAAAGAGTTCTATGGCATGTATGAGGAGGAAGTCAATCCCGACACTAATGCCGAGGATACTACAATGGAGGGCGTGTTTGACTGATGCTCTCCGATAGACGCTAAGATAATCCACAGGGGCGGAAGAAACAGATGGAATTGTTTCTTCCGCCCCTGTGGATTTTGTATGACTTTCCGGTTTCACATATCGGGTCAATCAGAAAATCCGATTCATATACGGTAAAAAGAGATGCAAAAGCACCCAAAAGTCAAATGCAAGAGAAGTTATAATTTCCTTGAAATTAATCTTTGTGTCTTCTGGCCTTCTGTCGTTCTGTGCCTTTTTCAGATTATACGAATTTAATGCGCCGTCAATTACGGACTATTTATGATGGATAGACAAATCGGGCATGGTCAAACTTTGACCATGCCCGATTTAGTGTCGGTTATAATCTTGAAAAGATTGATTATGCGAATTTCGACCAGTCAACGTTGCGCATGTCGCCTGATGAGAGGAACTCAGTGTGGAAGGCGAGGGCTGCATGGAGGGTGTGGGGAGTCTGACCGCCACGGGTGCTGAGCTTGAGGTAGTCGCGGAGGAGTTCGCGGTAGATGGGGTGGGCGCAGTTGTTGATGATTTCGTGTGCGCGCTCTACCGGATCGAGGCCGCGGAGGTCGGCGATACCCTGGTCAGTCACGATGATGTCGACAGAGTGTTCGGTGTGGTCGACGTGCGACACCATGGGGACGATATTGGAAATCTTTCCTTCCTTGGTGATTGAGGGGCAGGAGAAGATCGAGATGTAGGCGTTGCGTGTGAAGTCGCCTGAACCGCCGATACCGTTCATCATGCGTGTGCCGGTGACGTGGGTCGAGTTGATGTTGCCGAAGATGTCAGCTTCAAGGGCGGTGTTCATGGAGATTACACCAAGTCGACGGATGACCTCGGGGTTGTTGGAGATTTCCGAAGGACGGAGAACAACATGCTTCTTGAAGAATTCGATGTTGCTGATGACTTCATCCTCAACCTCGTTGGAAACGGTGAGCGAACAGGTGGAACCGAATTTGCAACGGCCCTGCTTCATGAGGTCGATAACAGCGTCCTGAATTACCTCGGTATACATTTCGAAGGGAGGAATCTCCTTGGCATCGGCAAGGCCGTAGAGGACGGCGTTTGCCACGTTGCCCACACCTGACTGGAGAGGAAGGAAGGTCTTGGGAATGCCACCGCGGCGAAGTTCTTCGATGAGGAAACGGCAGACGTTGGCACCGATTTGCTTGGTAGTGTCGTCGAGCGGAGTGAAAGCCTTGACACCCTCATAGTGGTCGCTCATGACAACGCCGACAATCTTCTCAGGGTCAATCTTGAGGACGGGAGAACCGATGCGGTCGCTTGCCTTGAAAATAGGAATTTCTGTGCGGTTGGGGGGATCGAGGGGGAGATAGATGTCGTGGAGACCGTAGAGAGCATGGCGGAGTTTCTCGTTGAGCTCAATGACGATTTTCTTGGCCATGCGGGCAATGGTGGGAACGTTGCCCACGCCTGTGCCGACAACTACAGTACCGTCATCCTGAATGTCGGAAACCTCGATGATGGCAAGGTCAAGTTCGCCGAAGAAACCGTAGCGGAGTTTCTGGGCAGCTTCCGAAAGATGAAGGTCAAAGTAGTGTGCATCGTGAGAGTTGATGCGCTTGCGCAGATCGGGGTGATTCTGGTAGGGTGTGCGCTTGCCGATAGCATTGGCGCGTGCGAGGACACCGTCGCAGTTGTCGCTGGTCGATGCACCGGTGATAATGTTGATTTTGAAAGGTTCACCCTGGGCATGGAGCTTTTCGGCCTTCGCGGCTATTGCCTGAGTTACTACTTTGGGCGAACCGGGAGCGGTGAAGCCGGAAAATCCACATTTGGCTTCGTTGAAAAACAGATCGGCTGCCTCTTCGGGAGTCAGGATGGGAAATTTCATAATTTTCTTTTTTCTGAATTAAGCGGAGGAGTAGAAGGAATTTGTTTATGATTGAAATTTGATTTTCGGTGATGGTGAGAGGGTAGGGGGAGGTTGATTATGATGGAGAGTTGAATTTCGGTGTCAGAATCGTGGTGTCGATGATGGCGCGTCGCCAACGTTCGTAGTGCGCTGCTGTAGCGCTGTCGGTTTCAGTCGGCCGTTTGTCGGTGATTTCCGGAAGTTCTTCAAGCTCTGTCAGCTCCATCGGGACATCATCGGTTTTCGGTGTGGTGACGGCATGACGTTCGCCGGGGAGGAAGGGGGAAGACATTGGTCGGGGGGCGGCAGTTTCCTCTTTTTCACTGACAGAGGCTTCATCGGGCCTTACGGTGACAGTGGGATTGCTCACATTGAGTCCGTAACGCAAGTTTAAAAATTGGTTGATAGCCGTTGGATTACCGGAGTGAGCCGTCGGGCGCGGAGTAGCCGCGCGTGGAGATTCCGCCCTTTCCTTACCTTTCTTTTTGAGATATTCGAAGAGCGAACCGATACCGAAGACAATCAGGAATAATATTATTTTTTCCATTGCGCGGTTTTTCGTAATTTTGCAGACAAATTTACGGAATCTTGCGCTTATAGCCAAAGAATCTACTTATAAATTATGAGTTTATCACGCAAATTACATATTGAAACCTACGGCTGCCAGATGAATGTGGCCGACAGCGAAGTCGTTGCTTCCGTTCTGGAGACAGTCGGCTATGAGATTGTCCCGACCGTTGAGGAGGCTGACGCGGTGCTTCTCAACACATGCTCCATCCGCGACAATGCGGAGCAGAAGATTGTGTCTCGTCTCGCTTATCTCTCATCGCTTCGCCGCAAGCGTCCGAAGGATGCCTCGCGCCTGATTGTGGGTGTTATCGGCTGTATGGCTGAGCGCGTCAAGGAGGAACTTGTCAGCAAACATGGTGTCGACCTCGTGGCCGGTCCGGATTCCTATCTCGACCTGCCTAACCTCTTCGCATCAGTCGAAGCCGGAGAGAAGGCTGTCAATGTCGAACTGAGCACCACCGAGACCTATCGCGACATTATTCCCGCGCGAATCACAGGCAATCCTGTGTCGGGCTTCATCAGCATCATGCGCGGCTGCAACAATTTCTGCTCCTACTGCATCGTCCCCTACACCCGTGGACGCGAACGTTCGCGCAGTGCCGACAGTATCCTTGCCGAGCTTGCCGACCTGCGTGCCCGCGGCTTCAAGGAGGCCACGCTGCTCGGACAGAATGTCAACAGTTATTCCTATACGACTCCCGAAGGTGAAGTTGTCGACTTCCCGAAGCTTCTCGGAATGGTGGCAGATGCCGCTCCCGACATGCGTATCCGTTTCACCACTTCCCATCCCAAGGACATGAGCGACGAGACCATCGACATGATTGCCTCGCGTCCGAATCTCTGCAAGCATATCCACCTTCCTGTCCAGTCAGGTTCCAACAAGGTGTTGAAGGCGATGAACCGCAAATATACCCGCGAATGGTATCTTGACCGCATTGCCGCCATACGTCGTGCCATTCCCGACTGCGGTATATCGAGCGACCTTTTCACCGGTTTCCATGATGAGACCGAGGAGGATTTCCAGGATACACTGTCGCTCATGCGTGAGGTCGGTTTTGATTCTTCGTTTATGTTCAAGTATTCTGAACGTCCGGGGACGTTGGCGGCGCGTACGATGCCCGACAATGTGCCGGAGGATGTGAAGATTGACCGTCTGAACCGCATGATTGCTCTTCAGAACGAACTGTCGCGTGAGAGCAATGCCCGCGATGTCGGGAAGGTGTTCGATGTGCTCGTCGAGGGTGTGTCGAAGCGTTCGAAGGAGCAGTTCGTAGGACGTAACCAACAGAACAAGACTCTTGTCTTCCCCCGCGGCAACTATCGTGTCGGTGACACTGTAAAGGTCCGCGTTGTGGACTCGTCTTCAGCCACTCTCATCGGAGAGCTTGCATGAGGAATGTTCATGAAGGAAGATAAAGACTGAAAAGTATATTGGCAGACCTGAAAGTACATGCAGGGAGCGAAAGTTGCAGGGACATGGTGTCCGGCTGACTTCGCTCCCTGCCTCTTTCCTATATATTAAATATCTTCTAAAGCTTCTGATGCAATTCATGTAATGGCTGATGACCGTAGCATGATTGGGCAAAAGTTGAACTGAATTGGCACTATAAATGAAAAATTGTCCCAATTATGGGTACAATGTTCTATTTTTAACTGTTTTTGTTAGGAAATACGGTATAAAAAGCCTAATTTTATGGTGTAAGTTTATTGGGCGGAAAACCAGAACGCTTAACGCACAATCAGCAACAAATATTTATACACGATCAAAGTCAGGAGGCGAACGGTATTACCATGATAGATTTCGAATCACTACTTTTCAATATAGACATCAACACGAGATGCATCCCGCGTCCCGGTTCGCTTCTTGTCGCAGAGCCGTTCCTCAGGGAACGCTACTTCCACCATGCAGTCATCTGTCTTGTCGACTACGAACCTCGCGGTTCGGCAATGGGGATAGTCCTCAACAATCTTACGAGCTACACTCTTCAGGATGTGTTGCCCTCTGTCAAGGCAAAGACACCGATTCCGATTTATTGCGGAGGGCCGATGTCGTGTGACCGTCTTTACTTCATGCATACGCTCGGCGAACTGATTCCGGATTCGCGTGAAGTGACCCCCGGTCTATATATAGGTGGAGATTTCGAGACTGTCTTGTCTATCGTAAACGACGGCTATTCCACCGATGGCCATCTGAGATTTTTCCTCGGCTATAGCGGTTGGGATGTGGAGCAGCTTGATGGCGAACTGTTGAAAAATGTTTGGGCTGTAACTGATATACCCTCGCTTGACACAGTGTTGACAGGCGAAGAGGATGCCTATTGGCACAGAGTGGTCAGAGGCATGGGCAAGAAATATCGCGGATGGCTCTACCATCCGCGCAATCCGCACTCAAACTGATTAAGGGGGTGGCTGATACCAAAGTGAATGTAGTTAAGCACTCTCTAAATCCATCAGCAAAACAGACTGATAGACACACCGAATAGTAACATCTGTGATAGATGCACTTTCCGGGATGGTCCGGACTGTGGAGCCGTTGAAACAGACTTTAACCGGTCTCCGCAAAATGTTAGCTCCCAATTGTAAATAGTCGTCATCAATCAGAGGCTCCGGGCCATCCCTTTTTCTTTTTATAAAGATTGTTGGGTTGTTAAAAATAGTTAAACAAACGAATTGCGCGTTACAGCACATAAAAGATGTTTGGCCGATTGGGGTAAAATCCCTAACTTTGCAGCCGAATTAAATCAATACAAATCACAATAATTAATGGCAACTAAAATCAGACTGCAACGCCATGGTCGCAAGAACTATGCGTTCTATCCTATTGTAATCGCCGATAGCAGGGCACCACGAGATGGTAAATTTATTGAAAGGATAGGTTCTTATAATCCGAACACTAATCCTGCTACAGTAACTTTGAACTTCGAGCGTGCTTTGTATTGGGTAAACGTTGGCGCACAGCCCACCGACACTGTTCGCACTATCCTCTCAAACGAAGGCGTACTTCTCATGAAGCACCTTCAGGGTGGTGTCAAGAAGGGTGCATTCGACGAGGCAGAAGCACAGCGTCGTTTTGATGCCTGGAAGGCTCAGAAGCAGCAGACTGTCGACAAACTCCGTGCCTCTATGGCCGACAAGAAGGAGCTTGAGGCAAAGAACCGCTTCGAGGCTGAAGTGGCTAAGAACAAGGCTAAGGCCGAGGAAGTGGCTAAGAAGAAAGCTGAAGCCGCTGCCGCCGCTGCTGAAGCTGAGGCTGCTGAGGCTCCCGCAGAGGAAGCTCCCGCTGCTGAATAACTATCGGCATGAAAGCAGACAGTCAGTAATGGCTGTTGAAGAAATAACCCGCACTCTTTCGAGAGTAGCGGGTTTATTTTTTTACCTTGATTTGTTTATGCCGGGCGTATATTATAGGTCTAATCGTAAAAAAAGTAAAATAAAACCTTTATAAATCCGTGTAATACAAATATATACGACAAAATTATGAAAAAGTGAATCAGGCTTGGATGTCCGCAGGACATCGATTTTTTCGTAACCCTGTACATCGAAGCGAAGCGAAGATGTGCAGGGAAAGTCCAAGTTCTATATAGAATGGTGTCTGTAAGACACCGATTTACCATTCTGGATAGCCTTTCTGACACGATAATCGATGTCCTCCGGACATCTTTTTTTGAGAGATGATCTTTCCCCGCACATCTACGCTCCGCTCCGATGTACGGGGTTACGGAAAAATCGGTGTCCTATCGGACACCCGCGGCAGCTCCTATCATATATGTGGGCATCTCATGCATGTGGCAGTATGCATGTGTGTACCTGCTGCATAGGTTATGCGCATGTGTGTACCTGCTGCATAGGTTACCCGCATGTGTGTACCTGCTGCGTAGGTTATCCGCATGTGTGTATTTCTGCGGCCGGATTTAATGGTCCCTTGGACTGTTTTGCAGTGCAATATTAACGCTTGAGGCGTTTGGCTATCTCGCGGTGGTGATGGGCGGAGGAGGGGTCGCCGATGGAGTCGTAGATGTCGGCAAGGAGTGAGTGAAGGGTAGAGAGTGCCGGGCGTGGATAGTCGTTTGTCTCGCTCAGGTTGAGTGCGACGAGGCAGCGGTCCATCGCGTTGTGCGGGTCAGAGAGATTGAAATATGCGAGCCCCATGCGCACAAGTGCATCGAAGTGGTCGGGTTCTTGCCGGATGACGTTCTCGAAATCGCGGATGGCACTTGTATAGTCCTCCAATGTCATGTTGGCAAGGGCGCGGCCATAGAGTGCGGGCTGGTGGTCGGGGAGTAGGGTGAGGGCTTTGTCATAGTTGGCGATTGCCGGTAGAGGCATGTCGTCGAGACGGCAGTCGTCGCCGAGTGAGCAGTATTCGCGCGCCATGTCGGCGAAACGTTGCGAGTCGGCTTCAATCCTTGCTTCAAGTTCGGCGATGCGTTGCTTCATCTTGTCGACAACTCCGAGCTTGCGTCTGGCAAGACGCATGGCGCTTCCGTTTTCAAGCAACGGCCATGATTTGCTTGCCTCCACAAAGAGGTCGAAGGCATCGGCAAGTTCTCCTTTGTCGGCTTTAGAGATCGCTTTCAGGTAACATTCATCCGCATGGGCTTTGCGCATTGCCTCGTCGATGAGGATGGGGTCGTTGAACGAACGGCTGAAGTTGATGATTGCAGGGTTGACAAAGATGTCGCGGTCGGCCACGGTCGAACGCAGTCCCATTCCCTCGAAGCTGCGGCAACGCGAGAGAGCGACGTAGGTCTGACCTCCCGTGAAAGCACCGCGCCCTATGTCGATGATGACATTGTTGAACGTCAACCCTTGGCTTTTGTGGATGGTCAATGCCCAAGCAAGTTTGACGGGATATTGGGTGAAACTCCCGAGTTCCTCCTCATTGATTTTCTTTGTCTTGGCATCGTAGATATAGCGGATGTTTGACCATTTTTCGGGCTCAACGGCATGGACATCGCCATTTTCGAGTCTAACTTCAAGAAGATCCTTGGTCAGAGTCTCGACAGTGCCGATAGTACCGTTGACCCACAGTTTGTCGGGGGAGTTCTTGATGAACACCACCTGTGCGCCCTCTTTCAGCGAAAGCTCAAGGTCGGTCGGAAGTGAATTTTCCGGAAAATCCCCCTTGATGGTGCCAACAAAAGTGACGAGTGGACGCTCGATGGCGTTAAGGCGCGTTTCGTTGATATGGTCCACCATGTCGCGGCGCGATGCGAGAGTCATGGTCGGTTTTGAGGCGTGGAGGTCGGCATCGAGAAGGTTGGGAGGCAGACAGCGGGAATTGAGGTGGGCTATGTCTTCGCGGCTGACCGTCCCCATGCGGATACGGTCGAGCAACTCCACGAAATCCCCTTCGCTCTGTCGGTAAATCTTGCGGAGTTCGATGGGGACAAGGTGGATGCGTTCGAATACATGAGCGGAGAAGAAAAAGGAATCGCGGTAGTATTTGCGGAGTATGTCGCGCATGTCGCCGGTAAGGACCGGTTCGAGCTGAAACACATCGCCTACGAGCAAAAGCTGTTTTCCGCCGAAGGGTTCGCGCTGATTGCCGGAATAGGTGCGCAGGAGGAGATCGACAAAGTCAATGATGTCCGCGCGGACCATCGAGATTTCATCAATGATAATCAGCTCGACCTCACGGATGAGTTTGACGAGCGCTCCCGGATACTTCATCCGCTGCTTGATGCGGTCGGGTTTGAAGTCGGGGTCATCGGGGGTGATGGGCTTGAACGGTATGCGGAAGAAGGAGTGGAGAGTCACACCTCCGACATTGACGGCTGCTATGCCCGTCGGCGCGAGGACAACAAACTTTTTGTGGGTATGCGCGGTGATGTAACGCAGGAAAGTCGATTTTCCCGTTCCGGCTTTGCCGGTAAGGAAAATCGACTGTCTGGTATGTTGCAACAATTCCCAAGCCTTTATGAATTCGGGATTGTTGAGGTCAATGCTTTCGCTTTCTTCCGCAACTCTGCGTCGGGCAGGCCGCGAAGACTTTTTTGCCATTTACGATAAGTGGGAGTGGATGCGGTTAGAAACGGAATCCGACGGTGAGGACGACTGAGTTATTGTTATCGCTGATAGAGCCTGTCGGTGCGAGGATGAGGTCGCCGGTTGAATTTTCATTGTAGTCAGTGAAGGCACTGAATTTGCTCTTGCGCGAACGATGGACGTAGGCAGCATCAGCGTAGAAATTCTTGTAGCGGTAACCGAGGCCGCAGGTGATATACTGCGTGGTCTTGTCGAAGGTGTAGGAGGGGAGGGTCTCAGTATCGTCTGCACCACCGGTGAATACATAATTGGCTGTAGGACCGTTGGCGGTCATGGAGTATCCGTCCATGGCTTCCTGAGTGACGGGTGAAGTCTCATAGACATAACCGGCACGGACGCTGAATTGCGGAGTCACGCGATATTCAAGGCCGAGGCGCATGATGTTCTGAGCCTTGTAGTAAGTCTTGACATCTTCATTGAGATCACGATAGTCGTTGCCGTTGAAATCCTGAACCTTGATGTCGTTGGTAGCGCGATATTCATAGTCGGCACTGATGATGGCACGTCCGCCGATAACACCGGCAGCACCGACCATAAGTCGCCAAGGAGAGCGGGTCTTCCAATCAAATTCATCAAGATAGCCTTCGTCGGTCATGACCGAGCCGTTGTAAGGTTCGCCGTTGTAGGCAGCGGCCTGATAGTCGTAGCTCATCGTAGCGCCACCCTCGTAAGAGAGATTATAGTATGTCGGGGTGTGGACTGCGATACCGAGGCGGAATTCATTGACAGGCTTGAAAATCAAACCGGCCTTGAAGTTGAAACCGCTACCCCAGATGTGTTTGAAGTTGTCAAGGGTGTAAGCTGCATCACCTCTGGTATAGGTCGGTTCCTTATTGAGATCTACGCCGGGAGCGAACGCGTTGTCGATGCTCTCGCTGTAGAAGGCGCGGGTCTTGTAGTCAATGTCGGTGATGCCGAAACCGATACCCCAGTAGACCACGTCGGAGATGTTGCCACCAAAGTTGATGGAGTATTCGTCAATGTGGCCCTTTTCTTCAATGTCGATTGCAGCCGAACCGGTTGAACCGGTTTTTTCGTTGTAGTCAAAAAGGCCGGTATATGAATTTGAACCGGGGGAGAGCGGGCTTATGCCACCACCCTGAAACATAAGAATGCTTGACCAGGGAGCGGATGAGTCGAGATACGGGCTGTACTTGTCGCCAAACGACATTTCGCCGGGTGTATATCCATCGGCTGAGGTATAGTCAGCCACGAGGTTGGTCAGCGATGTGCCGATGGCACCCATGCTTCCTCTGTAACGGCGGTCGAATGATGCCACGCGCGAATAGCTTGCGCCCCAGTTGAAGAATGGCATAGCCGAGTTTGAGCCGAGGTTTACGGTGCCGACATAACCGAAGCTGTTGCAGGCAACGTTGGTGTGGTTCTCGGTGTTGGTCATTCCACCTGCGCGGAATTTTGCCGACTGCATGGTGATGTCGAGAGTGGCCGAAAGGTCGCTGCTGCGATACACGCCTATACCGCCGGGGTTCTGGTTGAGGGTCGAGATGTCGCCGCCGAGTGCGGTGAAGGCGCCGCCCATTGACATGAAGCGCGCGCTTCCCCGCAGATCGTTTTGCGAGACAGAGTAGGCATCAAGAGCTGATTGAGCCATCATTGCTCCCGGAAGAGCTGCCAGCATCCCTGCTAAGAGTGTCTTGTTCATAAGAGCTGAAGTTTGTGAGTTTCTAATAGACAAAATGATTTATCACTGTTGCATCGTTTTTTGATAGTGCATTAATGACGGCCACGTCCGCCACCGGATGAGCGGCTACCTCCGGTTGATCCGCCGCCGAATCCTCCACGGCTGCCACCTGAGTAGCTGCCGCCGTTGTAGCGGCCGCCGTTGGTGGTTGAGGGTCGGTTGTAACTGTTGTTGGAATTGTTCGTATTGTAGTTCGGACGGTTGTAGCTGTTGTTATTGTTGTTGACCGACGGGCGGTTGGTTGTCGAGGGACGGCTACCGACACCCGGACGGTTGCCGGTCGAGGGACGGTTGCCGCTGACACCGGGACGATTACTTGTAGTCGGACGGTTTACGACAAAATTGTTGTTGGCACCGGGATGGCGGTTGGAGTTGATTGACGGACGCGAACCGACAGTCGGAGCGCCTGACCCATTGGGAAGATGGCCGAGAGCACCCGGATGACGCGGGTTGTAGGGACGACCACCGCCCCATGACGGACCACCCCACGACGGACCCCAGCCGGGACCCCAACCCCATGACGGTCCCCAGGCCCACGACGGACCCCAAGCGGGACCCCAGCCCCATGACGGACCCCAACCCCATGACCAGTAGGGATCATACCATGAGCCCCAATACCAGCTTGAATTCCAACGCCAGTAGTTGTTGTACCAGTAGGGAGATGTCCATGCGCTGTAGGGGTAGAAATAGTCATAGCCCCAATAAGAGGTCGGAGTGTTGACATAGATGTTGACCTCGTCGGGTTCCATATAGTATATGTTTGCCAGTTCCTTGTCGCCTGAGCCGCTTACAATCTCGGGATTGTAGAACTGCTCGATGCGTCGGGTGTAGGCGAAGTCGGTCGCAGTTGTGTCCGCGCTGAGAGAGTCGGTAGCGAAGATACCGCGACGGTTGTAGTCGTCCACGCTTATTGAGCGCGTACCGTTGACGGTGTAAGTGTCGGCCGATGGATAGTCATAGACAATCACCGTGTTCTTTTTTGCGGATGAATTGTTGGTGGTGACAGGCTTCTTTGTCGCCTTGGCCGGGTTGTAGTAGATGTCGTCGTCAAAGTATGACTGGGCCGACATGACACCGACTGCGGCAAGAGCACTTGCCATAAAAAATGTAAATCGCTTGAAGTTCATTGTGTGAGATATGCTGAGAAGTGAGAGATTTGTTTTAATGCATCTTATAGTTTAGACACGCGAACAGGCTAAAAGTTTAATCGCTTGCGCGCGCATACCTCTATATTAATGCAAAAATACGAATTTTCAGTCAATATGGCAAATAAGAATGCCATTGGTCGGAATCAAGAGCCACTAAAAGTATCCGGGTGGAGAAGAAACGGATTTTAGGGTTGATTCGCCCCAATCTCTACGTTTCTTCTTCACCCGGATACTTTTTCGCCGTCATGTTGTTTCAGGCGACGTCTGTGTCAGTGGATTACTTGTAGCTGACCCAGCGCATGAGTTCCTTGATTGTCGGCTTTTTGCCATACATGAAGATGCCGACGCGATAGATTTTGCCTGCAAGCCAGACCATGGCGAGGAATCCTGCGGCAAGAAGCACGAGCGAGAGGATGATTTCCCATGTCGGGATGCCGAACGGGATGCGCGCTACCATGACCATCGGTGACGTCAGCGGGAACATCGACATCCAGAAGGCCACGCTGCCCATAGGATCGGCGGCAGCGACCATCGCAAAGATGAGACCGAAGATGATCGGGAACACGGCGAACGAAGTCAGTTGGCTTGCATCCTGAATATTGTCGACCGACGAACCTACGGCTGCGAAGATGGAAGAGTAGAGGAGGAAGCCGAAGATGAGGAAGACAGTCATGAGGGCTATGAGCGAGATGATATGGCCGACGTTGCCGAGCATACCGACTGCCTGGATGATTTCAATGGACGATGTGTCGCTGACCTGATCGAAGTGACCGCTCTGGACGGCAGCCACGTCGGCCATCGCATCGGCAGGGATGAGGGCCGGAAGAAGGTAGGCCGACATTGCCGCGAGGAGCACACCCCAGATGAGAATCTGGGTGACCGCCACAAGGGCCACTCCGATAATCTTACCCATCATGAGCTGTGCGGGTTTCACGGACGAAACCACGACTTCAAGCACACGGTTGCCCTTCTCCTCGATAATGGAGGTCATAACCATCTGTCCGTAGATGAGCAGGAACATGTAGAGCACGAAAGTCATGGCTATGCCGACTCCGTAGCTGAACGCCGAAGAATTGCTCTCTTCGCTGTCCTTGTCAGCACGGACTGTGGTGAGGCTGACATCGCTTTTGACGCTTTCGAGAATCTGGTCGAGATTGTTGATGTTGTAGGTTTTCAGACGTTCACTTTCGATGATGTCATTAATCTGACCGGTGATGTCAGACTCTGTGCTTATCGAAGAGGGACCGTTGGAATAGAATTTGAGACTTGTGCGGTTGGCTGTGAGGATGTTTTCGGGGATTACGAGCACAGCGTCCACTCCGTCGCGCGTAAGTGCCGAATCGACTGTCACATCTGTAGCAGGTAGGAAGGTCAGGGATTTTGAACTTTTAAGTCCGGGAAGGATTTTGTTGCTGTTGTCGATGACCGAGACAGTCGTGGCCGATGAATCCACGAAATTCATGATTATGGCCGGAAGCACCATGAGTGCAAGCATCAGCACCGGCATTATTATTGTCGTGATGATAAAGCTTTTTTTCTTTACGCGCTCCATGTATTCGCGCTCGATCACTATACCTATTTTTGACATAGAAGTTGATTTGTAGTGCATGATTCGTGACGCATGGACCCGTTTTTCTGTCGGGAAGCGAAGCTGAATCGTGCGGTGGATGATTGTTGTGATTGGTTATATCCGTCTGTGTTGGGATTTTGACCCGTGTTGAGGTCAGGCTGGATTGCCGCTGTCCTCTTTAACGGCGCGGATGAAGATGTCGTTCATGGATGCGATGCTTTCGTTTAGGCCCGCGATGACAACGCTCTCATTGGCGGCAGAGATTGCGTCGCGCAGTGATGCTCCATCGTTGAGGTGGAAGTTGAGGCGCTGACGGCCCTGCGCGTCCGGTTCGAGCAGCGAGAAGTCACCGGCAAGTGGCTGGAGGCGTTCCATCAGAGTTCGCGCATCGCCACCGAATGTTATGTCGTAGCGGTTGCCGAAATATTCACGGCGAAGCTCCTCGACCTTTCCGCTGAGGATGTTGCGGCTCTTGTTGATAAGGGTGATGTTGTCGCAGATTTCCTCGACTGACGACATGTTGTGGGTCGAGAAAATCACCGTCGATCCTTCATCCTTGAGTTTGAGGATTTCCTCTTTGAGCAAGGCGGCGTTGATGGGGTCGAAGCCGGAGAACGGTTCGTCGAAAATCAGAAGTTTCGGACGGTGAAGCACAGTGACTATGAACTGCACTTTCTGCGCCATGCCTTTCGAAAGCTCCTCGACCTTCTTGTCCCACCATGAAAGGATGTCGAATTTCTCGAACCATTTTCTTAGCTCGCGGACGGCATCCTGCTTGGAAAGACCCTTCAGACGGGCGAAAAACACGGCCTGTTCGCCGACCTTCATCTTTTTATAGAGGCCGCGCTCTTCGGGAAGGTAGCCGATATGTTCGACGTCAGCCTGGGTGAGCTGATGGCCTTCGAATATCACACGACCGCTGTCGGGGGCGGTGATATGGTTGATGATTCGGATGAGGGTGGTTTTGCCGGCTCCGTTGGGGCCTAAAAGTCCGTAGACCTCTCCGGCAGGGACGTTTAGCGAGACATTGTCGAGCGCGAGATGCGACGAATATGCTTTGCTGACGTTTTCAACTTGTAATATATCCATTGTCAGTTTGCTGAGTGATGGTTAAAGGGTTTATTAAACTGCGGTTTTATGAGGTTAGACGCATTATTTCGGAAAAAGTTACACCCGACATGAAACTTTTTGGGAAATAGTGCGTCTAACGAAGTGAAAAGCTCCTCTCCCCGATAGTAATCCACCATTTACAGCAAGCACCCAAACCACAGAAGGAACATGGCTTCAACCGAAAAGGAATCACGCTTTCTGACGATTGTCAATGACAACCGTCAGCTTCTGTATAAGGTGTGCTATATGTATGCCACGGACCGTGACCATTTCCAGGATCTCTATCAGGAGGTGCTTGCCAATATCTGGGAGGGACTTGCTTCTTTCCGTGGCGATTCGGCGCTTTCGACGTGGCTCTACCGCACAGCGCTCAACACCTGCGTGACGTTTTACAGGAAACACAACCGCCACTCCTCCGAGATGACTTCCCTTGATGTGGCTGACGGGCTTATGGCTGATGACGGAGTGAGGAATGAGCAACTGCAGGAGATGTATCGTCTGATTTCAAAACTTTCGAAAATCGACAAGGCTATCATCCTGATGTGGCTCGACGAGAGAAGCTACGACGAGATTGCCGAGGTCACAGGTTTTACGAGAAACAACGTGGCCACCCGTCTGAGACGGATAAAGCAGCGGCTTGTCGACAGCGGCAACCGCGATGAATAGAGTAATTTACAGATTGATTTCTAACCTTGATTAAACACTGACACGATATATGGATATTAACGAGCTGAAAAACAATTGGAACTCCATGAGCATTCCTCCGGATTACCATGCAGGAGTGACCGACGACATACTTTCGCGTGTTGAACGCGGGCGTGTCACAACTCTGCGTGACCGCCTCGGCAACATCAGCCGTATGCTCTCGCAGATTTGCTGTGTCGGTGTGCTGTTGATGATTCCGTATCTTCACGAGTCGCCAACGCTCGGTATTCTTGCCATCGCATTCTTCATTTTTATGGGTGTGATGCACTTCAGGGCTTATCGGCGCGTCAGCCGTCTGGCTTTTTCTGAAATGACGGTACGCGAGGCGATTCTCACGGTTGCCAACATTGACCGCGACCGCATAAGGCTGCGCGCCATTGGCATGGCTTTGGGACTGCCGTTGGCCATATATATGTGTTTCACATTCTCTGAAGTGTTCGGTGATTACTATCTCTACGGCTGCATTGCCGGTGCGGTTGTCGGACTCGGCATTGGATTGTTTATCAACCGGCGTGCTGTCAATATTATCCGGGAGATGCGTGCCCAGCTCAATCCGGAACAGTGAGGGCATGGCTGATTCCGGTTATGACGGTCGGAATCCTGCTGCGTCTGTCAGGAGTGCGGGGGACTTGAATTGCCGTTGAATAAAATCAGGCTAATTTTTATGGCAAAGTGCCTGTTTTTTCCTGAAAAGTGAGTAAATTTGCAGTGAACTCATCAAGCATTTCAACATTTCACTGCAATGAACACCAATAGTCTTGTATCAATAAGCGACATAGGGCGTGAAGAGATTCTCTCGTTGCTCGACATGGCCCGTCGTTTTGAGGAAAACCCGAACCGCCGTCTGCTTGAAGGGCGTGTGGTCGCAACACTTTTTTTTGAACCGTCAACCCGTACGCGTCTCAGTTTCGAAACGGCAGTAAACCGTCTCGGAGGACGAGTAATCGGTTTCTCTGATGCAAACACCACGAGTTCCTCAAAAGGGGAGACCCTGAAGGATACGATAAAGATGGTGAGCAACTATGTCGATCTCATTGTCATGCGTCATTACCTCGAAGGCGCAGCCCGCTATGCATCGGAGGTGACGGATGTCCCCATCATCAATGCCGGCGACGGTGCCAATCAGCATCCCTCGCAGACAATGCTTGACCTCTATTCCATCTACAAGACTCAGGGCACTCTTGAAAATCTGACCATCACGCTTGTCGGTGACCTCAAATATGGCCGCACAGTCCACTCGCTTCTGATGGCCATGCGCTATTTCAACCCGACATTCCGTTTTGTGGCTTGCAAGGAACTTGGAATGCCTGCCGAATATAAGACCTTCTGTGATGAAAACGGCATCCGCTATTCGGAGCATACCGATTTTTCTCCCGAGGTCATCAACAGCAGCGACATCATCTATATGACCCGTGTGCAGCGCGAACGTTTCGCCGACATCATGGAATACGAGCGTGTGAAGGATCTTTACAATCTCAACAATTCGATGCTCGACGGTGCGAAAGAGAATATGCGCATCCTCCATCCGCTTCCCCGCGTCAATGAAATCTCGCAGGATGTCGACGACAATCCCCACGCATATTATTTCGACCAGGCCCGCAACGGTCTCTACGCCCGTCAGGCCATCATCTGCCGTGCGCTCGGCATCGAGGCATAAGGAGTGTCTTACTTACTACTTAATACTTATCACTTAATACTTATATAAAAAGTGACTGTCTCAAAACAAGAACTCGCAGTGGCCGCTCTCCGCAACGGAACTGTCATCGACCATATACCTTCCGCATCTCTTTTCAAGGCCGTGAAGATTTTAGGTATCGAGAATCTGGGTGGCGCCGTCACGATCGGCAACAATCTTGACAGCAAGAAGCTCGGCAAGAAAGGCATCATCAAGGTTGCCGACGTTTTCTTCCCCGAATCGACACTCAACCGAATAGCCCTCATCGCTCCCACCGCTGTGGTCAACATTATCCGTGACTATGAGGTCGTCGAGAAGTTCCCCGTGATTCTTCCGGATACTATTGTGGGCATCGTCAAGTGTGGCAATCCCAAGTGCATCACCAACAATGAGCCGATGCGCACCCGTTTCCATGTGATTGACCGCGACGATGTCACCATCAGTTGCCATTATTGCTCTCAGGCTGTCAAGAGCATCGATGCAAAGATTATCTGACAGCAAGCTTCAGTTTTCGCAAATTTCTCATGAAAGTATCCTGGAAACCCGGCACAATGATTTATCCTCTTCCCGCAGTTCTCGTCAGTTGCGGGGATGAGGCCCACAGCAACATTTTCACTGTCGCTTGGGTGGGTACATTGTGTACCAATCCCCCGATGTGCTACATTTCCGTGCGCCCCGAACGTTTTTCCTATCCGCTCATCAAGGAGCAGATGGAATTCACCATCAATCTGACCACCGAGCCGATGGCTCGTGCGACAGACTGGGCCGGTGTCCGCTCCGGTCGCGATTTCGACAAATGGAAGGAGACCGGTCTCACGCCGGTAAAGGGTGTGAAGGTTTCGTCGCCCTATATAGCCGAATCGCCCGTGTGTATCGAGTGCCGTGTCAAGGAAATCATGCATCTCGGGAGCCACGACATGTTCATAGCCGATGTGGTCAATGTGCTTGCCGAGGATTCACTCATCGACCCTGTCACCGGGGCTTTCGATCTTGGTGCCGCCGGACTTATCAACTACTCCCACGGACATTATTTCAAGCAAGGCGACGAGCTTGGACATTTCGGGTGGAGCGTGAGAAAAAGGTAAAAAAGAAAAACTCATCACTCATTATATTTATCTATGAAAGAGGACAAAGTTATCTTCGACATCATCGAGCGCGAGCATCAGCGCCAGAAAAAAGGAATCGAGCTTATCGCTTCCGAGAATTTCGTTAGTGAGCAAGTGATGCGCGCCATGGGTTCGTGTCTCACCAACAAGTATGCCGAAGGCTATCCCGGCCACCGTTATTATGGAGGTTGTGAGGTGGTCGATGAGGCTGAGAGCATCGCAATCGAGCGCCTTAAGGAGCTCTTCGGTGCAAAGTGGGCCAATGTTCAGCCCCACTCAGGCGCACAGGCCAACATGGCTGTGTTCATGGCCTGTCTCAATCCCGGCGACAAATTCCTCGGCCTTAACCTCAGCCACGGCGGTCACCTCTCACACGGTAGCCCCGTAAACTTCTCCGGCCTTATGTTCAACGCGCTTGAATATAATGTTGACCGTGAGACAGGTCGTGTTGACTACGAGCAGATGGAGGAAGTGGCACGCCGCGAGCGTCCCCGCCTCATCATCGGTGGTGCAAGTGCCTACAGCCGCGAATGGGACTATGCCCGTATGCGTCGTCTTGCCGATGAAATCGGTGCGATCTTCATGGTCGACATGGCTCACCCCGCAGGTCTGATTGCCGCCGGCCTTCTCGACAACCCTGTGAAATATGCCCACATCGTGACTACAACTACCCACAAGACTCTCCGCGGTCCCCGTGGCGGCGTCATCATGATGGGTGAGGATTTCGAAAATCCCTGGGGTAAGACGACTCCCAAGGGTGTCGTGAAGATGATGTCGCAGCTTCTTGATTCGGCTGTGTTCCCCGGTGTTCAGGGTGGTCCCCTCGAGCATGTTATCGCTGCCAAGGCTGTCGCTTTCGGCGAGGCTCTCGCTCCCGAGTTCCGTGAATATCAGCTTCAGGTTCAGAAGAACGCAGCCGTGCTTGCACAGGCTCTCGTTGATATGGGTTACAATATCGTTTCCGGTGGCACCGACAACCACTGTATCCTCGTCGACCTCCGCACCAAGTTCCCTGAACTTACAGGTAAGGTGGCTGAGAAGGCTCTCGTTCAGGCCGACATCACCGCCAACAAGAACATGGTGCCTTTCGATTCGCGCAGCCCGTTCCAGACTTCCGGTATCCGTCTCGGTACTCCCGCCATCACTACCCGTGGAGCCAAGGAACCGCTCATGCTTGAGATCGCTGAGATGATCGACACCGTTCTCCGCAATCCTGAAAGCGCTGAAAACATCGCTGCTGTCCGTGCGAAAGTCAACGCTACCATGCAGCCCTATCCCATGTTTGCATACTAATATCCAATCATTCCGTGCCTGATACCTTCCCAAAGGGAGGTTTGGAAAAACAGGCATTAAGATTGAATTGACCAAAAAATAACCGGAAGATTGCTGAATTTCAGCAATCTTCCGGTTATTTTTTGGTCTGAATGGTATCCGGATTGACCTTGTGAGGGGTCAACTCAGATACCATTTTTTTCTGCTTATTCGAATATGCCTACAAGGTTTGAAGTGTAGGCTGAGAGTGCGGCTTTGAGAGCGGTGATTACGGAATAGTCCGTGTCGGCTCCCGGATAGCTCATATCCCAGGTGAAATCGCCATGATTCAGGCGGCCTGCACCAAAATATCCGGTCACAACTGCCGGGACTTCGGTTGCTTCGAGAGGGGTGTAGACATACATCAGTGTCGGGTCGGTGTCAAAGTTGTTGTAGACGTTGTTGCCGTATACCGTCTTGTAGGTCGCGGGAACCTTCTCGTCGGCGTTGTCAGCCTCATAACAGTCAAATGCGCTTGCGCTGATTTTCTGTGTGGTCGGGGTGAAGCGGTCGTTTCCGGCAGTCTCGGCATAGACGTTTCCGAAACTCTTTATCATGCCTCCGTCCTCTTTGGAGAATGTTCCGGCGCTACCTTCCGGATCATGACCCTGCTGGGAGATGAGCATGGGGTATTTGGTCGAGCGGTAGAAGTTGTTTTCGACGAAGACACTCGCGCCTGTTGTCGCGCCGACACCATATTTCGCACAGCCGTCAAAGTAGTTGTTCCATACATGGACGGTCATTGTGCGTACACGCGGATGGCGGGAATCGCTGTGGTCGAACCAATTGTGGTGATAGTCGATGTAGTTGGGACCTGTTTCGCTCTTCATGCCGCAGAGTGAGCTTTTGCCGCTGTCGTGGAAACGGTTGTAGGCCACGGTGATGTATTGCGAGTCCCCTTTGATGTCGACAGTGCCGTCACCCTTTGCCTGATCGCTGTCACCGCCTGTGCTTCCATAGAAGAGGTCAAGGTGATGCACCCAGCAGTTACGGTTGTCCGTGTCGATGGATACGCAGTCGTCCATACAGAGCATGTTGGCGAAATTGCGGAGCTCAACCGAGCAGGCGTTGCGCAGGAGGAAGCCGAAGCCCCATGTTGTCGCATCGTCTCCGACACCTTCAATCGTGATGTTCATCGGAATAGTGTTGTTCTTGCCTTTTATCTGCAATCCTTCAGCCGAACTGCTGATTTTGTCAAGGTCATCCTTCTTGACAAGTCCTATGAGGCGGACGGCAAGCGGGCGTGTCTCCACACCTTTCTGATAAGCGTCGATGATTGACTGCAGACCTGTGAATACCGTTCCATCGCCATCTTTATTGCTTTGTTTTACCTTGCAGGTCACTGTTTTGGCAGTTTCGGCGGTGACATAGATGACGCGGGCATCATCCTTGAGCTCACCGTTGTCCTTGTATGCACCTATACCGTCATTGAAGTTGAAGTGGGCGAAACCGCTGCGGTCGTAGGCTCTGACATTCATAGCTGTAGCCTCGCTTGCCTTGTCGGCCACCTCTTCGCCGTTGATGACGGGGACGACTTTCAGCGAGTAGACTCCTGCGGGCAGACCGGGGATGTCGGCGCGGCCGTATGTCCCGTAGTTGCGTGCAAGCTCGCGGTCAACGGGGGTGTAGTCGGCATACTTTCCACCTTTAATATATATACGGTAGCTTGATGCCCCTTCGAGGAGTTCCCATTTGCAGTAGACGCTTTCGAGCCAACCTTTGGCTTCGGTGATGCTGACACCACGGTTGACGATTTCCGCATCCTCGCCTGTTTCGGGTGCTTTTGCGAAACTGATGGCTGCGATGTTCTGTTTGAATTCATCGTTCCAGTCACCTGTTTTCGGCATGACGCTGACCACGCCGTTCTCCTTGTCGATGTTCACTTCGGCAAGGTCAACAGTGTTGTAATACTTCACATCGCCACCGGTGGTCCGCAGGAGCATCTGGTTTACTGTGGTGTTCATCTTTACCGAGTGGTCGTCGGTGATGACAGGCGGGGTGGGGGTGTCGCCTCCACCATTTTCGTTCCCTTCGACGGTGATGGTATAGAAAGCCATGCCGCCTCCGGTTGTGACAGTCACATCGCCTGTCGCGGTCACGGTTCCGACATTGGTCTGCCGTTCGGTTGAGCTTGCGAAGCCGCTGACGGTTGTCAGATTGGTTGCTGAGATGGAACGGGCATCACTTGAATTTGCGGTTTCGCATACGACAGTGACCTTTGCGCCCTCCGACAGTCCGGGAATGGTGATTGAAAGTTTGGAGCCGTTGAGACGTATGGCCGAATTTTTGTCGATGCGGATTTTGTCGGCTCCTCCGGCTGTGAATTTGAGACCCTTGGTCATTTCAAGTTCCTGACCGTTGGCGATGAGGGCCGATGAACTTAATTTCGCGGTATTGGCCCAGCGGTTCACGCTCGTGTCCGTGCCTGTCACCGAAGCTTTCCAGTTGGTGGCGTCGGCATTGAGGTTGGCAATGTCCGTTTCAGGGGTGGAGGTGAAATCCCAACTGAGTGTTGTCGTGTCCTGCGCACCGGCGGTCAGTGTGCAGGCGATTGCGGCTGCTCCGATGAAGCCGCGCAGCGATTGGATATGGTTGCGCTTCATCTTACATTTACTTTTTGACCGTTTACAATATATATGCCAGCGGGAAGCCCTTCGGGACTTTCACCGAGATACTGGCCTTTGAGGTTATACACGCCCTTCTTGGCCGTTGGGTCAGCGGTGATGTTTGTCAGTCCTGATGAGCCATGATTGTGGTCAAGAGCGATGTTGACCAGATTCATTTCTGCTGTCTGTGTGGAACTGTCGCTGAAGGTAATGGTGACAAGGTCTTTGTCAAAGGTCATTTTGACTGCTTCCTTCGGGATTGTTTCTCCGGCGATGGTGGTGGTCACCTTGGATTCCGCCTGGACTCCCGCTCCGACTGCTAAAGCCGCGAGACAAAGTCCGGTTCTGATAGTTTTCATGGGGAAGTGTGATGGATTGGTTGGTGAGCTTTCCGGTAATTTGTTTGGCTGTCTGGATTGGTCTTCCGGAAATATGATAATTTAAATAGGTGGAACCGGCGCTTGGCTTATGGTTGCGGAGTGCTCTGATTGGAGTATTCGTGCAACCGCCCATTGCAACCGGTTCCTTCCTCCGCTTTATGATAGGGAGATGTTGGAAGTTGTGTTTTCAACCTCTTATTTCTTTTCCTTGAGCAAATCGCGGATTTCTGTGAGGAGCACTTCTTCCTTGGTCGGTTCGGGTGCAGCCTCAGGCTCGGGAGCGGGTTCTTCCTGCTTGCGCTTGAGCTGGTTGATGGCCTTGATTGCAACGAAGATGCAGAACGCCACGATAAGGAAGTCAACGATTGTCTGGATCCAGCTACCCCAGTTGAGGGTTACTTCCGGCTTTATGACTTCCTGGGTCGTGCCGTCGATGATGGCTTTCTGGATGACGAACTTGTAGTCGGTGAAGTTCATACCACCGGTGGCGACGCCTACAAGTGGCATGATGATGTCATCGACGAGTGATGAGATGATTTTTCCAAAAGCCGCGCCGATGACTACGCCGACAGCCATGTCAATCACGTTGCCACGCATGGCAAACTCTTTGAATTCTTTGATTAATGACATAATGTTTGATTTAAAGATGGAAACATGGTGCGTTAATCTATAAGGCCGCACATGCAATAGTGTTAAACAAAATCATGGGCCGTTGGTTTGCCAATGCTCTTGAATGTCGCAAAAATAGGTAAAAAATAACTAATTTCCATTCCTTTCATGCTTTATTTAGCTTTTTTATACAAAATCGCGCAAAAAACACCAATATTATTTCCGTGCAAACCTGCGGTATTTCAAAAATTAGTAGTAACTTTGTAGCGCTTTTGAAGAGGGCGTCCCCGCAAGGGCGCGAGACCGTCGCCCGGCAAGCGGCAGCTTCTTCATCATGATTTCAACTTTTCAATAGGATAAAATTTAACAACCCAATTTTTTATATAAAACTATGACAAAAATAGGTATTAATGGATTTGGCCGTATCGGTCGGTTCGTGTTCCGTGCTTCAACAAAGCGCGATGATATCGAAGTAGTAGCAATCAACGACCTTCTTCCCGTTGACTACATGGCTTACATGCTTAAGTATGACACCATGCACGGCCGTTTCGATGGCACTGTAGACTTTGATCTCGAAAAGAGCCTTCTTATCGTTAACGGTAAGCCCATCCGCGTGACTGCATGCAAGAATCCCGCTGAAATTGGTTGGGGTGCTGTAGGCGCTGAATATGTTGTTGAGTCAACCGGTCTCTTCCTCACTAAGGAAAAAGCTCAGGCTCACATCGAAGCAGGTGCAAAGTATGTGGTTATGTCTGCTCCTTCTAAGGACGATACCCCCATGTTCGTTTGCGGTGTTAACCAGGATAGCTATGTTAAGGGAACTCAGTTCGTTTCTAACGCTTCTTGCACCACTAACTGTCTTGCTCCTATCACCAAGGTCCTCAACGACAAGTTCGGCGTTGTTGAAGGTCTCATGACTACTGTTCACTCTACTACTGCTACTCAGAAGACTGTCGACGGTCCCTCTATGAAGGACTGGCGTGGTGGCCGTGCTGCTTCCGGCAACATCATCCCCTCTTCTACAGGTGCTGCTAAGGCTGTAGGTAAAGTTATCCCCGAACTCAACGGCAAGCTCACCGGTATGTCAATGCGTGTCCCCACCCTCGACGTATCTGTTGTTGACCTTACTGTTAACCTCGCTAAGCCGACTTCTTACGAAGAAATCTGCGCTGCAATGAAGGAAGCTTCTGAAGGCGAACTCAAGGGTATCCTCGGCTACACTGAAGACGCAGTTGTTTCAAGCGACTTCCTCGGCTGCCCCCTCACTTCTATCTTCGACGCTAAGGCAGGTATCCAGCTCACCCCGACTTTCGTTAAGGTTGTTAGCTGGTATGACAACGAGATCGGCTACTCTAACAAGGTTCTCGACCTCATCGCCCACATGAAGAAAGTTAACGGCTAATCAGTCAAACCTACTTCTTGAATATATTCATCGTCCCTGTCGGGTTTACCCGGCGGGGACGATTTGCATACAGCCATTTCTAACGTCAATTCAGGCACAAGCCGTCATTACGGTGCATTAAATCCGTCAATATCTGAAAAGGGTACAGAATGAGAGAAGTCCCTATAACGCGTTCCGCATTAGCTTAGAGCGATATGACAAATTTGTTATATGATAGGTCAGAAGATACAAAAAGATTAATTTCAGCAAATTATACTTCTGTTGCCTTTGTTTATTCTGTTCTTTTGTATCTCTTTTTATCTTACATGAACCGGGATTTTCGGATTGAACCTCAATTCATCGGATTTTCGTATAGATTGTCGAAAAGTTTAAATTTTGAATGTTTTTAAGCGAAAAAAGTCGGATTTTATCGCTTAAACGACAAAATATTTAAAAATATGGTAAGAATTATAAATAAATGTCATATATTTGCGTTCGGATTTGGCAAATTGCCCTTTTTTACGTCCGAAACAATAAAAACAATCAATAAATCAATCATTTAATTGCTTATGAAAAAATTATTTACTCTCTTTGCCGCAGCTGCGATGACAATGTCGGTGTCAGCTGAGGAGTATTTGGTTGCCTACAATGTCGAAGGACAGGAAAACCATGGCTATGCAATCAGTGGAACCACTGATGATGACCGTGAGGTGACTCTTGAAAATGGAACTAAAATAGTTGCGCTTTCATTCAACAACAATTGGGGTGAAGCTAATGATAACTACATTAAGTTAACTGCTGACGGTGGTTTCAAGACCGGCGATGTTGTGACCGTGAAAGGTGTGATTGCAAACAAAGACGAAGCCAAGCGTGGAGCTTGCAAGCTTACTACAAGTGTCAACGATCTCCTTTACAAGAGTGATGACTTTGTAAATCTTACTCTTGCTCCGACAAGCGACGTTCCTTCATACACCTACACTCTTGCTGCTGATGCTCCCGAACTTTATCTCAGCCGTGATGGTAATACCCGTACACAGCTCATCTATATCTCTGTTGTTCGTGCAGAAGGTGGTGAGACTCCCGAAGAACCTTCAGGTGAGACAAGAACAATGACTCTTTCCGGCTCATGGCCTCAGGGTGAGTTCGGTTCCATCGAAACTCCCTTTGAAATGGATTTCGACACCATGACTCTTACTCTTAAGAATTTCCTCGGAGCCAAGGGTGATGCTGTATGCAAGGTCGAGCAGCGCGATCCGAATGCAGTTCCCACAGTTGGAACAATGTTCAACATTATCCCTGAAGCCGGATTCACTGAAACCGGAGATCTCTATGGTGATAAGACTTATTCAATCGATGGCCTGTCTTCTTCAGTTATCTTTACAGCTGATGGTGTGAATACAGTTAAGCTTGACAATCCGAATGTGATCTTTACTAATTATTCAAGTGTGGAACTTGCCACCGGTAAGCAGTATAATTTTGTTATCTATCTGTTTGGTAACTATTCTCAGTGGGATAGCGCTGCAAATGCTTGGGGTGAGGTAAGTTCAATGCCCGGTTATTTCGATCTTAAGACAACTGTGTCTGGCGATGAGACTTCCGCTATCGAGAATATCGAAGTTGAGGCTGCCGATGAAAATGCTCCTGTTGAATATTTCAACATTCAGGGTATGCGCGTTGAGAATCCCGCTGCAGGTCAGCTTCTCATCCGCCGTCAGGGTTCAAAGGTATCCAAAGTAATCATCCGTTGAGGTAATCCAATTGACGTAAATTCCGTCCGTAATAAGCGGATGTGAATTTGGAAATAAATTTTGAATATAATCTCTTGGTTATATTCATTGGAATTCACAGAAAACTATATCCCGAAAGAAGCAGCATGTTGATGTTTCTTTCGGGATATAGTTTTTGTTTTATTTGATGGTGATATTATTTGATGGTAATATTATAGGACATCTTCGATGCCCGTCATGAAATGGCGTACATCACCCCATGCCTCGGACGATGGTGAAATTCCGGCCTTCGGCCTGCATTTTCCATCGTCGCTCGACATGGGGCTATTAGCGCATCGCTGCTCCGCAGCTTACTGATTTCCATCCGGATTTAGTTTGCCATACAGCTTACTGATTGCTATCTCGCTACCGATTTGTATTTTTTTGCACAAGCTGTCATTACAGTGCATGGAATTATATCTGTTAGAAAGGTACAAAAGTCCCTATAACGCGTTCCGCATTAGCTTAGAGCAATATAACAAATTTGTTATATGATAAGCCGGAAGATACAAAAGATTTAATTTCAAGTAAATTATACTTCTGTTGCTTTTGCTTCTTTTGTTCTTTTGTATCTCCTCTTTTCATCTCTTACAAGACCCGGTGGTTTTAGCCGGGTCAGTCGGTCAGGGGCGTCGAGAGTTTGTTTTCGTCGAAAATCTTTATCTCTTCCTTCACTTCACGGCGTAGCAGGAGCAGGGTAATCATGGTCGGGAATGCCATGAGCGCGTAGAAGAGATCGCAGAATCCGATGGCGACTCCGAGGGGAATGACTGCGAAAATGACGAGCGTGGCGATGAAAAACCATGTGTAGAACTTCGCCTTCTTTTCACCGAACAGATAGGCGGCACAGCGGTTGCCGTAGAAACTGTAGCTGAACATGGACGACAGCGAGAAACACAGGACTATGACCATCAGCAGATATTCACCCATCGGGATGGCGTTGCCGAAGGCTTTCATGGCCACATCGAGTCCCTTTACACCCTCGACTGCCTGAAAATCCCCGCAGAGCAGAAGGGCCACGGCTGTCAGTGTGCACACCAATCCCGAATCGATACTCGGACCGAGCATGGCAATCAGCCCCTCTCTCACAGGCGAACGGTTGGCCGATGCTCCGTGCATGATGGTTGCCGTGCCGACTCCGGCATCGTTGACAAGAGCAGCACGTCGGGCTCCGATAATGGCTATTCCGGCAAGCGCACCCCATCCGGCGCGCAGATTGAACGCCTCGGCAAAAATGCTTTTGAACACGCCCGGGACATCGCTGATGTGAGTAATGATAATGTAGACGACGCTGAGAAAATAGAGTCCGACCATGAATGGAACGAGCCATTGCGCCACGCGGGCAATGCGCCGTATGCCGCCTATGACGACCATGGTCACTGTCAGTGCGATTCCTATTCCGACGAGCAGACGGAACGCCGATTCATGGCTCCAGCCGAAACCGCCGGCTATTCCTGAGATGAGACTGTTGCCGCGAAGCCATTCCGGTGTCGTAAACGCGCTGACCATCGCCTCCGTGAGCTGGTTTGCATTCATGATGCAGAGTGTCCCGAGCATTCCGGCGATGGCAAATGTAATGGCAAGCCAGTGCCAGCGCTGTCCGAGTCCCTTGTCGATGATATACATTGTACCTCCCGCTCCGCGTCCGTCGGGAAGAAGGTGTTTGTGGCGCGTAGTCAGCACTCCTTCATGAAATTTGGTCGACATGCCGACAAGAGCGCTGACCCACATCCAGAATATGGCTCCCGGGCCACCCATGACGAGCGCTATGGCCACACCTGCGATATTGCCCATGCCGACCGTAGCGGCTACGACCGACATCAATGCCTGGACAGACGAAATCTGTTCCCCGGAGTCGCGCGACTGTTTGCTGCGGAGTTCGCGCACAGCTTCCGGCAGTTTGTGGAGCGACACCATGCCGGAATAGAAAAAGAGGAAGAATCCTCCGCCGATGAGCAGGATGAAAAGTGGGTAGCCGCAGAGAAAATCGGCCAACGGGGTGATGAATGCGGGAAGTACCGTCAGTAATGAGCCTACCATCTGCCTCCCGCGCCTCCGCCGCCGGTCATGCCTCCGCCGAATGAGCCGCCGGAGAATCCTCCGCCACCTCCGCCACGGCCGAGAGCGCTGCCGAGTATGGCACCGGCCGCCACCGCAGCCGCGGGGTCGGGCTTTTTGGGAATGCGGAAACGGCGGTTGTTTTGGTTGCCGCAGTTCTTACACATATATATGTCCACACCTTCACCCTCATAGCTGACGGTCGGTTGGCGCAGCGTGCGGCGGTCTACGAGCGACATGGCTCTTGCTCCGCAGCGGTCACAGACGGTATAGTTTGTCTGACGGTTTATGTAGGGGAGCACTTCTGTCTGATGGCATTTGGGGCAGTGCCACACGTCATAGTCAATCGAGTTGATGCGTTCCTCAGTGTCCTGCGCGGGGGTGAGGTAGTCGTTGTCGTGTTCCTCGTCTATCAGTTCCATGCGTGTCCCGCAGTGTGGGCAGTCACGTTTGTGGCGGCGCACCCGCTTCATCTTACTGATGAGGATAAGATAGGCCGGAAGTCCGAGACCAAGCGAGAGGAAGGCTGCGAAGAGGGCGAGGGTCCGATACTGTTCGAGGGCACGGTAGCGCTGCACGTCATCGAGCTTGCGGCTCGACGCAATGGCATAGATGACGAGCAGGAGCATTCCCACGCCGATGGCTACCGCAAGTCCGAGGAACATGTTGAAGAGTTCTGCACCCGAGAGATCGTCGTCGACTCCACGGCGGGAGTCGTTGGCATATTTCGACTTCAGCTCCTCAGCGGCGGTAGGGTCGCTGAGGGCTTTTATGATGGTGTTGACACCTGTGATTGTTCCCTCGTCATATTTTCCTTCACGGTAGAGCGGAAACATTTCGTTGCGGATGATGCGTCCGGCTACGATGTCGGGGATGATGCCCTCCACCCCGTAGCCTGTGCGGATAATTGCCGCATGGTCGTCGCGCGAGAGGAGCACGAGGATGCCGTTGTCTTTGTCGCTTTTGCCGATTTTCCATTTTTCGAAAAGCCGGGTGGCGAAATCCTCCGGGGTCATGGACGGATCGACTTCATCGACGGCCACGACGACCAGTTCGGCTGAGGTAGCATTCCAAAGTGCGCCGATGCTGGCATTGAGGCTACTGACGGCGGCAGGGGAGAGTACGCCCGCCGGGTTAGACACATATTGGGTGCGGTCGGCGACATGGACGTTGGGCACTTCGTCGACGGTGATTGCCGGTGCCGGTGCTGCGAGTGCAAGCAGCATGGCAAGGATGAGAGAGAAGCGGAGTGTGGTGACTTTCATAATTTCTGTTCGTGTGAGGTAGGGATGAGGAACAAGAGAGTGGGGGAGTTGCATAATTTATGACCCTGCTTTCTTTGTCGGAACGGTCAGTTCGGGTCAGTTGTTGATTTTGAGGCTCATTCCGCTCAGGCTGCGGTAGAGGTCGAGGGCATAGACATCCGTCATGCCGGAGATGTGGTCGAGCACGGCCTGAATCTTTCCGTAGAGCGTGGGCGACTGGGTCTCGTATTGCTGCGGAACCTTTGCGAGCAGCAGCCGTGAATAGTTGAGGTCGGGGTTGCGCACGGCCTTGACAAGCTCATGGATGAGGAAGGAGATGATGCGCGTACCGGCAAGCTCGATGTCGACCACATCGCCTGAGCAATAGATTTTCTTCCACGAAAGGGCTTCGCAATCGCGGTAGCCACGGCGTTCGGGGTCGGGGATATGGTCGAGGAGCGACCCACGGAATTCCCCGCGCAGGATTTCCTCTTCATGCTTGACAAATGCCTCGGCGCAGCGGTTGACAAGGACACCGATTATACACGAACGCAGATAGGCTATCTTTTCGTTCGGGTCGTCGACTCCGTGCATGATGCGTTCGATGTGGGAGCGCCTCGCTTCGTCGAAATAGTTCAGGAAGAGGGGTATGACCTCCTCCGTCGAGAGTATCTTGAGCTTGTGGGCATCCTCGATGTCCATGATTTCATAGCAGATGTCGTCGGCGGCCTCGACGATGTAGACCAATGGATGTCGCGCATAGCGTATCTGTCCCTCCGGCTCCTTCACCGGAAGCATCCCGAGTTCGTCGGCAACCTTTATGAAATCATCCTTCTCCGAAGTGAAGAATCCGAATTTGCCGTGGCTTCCGGCAAGGGTGGAGGCGTAGGGGTATTTGACAATCGAAGCAAGGGTCGAATAGGTCATGGCAAGTCCGCCTGGTCGCCGTCCGTTGAAGCGGTGGGTCAGCAGGCGGAATGCGTTGGCGTTACCCTCGAAATGGGTGAGGTCGGCCCACTGTTCGGCAGTCAGTTCCTTTTCGAGTTCGCGACCTTCCCCCTCGCTGAAATATGTCGAGATAGCCTTCTCGCCGGAATGGCCGAAAGGCGGGTTGCCGAGGTCATGGGCAAGACAGGCAGCGGCGACAATCTCGCCGATAGAGTCGAGTTTTCCGGCCCACGGCTCTCCCGCATACTTGACGCGCAGGGCCGAGGCAATCTCGCCGGCCATCGAGCGCCCGACGCTCGCCACCTCAATGCTGTGGGTCAGACGGTTGTGGACAAAGATGCTTCCGGGGAGCGGAAACACCTGCGTCTTGTTCTGCAGCCTCCTGAACGGAGAGGAGAACACCAGACGGTCGAAGTCGCGCTGAAAATCACTGCGCGACCCGCGTTTCGGATCATGAAAATGCTCAAGCCCGAACCGCTTGTCATTTATAAGCCTGTCCCAGTGTTGCATAGTTTCGGAATTGGTTGATTATGCGAAGTTAGTGATTTTTTCGAACAATACAGAAATTGCAGGGACGTTTTTCAAAAACCTTCACATCATTCAACACCATTTTGTGTCGTCAGACATGAATGTTTCTGAAAAACGTCCCTGCAAAACCTGATTGGGGCGAAGGGCTTGTAAGGGAAATCAGCTCATGGGCTACAGACCGACATTGATTTATATCTTTCTGTCCCTTATGCTCTTCTGCCCTGTTGGATCGAAATTAGCGGTCTCCGGGAATTTCAATCCAACTTCAGTCCCAATCTTAACAAAACTATATACTGATTCTTATTTTACCTCTTTCACGAGACGGACGGCGCAGCCGAAGATACGGCTTGACTGTGTGTCGAGCTTGAACACTTTCGGGGTCACGTTTCCATCAAAACGGAAGATAGTGCTTGTATAGGCCTGTCCTGCGGTAGCTGTCCAATAGTAGCCGTCTGTTTTCGTATAGGAATTGGTTGTCACGGCAGTGTGGCCCGCTTCTGGGAGGAACACTACCTTGCCCGCAGCCTCAAGCGCCTTGAACTGCTCGCTTGTCAGCTTCACATAATCATAGTTGAAATACTGATAGTTGGTGCCGGTGAAGCTCAGGTTGTCCGAAAGGCTTGCGCTGACCGTTGCGCCATATTCCTTCAGCAGAGCGCTTGCCTCGGTCTTGTTGGTAGCATCAAGTATCATGCAACCGTAGAGCCCTGCCTTGTTGCTGTTGTTGGGATTGGCAATATCGGTGATTGTCGCGCCGGTCATGAAATATTTGCTCTGCAGATCCGACCAATCCGAGGAGAGGAGGGTGTAATAGTTGCCTCCATTGTTTTCCTGTTGCTCGTAGGCCGTGCCCCAGTCCATTGTCATCTCCTGAATGCCATATTCAAGATTGCTGCCGGTATAGCCCTGATTGCAGGTTTCATTTTGTGTCGGATAATAATATCCCTGTGATGTTCCATTGATGGACTGTCCTGCATAAAGGGTCTTCTGGATGAAATATTCCGGAGCGTTGATGTCCTCTTCGAACTGTGTCGGGGTCTGCAGACGGTCGTTGTAGTAGGAGAAGTGCAGACCGGTGCAGCCGAAGCCGAAGAGGTCGATGTCGCTCTCCTTGGTGCCGACGTATGAGCCGTTGGCGTATGCCCAGCCCTTCTTGCAGAGGAACGACCATTGCTCGTCGAGCAGATACCAGCGCTTCTCATTCACATTGTAGGCAAGATTGGCCTTGGTGAAACGGAATTTCTTATCCTTGACCTCAAACACGGGGCCGACTGCATCGCCGGGATCGGTGATAGGGTCAGGCTCGGTGGTCATTTCGACGGGGATACCGGAGATTGTACCGTCGGCGTTTGCCATGCGCACATATTCGCCTGCGGTCCATTTGCGTGAGGGCAGAGTGGCTGTATAGAGCTTTTCGCCGATGGTGGTTGTGAATGTAAGGTCGGTTTCTCCGGGAAGGATTGTGAGCCAGAGGTCGGCCTCAGGATTGGCCACGGTGATTGTGGCGTTTTCTGCGTTGTCGGTGGTGATGCTGCCGTCGAGCCCGACATTGAGGATATTGGTGAGACCGGAACCGCTGACGGTGACAGTTTCGCCCGACCAGTCTGCGCCCTCAAACTGCAGATTGAAACGGCCAAAGGCTGTCGCGCGTTTGAGGACTACGCTCTCGGCTGTCGCGCTGCCGTAGGCGATGCTTACGTTTGACGATGCGCTGAAGAAGTCGTTGGCTGAGAGCGAAGCGAGTGTGCCCTCCTGCGAGGAGTAGTTGAGCATCACGGTGGATCCGATGCTTTCAGGGTCGGTTTCTGTCCCGAAGTAGAAGAAGTTGAAAGTTGATGTGCCTTCTTCTTCGGTCACTTCGATCTTGCCTTCAAACACGGCTTGGCTTTCGCCTGCGCCTGAGGTGAGGCTGAGGATGCCGAGTTTGGTTCCGTCGGTCGAGCTGACGACGATGCGGTCTCCGGCGGTCCAGAGGCAGTCGAGGTCGCCGTCGTTCTCTGCAATTACCGTGCGCGATGCGTCGGTTGATTTGCTGACGGTAATCTGCATGTCGACGCTGCGGGTTTCGCCTGCTGCTCTCGGCATGGTCGCATCGGTGGAGCATGAACTTATGCCCGCTGCCACGCAAAATGCTGATATATATATATTGGATTTTCTATGTTTCATTTTGATTGGGGAGTTGAGTTGTGAGTTGTGGGTTTTGAGTTTTTAGTTTTGAGTTGTGGGGTGGAGGGCTGAAATGCTTTGAGTTTGGAGTTTCAAGTTGAGGGGTTGTGGATTTGCTCAGTTAATTCTTGCGTCTGATGTTCTCGTCTGTGACAATGCTGACAACTGACAACTCAAAACTGATAATAAAAATGAATACCCGCCCTCCTGAATTGTTATTATTGCGGAATTGTTAATGACGATTATTTAGAATAGTCGCGGACAGGACGGATGGCGTAGCCCATGACTGGGTCAGCATTATCCATTTTGAGGCATGATGCCAAAACAAGTGTGGCATTTGAGGTATTTTTGTTATTGTATTTTTCTTTTGCCTCGAACTTAAATGCACGACCTTTTTCGTTAACCCAGTAGCCTCCAAATGCGGGATTGGCATTGTTGACATCGGCTGGCCCTATGAGCATCCAGCTCCAATTATTGTAAGCTCCAATTCCCTGTTGTATTCCACTCCAATCCACAACGCCTCGGCTGCTTGGACGAACAATCAGAGTTTCATTTGCGAAGCTCATACCATCAGAAAGTGCGATAAATGGCTGGATTGCTCCGGTGAATGGGAATTCACGTACCACTTTGTCGGTTGTGTGCTGATCCCAGAACAGTGATGTGAGCTGGCTGCTTGATGTGATTGTTGCATCAACCACCACACACTCAATTGTTATGGCATTGGCTGAGTAAAGCCATCTTATAGCGTAGCGCACACCGGCTGAATTCTCACGGACTTCTGAGAAGTTGTTTAGGTTTGTTGCTAGGTTGGTTGTATTGTCGATGCCAGAGCCTTCGGGTGCAATTTCTGCAAATTCCTCGGCTGATGGCAAGCGCCATCCTTCGGGGCAGGGGTTAGTGTTCTCATAACCACATGCAACGGCACGTTCACCCCATGTGCTGCCTCCGTTGCCAAACGATGCCAGCCAGTAGTCGGAATTATAATTCTGGCTTTCCATGCCGTAATAAAGATTTCCATAGCCCATGTAGCGGCCTCCCATTGTACCATCCATAAAGTATTGGCTTGTATGGGCTTTCAGCTCTGCCAATGTATTGTAGGAACGTGGAGCATCGTAATAAAGCATATAATTGGGGTCGTTGGGCGTGTAGCGCATTTCTGTGCCACATTCCATAAACATATTGCTCGGATTATATACGTAATAGTCAAAAAAATAATCGGGGGCGTTGTCTTTATTGCGTTCACCCATGGCATCTATATAGTTGGAGAATTCGAAGTTAATACTTGCTTCGAAGCTAGTGCCCTTATAGAAACTGAGGTTATCGATGAAGCCATGGTTACGGCCCCACTGATAGAGGGCGCCGTTATCACCTTCAGCAGCAAATTTGTTTGTCTCAGCACCATCGCGGGTAAGGTTGTATTTCGCCCACTTGGCGAGGGGGTTGTTGAGGGGTTCGCCATATTCGTTGGTTTCGCCGTTGTCGTCGCCGCCTGTGGATGTGGGGGTCATTTCGACGGGGATGCCGGCGAAGGTGCCATCGTCGAGGGTGGCGCGGACATATTCGTTGGCCTTCCACTGGCGCTCGGCGAGTGTGCCGGTGTAGGTGGTCTCACCCGCAGTCACGGTGAAAGTCAGCGAAGTGGTGTAGGGAGCCGAGGCAGGGAGGATTGTGAGCCACACTTCATGGTCATATCCGGTGTCGAATGTCGTGACTATTTTGTTTGTAGAGGGAGTATCGAAATTACTTTCTAGTTTGAGTCCGAAATTGCCTACAGTGTGGAGGAATGAGCCTGTAACAGTGATTTCAGCGTCGAGAGGCACAACAACGCCCTCAGGGAAGTTGAGATGGAAACGACCGAAGGCGGTTCTACGCGTGAGTTTGAGATTATAGTTTGTAGTGATTACGTCTCCGGTGAGGGTTATGCCTACCTGACCCGTGAGAAAGTCATAGTCAGAGAGTGAGCTGAGCGTACCAGGCTGTGTTGAGAAGTCGTGAATATAGGTAGTAGTCACGGTAGTGGGGTCAACCTGTGTGCCGAAGTAATGCACATTCACATAGGTTGTGTTGATTTTGTTGGCATCGACCTGACCGGTGAAAGTGGCGGTTGCCTGTCCGGCTCCGTCGGAGAGGGTGAGGACACCGGCGGGAGTGCCGTCGGCTGTCGCGATGAGCACCCGGTCGTTTTCATCCCAGAGGCAAGTGAGGTCACCTCCGTTTTCAACGAGGGTGGTGCGCGAACCGTTGAGGTCGTCGTCAAGACCACCTTTTGCAAGTGTTACAGTCATTTCTACCATACGAGCCTCGGCATCGGAACCAAAGCCGTCAAAATCTTCGTTGCTGCAAGAGCAGAGGGCAGAGGCGCCCACGGCGGAGAGTAGCAAGTAATTTTTCAGTGAAAATGTCATGATTGGTATATAGTATGATTTAAAATATTGATGATCAGATTAATCTACTATACGGGAGCAGAGTGCACGGATAATCGCCTGACCCGGCGATAGGGTATATATTGTTTTCTAATTATTGTCGGATAGAAGTGGAAGAGAGATAAATGCCCGGAGAGTGGATGGGGTAGGAGATAATGATGTTTGGAAAAATCGTCCGGATAGGGACGGAAAGTATATCCAATTCCTTCCGGACGATAATGAATTAATTATTAATGAATAATTAGTCAGCTTTGATACAACGGATATTAGCTCCCATCGGGCTATCATACTGAGAAAGATAATATCCAAGAGTGTAACCGGATGAATTATTGAAGATTATGGAGAATATTCCCTGAACAGCGTCAGAGGTCCAATAGAATCCACCATAATTCATGTAATTATCAGTCACGGAAACGAGTACAGTGCCATTAGTCTGGACGGAACCATAATATGTGCCCCAAGCCATAGGACGGGCAGTATAATGGGTTGAAACAACGCCGCTTGATGTTAACTGCCAAAGGTTGCGGTGGGCATTGATATATCCGTTGCCTTTGAAGTAACGACTTACCACGTTTTCATCAGACCAGTCAACGGCATCAAGATTGTCAAGGTTTTTATCCACAACGAGACACTCGATGTGGAGGTATGAATACCTGCTGGCGGTAGTCTTTGACCAACGGAAAGCACATTTAGTACCATCGGCGAGAGTCTTGAACTGAGACAGAGTGCTCCATGCATTGGACCCCGAGTTGCCGGCCTTACCGTCAATGGCAGGGAGAATTTCCTTGTATTCAGCAACAGTAGGCAGACGCCATCCTGCGGGAGAGGGATCCTCGTTCACATAGCCCATCGACTTGGCGCGCTCATTCCAGGTCTGACCGCGTGACGGGGTAGTATAGTCACCGCCATGGTTGTTGTCGATAAAGAAATAATCCGTATAATTGGTGAAATTTATGCTTGTGGCATAATATGTTGGCACCACAGTAGTCGAACCGGTACCGGGATAAATATTACGGTTGGCGGCCATATCGCTACGCTCAACACCATATTTTGACTGAGCATCAGCTACACTTGAGAAACCATGGTTGCGGCCGAACTGATAGTAATAGCCGGTTATTGTGGGATCACCTGTAAATGTACCTGTTGCACTTGCACCTGAACCTACACGTTGGAGGTCAGACTCAGCCCACTTTGCAAGGGGGTTCTTGCTGTGGTCAACTACGCCGGGAGCATCGTAAGTCCAATCAGTAATCTTAACAGGAGTATTGTTTTCATCTGCGCGGACATACTCAGTGGCCTTCCATGCGTGTGAGCCGAGGGTTGCGGTGTAAGTAACATCATCCTTGACAACAGTGAACTTCAATTCGCATGTCTGGGGCACCATAGCAAGCCAGAAGTCATTGCCGGCTTTGGCTTTTGTAATGGTGATCTGACGGTCATTGGAGTTGGTTGATGATGTCGGATAGTTGATGTTGTAAGAGAAGTGATTGAGCAGTGTACCATCGTTGGGTTCAGTGATAGTAATCACATCACCGGCAGCGAGGGTTACGTTGTCGGGGAGGGCGAGCTCAAAATAACCGTAGCCGAGATAACGTGTGAGGGTGGTAGAAGCTGTGGCAGTTCCGTCAATCACGTTGAGGTCGAGATCATAGCTGGTGAGGAAGTCACGTCCTGTTGAGAGGGTGCCATCCTGATTGGCAATATCGAAAGTGATGCTACCCTTTGATGTTGCGAGGTCATCGTTGTAGGCCGAGCCGAGATAAGACACATTGATTTTGGTGCATCCTTCAGGCACTGTTACAGTACCCTGGAATACACCTGTGGGTGTGTCCTGACCCTCCACGATTTCAATCACACCAAGAGTCTGATATTCTGAAACGGGAGTTCTTTCAGTGAGGTTGGTAACCACGAGTTTGTCTCCTGCCGACCAGTTTGTGACGAGGTCGCCGTCTGTCACCTCAAACCAAGTGCGGGACTGGCGGCTGTCGCCCTCACCACGGTTGGCGTTGATGGTGAGAAGCACCTGACGCTCACCGCTGCCTGCCACCTGTCCGAAGTCCTCCTCGCTCTGACATGAGGTCAGAGTGATGGCCGAGCCAAGGAGCAGGGCTGAGGCTGTGTATATAAAGTTTTTAGTCATGGAATTTTCAAATTTTTTAAGTTGTCAATTTCAGACTTTGATTAATAACCAGTACCGGTGCTGCCGGGAGCGGTGATAGTACCCTCAGAAGTTTTCTTCTTAAGCACGGGGTAAACAGTCTTTTCCTGGATGTCCTTGCCGCCGGTTGAAATCTCGTTGCCGGGTGTGTATTTGGCTACGGTAGCGTTGGCCTCGTCAGCCCAACCGATAAGTTCATAACCTGCAGGTGCGGTATATTCATAGTCAGCCTCTTCACAATAGAAAATCCAAGGAGTCTGGCCGGAGGCAGGATAGAACTGCTGTGCTTTACCATATACGCCTTTCTCACCATAGTTGAGAGTGTATGTGGTGTGTTTCCACTGCTCATCCCAGATAGCGTAAACTTCCTTTACGATCTCGGGATATTCGAAAGTTACGGAAGTGATGGCAGTCGTAGCGTCAGCAGATGCACCCCAACCCATGAACTTATAGTTTTCGCGTGTGGGAGTATCAAAGTTGCTGAGATCAAAGGTGTAAGGCCATGTGTGGTTGTACTCAACGGCTGTCTGCTTGGTAGTGGTACCATCGTTGTTCCAAGCAATTACGGTCATATTCTCAGCCTTAGCAGCTTCCCATACAGCATAGAGGGTCTTTTCAGTTTCGGGGCGGTTGAGGGTGAATTCCTGACCGGCAGTGTAGACAACAGCGCCGTTCTCAGCCTCAGCCCAACCGAGGAAGTTGAAAGCATCTTTCTCAGGACCTGCAATTGCAGTGAAAGTCATAGAGGGAGCGAAGCTGTTTTCTTTCTGAGTGTCAACTACCTTTTCACCATCCATGTAAGTTACAGTCCATTCGCCATTCTCAGAGAAATAAACATCCTTACCGTGAGCAGGATTGCCACCGCAGATAAAGTCGTTGGGTTCATATTCTGTGGCGGGGAGAGTGGCACGATATGTTTTCTCTCCAACTGTTACGTTAAACTCAGGAGCGATTCCGTTAGCAGGCAGGAACACCATGAAAGCGCTACCTGTGGTGCCGTCCCATTCGGGATGAATGGCGATGGCGCCTTCTGCAACATTGGTGAAAGAAGCGTCACTGAAGTTGAGAGTGAAGCTGTTGCTTACTTTTGCTCCGGCAACTGAAACATTCTCGTCGGTTGCGTTTACACCTTCGGGGAGGTGGAAGTAGAAGTGAGCATAGGTCATGAGGCTCTTAACCTGGAACTTGATATTGACCTGACCGTCGGTAGAGCGTTCAAGTTCGGCATCGGCGTGCATGAAACCGTAGTCGGTAAGGTTCTCGTGGGCGGTCAGCTGATCGGCGATGTTGAAGGACATGTCGTATGCCACACCGCTAAGACCTGATTTTACATTCTGTCCGAGATAGTAAACATGAACTTTCTGGTCGGTTGGCTTGGTACGGAGGTTACCTTGAAAATCTCCATAATTACTGTCGGCACCGCTTGTAAGTGTCATTACGCCGATGTTGCGTTCACCGTCTTCGCTTAAAACAACAATCTGGTCGCCTTCGCTCCAGTTGAATTTAACTGAATTGTTGGTTACAGGGAATGAAGTTCTTGATTCAGGGCCAAAGCTACCGGTGGCGGTGGCCATCACGGTCTGAAATTCTTCTGTACCTGCATTGACCATCTCATCGTCCTGGCAGGAAGTTAGGCAGACTGATGAAGCGAATGCAGCGAGACAGGAGAGTGAAAACAATAATTTTTTCATTGGTTTCAAATTGATTTATTAGTGAAGCCTGGAGCTTAGAATGCTCCAGGCACAACTTGGATAGGTTAAATTATCAACTTATTATTTGATGTTGGGGTCGTCACCACCACCGCCGCTACCGGCGGTTGTCTCACGATAAACAGCGTAGAGTGTCATGCTTTTGCTCGCCTTGAAGTTGCGGTAGCCAGGATTATAGAGACCTTCTACATCGGGGTCGTTGGCACCGATAATTTTCTGCGCGGGAGGAGTTGTGAGCCAGCCTTCCAAAGAGTAAGATTCATCGGCGGTGGTAACATCGGCGTTGGTGGGCAGTGTGAAAGTCGCTTCTTCACCGTAGTTTACAGTCTTTGTGATAGAAGCGATGGTGTTCTCACCATTGGTGTCGAAGGAAAGAGTGATCTCAACAGTAGCTACTTCAAATACAGGGTAGTAGGTGATTGTGGGGTTCTCAACAGTTGCTTCGAATACGATTTCTGTATTGGGGGCAACGGTAGCTTCAGTAGCGTCGGGAGTAGTTGCCCAGCCGAGGAAGTTGTGGCCTTCCTTAACGGGAGACTCGGGAGTGAGCTTAAGGGTAGCGGAAGCTTCGGTAGTGGTTTTGCTTACTTTCTGGTCGCCTACAGTGAGGGTGAAGGTGTACTCATCAGCGAATACAGGATAGTAAGTCTTTGTGGGGTTTTCGCTTGTGAGGGTTACTTCGTAAGCGGCACCGGCTGCGAGGACAACCTCGCCACCTTCTGTCTCAGCCCAGCCGAGGAACTTCTTGCCTTCAGCGGTAGCTTCGGGAGCGTTGCCTGAGAAAACGAACTCGTTGGCAGTAGAAGTCTTCACGATGGGAGAGTTGCCCTGGAATGTGAGGGTGTATTCCTTGGTCTGCTGAACTGCACCTGTGCCGTTCCACTCAGTTTCGCCCCAGCTGTCGGCGGGTACGAAGTCGTCGACGCTAACCTCGTAAGAGATCTTGCCACCGAGGACGGGTTCGGGATTTTCGGGATCGGGAGTGTAACCACCGTTGCCACCATCTTCGAAGATGAAAGTGTAGATGTAGCGCACGCCCTGCTTCCAGAGAATGTCGGCGGGAATAACGGCCTGCGTGATGCCCTTGTAGTTCATGAGCGTTGGTGAATTCCACGTCGAGGAGGAAGTAAGCACCGTTGAACGCTGCACCGGTCTGAGAGGGATCCCAAGCCTTGGTCTGCTGGGGAAGGAGGAGCATGGAGAGGTCGCCACCCTGCTTGTGGTTAACGTTGGTGATCATGCCAACCTCGCTGTTGGGAGTGAATGTGATGGACTCGTTGAGTTTTGCGGTGTAGTTCTTGAACTCAGAATCAGCAACGTTATCCCATGTGCCCTGGCCTTCGAGTTGCTTAGTCGGGTCGGCCATGAGTTCGTGGTTCTCATAATTGTCCTCGGTGTTTACAGTGGGGAAGGTGAAGTCGCCCTTGCTGTTGATGTGACCGATGGTAACGCCTGAGATGGTGACGTTGAGAGAAGATTTGTTCCATGCGCGGAAGACAATCTGAGAGAGAGCGTGACGGAAGTTGAGCTTCACGGTCTCGCGGTAAACGTCGTTCTTCACTGAATAAAGCAGGTCGAGCTGCTCAGTAGCGTTGGCTGCGGGCTCGAAACCTTTGAAGTAAGCGCCATTAGCGTCGCGGGAGTAGGTGCCGTTTACATAGGCATGGAAGTTGAGGGCTTCTGCTCCCCAGTAGTGAGCAGCCTCGGTGGTGTAGCCTTTACCGTCGCCCTTGGCAACGTCTGTAAACTTCTCAGTGCCATCGGCGGTGATCGCTACTACATTGAATGCACCGGGGAGGTTGGTGTTACAGTAGGAATCGGCAGAGCGGCTGGTGAGGTTTGAGACAGCTGAGAAGCCGATTACGTCAGGATTTGACTCAACATTGTTGAGTATTTCCTCCTGAGAACATGCGGTGAGCGTGAGAGCAGCAGCCGCAAGACCGAACATAATGTTACTTTTCATTGCGTTTTGTGTTACTAAAAAGTGGATGAAAAAATAATTAAATTATGAAAAATTAAAATAGATGATTTGTTACATTTGTCTGTTCAGAAGTTTTTCACTACTGAGTTGATTAAGAGTAGGTCTCCCTGACGTTTGCGAGGCGGCGGGAGGAGGGTCCGTTGGAGAGAGGGGAGGAGCGGAGGGAGCGGTCAAGAGATTGCAGTTGCGGAAATCCGGTGTCAAGGGGCTTGCTTGCGAGGCTCCCCGTGGCGGTGGATCTGAAGGGAACGGTTCAATGGGGCGATTGGCGTCGGGGGGGAGAGGGGGACGGGAATCAGAGATAGACGTCCTGGAAGACTTCGCCCCAGTCGTCGATGTCGGGGTTGAAGGCGCCCGGCACGTCGGGGTTTGGTGGATCAATGGGGGTCGGGATGTCCAGTCCGTCGATGATGAGGTGGACATGGCGACGGTTGGGTGCGGAATGCACCTGTTCGGTTACGTTGAAGCGGGGGCTTTCAGATCCGAAGCTGTAGGCTTTGCCGTCGTTTGTCCAGACGTAGAGCATCATGCGGTGAGGGTCGGGGAGTTCGGCATGGTGGCCGAAGGTGATGAAGCGGCCGGTGATTTTCGACACTCCATCGCTGTAGGCTTCGAAGGGGAGTGTGACGGGCTTGCGTCCCAGTTCCTCTTCCGCCAGCATCAGGTTGGGTGCCATGCCGGAGAGGGATGCGGTTGCCTGATAGATATGCTCTATGTTGTTGACGTTGCGGATCTCGTAGGTGTAGATGCAGGTGAGTTCATGAGGATAGAGAGTGATGGTGTTTTCGGTGACGATGGGCGGACGCTCCATCCACTCTTCTTTGTCCTTTACGGGAACGCAGATGTAGCTGATTCCCTGTTCGGAAATCGTGATGTCGATTGCGGAACATCCCCACATCATGTCGGGACAGATGACCACATCTTCGTCCTCCGTTCCTTCCGCGCGTGGAATTCCTTTGTTTGACTGGTTGCCACGGGTGACAGATTCGAAGAGGCCACCGCTGCGGGTGTAGACTTCGTGGGTGGAGTGGGATTCCATGCCGCGGAAGAATACTGATTCGGTGTCGTTGTTGTAGGTGAGGAGACGGTAGCGGCCTGCGGCGATAGTGATTTCGCCACCTTGCAGACCTGTGAAGTCGAAGCGCCGGGTCTCCAGTCCCGGTTGCTCGGGATAGAAGAAAACGCACATTCCGTCGGGGCGCTCCGGATCCTCGCAGTCGCTCCAGTCGAATTCGAGACGCAGTTTCACCATGTGTTTATGGTGATAGCAGAGGTCTTTATGGTCACAGGCAGTGATGATTGCCATGAGCGGAAGGAGTAGCAGGACCGGTATCATCCGGCGCATGTGGAATGAGTGGAACGGTGTCATCATAGGTTACCTCCTTTCCTGTTGACTTTAGGACGGTTGTAGTTGTCGCATCCAAGAAGCCATACGAGTGAGATTTCCAGTTTTGTCGGGCCAAACCAATGGCGGTTGCGTGTCACTTGCCACACATAGTGGTCATCCATGGGAAGATATTCGTAGACGTGGCCTGTCTGGTAGCCTACGCCGAGAGAAAAGTCGATGTTGAGTCGGCGGGCAACGGGGAGTGAGAAGCCATATTCGGCGCTTATGCCCCAGTGGCAGCGGTCCCAGAGTGAGCCTGTAGGTTTGCCGCCCATATATCCTCGTTTGCCCCACTCGAAGTCGTAGGTGAGAATCTGGGCGAATATGCCGACGTGGTGACCGGTAAGTGGCTTGATGTGAGCGGCGTGTCCGAACCACCAGCGGGCATTGATGTCGCCTCCGTAGGCACGCCAATAGCGATGGCGGTTGTCGTTGTTCCACCATCCGTAGAGCCAGTTGCCGCCAACGGATATGTTTTTACCTACATAGAAATCTACGCCGATGTTAGGGAGGAGCAGGGCATCGAAGAGCATGTTGGTGCGTATGTCCATGTAGAATGGACGGCATGTCTCGACAATTGGCTCGGGCTCGGGTGCAGGCTCGGGTTCGGGTTCAGGGAGAGGCTCAGGTTCCGGCTCAGGCTCCGGTTCGGGCTCGGGAATGGGTTCGGGTTCCGGTAGTATTGTAATATAGTCGACGGTCATGCGCGATGCGCGGAGCTCAGGGAAGATATTGGTATATAAATAGCGGTAGGGAACTCCTGCACGGAGGGCCTTCAGGCGCTGGAGATGTCGGCCTTTGGACGGTGTGGCGCCATCGAGTTCAGCGTTGATTGTCTTTACAAGGGCTACCACTTCGTTGCGGAATGGGATGAGTGAATCAGCCTCACACATTCTCAGGAGTCCTTTCCAGTCGCGTCCGAGAAATTCGACTTTCATCATTGAGTCGGGTAGGGCAATATGGCGCGAGAGGGTCGAGAGGAGGGTGGCAGCGCGTTTTTCGGAGAGCCAACGGTTGAAACTGATTGATCCTTCCGGGGAGGCGGCACCGTAGACCGATATTCCTATGAAGTGTTTGGTCGGTGACTCCATTACTTCCTGCACACGTTCGACGAAGCCTTTGATGGTGGCCTCGTTGTCGTGTAGCTTGGGTATGAAGTCGATTTTACTTTGCCGGAAGAATATCTTCACGGAGTCAGCTTCAACGTCGGGTGTCGCGGCGTTGACTGAGCAAATGGCGCAAAGCAAAAAGAGTCCTAAACAAACTAACTTTTTCATGCGTAATAAAGGGGTTTTGTGGAGCGCAAAACCTCAATTTGCGATTTTCCTAACTAATTACCAAATGGCGGATGAAATTTTGCGAATGTGGGGCGAAACCGTGGATTGAGCCATCCGAACGGCGCACTGTGTATTTCATCCTCAGATACACTATAAATAAAATTGGTGGCAGTGACAATTATTTCGTAGCATGGTATCCATTGTGCTTAAATGAAGACAGCGCCGGATACGTAGCGAAAAAAACAGATGAAATCTGCCTCATGCTTCTTGGTATTAAGGCTAATTGTCAATGCCGGAGGCCGGATGTAGATTTTAGATGATACGCATTGTTAAAATGATTATCAAATAAGAGTTTTATATACGTTACCAAAAACTTAAAAGGTACTTGCCGGCGGCCTTCCAGAGGAGAGGAGTGTCTGATGTCAGTGTTTTGTCCTGTAGCCAAGAATTTTGTCACAATCCCGGTGCTTGCCGACGAACCCAGATGGCATGTTTCCATACGAGCGGAATATGCACTGCAAATTTAAGTTAAATATTTTAATTTGGCAAAATTTTTAACTTAAAATTACCTCGTGAGAGTTGATTTAAGATAAATTTAGTAAATTTTTTGCGGAGCGGGATGAAATGGGTGGGTTTCGGTTGGCGTAGTCAGTGCGGATGTCTTAGCAAAAGAAAAAGAGCTGTAAATGACATGTCATTTACAGCTCTTTAGCGGAGAGAGAGGGATTCGAACCCCCGGAGGTGTGACCCTCAACGGTTTTCAAGACCGCCGCAATCGACCACTCTGCCATCTCTCCATTGTGTCATCAAGTCTGTCGCTCCTGAAGGTTTCTCTTAATCTTCGTGTCGTGGAGTTGTTTCCTTTTGACGTGTGCAAAGGTAGGGGCTTTTTTTGAACTGTGCAAATTTTTGGATGATTATTTTTAATTTTTTGTCAAAATAGCACCAAAATAGCTGTAATGGCAGAATTATATATTATATATAGGTGGTACTAAATAATCCACATTTCTGATTTGTATTTCTTGAAATGTCAAGATTGGATTTTTTGGGAGTTCTGGAGGCATCGGTCTTGTTTCATTGCCGTGGAGGTTGGTAGTTAGAGCTCCCGGACGTAGATTTGGGCGTTTTCGTATTTGATGACGCGGACGCGGGAGGCGGCGTGAATGAAGCCTTGGGCGGCTACGGCATCGAGAATCTCGCCATTGATTTCCACCTTTCCGGCGGGGCGCATGTCGGTGACGGCTGAACCTTCGAGGCCGATGTAGCGTGCGGGCGACATGTCGACTCCGACGTAGCCGTCCTTCACCTGCTGTGTGAGTAGCAGTTCGGTGTGGCGGCGCACCCATTTCGGTCCGTAGGATGAGGTGAGATACCATATAGCGCCTATCGCGAGGACTACTCCGGCAATGAAGATGACCATTGAGCTCCAGACTGCATCTGCGTTGAGATGGGTGAGCGAGAAGGTGTAGTGTTCGATAAGACCTAAGATGACTGCGGCGCATACGCATGATATGCCTGCAATGCCGGTTATTCCGAATCCGGGGACCACGAAGATTTCAAGGACAATCAACATGACGCCAAGCACGAACAGAAGGATTATCCATGAGCTTGCAATGCCTGAGATATAGAGCGGGAGGAAATAGAGCACCGCTGCTATTATCGCGGCTGCCGAGGGGAAGCCCATGCCGGGGGAATGGAGCTCCATGTAGATGCCTCCGACAATAATCATGATGAGGATGGCCTGCACGGCGGGGTTGGTGAAGAAACCGATGAGGTGGTCGAGCCAGTCAGGTTTGTATTCCTGAATGGAATATCCGTTTTCGTCATATCCGAGGTGGGCCATCACATCCTTGACAGATTCAGCCTTTGCATCGGCATAGTGCCATTTGATTGCTTCATCGGTCGTGAACGTGAGGACGCGTGTCGAGTCAATGAGTCCGGGGACCTCCACACGGCTGTCGACCATCGCTTCGGCAATGAGCGGGTCGCGTCGCCAGTGTTCGACACCTGTCGAGTCGATGTATTTGCCGTGGCTTTCTGCGGTGGCGCGCATCATTGCGCGCATGTATGATTGGTATTTATCCGGCATGGCTTGTCCGTCAGCACCGTTGACAACCGTCACAGCACCCATCGAGGCCCCTCCGCGCATATAGACCGAGTCACATGCGAGAGCAATCAGCGCTCCGGCTGAGGCTGCGTTGTTGTCAACGAAACCGAGGACCGGACCGGGATAGTTGAGCAGGGCTGTGCGGATGGAATCGGCGTGGACCACTGAGCCTCCGTAGGTGTTGAGGTGTACGAGCAGCAGTGGTGAATTCAATCGTTTGGCCTCGTCGATGGCCTGTTGGGTGTAGCGCCATGTGCTCGACCCGATTTCATCGTCGAGACGCAGCATGTAGACGCTTGAAACTTCATCGGCGCGCAAGGTTGTCTGGCCGAAGAATATCGCGGCGAGGAGCGCGATGATTAGCCTGTGGGTTGACATTGCAGGAATCTGGTATTGAGAGGTTAATATTTTTGAGAAGGGAGCGCGGGAAATAAGATAGAGGTCATTTCTCCTGCGTGGGCGATGTTGAGGTTGCGGAAGCTTCTTCGGCACGTTTCCGCTTGATGCCTTGCTGGATCCATCCGGGCATTATACATGCGCCGATAAGGAGGTAGACGTAGTAGCTGATGATGCGCCAGAAAAGGGCGATGACGAGAGCCATGCCTGTCGAGTGGATGAGGTCGCCGTAGTAGGTCGTGAACAGCCATTCGCTGATACCGGCACTGCCGGGGGTGGGGCTGACCATGAGGCACACCCACACGATGAACTGACGGGCGAAGACTATGAGCTGGTTGGCCATCGGTGCGAAACCGAGGAAAAGGGCGTTGACCACGAGATAGCGCGACGACCATGAGAGGGCTGTGCCTCCGAAGGTTTCAAGCCACCAGTGGAAGGGGCGTTTGCGGAGGTCACGGCCGGTAGTCTCCATGTTGGAGCCGAGGGTATCCACCTGTGGCGCCCATTTTTTGAGTAGTTTGAAGTGGAAGAGCCAGTTGAGGAAGCGGTGGATGGCGTGGGGCCGTACAATGATGCCGAGGAAAAGGATGGTGGTCCATACGAAAATCACGGCATACACTCCCCAGAACACAGATTGCAGCCCGACGGTGAATCCTCCGTGACCGAAATCGAAAAGTTCTTTGTAGGGGACAATGAGCATGATAATCGGCAGCGAGACAACAAAAAACAGTTCGTCAAGAAAGAGGGTGGTCATCATCAGTGTTGTCGCGCGTCCGAGTTCTATACCCTCGCGGTTGAGGTAGATCATGCCCAAGGCACTTCCGCCGACAGCCGACGGGGTGACGCATGATGTGAATTCGCAGAGCATGTCGACTTTCCATGCCTTTGCCCATGTGAGCTGTCGGTCTGTGAGGGCGCGGAATCGCCATGTCAACCCGAAGTCACGACCGAGCATGAAAAGCCATGCGAGGGCAATGCATCCGATCACTCTGCCGTCGAAATGTATGGATTCCCAGACTTCAAGGTTGAATTCGCGTTTGAACAGCCACACGACCACGGCGAGGCCTATGGCTATCGGCAGAAATATCTTCCACACGAGATTCAGGGTCTGGCGACGGACGGATTCAGGTTTTTTAGTGTTTTGTATGCTCATGTCGGGCTATGATTTCGTCGTAGCGTTGAATAACTTCGTCCATGACATCGTGCCATGAACGTGCGAGGGTCCGGCTTGCTCCGAGACCTGCTGTGCGTTTCATATCCGGGTCTGATGCGACTTGCCGGATGACTTCTGCATATTGTTCGGGTGTACGGTCGGTTAGGAATCCGTTTTCACGGTCGCGGACAAGCTCTGCGGCCGTCGAGCCTTCGAGAAGGACCGCCGGGGTCTGCATCGCAGCCGCCTCGCGGACCACGAGAGGGGCATTGTCGTAGAACGACGGAAAGAGAAACAGGTCAGAACCGGCATAGAACCGGCGAAGTCGTTCGCGGTCGTTGATGACACCGTGGAATGTCACCCGGTCGGTCAGTCCGAGTTCCCTGACAAGCGCTTTCATGTCGTCAAGGGCATAGCCGGTCCCGATGAAGTTCATCTTGAACTTGACGCCGTCGAGGAGCGGGAGGGTGCGGATGATGATTTCGATACCCTTTTCGAGAATGTGTTGTCCGACAAAGAGAAGACCGATTTCATCATCGTCAAGACCGATGATGCGGCGTGATTCAATCTTGTAAGCCTCGACATCGTCAATACCTTCGCAAAAATCGTTGCCGTTCTCGACTACCACTACCTTGCCTTTGTAGCCGTATTCACGGATGGTTTCCTCGACGGCTGCCTGTGGAATCCATACTTCGGTGGCTGAGTTGTAGAATTCACGCAGACGGTTCATCTGATAGGTGACCATCGGACCCGGGAGTGAACGCTCAAGGTCGGTGCGGTATTTTGAATGGAAAGTGGCTATGAGTGGAATGTCCTGCCGACGTGCGGCATAGGCTGCAAGCCGACCGGAGGAGAAGGGACAGTGGGCGTGGACAAGACGGAACGGTGTGTTCCGCATCTTCCGCCAGATGAAGGGGTCGAAACGCGGGTAGCCGTAGCGGTAGGGGTGACGGTTGTAGATCGGGAGAGAGAAGTAGCGGTAGAGCTTGATGTCTTCTATGCCGGTGAAGCGAGGTGCCCACGGAGTGACGACACAGACATCACGTCCCTCCGCGGTCAGCCATTTGCAGTAGTTCTCGACGGTGAGGGTCACACCGTCAAGGACAGGAGGGAAGCTGTCGTTGAACAATCCGTAATACATCTTGGTGTCAGGGTCCGATCTCATAAATGATGAATTGAAGTGAGGGAAGCCTATTGGCCGGGGTACGATTACAAATATAACACTTTAAAGGGGATTGGAGGTTGAATTCAGTCTGAAATTTTTCTCCTTATGATTTTTTGTGACCGGGTAAGCTCGATTTGCGGGACTGTTATGATTGCTTTCGGAGCGCGTTTTGGTCCGGCCAGTTCCCTCACTCTGTCGAGCAGGTCGGCCGGAAGCCGGGTGGAGTCTGTAACGATGACTGCTTCCTCACCCCAGCGTTCAGACGGACGGGAGGTGACGTAGAAACGTATCGAGCTGTCAACCAATGGTGTGATGAGCTTTTCGATTTCCTCCGGGAAGATTTTTATCCCTCCGGAGTTGATGACGTTGTCGTAGCGTCCGAGCCATCGGAATTTTGTCGGCGAATGAAGTTCGACAATGTCATTGGTGATAAGTTCGTGAAATGAAAGCGTCTCGCTTTTGATAGACAGACAACCGCGTTCGTCGAGAGTGAAAGTGAATCCCGGAAGGGCGTCAAAGCAGTCATTGCCGAGTCGGCGGAGTGCCACATGGCTGCATGTTTCCGTCATCCCGTATGTAGCGTAAGCCGGAATCCCGGCTTTGAGAACTTCCCGTTCAGCTTCGGGCGCAAGCGGTGCCCCGCCGATTATCATTGCTTTGATTGTGGAGCGGAATGGCGATGCGAGGACCGCATCAACCTGCGAGGGGACTATCGGCAGGAGCGATATTTCACCGATGGTCGGAGGAATGGTGAGGGCAGGTCGGTTTGACGGCTCTTCGACGATGAGGTTGCATCCGGCTTCGAGTGCGCGCACAATCTGCATTTTTCCTGCGATGTAGTCAGGTGAAAGCGGGAGGTAGAGGGTCGAATTCTCGCATATACCGAAAAATTGCAGTGTGGCTTTCGCGGAAGCGCGCATGTCGGATTTCAGCAGTCGGATTTCCTTGGGGGTACCTGTAGAACCGGAAGTGTGGGCCACGACGTATAGACGGGAATCGCGCCATTCATCGATGAACTCCTTTGCATCCGGTGTGAGAATCATTTCCATTCCAATTCGGGGATTGTCCACTTGCCGTCCGGTGAATAGCTCAGTTTTTCACCGTGAAGGGTGAGCGGTGATGGGATATTGTTATGGTAAAGCTGTCCTGTGCCGAGTCCTTGTGGGAGTGACGGGTTCAGTGTGGCTACCCATTGGGCAATCGCGCTGAGTCCGATGTTTGATTCGAGTGCAGAGGTGGCCCACCATCCGCAATTCCTCTCTCCGGCCAAGGCAATCCATTCCTCCGATGCCTTGAAACCGCCTGTCAGTGTCGGTTTGAGTATGATGTAGGCGGGACGGATTGCATCGAGCATCCGGATTTTTCCTTCACGGTCGTTTATCCCTATCAGCTCTTCATCGAGGGCAATCAGAATGGGTGATGTCCGACAAAGACGGTTCATTGCCTCCCACTGACGGGCGCGTATGGGTTGCTCGATTGAGTGGATGTCGAAGCGGGCGAGTTGGTTGAGTTTGCCGATTGCTTCATCAGGGCGGAAAGCACCGTTGGCATCAAGGCGTAGCTGGATGTCGGGAGCTTCCTGTCGGATGAACTTCAGCAATTCAAGTTCCTCGTCGAAATTTATGCCTCCGATTTTGATTTTCACACAGGAGAAACCATCGGCAAGTTTGAGGGCTATGCGTTCGCGCATCAGTTCGCGGTCACCCATCCAGACGAGGCCGTTGATGGTCAGGACGCTTTCGCCTGCGGTCCATTTTGACGGAAATATGATGCGTCGTCCGCTGTTTTCAAGGTCGCGCATGGCTGTTTCAAGTCCGAAGCGTATCGAGGGATAGTCCGCAAGAAGAGCCGGATTTGCCGCATAGCGGTCAATGTCGCGACACACCTCCGACAGTTTTTCCTCATAGTCGGGACGGTCATCGCAACTGAGTCCGCGGAAAAGCCCTGCTTCCCCGAGGCCGATGGTGTCTTCGGCCACGGAGTTGCAGAGTTTGATGAAGTATGTGTCTTTCTGCCGCATCCGTTCGCGCGATGTTATTGCCGTGAAACGGAAGTCGAGCAGATATTTACACCATGTTGCTTTCAATGTTGTAGTGTGGATTTGTTAGCCGGGGAATTTGGGGAACTGGTCGAAGTCGGGAGTGCGTTTTTCAAGGAACGCGTTTTTGCCTTCTTGCGCTTCAGCCATGAGATAGTACATGAGGGTGGCATCGCCGGCAAATTCCATCAGACCGCGCTGTCCGTCGAGTTCGGCATTGAGCGCACGCTTTATCATGCGGATGGCCATCGGCGAACGGCTGAGGATTGTCTCACACCATTCGACGGTTTCGTCTTCGAGACGGTCAAAGGGGACAACCTTGTTAATCATGCCCATGCGTTCAGCCTCCTCGGCGGTGTACTGACGGCAGAGGAACCATATCTCACGCGCTTTCTTCTGACCTACGCAACGGGCAAGGTAGCTTGAACCGAATCCGGCATCGAAACTGCCGACCTTAGGACCGGTCTGACCGAAGCGGGCATTGTCGGATGCTATCGAAAGGTCGCAGACAACGTTGAGGACATTGCCGCCGCCGATTGCATAGCCGTTGACCATCGCGATGACTGGTTTAGGGATGGAACGGATTGCTTTGTGGAGGTCGAGGACGTTGAGACGGGGTACACCCTGCTCGTCGATGTAGCCACCGATACCTTTCACATTCTGGTCGCCACCCGAGCAGAATGCCTTGTCACCCGCACCGGTGAGGATGATGACACCGATGTCGGACGCGTCGCGGCAGTAGGCCATCGCGTCGAGCATTTCCTTGTTGGTCTGCGGACGGAAAGCGTTGTAGACGCGCGGACGGTTTATGGTGATTTTGGCTATACGGCCATATTGCTCGAAGAGTATGTCCTCATACTTCTTGATAGGTTTCCATTCTCGTTTCATTGTGAATCGTGATTTAGATTGATTGTTGGATGGAATGTTATATTAAAATCTTTTTTTGCATTTAAAGAACAAAACCCGATAGCTTGACGTATCAGGGGCTACCGGGATTCAACACTACAAAAGTAGTGTGTTTTAAGTGAAAAAACAAATCTCACAATAAAAAATTTGCACTACATTGCCGTTTCTTCAGAAATCCATATCTTTGCATAGATAATAATGCTTATACAATTCTCAAACAACGTTGGTCACACCCTCTAAACATTCTTATTGACTTATGGAAAAAGCTCAGCTCGAACTCATACTCATCAATATCTCAGGCCAGGATCATCCCGGTGTCACCTCGGCATTGTCCGAAATACTTGCGAAGTATCATGCCGGTATCCTCGACATCGGTCAGGCAGACATTCACCATACACTTTCGCTCGGCATACTCATCCGCACCGATTCTTCCGTTTCGGGCAACATTATGAAAGAGTTGCTTTTCAAGGCGACGGAGCTGAATGTCACCATCCGTTTCTCGCCTGTAAGTATAGAGGAATATGAGAAGTGGGTAGGGATGCAGGGCAAGGACCGCTGGATAATCACAATACTTGGCCGTCGTTTGACCGCGCGTCAGATTGCGAACGTTACGGCAGAAATCTCCGCGCAGGGAATGAACATTGATTCCATCCAGCGTCTGACCGGCCGAATGCCGCTCGGCGAGGAGGAGCAACCACTGTCGAAATCATGTGTGGAGTTCTCGGTCCGCGGAGTTCCGCGAGATGTGTCTGCCATGCAGGAGCGCTTCATGCAGCTTTCGCAGGAGGAGGAATTTGACATTTCCGTGCAGGAGGACACCCTCTTCCGCCGCTGTCGCCGACTGATATGCTTCGACATGGACTCGACTTTGATTGAAACAGAAGTAATTGACGAACTTGCAATGCGGGCAGGTGTCGGTGATCAGGTCAAAGCCATCACCGAGCGCGCCATGAGGGGAGAGATTGATTTCTGCGAGAGTTTCAAGGAGCGTGTGGCCTTGTTGAAAGGACTTGACGAAAGTGTCATGAAAGAGATTGCCGAGAATCTTCCCATCACTGAAGGTCTCGACAGAATGATGCAGGTGCTCAAGCGTGTGGGCTACAAGACTGCTATCCTTTCAGGCGGTTTCACATATTTCGGTAACTATCTGAAACAGAAATATGGGTTTGACTATGTCTATGCCAACGAACTTGAAATCGTCGATGGGAAGCTCACCGGACGTTATCTCGGTGAGATTGTCGACGGTCGCCGTAAGGCGGAACTGTTGCGCCTGATCGCACAGGTAGAGAATGTGAACATCGCTCAGACCATTGCGGTCGGTGATGGGGCTAATGATCTTCCGATGCTTTCCACCGCAGGTCTCGGAATCGCTTTCCACGCCAAACCGAAGGTCAAGGCCACGGCTGAACAGTCAATCTCCACAATAGGTCTCGACGGAGTGCTCTACTTCCTCGGTTTCAAGGACTCATTCATCTCCGAGAAATAAAATATTACTGTCCGCTAAAGTATAAGTATACTTTCCTAACTTCTTGAATATAGAAGTTGGGCATTTTTGGTGCTTGGCCAAGCCACTCTTAATGATTTTCGTCCGTTTTTGGAGGAGATTCCGCGACCTCTATAAGCATAATTTTGAGGTTGGCGTCGGGTTTGTTGAAGAATGTCTCAAGATTGAGATAACGTGAGTTAGACGAAAATTAAGTAGCTGAAAATTTGGTGATTAGTGATAAAAGTAGTAAGTTTAAAGTGCTGAATTTTAAACAAATACTTTTATCGCTATGCACACCGAGGACAAAGTTATTGAAATTTTCGTAATGGCGGATGAATTCTGTAAGATTCTTAACGCAATGCTTCGCCGTCGTGGTCTTGACCGGCCCAAAGATGGAAGGAAGTGTTGTCAAATGAAATGCTTTTTTTTCCATTTGATTATGTCAGATGCGTTACGTTGATTATTCTTGTACTTTCATGCACAGTACAACTGTCGCTGCAACTCGAAATAGTGGGCACGAATATCAGCCGGACTCATCTGCAATCTTTGTTTTGCATCACTCATAGAGTTGTACTTGATTATAATGAATGTCTTGAGATTATCCGAGCTGAGTTCTTTGAATCCGTTGTTGACATAATACTGCAGTATGAGGTTGTCAAACTCACGCTGCTCTTGGTTCAAATTTTCAACATACTGCTTTTTGACCATCTCAACACGCTTAGCCCTCTCAATAGGTGTTGAGTTGTATGCAATGTATTCCAGAACATCAAGCAAATCACACTTCTGCATTTTCAGCATGTTCTTTATCAAGTCCAGTTTATCTTCAGCAAAGCCGGCTTCATCCATAATTTTAAGTAAATGCTCACGGGTTTCCGGGTTTGACCATTTAAGACGCAAATCGTCTGCGCCAGAGAAGAACTCGGGAATTTTACCAAAGAGTTTCTTGACATATTCTTCAAGACTGATAAATTCGTCACCAAAGAAAATCTTTTGCTCCCACGTTGTTTCAAGTGATAACCGTCTTCTTGTCGATAGTTTAATATCAATGAGGTTTTTCTTGGAGCCTTCGCATGTGCAAGGCAGATTACCACACAGTGGGCATGGTTCTGGGACGCATACACATGGTATCTGACCACACTGAGGACATGGCTTGGGTGTTTTTGGTGGCTTTGATTTACAAGTACATGGCCAGTTACCACAAATGGGACAGTTGGTATCTCCATCCCAATCAGGGTCTTTGAACATTTCGCTTGCGCCTACGAAATCATATATGGTAAAGTAATACTTCTTGTCGAACAGACGTGTGCCACGACCGATAATCTGTTTGAATTCTACTATATTCTGAATAGGTCGCATCAATACAATGTTACGCACATTTCGAGCATCTACACCGGTGCTCAACTTGTATGAGGTGGTAAGAATTGTAGGTAATAATTTCTCGTTGTCTTGGAAAGTCCTTAATGTGGCTTCTCCCACTTCTCCATCATCTGCGGTTACTCGCTCACAATAGTTGCTCGCCGGACGTCCCTTATGCTTGTTGACCATATCTCGTACAATCATGGCATGTTTCTGTGTTGCACAAAATATGATGGTTTTTTCGTCGGGATCAATCTTCTGAAGAAACTCCATCACACGGTGCTCGTCTCGCTCCTTGATTTGGATTCTGCCGTTGTAGAAGTCAGACTCACTGTAAATTTTTTCGGGGTCAACCTCACCGCTCTTAACTAAGTCTCCGACTTGATATTTGTAATCATCAATGTTGCTCGTTGAAATATCCACTCGGAAAGGCACAAGGAAACCATCTTCTATACCTTGTTTGAGTGAATAGGTATAGACAGGGTCTCCGAAATAGGTATATGTGTTGGCATTCTCCTTTCTTCTTGGTGTGGCTGTCATGCCCAATTGATAAGCAGAATCAAAATATTCCATCAACTTTCTCCATTCGCTCTCATCATTTGCACCTCCGCGGTGGCACTCATCAATGATGATAAAGTCGAAGAAATCACGCTCATACTGCATATAGTATGGCTTATCTTGGCGACCCTCTGACAATTTAATTCCACGTTCTTCCGCCTTTTGAGCATTAGGCGAAGTCATCATTGTTTGGAAGATGGTAAAATATAGGTTTCGAGCAGTTGGAACTTTATAATTATTCTTCTTCAATTCCTTTGGCGTGATACGGCACATGGCATCCTCTGGAAATTGATCAAAATCGTTGATTGCCTGATTAGCAAGAATATTTCTGTCGGCAATGAACAGGATGCGAGGTGCTCGGTCAATCCCCTTTGTGTTCCACTTCGTTTGTGTCAGTTTCCAACAAATTTGGAATGCCGTATAGGTCTTTCCCGTGCCAGTTGCCATAGTCAAGAGGATACGGTTCCTTTGCTTGGCAACAGCTGAAAGTACATTGTTAATGGCAATCTCTTGATAATAGCGAGGCGTACGCCCACCACTACGGTTTAAAGCGCAAAGATTCAACTTGTCGCGCCATGAGTTTTCTTCGGGGAAAGTCATGCGCCACAAGTCCTGAGGCGTCGGGAAACTATCTACGTCGCTTTCCTTGCTCGGTATGATATATTCACCCTTACTGTTTTTGACGCCCATATCAATGAACCAAATCTCATCGCCATTGGTGCTATAAGTGAAGCGAATTTTCAGGGCATCGGCATAGAGTTTGGCTTGAGCAACCCCTTCCGCCACATCTCGTTCATCGCTTTTGGCTTCAATAACAGCAAGTTTTTGTCCCTTATATTCAAGAATATAGTCGGCTTTTTTAGGGTTCCTATGACCGGTGGTGGTGATACGACCGGGCGCAATATATGCACTCTGCTCCACAAGCACTTTGCTGCCGGGTACTATTCCCCAACCCGCCGTACTGAGTTTCGGGTCTATCTTATCGTGTCTTGTCTGAGATTCGTTCATTATTCAAATACTTGCTTTAGAAGTGATTGTTTGAGGGTATCGCACTCTAAAGAGAGCTTAGTAAAGTTCGATTTCAAGATTTCTATTTTCGCAAATGCGGTGTCAAGATATTCTACTATGCGCAGTTGCTCGGTAAGTTGAGGAATGGGAATAGAAGTTTCTTTAAGCAATTTGTAATGTCTTGCATAACCAAGATTTCTCAGCTTGATAGACTTAATTACATAATAGAAAAATTTCGAATCAATGTCATCTATTGGCAAAAGAATATGAGTGCCATCAGCTCCAATAACAAAATCGAAATCAATAAATTTCACATTCTTCGTATGGTCACCAAATACAACAACAGGTTTCTTGTGACTATAAACTATTGTTTCGTCATCCCAATATCCACTAATAAGTTCTGCCTCTTGGGAAACAATGGGGAATCTACCTGTTTCTAAATAATCCTTTGATTTTACTTGTGCTTGTTTGGGAACTTTTTGCAAGCATTTCTCAAAAGGAATATACTTCCACCCTTCTTTTGGAGTCATCATTTCGGTTAGGGCGGTTTGGAAGAAAGCTTGAGCATTGTTGAGGTTTTCCTCTATTTTTTTTAGTAGGGCGGTGCTCTCTTCGCTCAGATTAATCATAGTAGAAAGGATATCTGGAGGTGTCCGTTCGTCAACGACTTCAACTTTATTGGGATTTTTCACACTTAGATCGCAAGTATCATCAAGGTCATTGACGTTTAGATTCCATGAATGCGCACTTTCAGCTTTAGTCTTTTGCAAAGTGAGAAATTCTTCCAAATCGTCCTCGATGAGTGGTTTTGTCTTGGTGTAGTGCTTGTCAACTTGATAGTACCATATCTTCTCGGTGGGTTCACCCTTGGTGAAGAAAAGCACCACCGTTTTGACACCAGCACCTGTGAACACGCCACTTGGCAAGTCGAGGACGGTATGCAGATTGCAATTTTCAAGTAGCATTTTACGGATTGCACTTGCATCTCCATTACTTAGGAAGGTATTTTTGATAACGATACCCGCACGTCCACCAGCTTTCAAGGTCTTAATGAAGTGCTGCATAAACATGTAAGCGGTTTCAGAGGTGCGAATTTCAAAGTTTTGCAATACCTCTCCGCGCTCGTTGCCACCAAAAGGAGGATTGGCAAGGATGACATTTTTGCGGTCGCTTTCTTGGATAGTTGCAAGATTAGTTGCCAGTGTGTTGCCATGAGAGATATTTGGAGCTGATACTCCGTGGAATATCATATTCATGGTGGCGATAATGTATGGCAACACTTTTTTCTCCCTGCCGTAGAAAGTGTTCCTTTGCAAGGCTTCGTGGTCTTTAACGCTCTTAATCTTGTCCTTCATATAAATGAAAGCCTCACAAAGGAATCCCGCAGAACCACATGCAGGGTCATAGACGGTTTCTCCAATCTTTGGATCAACCACCTTTATAATGCCGCGAATCAATGGTCTTGGGGTATAATACTCGCCCCCATTGCGACCTGCATTACCCATGCGCTGAATGTTACTCTCATAGAGCACGGTCATTTCGTGCTTATCTTCGGCACTTTGGAAATGGAGTTCATCAATCATGTTGATAATCTCACGCATATTAAAGCCAGAACGAATTTTGTTATGCAGTTCGCCAAAGATTTCACCTATCTTATATTCAAGGGTGTCAGTTGTGGTAGCCGTGTTTTGAAAATCTTTGAGATACGGAAAGAGCTTTTGGTCGACAAATTGTACAAGGTCATCTCCACTCATGGCATTGACGGTGTCGAGTACCATCTTGCCTGTCATAGTGTCTTTCTTCTTTGGAGTCGCCCATTGGCTCCAGCGATAGAAGCCAGTTACCAAACGCTTGTAGGTCTTGCCTTCAAGTTCGGCTTCTTCCTCCCGTTCGGTTTCAAGGTCATCAAGGTATTTAAGGAACAACATCCAAGACTTCTGTTCCAGATAATCAAGCTCACTACCGCAACCCTGTTCCTTCCATAGGATTTGGTCGATAGCTTTGAAAGTATTTTCGTATTTCATAAGTTCATGCTTTTTCCTGATTTTCTTTCACAGAATAGATGAAGTCCTGACATTACTGCTGTGAGGCCGACCAAAGCCTATTCAGAAACTTCGGGACTTCTGTATATCTTTAATTTGAAGTTTTTTTGGTCTTTTCACAGTGCGAAGTAATATACAAAGTTACTAATAATCTTTCAGGGCAACCGCATCAGAATACATAATTTTTTAGCAGCTTAAACAAATATTCAGAATCAAGGGATGTCCGGACCAGCCGTTTCTGTACACTGTGCTTATCATCGGTTGCCTTTACTATCTGCAGAGCCATCTTGCGGAGAAGCGACAGATTTTGTGCGGCGTTCTTTTTTCTTGCGCGGCAGTCATTCTCATTGAAGGTTACATTGCTATCAAATTTTATTTTCCAGCCTCCAATTTGACTTATAAGTCAAAAATTACATACGAAAGCTACATAAACACTGACTATGTGTACTTATGTGGCTTTCGTATGTGTGTATATATTATTACCCTTTTGGGGTTATTCACCTACCGTGAGTTGCTGGCCGGAGGTGTGGGCGGTGAATTGGGGGGCGTATTGGCTCTGGGCGGTAGCTATGCCTGAGGCAAAGGTGCCGGAGTTGTTGACCCACATATCGTAGGTGAGTACATACGTTCCCTTGGGGAGATGGTCGATGAAGAGGCGGGTGGATGCATCGCGGTTTTCGCGATAGAAATAGATTCCCTCTGCGAATATAGGAGTTGGAAGCTGTTCCACCGGCTCGTAGCAGGCCGGACGTTCGTCGACAATTGTGACATAATCCATATCGCGGTCAACACGGAGAGTGAGCGTGACCGTCACCTTGTCACCGACTTTCATCTCGTCGGTATAGCTGCCGTTAATTGCAAACTGCTTTTCAATCGACAGTTCCGGACAGGCATGGGCCTTGACTGAGGTCATGGAGTCGGTATAGAGATAAAATAGTGCGCCCCACGATGGAGAGTCGCTTTCGCGGGTGACTTTCATAGAGCCCTTCGACTTGCTGTCGAGTGCGAGAGGTGTGCGGAAGTATCCGGTCATTCTCTCCACGTTGTCAGGTTCAACTTTCTTACCGGCGACGGTGATTTTAGCTGTGCGCGCAGGTTCAACCCACTTTGACGAGGTTGAAAGTATCGCTGCTGTGGCCGAAGAGGTGGTCACAGACGTACCCCAGTCCTTGGCTTCCTTCTGAAGAATGAGCCATTGACGGATTCTGTCGATGTCCTGACAGTCGGGGGCGACGGTGGCAAATGTCTCAAGAAGCATTGCTGTCGTTCCGACTTTGCCCATTGACCAAAGGGTCATGTTGTCGAGCGACGGCCACCACATACCCTTTTCCGGAGTGTATTCCGAATATTGGCGCAGCGATTCAAGAATGGTTCCTGCCACGGCCGCATTGGAGTTGTCGGCGAGAATCCGGGCATAGATACCCTTGTCGAATACCGATGCCGATTTCCAGTCGGCAATGATGCGCTGGGTGGTGGCGGTTATGATTGCGCTGTTGGCATTCGGAGCGCCTTTCATATCCTTGAAGCGTTCGCGGAGATAGACATAGAGTGTGAAATCGGTCTTCGGATACTTGCGGAAGGTGGTTGCAGCTTCCGAGTCAAGCCATCCGAGGGCAGAGCAGATCATTTTTGTCAGGTCGGCAGATTCGGGGAGATAGCCGAGTGAACGGAGTTGACCGAAGAGGAGAAGCACATTCTCCGTAGCCCACTTCGAAGCCTTCGTCCCATACGAATTCCACGCCCATCCGCCATTTCCGCGCACGAGTTTCTTAAGGGTCGCGATGTTGGCCTTGACGGTTGAATTGACGGTCTTCTCATCGAAGAGGAGTGAGAGACGGCTCATGCGTTCACTGTCGTTTTTCGCATCGAGCATCCAAGGGGTAGATGCAAGAAGTACTTGCTTGAGATCTTCGTTGCGTTCGAGCATTGATGTGAGGGTCCGGTCACTCTTGTCGCTTGCAGCCCATTCTTTGAACGCTTCGGCGATGACGGGATTATCGCGCAGGAGTCCGGTGGCAATAGCAGCAGAGAAAATCGAGGCTGCGGCTTCATTGGCGGTGGAGGCTTCGATGTCGAGAAGGCCGGGGAGGGCTGTCACGACATACCAGACCGGATTCTCGCAGAACTGGAGAGTCACACGGGCATTGGCCGGCACTTTCGGGAGGGCCATGCTGAAGTCTTTCTCATCGGGAGCGATGTAGAAGGGATATGTGTCGATGACCGGACTGACAGCCGGGAGGACAGGCAACAAGGTCTGCTCTCCATCGGCAAAACGGTCGGTCGACGACTTGATGCGGTAGCCGATGAACGGCGCATCGGTAGGAGCAGTCAGGGCAGTGGTCACGACTGCCGAGGAGCCTGCGGCGATTACGTTGGTCTCCGTATATTCGCCGATGGTCTTGCCGTCGGCAGCATTGAAAATCTCAACGCTGGTCTCGACTGTCTGCTCGCTGTCGCTTCCGTTCATTACAGATGCGTTAACGGTCACGACATCACCTGCGCGCACAAAGCGTGGGAGGTTCGGCTGAACCATCACCGGCTTGTTAGCCATGACATCGGCAGAGAAAGTGGTCGACATCAGCGAATCAGTATAGGCAAGGGCCTTGAAGCCCCAGGTGGTATTGACATTGGGAACGGTAAAGGTGAACGAGAGGCGGCCTTCACTGTCGGTCGTGAGCATCGGTTTGAAGAATGCCAACGGCACCTCACGGTCGCGGAAGGTGAATGGCATCTCATTTCCGGTTTCATTTCCGATACTTCCGTTCTCGGATTCTGCATCCTCGTCCATTTCGGTCTTTGCTGCAGCTCCGGTTCCCGCATCATAGCCTGCAGTGTCGGAATCAGCCATTACTGACATTGAAGTGTTGGCGGCAGCGGCCTCATATACCATCACCTCCTCTTTGTGCTCTCTGACCACATTCAAATCATCAGTGCCTGCCGACATCGTTGCTGCCGATTTGGCAAGCATACGGGTGCCGCGAATGCGGATAGTTGACGGAGAGAGTGACAGTCCGTAAGTGTTGAAATCCGGTTGCATCAGTTCGACAACCGAGAGATATTTACCGGGAAGATAGGTGGTGGAGGCGCGTCCGCGTGCGTTCATGTCAGACTGGTTCCATGAATAGTAATACTTCGCTCCTTGGGTGGCCGGATTGAATGTCCATGATTGAGAGGCGAGTGCATCGAGTGCAGTATTATACATGTCGAGTACCACGGCTGCCTTGCGTCCGTTCTCCGATTCGTCGACGATGCGGAACGTCCATGTCTCCTCGCTTCCGGGGATGAGACGGTCGCGGAAGGATTCGGTGACGAAGCGGATGCCTTTACGGGTGACATCACGGGTGAGAGTGATGCAGGCAGTCGAGTTGCGGTAGTTGCCGGTCACTGCAATTTCCATCACGGCCTCGTCAGTACCTTCGGGAAGATTGACGGGCAGATGCGACAATCCTTCGGGCGAGTTGACCCATTCGCGGGAGATGATTTTTGAATCAGTGTGGACTGTCACCAGAAGATTTGTCGGGCAGTCGACGGCGTAGAGCCATTCACCCTTGCCGTCAGCTCCGACAGTGACTTTTTCAGTAGGATACCACAGAAGTGTACCCGGGACGGGGCTTGTCTTGTCGGTGGGACGGTATAGGATGGCGGTCTGACTGACGGAATCCGCCAGACCTTTATCCGCAAGAGAGAAGCGGAACTCATATTTACCTGAGGAAAGACCGGAGAGGTCAAGTCGGGTGTTTTCAGACGAAAGCACACCGTCGAGAACCTTCACGGAATCGCGGAGGACAGCAACGTTGACAGGAAGATTGACGGTGGAGTCCTGATAGTTGACCACCTGCGCTTTCACTGCCGAAGTCGGAGCGGAAATGTCGATATTTGCCGGGACAGATGCGCGGATGATGTAGCGCGTACCCATCGAGAACACCGTTGATGCAGTCTGTGTCTCTCCGGCAGGAGAGAGAGCCGACATTGTTGCCGAGAATATGCCGTCTGGGATGGGAGTGATTGCAAGCACATCTTTGGGAATGGTCATTTCAATCCGTCCCTCCGCATCGGTGGTTCCTTCAAGGGTATGGAATTCAACGTTTGCTCCACGGTTCCACCACCAGCGTGTGCGGGGTGATACCGACAGATTGAGCGTGAGACGAGCATCGCCGACCGGGAATCCGGCGTAGGTTTCCACTCGTCCGCGCAAGGTGACATCGCCGGTCGCCGGATAGTCCTTCTCGACAGGATCGAGAATCACCCGGAAGGTCGGGAGTTTGTAGTCCGATACCATGAAGCTGACGGGGTCATACCTGTTGTCGATTGAGATGCAGAAGCGCCCCGACAGACAGTCCTTGGGGATATTGAAAGTGGCGGCTACGCGGCCAAACTCGTCGGTGGTGAGTCGGAGCGTGTCGATGGCTCTGTAGGAAGCGTCGCGCAGGATTGCAGAAACCTCCTTGGAGATTACCGGCCGATGCTCCTTACCTTTGTATTCATATATTATGGCCATCCAGTCCACGCTGTCGCCGGGATGGTAGAGCGGAAGGGAGGCATAGCCCGAAGCGGCTTGATACCATTCCGCATCTTTCTCAGTCGTTTGCGATGAGTAGACCCACACAGGTTGGGCGAAGCGGTCGCCATCTTTTTTCATATACACGTTGCCACGGGCTGAGATGTCGAGCGAGCCGTCAGCACCGGTGGTTCCGAGCGCTGTCAACGTGTTTGAATTGCGGTTTGCGTCATTGATGCTGATTTCCGCACCACTGACGGGCGCGCCGCTCATGGCATCAAGTGCCCACACCATGTTTTTCTCGAATCTTGATGCTCCGAGTGCATAGCGGGTCACGTTGATTTTGTCGTACCACTTGCGTCCGGTAGGGGTGACACCTTCGATTACGGCAATAGCGATGTAATTGCCAGGAGCCGCAAAGGTATAGTCAACGCTCACGTCCTCAGAGAATGGTATGGCGCTTCCTGCTGTAGCCTTCACGGGAATCACGGCCTCTGCTTTCATGGCCGGAAGACCGGTGCAGTTGTAGGAACGGTCGGTGAGAGGCGAGGAAGACACATTATATATATAAATCTTTCCACTCTTGACGTTGGAGAGCGAGACATTTATCTTCACAGCTGTGCCGGGAGCGGCAAGATCGGGGTAATCAACGCTCATTTCCCGCAATTCAAGATTAAGCTTGATGTTTGAGAGACTGTTTTTGCGTGGATATGCAGGATAGGATTTGAGATTATGGCTGATGGCTTCATAGAGCCATTTACGGTATGCCTGCTCGGTTGGCATTGCAATGAGGATGTCGCCGGAATATTCCGAAGACTTGTTTTCCTCGTAGAGCGAACGCAGAAGCTCGAATTTCCTTTCAGGAAGCGAACGCATGTCATCGTCGGTGGAGGTATAGACGTGCGACGTGATGAAATTCAGCCTTTCAATGTCAGCGTTGATGAATGGGGCTGAGCCTGAGGGATGAAATTTCAGCAAGGAGGCATAGATTTCAAGAATCTTTGCCACTGTCGGGTCGTATTTCGAGAATGGAAGTGTGACGTAGAGGTCATGACGGGTCAGCAGACCCCACGAGAGCAGCGACCGGACGCGTCCGTTGGATGTGAGCAGTTCAAGTGCCTGCGAGGCCACGAAATCGTAAAGGGTAGGATAGTAGATTGCACCGAGCCGGTTGATACCCAAGGCCCCTTGATCTTTCCGGCGCTCAGCACCGAAGTCGATGACGGATGCGTAGGTCTTGACAGGGGCTGCCTTCAGTGCGTCCTCATAGAGAAGCGCGCTGTTGACGAGCGATGCGATGCGGTTGCGGAACTGCTCGCCGCTCCATTCGTTGTAGTCAGCCGGGAGTGGTGAGAGCGGGAGGTCGCGGGAGTCATATTTCCAGCGAGAGGATGAATACACGGCTGAATATATGTCGGCCTGCAGGGTCAGGAGCATGGCTTTCAGCAGAGGGTCGGATGACGCGGTGCAGATGCTGTCGATTTTCTCCACGACTCCAACGCCGTTTGATGCATCTATCTTCGTCTGAGCGAGATAATAGTCGAGCAGTGCGCGTGTGATTGCCGGCCCGTCGGAGGCGTCGAGGGCTTTCGCCAGAGCCTTGGAGGCATCGGCGCTGACTGTCTTTGGATACGCGAAATCAGGGCGTTTGGGTGTGTTTGCGTTCATCTCTTGACCGAGAAGTAGGGATATGAACGTAAACAGTAGGATGAAAATTCTACCGGTACGCATGGTTTATGTAAAATTTGGGAGATTAGAGAAGTGAAGACGTGAGTTGTAATGAAAACGTCCTTAAAGGGTGTGAGGTTTGCGGGGATGCTGATATTTGTCAGGATTATTTCGCTTTACGTTGTGAGCGGTGCTGTTTCATAAGCTGGCGGGTGAAGTCGCGTTCGGCAACTTTAAGTTGGAAAAGTTGATTCGGCGAAAGAATCTGCTTGTAATCCTTGAAATACTTCATCTCGATTGTGTTTTCCCTGCCTTTGAGTTCATAGACGGCCTCGGCGGCTTTTTCATACTCAAGGTCAGTGGCCTTCTCTCCTTTTTTCAGTGTCTGGCGGTAGAGCTGCTCAGCTTCATTCTGGGCTTTGCGTATCTCTTCGTCCATGGAGTTGTAGAGCGGGAGGAACTTGGCCTTCTGCTCTTCAGTCAGATTGAGTTTCTTCGCGATGAAGTCGTTTTTGAATTGCTGCATTTCCTTCATCCACACCTCACGCTCACGCCCGGACGGACGCTGAGCCTGCGCGCTGATTGGAAGGATGATGGCAGAGAGAACGAGGATAATGGAAAGTGCGATATGTCTCATTGATGATTCCGTGTTTTGTCAGTTGACGTAGTAAGGTGGTACGATGGTCGTGTTGTGTGTGGGTGGAGTGTTGTTGGACTCAGATTTCTGAAAGGGGAAATTCCGGTGAATCTGGCATGGATGCCGCTGTGTCGGAACTGTCTTCGTTCAGCATCTCGTCATATTCGGTCGGGTCGAAACCTGTCTGGTAGAGGTCCTCCATGAGCTGATAGTCGTCGACATCTCCCTCGTTGATGAAGTAATCATTGATGAAGTGGTCGTTTTCGATTGCTGCTGTCAGGACAGGGTCGTTTTCGATTGAAAGGCCGTAAGAGTCGGTGCGCATCAGATCAAACATCTTCATCATGCACCATACACCCATGAACATGGCCGCAAGATAGACGTAGGGACGCATCCGCTGCCAGATTGAGCGCGGAAGCACCTTAGGCTCCGGTTTCTCCCATTCCTGCTGCGGAAGTGAAGCGGCCATCCGTTTGGCGAAATCTTCGAAATAACCGTCCGGGACAGTCATTCCGTCGTTTCTGTTGACCTTGGTGAGTATATCTTTCATTGGGGTTCGATTTTTTGAAGCTTGGAACTTATAAATGCTTAATCCTGCCGGACGGTTGTGCCGGGAGGGTTGCTGTTTATCCATTAGACTTGCGCGCGTGGCGGAAGTTTAATAGCTGTTTTCGAAAAATTGCTCTATTTTTTTCACGGCGAGATGATAGGACGCTTTCAGAGCGCCCACCGATGTGCCCATGATTTCCGACATCTGTTCATACTTCATGTCGTCATAATATCTCATATTGAACACAAGCCGTTGTTTTTCAGGTAGTGTGGCGATGGCTTCGCGTAATTTGAGGGCCAGTTCGTCGCCGTCTATATTGGTGTCAGCATGAATGAGGGCGATTGCATTTGACTCCTCGTCGTCGAGCGAGATTCCACGGCGTTTTTTCTCTTTTTCGAGAAAGGTCAGGCTTTCGTTTATGGCAATCTTGTAGAGCCATGTCGACAGTTTTGCGTCGCCACGGAAATTCTCTATGTTCTGCCATGCTTTGAGGAAGGTGTTCTGAAGGATGTCGTCGGTGTCCTCATGAGACTGCACTGTCCGTCGGATCTGGCGGTAAAGAGGCTCCGAATAGAGTTTTATAAGCTCGCCGAAAGCCTCACGGCATGTCGAGGGGTCCCTCAGGCGTGCCACAAGTTTCTCGTCGTCAAGATTGGCCTCTTTGCTCATAGAAAATGGGGTTTAAGTGATGACTGTCTGTGCTGTCGGTTTGACACCGGTTTTACAAAATTATTGAAAATTTGTAGCTGTGCCTAATAAAAACGCCTAATAGTTGTTAAAAGACAAAATACGCCGGGAGAATCGACTGATTATCAGAATACATAGCTGAATCCCATGTTAAGATAGATGGGATACATGTGGAATGTTACTGTCTTGAACGATTTGTTGAAGATGTCGTTCAGACCCCATGTGAGGTCAGCGTTTACGGAGAGGCGGTTGAAGACTCTCCACGAACCGCCGGCTTGGACACCCCACTGGAATTTTCTCAGTTCGTCGCCGAAATCGTAGGTAGCGCGGGCATCCCCTTCAAACGAGACCTTGTTGCCTGTCGGGTCTCCCTCGCGCAGATAGCCATCATAGACATGTCCGTCAAATTCGTTGCTGAAAGCGTAGGCGAGATAGGGACCGAAATTCACTTTCCACCGGTTGTTGATGCGGTAGACAGCGGTGATGGGGATGGCGAGCTGCTGCGTATGGTATTTGGTGCGCACACGGCCGGTCCATTTTCCGGTCATCTCCTTTCCGTCCTGAATGATGGTCATGCCGTAGTTCTTCACCGTTGCATCAGTCTCCATGCCTTTGGTCTCGAATCGGAATCCGCTTGCGATGCCCCACTTTCCGCCATTGTCGTCAAACCATTTGGTGACGGTGGTTCCTATCGAGAGGTTGAGGTGCGGGCTGTAGGAGTTGATTTCGCGTATTTCAGCCGGAAGCGGGAGGGGTGAGGCTCCGCCGATGTTGATTCCTGCGTTGATTTCATATTCAAGTCCGAGGATGATGGACTTTGCGATGTCGCCAGGACGGTCGCTCTGCGCTGCGGCCGAAAGACTGCCGAGGGTGAGAATGGCTGCTGATATGAGGTTCCTGATATTCATTGGTGGTGATGGCTTTGTGATGTGAGTGGCTTAGAGGCAGGTGATTTCGAGTTCATCCACAAAAAGGGTGCTGCCGATGGCACCTGAAAAGTAGTCTCCGTCGATGCTTGACGTCATGACGACAGCTATGCTGTAGCGTCCGTCCTCAAATTTGTCGGCATCGATGGTTGCGCCTTCGCGGAACACGAATGGTACATGGAAATATGTCCAGTCACTCGCACCCTTGCGCATCTCTTCCGAAATGCGGGCGACGGCTATGATGTTGGGATTGTCGTCAGACAGCACGTTGGCACCGTTGAGATATTCCATGTCGGCGGTCGACTCGAAGTAGACAGCATAGATGTTGCATTCGTCATTCTTTCCGGGTATGGCTTCAAGTTTGCCGGGGGCACTTGCATTGAACTGCTGGTAGACCTCTCCTGGGGTGTATTTGAAATAGCCGCTGAAGTAGCGCGGGACATTGAAGAAAGGTGTGCCGAACTGGGTGGCTTCAAGAGGCTTGGCGATGGCGTTGTTGAGGTCGAACTTACCGATGAAAAGGTTGCCTGCGGCAATAGGTTTGTTGACCAATGCGCCCCAAGTGCCGGTGGAGCGGGTGACCAGACAGGCACATTTACCGATATGGCCTTCGTCAGTCTGGAATGTGGGATAGGTGTCGGGCGCTCCCTTGCCGTTGGTCATGGCAAAGCCTGAGTTGCCGCTTGCCCAGAACATGCTGTCGCGCTGATGGGTGGTCTCGTTGATGTTCACGTCGAAAAATACATCATAGCTGCCACCTTGAGCGCTTTTGGTCACCTTGACATCCTCGAAACCGTATTTAAGGTTGATGGCGTTGTTGCGCTGCACGGCGATGGTATAAGCCTTGGTCCATTCACCGTCCTCGGAGGTGACAACGTAGGTCTGCGGTTCGGTGAAGTCGCGCTTTGTTCCGCTCGGGGGGGCGATGGTCGCGCCGGGCGTAAGCTCGAATTCGGGGGCAAGGTCTGTGATGTTGACGTGGTTTTTGACTATGAGGGTCACTCTGTCGTTTTCGATAATTGGAGTGCGGTTAAGAAGGTCGCCGGGGAGGGTGACGGCTACTATGTCACATTCGGCATTCAGTGGCTCTTTCTTGATACAGGAAGTCACCGCGAGAACCATTGCGAATGTCATTAACCATTTGATTGCTTTCATAAAAAAGACTTGATTTCTGTTCTGTGAATTGATTGGCATTGCGTCAAATAAAAATTGTTGAGCGCAAATCAAGGGACAAAATTACGAAAAAATGCGCTTTATTATGACTTTTATGCTATCTTTTGACTATAAATTGGGCTTTTTAGCTACAAAATTATTAAAATTATACTAATTTTAGGTGAGATTCCAAATAATCACTTAACTTTGCATCGAAAAATCTGACCTGTCCTTATGGACAGATACCTCACGTTAAGAACAATGTCTGATGTCAATGCGGTTTAATGTCCGGAACAATCCAATGCCCAGGAACATAAGCTCTGCACCAACACTGTAGTAATTTTTCTATCAACCAATTATTATAATCATTTATTTATGAAATCTCTTTACGCTACTTTAATCAGCTCTATGCTGATTAGTCCGCTGTGTTTCAATGTATTCGCGCAGCAACAGCTCCCTAACGCCGATTTTGAGGGCGCATGGGTGGATTGTGTGCCCTGGACCAGTAATAATAATGCTAAGGTTAAGGATTCAATTCCTGAAAATTGGTGCATATCTAATGTGATTGGTATCGGTGGAACAGGTGCTACTACTGTCGGAGGGAAAGATGAGGGTTATAATTCCGCATCATCTGTGAAGCTTACAAATTCGCCAAATCCATTGATGAGCTCTCAGATTGTTCCTGCATATCTGACGCTGGGTACGACATGGTCTACATCTGTCCTTGTTAGTAAGATGGACGGTGGTACATTCGGAGGTATGCAATTTACCGAACGCCCTGCAGGCATGGAATTTATGTATAAACGTAGTCGTGGAGAAAGCAAGCCGGAAGAAACATCAACCATTGTGGCTTATCTTTGGAAAGGACATTGGACCCAGAGCGCTGTTCCTGCTAATATTGTTATGTTTGGCTCTCCTGCAACTGTAGATATGGTGGACCGTGACCGTTGTGTCCTCGGAATGGATATGAGCAGTTCTCTTGGTGGTGATGTGACCAAGACTGATGATGCTGAACTTATCGCAGTCCTCAAGGCTGAGATTACAGAGAATACTGATGAATGGACCAAGTTCTCAGGTAAGTTTGAATATTATTCTGATGCCACTCCCGAAATGTTCAATGTGATTATCGCTGCCGGTGACTATTTCGGAGGTGCTTCTGTTGTCGGTAAGGATAATACCCTCATCGTCGACGACGTTAAGCTCATCTATGCGGATGATGCACAGTCTCAGAACTATCCCGGTTTTCTCAGTGTCGAGATGATGGGTTCGCAGCTTGCCGATAACCAGCCTTCGACAATCATTATCACCCCGACCGGTGATGGCAAGTGCACTTTCCTTCTTCCTGATCTCACTTTGGGTGATGATTTGGCTCTCGGAGACATCAAGGTTGAGGATGTGACAATGACTGAAGCCAACGGCATCACGACTTATACCGGTGAAGTAAAGGATCTGAGCCTTGTTGGCGGTATTATTGCAGACGTGGCTATTAACGGTACCATTACAGCTGCAGGTGAAGTTAATATGAAGATTGACGTGATGTGGCAGGGTGTTCCTATCAATGTCACCTTCACATCATCTACTTCCGCAATCGGTTCAATTGAAGCTGACGGCAATGGAGTTGCTGAATATTTCAACCTTCAGGGTATCCGTGTCAACGGCGAGAACATGACTCCCGGCGTTTATGTGAAGCGTCAGGGCGGTAAGGTAAGCAAGGTTATCGTTCGATAACTATACGAACCATAGAAACAAAGAAAGAGTCAGAAGCACCGGTGCTTCTGACTCTTTCTTTGTTTCTATGGAATTCTTATCCATGTCCACAGGGGTTGGCCTCGTTTATTGGTTGGCGTAGGCGAGGACTGTCGGGCTTTCGACATCAACGCCATATTCCTGTGCACGCTGGAGGATCGCTTTGGCCAGTTTAGGCTTCAGGTCTTCGGGACAATAGCGGAAATATGCTTCCGCAGCGCGGACATGTGCGGCATCCGGCATCGGATATTCGCGGCGTTCGGGGAGTCCGTAGACGCTGTCGGGAAGTTCCTTGCGCTCCTCGTATGAAATTCTATCGCTCATAGTAGTTTATGTGTATTCGTATAGGTTTTGTAGGGACGCGCTGTAGCGCGTATGCCAAAATGAATAGTTAATTCGTTGGTGATAATTGCTGTCAAATTTAGTGTAGGATGTCGTGGGGATTTCCCGGTAGGATTTTATGGGGATTTTCCGATAGGATTTTTGGGATTTCCCGGTAGGATTTTGCAATCTCATTCGGCATACGCGCTACAGCGCGTCCCTACAACATCCTGCAATGTCAGCAATATCCTGCAAAGTCAGGCTGTGTGCTGACAATCAGTACTGCATCAGAGGTTGAAGCGGGCACCGACCTGGAGGAGACCCTGTGCGCCGAAACCGAGTTCACCGAAGATGCTTGTCACGCGGGTGATGCTGACTTCCGCTCCGAGGGGTGAAGCCTGGAATGCGAAGTATGCTTTATTCTTCGACCAGTCGCCTGCTGCCATGTGGGTGATGTCGACACCGATACCGAGATGACCGTAGAGTGTGACAACGCGGTTGCGGTAATAGTCATAGCGTCCGTTGAGCATGATGACATGGTAATATGCGTTGGCATCGTCGGAGTGCTTGTAGCTTGCGCTTGAGAAGGTGTAGCTTGCACCGAAGTAGAAGCTTGGAGCCACCTTGAAGTTTACGCCTGCGGTGAGTGCGCCCCAAGCGTTGTTGATTGCGCCGCCGTCATGCATGTCGGTCGCATCCATCTGTGTGTAGCCACCGTAACCGATCTGAAGTTGTGCTTTCTGAGCCTGTGCACCAAAAGCCATCCCGAGGACAGCAAACATGATAAGAATAAATTTTTTCATCACTAATTGTAGTTAAATTAAGTAATAGTTGAATTGTCGGAATAAATATAAGTGTTGTTGCCTCGCGGACGGAGGTGCGAAAAAAAATAGTGTGGCGGTTGGAATGTACCGTCACACTATTTAACAATTATGATGTAAAAAAAGTTTAATACCACTTGACTCCGTTGGAGAAAGAAGAGCGTTTGTCGTACTTGAGGTCCGAAAGCAGCGACGATTTCACGGAGATGTGGAAATTGTAGCTCTTGTATGGACCGACGGGGACGAAACTTGCGCGCATCGTGAAGCAGTGCATCTCGCGGGAGATATTGCAGTTCATGTAGGCGAGTTTCTTGGTGTCGAAATTGTAGCTCGCCGAGAAACCTAAATTCCAGTTGGCTGTCGGGCGGATATTTCCTGAGAACGAGAGGTTCTGGGTGATTTTTCCTTTGTACTCAAGTTTCTTGTAGTCGAACTCGCCGTAGCCGTAGTTGATGGAGTAGTTGAACGTCAGGTTCCACGGGACAGACCATGCCATATAGCCGTCGTCGTCAAACTCCATGTTCGAGTTCTTCTTATTGCTTTTGCGGCTGTTGGGTGACTGATAGTCCGACGTCGAATCGGCGAAGTCCTGGTCCATGGATGTGTTGTTGGAGTCCTTGCCTTTCTTGTCGCCTTTCTTGTCGTCCTTGTCCTTGTCTTTGCCGAAAAGTTTTTTGAACGTGTCGTTATTGAAGGTGTAGCTGAACGATGTGCCGGTGCTCGAAAGCTTACCCCAGCCCTTGCCTTCGGTCAGACGGAGCTTGTTGACGCGGACCGGGTTGCCTGCCGCGTTGAGGGCGTAGGTGTAGACGTCCCATGTCGCCGAGAGGTTGAGGTTGAAGTTCTTGACCAGACGCAGCATGATGGAGGTGTTGAGGTTCGACCATCGCATTGAGTCGGCTGCGAAGTTGTAGCTCTGCGAGAGTGTTAGGTTCTCGATGAGCGACACTTTCTTTTCTCCGATGGAATCGTTGTCCGACTTGACCTTCATCTCAAGGTTGTTGGCGAGCGAGATGCTGAGTGCTCCCGTCTTACCTTGACCGGGGACACCGAACAGCGAGTTTGGGAAGTAGGAGTATGAGCGTGTCTGCATCTCTCCGTTGGCGTCGGGATACTGATAGTTTCCGTAGTAGCCGAAGAATGACGAGCCGAAGTCGGGTGCGCCCGAGAAGGAGATTGTCGGGGTGAGGACGTGGCGTATCATTTTGACCTTGTCGCCAAGGAAAGGGAGAGGCTGGAAGAAACCGTAGATTTTAGTGTCGAGCGCTACGGATGCGTTGAAGTCCCAGACGTTGTAGAAGCTGTAGGTCGTGTCGAGGACTTCGGCTGATGCGTTCGGATCCCACTGGCGGCGTACTTTGCTCGTGTACATTCGGTCCGTTATGCTGACCGACGGTGTGAGGTTGAGATATTTGAAGATGTTGAAGGTGGCGCTGATGGGGATGCTGTGGCGCATACCGTTTCGCCAGTCTTTGATGAGGCTTTTCTTGAAGAATTCATCCTGCTTGGCCGTCAGGGAGTTGTTGAACTGGCCGGAATATGAGAGCTTGATTTTCTCATACCATTTCTCTTCCCCGACTGCGCGTTTGCGTTTGAAGGGGTAGACCTGCGACATGGTCAGGGTGAAGTTGGGGAACGACACGGCGAGGGTAGAGTCCTGCGAACGCTGCGAGACGTTGGCAGTTGTTGACAGGGACCACTTGGAGTTGGGGAAGCGGTAGGTCATGTTGACCGTACTACTCTTGGTGTTCTGCGTGAAATCACTGCCGTAGTATGAATTGAGATCGTTTCGGGTGTAGCCGCTGGTCGTGAAGTTGACGCTTGCCGACAGGCTCATGTTGGGGTTTGCTTTCGCATCCTGACTGTGGCTCCACACAATCTGGAAGTTGGTCGACTTGGCGTAGTCGGGCATTCCTTTGTCGCCGGTCACGGTCTGGAGATACGAGAGGTTGAAGTTGCCGGAATACTTATAGCGCTTGACGTAGCCCGACTGGGCGCGCAGGCCCCACGAACCGAGCGTGTAGATTTCGCCTGTGAGTGCAAGGTCAATGTTTGGGCTGATGGCGAAGTAGTAGCCGCCGTTGCTGAGATAGTATCCACGGTTGTAGTCATCGCCGAAGCTCGGGAATATGATACCGGATGAGTATTTTTCGGAGAAGGGGAAGTAGCCGAAGGGGACTGCGAGGGGGAGTGGCAGACCTGCAAGCACCATGTAGGCCGGACCGCTGATCACATCTTTTCCGGGTCGTATTTTACCTTTTGTGACTTGCATGTAGAAGTGGGGGTCGTCGTGGTTGTCGCAGGTGGTGTAACGGCCGTTCTGGATATAGAAAGTTTCGTCGTCGATTTTCTTTGTCTGTCCGCCTGTGAGGTAGCCTTCACCCTGCTGGGTCACAACGTCGGTGATGAAGCCTTGTTCGGTCTTGAAATTGTAGCGCATGGTCTTGGCTTCGTAGGTCGAGCCGTTGTCCTCGAACACGGGTGTGCCGAAAGCGTCGCCGACCGAGTCCACACCGCCCACGGCATAGACATCGGAATTGGTGAGATCCATCTGTATCTCCTGTGCGTCGAGCTTGAGAGTGCCGTATTCGATTTTGGAGCTGCCATACATGTATGCATTGCTGCGGCCGACAACCACCATTGAATCCTGGGCAGAGAAGTCCACCGGATTGTCAAGGTCGACTTTCGCGCGGACAATCTTTGATGTCTTCTCGGGAGCTGTGATGCGGTTGCGGCTAAGCCTGTTCCGGCGCATGGTGTCGGCGACATAACTGTGACGGCTGATTGGCGAAACGATGCTGTCGGGAGTTGCGGTGTTCATGTCGGCGGTGTCGGCCACTGCTGTTTCCGGCATTTCCTCGACAGAGGCAGCCTCCAATGGCATACTGACAAGCGAATCCGGACTTAACGCAAGCGGAGTGGCCGGACGGAGAGTGTCGGGCAGTCTGCGCTGCAAGCGCGCGTCAAGCCTCGCCGAGTCGTGTGCCGGAGGAGTCGGGTCGACCGGGGCAGCTATGGAATCGGGATTTGCCTGGCGTGGGAAAGCACCCATCGAGAGGGCGCAGAGCAGCACTGTAATAATTATGTATAAGTGAGAATATCTCAAACTTGCACCTTTAATAATGATGGTTAGGGTTATGAAAAATCTTTGCAAAGATACATCATTCTTGCAATATAGGCAAAGACACCGTGGGGTTTGTGACATTTAATTAATGTGAAATGTCGGAGAGGCAGTCAGATAGATGGGCGGAGGGTTTAAAAAGTGTAATTTAATGCTAATATTTGGCCACAGATTGTGATTTTTTGCGTACTTTTGCACCATAAAAGTAACATTTGGATAATTCAACGATCACATTTCTATCAATCCCTCAACAGTAAAGATGTCACGACAAAACTTCGATACACTTGATTTCAAGATTCTTGAGATGCTCTCAAACAATGCGCGCAAACCGTTTCTTGAGATAGCGCGTGAAACCAACGTTTCGGGTGCGGCAATCCATCAGCGCATCCAGAAACTGACGGCCTCGGGTGTCATCCGTGGGTTTGAGACCATCATCGATCCTCCTTCGGTGGGCTATGAGACCTGTGCCTACATCGGTTTCATCCTCAATGACCCCACTAAGTTTGACGAGGTGGTCGAACGTCTGAAGGCTATTCCCGAAGTTGTGGACTGCCATTTCACCACCGGTAGCTACGATGTCTTTGCAAAGATTTTCGCACACAACAATGCCCATCTTCTTGAGGTGATACACAAGAAGCTCCGTCTTGGATTCGGACGCACCGAGACCCTCATCTCTTTCAAAGAGGTGTTCAAGCGCCCGATTCCCATTCTCCCCGAGAATCTTGAATGATGACGGCGCGGGCAAAATATATTAAATTCTGCTCAAAGAGTGATAGATAAGAATACATTCGGCAGCCGGACAGCTTTGTTTCATACGTTCGGCTGCAAACTCAATTTTGCCGAGACCTCCACGGTGGCGCGCATCTTCGCATCGCGCGGCATCCAGCGTGTCCATGAAGGGGATACGCCGGACTACATTGTCATAAACAGTTGCAGCGTCACTGAAGTGGCCGACAAGAAATGCCGTCAGGCTGTCCGCTCGTTTGCCCGGCGCTACCCCGACGCGCGCATCATTGTCACCGGCTGCTATGCGCAGCTCAAGCCCGACGAGGTGAAGACCCTTCCGGGGGTCGCTGTCGTGGCCGGTACGGACCGCAAGCTTGAATTGGCCGACTATCTTGACCGCGTGCTTGCCGAGGGTGAGGAGGAGGGAGCATCCACCTTTGTCACTCCGACCAAGGAGATACGCAAGTTCTCCCCGTCGTGCTCGCGCGGCGACCGCACCCGCTATTTCCTGAAGGTTCAGGACGGCTGCGATTATTTCTGTTCATATTGCACCATCCCCTTTGCCCGTGGCCGCAGCCGCTCGGGGTCGATTGCCGAAATCGTAGCCCAGGCGCGCGACGTTGCTGCCGAGGGTGGCAAGGAGATTGTCATCACCGGTGTCAACACCGGAGATTTTGGAAAAGGGACTGACGAGACTTTCCTTGACCTTTGCCGCGAACTCGACAAGGTCGAGGGTATCGAACGCTACCGTATATCTTCAATAGAACCCAACCTGCTGACGGACGAGCTGATTGATTTCGTGGCTTCTTCGCGCAGATTCATGCCTCATTTCCATATTCCTCTCCAGAGCGGCAGTGACGATGTGCTCAAACTGATGCGTCGCCGCTACGACACGGCTCTATTCCGTGAGAAAATCGAATATGTGCGCAGTGTGATGCCCGATGCTTTCATCGGTGTCGATCTGATTGTCGGCGCGAGGGGTGAGACCATCGAGCGTTTTGAGGAGTCGAGGGCCTTTGTGGATTCACTGCCGATCTCACGTCTGCATGTGTTCACCTACAGCGAACGCCCCGGCACACGTGCGCTTGAAATCGAGCATGAAGTCAGTCAGGAGGAGAAGCATCGCCGCACGCGCATCATGCTTGCCATTTCCGAGCGGAAACTCCGCGAGTTCACTGAACGGTTTGTCGGGACTGTCCGTCCGATTCTTGCCGAGCATCCCCGCCACGATGGTTCGATGGCCGGGTTCACCGACAATTATCTGCGCATAAACATTGCCCCGCAGCCGGAGCTGTCCAACACGATATGCCCCGTGCGCATCACTTCCATGCATCCCGAAGGCGAGGAGTCGGAAGGGGAGGTGGTCGGATGAGCGCCTCTGCCAAGGCTGGCCGCGACCGGGTGGCCGTCGTCATACTCAATTGGAACGGTGTGCGCTTTCTCCGTGAGTATCTGCCTTCCGTGGTGAAGCATACTCCTCGGGAGATTGCGGATGTGATTGTGGCAGACAATGGTTCGACAGATGAATCGCTCGAAGTTCTGCGTGAGGAGTTCCCGGATGTCAGACGGATGGAGTTTGATGTCAACCACGGTTTTGCCGAGGGCTACAATATTGCCATCCGAGAACTTGCCGATTCCTACAAATATGCCGTGCTGCTCAATTCGGATGTCAAGGTCGATGATGACTGGCTGACTGAACTTTACCGGTTTATGCAGGCCCATCCCGAAGTCGGAGCGCTACAACCCAAATTGCTTTCACTTACCAATCCATCGGAGTTTGAATATGCCGGTGCTATGGGTGGTTTCCTTGACAGAAACGGCTATCCCTATTGCCGAGGGCGTATATTTGACACCGTAGAGGCTGACACCGGCCAATATGACACGCCTATGGAGGTCGAATGGGCTTCCGGTGCGGCATTGATGGTCGACACCCGTCTATATGTGGAATTAGGCGGACTTGACAAGGAGTTTTTTGCCCACATGGAGGAGATTGACCTCTGCTGGCGCATCCGCTTGGCAGGAAGGCAGGTGTGGGCTATCCCGACGGCGCATGTCTATCATTTGGGTGGCGGAAGTCTTCCGGCCTCAAATCCAAAGAAGACCTATCTGAATTTCCGCAACAATCTGCTGATGCTCTACAAGAACCTTCCGCGCAAGGGTAGGGGAGCGAAGCTTTTCTACAGGCGTTTGCTCGACACGCTGGCATGGGCCAAGTTTGTGGCGACCGCTAATTTCAAAAATGCTTCCGCAATCGTCGGTGCGCACCGCGATTTCGCGAAGATGCGTAGCCTTTACGGAAATCCCGATGCGCGCGAGAATCTGATTGCCTGGAATCCGAATATACTGATTGAATATTTCGCTAAATCCCGCAAGCGTTTTTCAGAAATAAGAAATCACGCAGGAAAATGAATTGAATTTGTTTTAGTTAAATAAGAATATGGGTTAAAGGTTGCATTCAAGCACCTTTAACCCATATTGGTTTTATGCGTTTTGTCGAGTCGTCATTTATCTGAAATCAGATTGCTGATGGCGGTGATTTGGTCGGCAGCGGTCTGGTCGGGACGTATCGGAACTATTGTGGCATACTGTTGAGCGAGCCAGTATTCGTCGGTTGAAGGGTCGTCGGGTTGCTCGTTGTAGAGCTTTCCGGTCAGCCAGTAGAATGATTTTCCGTGAGGTGTGGCGTATGTCGCGTATTCTTCCGTCCAGTGGCTCTTTGCTGCGCGGACCACTTTCACGCCCTTCGGGGTACAACGGGCAGGGAAGTTCACGTTGAGGCAGATTCCTTCGGGGAGGCCCTGGCTGATGACCCGTGATGTGATTTCGGTCACGAACGGGGTCACCGGATCAAAATCCGCAGCCGGTGAGTGGCTGAGCAATGAATAGCCAATCGAGGGGATGCCGAGTGTGCATCCTTCCATCGTGGCTCCCATAGTTCCTGAATATATATTGTTGACGGCAGCGTTTGAGCCGTGGTTGATTCCGGAAAGAAGCAGGTCGGGCTTGCGGTCGAGCACTCCGAAAAGGGCAAGTTTCACGCAGTCCACCGGGGTTCCGCTTGTGGTGAACACCTTTGCTCCGTCGATGGACTCATGTTCGTTTATATATAAAGGTGTATTGACAGAGATTGCCGACGATTTTCCTGATTGCGGGGCATCCGGAGCCACGACCACAACCTCTCCTAAATTTACGGCTATGCGGACGAGGTGTTCGAGGCCTCTCGCGCCGAGTCCGTCATCGTTAGTTATCAATATCAGGGGGCGTTTCTGTTCCATAGATATATCGTTGGGGATTATGATGATTATTTTCTCACAAATTTACTACAAATTGCCAACTAATTGTGTGGACAATTGTTAAATTTTTAGTACTTTTGGCAAAAATAAGCCGTTTCAGGTGCTTAAAAAAGTGATATATCAATTCTAAAATTTAATAAGTTATGCAAATCCAACGCATCCAGACTGTCTACATTTTCCTCGCCATGGTGGCGATGGCGATTTTCCTGATTGTGCCTTACGGTGAGGTTGTCAATGTCGGTTCCGAGCCTGTAGTGGGCGAGAAACTCTACACAATGTATGAATACGGCTTGCTGATTCCGGCCGCTGCTACAGTGATTCTCCTCATAGTCGACATTTTCCTCTACCGCAATATGTCGCTTCAGAAAAGCGTCCTGACAATTTCTCTGCTTCTGACACTTTGCTGCATCGCCGTGGTCTGCTTCACGCTCTTCAAACAGGCCGGAGCCGAGGGTGTCGATGCCACTTTCTCCGTCTGGGACATCCTTCTGCCGATTGCTGTGGTTCTTGAAATCCTCGGTCTCGCAGCAATCAAGCGCGACATAAAGTTGCTCAATTCATATAACCGTCTCCGCTGATTATCCTATTGGAAAAAACATATTGACTGTCCCCAATGAGGCGACAGTATTTGAAGATTTTCGTCCTTGCCGTTGGCCGGGACGTTTTTTAATGCTATATTTGTATATAATTTGCCTCGAACCTCACATTCTTCTCTGTTCTCACTTCTTTTTTTCACAATTAGTAACCCACACAATCCGGGCCATCTCCTAATTGCTTTCGATTGATTTTTTAGGGAATTGACCGGCTTAATAGTAACATCTCTACATTCCGATGAAAAATTTTATCTTCGGTTTATTTGTCTTATTATTCCTATATTATCCCCCTGTTGTTCATTCGGCAGCAGCTCCGTCGACTACTGACGATTATCTGGAGCTACTTGATAAGGAATTGACTCATAGGAGGGAGTATATAGCAGTGCGTCAGCATAAGGTCGATTCGGTTAAAAAGGTCATAAAAGCTGATTCAGTTGTCTCATCCAAGGACTATCTGACTCTTGGAGAGTTGTTGGGCCCACTTAATGCTGATTCTGCTATTGTCGCTTTTTCACTTGGCTATGAGGCTGCGATTGCCGACAATGACAGTGTCGGCGCACAGCGCTGTATGATTTCACGCATCACTGAGTTGCGCAAACTCAACTCTACGCCTGAAGCTGTGCGCGATATGATGGCGATTTCGCGTTTCGGCATCTATGATGAGAATAAGGAGATGTATTACAGGGCTTCGCGTGACATGTACTATACCATTGCCGAGATTTTCGAGGGGACAGCTATGTATGATAACTATATGCGCCCGGGTCTGGAATTTGCGCGCAAGTATCAGGCTTGTCTGGATCCGGAGTCGTATGCAGCCAAGCTGAATGTCGCCATGATTTACTACGCCCAGGGCAACGATGTGATGTTTCTGGCCACTCTGATGGACATAGCCAATGAGATTCCGGAGGAACATCCTCTCTATTCGATGGTCATGACAGCTATCGGTGGTCGATATGTGATTATCGGTAAACCTGAGGAAGGAATACCTTATCTTGCAAAAGCTGCCATCCAGGAGGTGCGCACAGGCGACCGTCAGGGCACAGCCCTTATCCGTCTCGGTACGGCGCTCTATGAACTGAATGATCTCGTCAGGGCTCACAATTATCTTGCGATAGCTCTCGAACAATCGGTTGCAGGTGGCGCGAAGACCAACAGCATGATGATTTCAAGTGCATTCATGCCTGTTTCGAATGAATTGCGCGGGCAGGAACAGACCCGCTTGTTGCTCCTGATAGGACTCGTCATAAGTCTTGGCATCGGCATAGTGCTGCTGTGGCGTCTCTACAGCGGGAAAAAACGTCGTGCGCTCGAACTTGAGAGAATCAAACAGCAACTGGCAGTGGCAAATATGTCGAAGGAGGCATATATCGCTGACTTTATGAATCTTTCATCGAGTTTCATGGAGGGACTTGAAGAGTTCAACCGTATATGCAAGCGGAAGATAACTGCAGGCCAGATTGACGATCTGCTCAACATGATAAAGAGCGGTAAGTTCATCGAGGAACAGCGCGGTAAGTTTGATGATATTTTTGATGACTCTTTCCTTGCTCTGTATCCTACTTTCATTGAGGATGTCAACAAACTCCTGCTGCCTGACAAGCAGATTGTCACTCCGGCAAAGAATGTCTTGTCGACTGAGCTCCGTGTGCTTGCGTTCACTCGCCTTGGCGTCGACGATACTGCCCGTGTGGCCCGTTTCCTCGGGGTGACTTTGAACACAATCTACACCTACCGCAACAAACTTCGCAACAAGGCTATTTCGCGCGAAACCTTTGATGCCGATGTGATGAAAATCGGCTTGATAGACTGATGCGTGGACGGCTGTTTTTGCTGCCGTCAGAGGTTGTAGTGTAAATAATCAATTGGATTGAACTTATATTATGTGTGTGATGTGTTGTGTTTAATTTATTGTAGATGAGAGTATTATTGTGAAGAAAGTTTTTTGATGCCTTATATCGGCAGAATACCCTATTGCATTGACATGAAAAAGCCTATATCTTTGCGTTATAATAATAAACGACCAAAGTAATTTTCTGATAATAGAGATTATAGAATATAGGTAAGATTTAGATGTAATAGGTATAAAAGATTTGTTTTTCGTTAGATTTAGAAGAACTATTTAAACTACGTTAGATTCTGTTGAGAGCAGTCCTCGTGAGGAAGACCGCTCTTTTTTTGTGCGTATATTTGCTCTTCGCCATTCCTGAGGTCATTTTTACCACCGGCAGTTCCATGTCGGTTCCACTTATGATGTAGGCCTTGTTGAATGCGCTTGTTGGTCGGTCGCTTTCCGCTGTTCGATAGTTGTCGCGAAATTCTTCCGTTCGCCTCTTTGGCGGATGCTGTTGTTAACTTTAAAAGGTGATTTATGGGTATGGAATGTTATATAAATGTAGGATTTACACCATTTGCAGTATTATATCACTGTTTATATTAATTGTTTCGGCTGTTGAAAATAATTTATTGATAATTAGTGGAATATCTGTTTTTAAATTGATATTTCATTTATAATATACGATAAAGTACCCTCAACTGGCTTGCAAATGGGCTACCTTTGCGATGTGTAAAATTTTAATCAGTTTTTGGATTGTGATAATCACGCATTTTAAGTGAAGATTATTCGTTAATTATGCTAAGTGTTTAAACAACGTTTTTTAATCAAGGCCACCTCGTGAGAAGTGGCCTTGATTGTTTTTTGCGGATGTCTATATGAAGTGTCACCCTCAATAGGTGCATCACTTGTTCTCCTCTTTGACAGGAGCAGCCTTGCTTATGGTGACAAGGTAGACGCCGGAAAAGATGAGTGCGACAGCCATGACTTTTACCGGGGTGAAGCGGTCAAGGCCGAGATAGACTCCGATGAGCGAGGCCACGATAGGTTGTACATAGTTATACATGCCCACCAGCGTTGGGCGGAGGTTTTTCTGGCCTATCATCGTGAGGATGTAGGCAAGGAAGGTTGCTATCACCACCACATATCCGACACCGGCGATTTCCGTCCGGGAGATTGCGTTCCAGTCGGTCGACAGCCATTCATTTATCGATATGGGCAGTGCCACCATCGCTGCGAAGGTGAACATCCATTTCATAAGCGTGAACACCGAATATTTCTTGATGAAATTTTTGTAGAAGGTAAGATACAGGGCGTAGCTAAGCTGGGCGGTCAGGACAAGGAGGTCGCCGAGCATGGGATTGTCGCCCTTCATGGCCGACTTTGCACCACCAAACACGAGCAGCAAAGCGCCTGCTGCACCGAGGGTGATGCCTCCGGCTTTCTTCCATGTGATAGGTTCTTTCAGAATCACGGCGGCGAGAAGCATCACCCATATAGGCATTGTTGTCGTGATAATGGATGCTTCGCCCGGCGAAGTGAAGCCGATACCTGAGATGTAGCTTCCCTGATTGAATACGATTCCGAGCATACCCGCTCCTGCCATCTTCAGCAAATCGCGGGCAGGCACATGCTCGCGTTTCGTGAATATCGACGCGATCCAGAAGAGTATGGCTGCGCCGAGGATTCGGAAGTTGGTGAGGAGTATGGGTGAGATAACCCCTGCTGTAAGCACAATTTTTGCTATCGGTGCCATCATCCCCCAGGTTGTGTTTGCTCCGAGCATTGCAAGATGGCCCTTAAGTTTGAAATCTTTCATCTTTTTGAGCGGTTTATCCGTGAATTGGAGTTATATTTGCGTGAGTTTTGAAAAATTAGGCGCAAAAGTATAACAAAAGCTACATATAGCAAAATCCCGACAGCAAAAACTGTATCTATGGTATCCCCGCAAAGCAATTGCAATTTGCCTGAATGGCTTGAAGTGATAGCCAACGAGCCGTCATATATCGTCGCCTGTACGACAAGAGGAGTTCTTGATGGCGCTCCATCGCCCTACGGCACCTTTAATATATGTCATTACACTGGCGATGACATGGACGGCGTCCGGAAGTGCAGAAGCCTCCTTGCGGATTGGCTTGGCGTATCTCCGGATCGTTTGATTGTCCCGCGACAGACACATTCGGTCGATGTGGCCGTGGTCGATGAGCTTCCTGTAAAGCCGGAGGCGGTCGAGGGTGTGGACGGTGTGGCCACTATATTAAAAGATGTGGTGGTTGGGGTCTCGACTGCCGATTGCGTCCCGGTGATACTTGTGGATGCGGAAGCCGGTGTCGCGGCGGCCATACATGCCGGATGGCGCGGAGCAGTCGGAGGCGTAGTGCAAAATGGAATCCGGCGCATCAAGGAGCTTGGCGCGGACATGGCGCGGACACTTGCCTTCATCGGGCCGTCGATATGCGTCGACTGTTTTGAAGTGGGGGAGGAGGTGGCTGCCCGCTTTCCGGAAGAATGTGTGGTGCGCTATGCGGATGGCCGTCGACCGCATGTGGATTTGCCGGGCTATGTCTGGACTGTGCTCTGCGAGGCAGGATTGCGCAGGGCTAACGTGCGTCCGTTCGATAAAGCTTGCTGCACCCGCTGCCATCCCGACCGCTATTTCTCCGCGCGGAGCATAGGGGTGGAGTCGGGACGGAATTTCACTTTTGTCATGCTGAAACCGCAGGTAGTGAAGGATTGACTCCGGTTAAATGCTTATTTAGAATGATTATAAATAATGAGGCTGTGCCCTGATGGTGGACAGATTGATTCATAATGCCGATTTTCAAGGGGATTAGCGCTTGGATATGGCGCCGAAACTAATTAATGAAATACTTGCGAAATTTAATTAAACAAGCCTATAACAAAGAGATTGGGAATTTAAGTTAAAGTATTACTTTAAGTATTGTAATATTCTTTTTGTAATAGTCTGAAACTCAAAGGCGTGTGAATTGTTTATAACTTCCAAATAAAAAAGAGTTTGGTTTTGAAAAATGTTTTTTGGAAATTTGCAGTACCGAAACACAGTGTAGAAATACAATTACAGGCGGCATTTCAAGAACCCTTTTCGTGAAAATAGGTACGCGGACCGTCTAACTCTTGCTTAATTGAAGATTAGCTCCAACTGACCGATGCAGAACGAATATTCCCAAAAATGGGATAGATGTCTGGAGATTATCCGTGACATTGTCCCTTCCGAACAATTTGAATCGTGGTTTAGCCCGTTGACATTCCGACGGGTCGAAAACGACGTATTGACTATTGATTGCCCTACTGAATTCTTTGCCGAGCAACTTGAAGAACGTTACATCAATGTGCTTGGCAAGACTTTGAAGCGCGTGTTCGGTGCGAATATCCGTCTTGTCTACAAGTTCCCGCTCGTAGCCAACGATCCCGGAACCCAGGTGGCTGTCGGCAGTGCTCATCCGAGTCAGGCTGTCAAGCCCCTCCCCGGAGCCACATCCAATCCATTCAAGGAGCAGATTGTCGAGGACATCGATTCTCAGCTCAATCCGGCCTACACGTTCGAGAACTTCTGCATCAGCCACAGCAACAAGGTTGCGCAGTCGATTGGTGAGGCCATCGCCAATGATCCCAAGCTCAAGACCTTCAACCCTCTCTTCGTGTTCGGTCCGTGTGGAGTGGGCAAGACCCATCTTATTCAGGCCATCGGCATCCGCATCAAGGAGCGCAATCCTCGTGCGCGCGTACTTTATCTTACCGCGCGTCTCTTCGAGAGCCAGTATACCGCTGCCGTCCAGCGAGCCAAGGTCAATGAGTTCATCAACTTCTATCAGAGTATCGACACTCTTATCATGGACGATATTCAGGATCTCATCGGCAAGGAAAAGACCCAGAAGACATTCTATCATATCTTCAACCACCTCAAGCAGAACAACCGTCAGCTCATCATGTCGAGCGACTGTTGCCCTTCGCAGATGGAAGGTATGCAGGACCGCCTCCTCTCACGTTTCAAATCCGGCATGACCGCCCAGCTCGAACGTCCCGACATCGAGCTTCGCCGTGATGTCCTTTCGCAGAAGTCGCTCCGCGACGGCATTCAGCTTCCCAAGGATGTCATGGACTTCATTGTTTCCAACGTAACCCAGAGCATCCGCGAGATCGAGGGTGTTGTTGTTTCGCTCATGGCCCACGCCACTTGCCTCGGAGAAGAGATTACGGTTGACCTCGCACGTCGCGTCCTCTCGAACTCCGTGAAACTCAACAAGCGTGTGGTCAATTTCGAATCAATCGCCCGCACCGTCAGCGAGTTCTACAACATTGACGTTGACCAGATTTTCACCAAGTCGCGTAAGCGCGAGGTGTCGGATGCACGCCAGATGGTGATGTATCTTGCGAAGAAGCACACTAAGATGCCTCTCAAAGCAATCGGCACACGTCTCGGTCGCACCCACGCCACTGTGCTTTATGCCTGCCGCCTGATTGACGAGCGCATCCCCCTCGAAAAGAAACTCTACGACGACATTTCCAAGCTCGAAACAGAGCTGATGGCCGTTTGATAGGTTCAACAGACAGGTTGTAGGACAATTACAATACAACAAAGGAAGCCTCATTGTCACTATCTGCGATAGTCGGATGAGGCTTCCTTTGTTATGGGTCCCTCACAAATACTTTGTGCAGGGCCTATAACAGTCCTTTCTCTTTAAAGCTCGTCATATCGAGGGATTTCCCGTAGGAACGTGTAGCGCCGGTTGGCGGCGTCGAGACGGCAACAATAATGATGGAGGCCGTTGCTCACGGTGAGATACCTGACATTGAGTGCGAGGCTGTAGCGGGCAATCTGATCGAACACCTCCTGAGTCAGTGTGATGGACGGCGCTTTATATTCGACAATCATCAGCGGCCTGCCTGCACGGTCATGGACCACGGTATCGCAGCGTTTCAGCGTCCCGTTGAGCTTTATGCCTATCTCGTTGCCCATCAGTGAGGACGGGTAGGAGAGGTGGGTCTGCAGAAATGATGTGAAGTGCTGTCTCACCCATTCTTCAGGTGTCAGAAGCAGCCATTTGCGACGCAATGGGTCGTAGACTTCATCGCCGCGTTGCGAATGGCGGAGTCTGACTTGTCCGGGCGGGAGATTCAGAGGGCAGATGGCATTGGCGCTGTCAGTTGTTGATGGCATGGCTTTTGAATTTCCGACAAAGTTAGCAAAATCCGGCAAAATTGCGTAAATTTACGCTCTGAAACACCTATAATAATCCATCATGGCTTCGTCAACACCCACATATTCCGAACTCAAGCGGCAACTTGCCGCACGGACCTCTCTTGCTCCCGTCTATCTGCTCCACGGCGAGGAGGGCTACTATATCGACGAACTTGTCAAGGATTTTGAGGCTCTCGTCCCCGAAGAGGAGCGGGATTTCAATCTCTACACCCTCTATGCTCCTGAATCGGGAGTGGAGACGGTGATGGATGTCTGCCACCGCTATCCTATGATGGCCGAACGTCAGGTGGTCATCGTGAAAGAGGCGCAGGCCATACGCGCTGACCAGCTCAACAAGCTCCACAGCTATGTCGAGCGTCCGAACCCGACGACGGTGTTGGTGATTTCCTGCCGTGGCGCGCAGGCCAAAGGGAAGGAGCTGCTTGCCGCGCTGAAGAAAAACGGTGCAATCTTTGAGTCAAAACGCCTTAATGAGCGCAACATAGTCCCTGTCATCAACGACCTTATCAAAGAGAAAGGGCTGAATGTCGACCCCAAGGCTCTCGCCATGCTCCGCGACTATATCGGTGCCGACCTGTCGAGGCTTTACAATGAGATTGGCAAACTTGCCCTCATACTCGGCAAAGGAGCGATGGTCACACCCGAAGCCATCGAGCGCAACATCGGTATTTCAAAGGACTACAACAATTTCGAGCTTGTCGATGCCATTGTCGGCCGTAATGCAGCCAAGGCGTTCGCCATTGTCGAATATTTCCGCAACAACCCGAAGAACAACCCGACGGTGATGACAGTCTCGTCGCTCTTCAACCAGTTCTCCAACCTGCTTATCTATCATTACACGCGCGATAAGACGCAGGCCGGCTACATGGATGCTCTCGGTTTGAGGAACACGTGGGGCTTGCGCGTCTATGAAGCGGCTTCCCGTGCCTACAATGTGCGCCAGACAATAGAAATCATCTCCGCCATCCGCGAATTTGACACCCGCAGCAAGGGTATCGGCTCGCGTCAGAATGAATACGACCTCCTCAAAGACCTGATATTCCATATCCTCACAGCCCGAGGCATAATCGGCTGATGCAAATGCCCTCACCGGGGCCGTTCCCGGCTTGTTTGCAACACTCCCTGCCAAATTTACTTTGAGGAAAATTTGGATATTATGCCGTTGAGTTGTAATTTTGTCAATTGATGAATGATGAAAAGCGAAAAAGCGACGCGGAAGGCCGTCTGCTCCACTATCTCACTCAGCATCATCTGCGTCGGACACCCGAGCGCCTGACGATTCTTGACAGTGTGGTGGAGATGCGCGGGAGTTTCACTCCTGCCGATTTGCTTCAGTCGCTCACCGAGAGCGGTTTCCGGCTGAGTCAGGCCACGGTCTACAATACCCTCAAGCTTTTCGAAGCAGCCGGGATTGTGCGACGTCGCAGAACTGAGGACGGTGTCGAGATTTACGAATGTGCCTCTCGAGCCGACGAACATCTGACTCTTGTCTGTTCGCGTTGCGGACGTTCAACCGAATTCCGTGATACCGAGCTTGCGAAACTTTTGAAACTGCGCCGCTATAGCTCATTCGTCATGACCGGTTTTGACCTCTATATCCACGGGCTTTGCTCACGTTGCCGTGGCGGTGGACGAGTCAGAAAATAGACACAGTGAAACAAAGAAACATTACACAATAATAAACTATAGAATCTCACGAAACATGAAAGTTGATGTGCTTCTCGGCCTCCAGTGGGGAGACGAAGGAAAAGGTAAGGTAGTTGACGTCCTGACACCGCGCTACGATGCAGTGGCACGTTTCCAGGGTGGCCCAAATGCCGGTCACACTCTTGAGTTCGAGGGCAAGAAATATGTGCTCCGCTCCATCCCCTCAGGCATTTTCCAGCATGGTCAGATCAATATCATCGGCAACGGTGTCGTGCTTGACCCGGTGCTCTTCAAGCAGGAAGCCGAAGAGCTTGAGAAGAGCGGTGTCGATCTCCGTTCAATCCTGAAGATTTCAAAGAAAGTCCATCTCATCACCCCGACCCACCGTCTGCTCGACGCCGCCAATGAAAAGGCTAAGGGCGGAAAGAAAATCGGTACTACAGGCAAGGGCATCGGTCCCACATACACCGACAAGATTTCCCGCAACGGTCTGCGTCTGGGCGATGTGTTCCATAATTTCAAGGAAAAATATTCAGCGCTCCGTCAGCGTCACCTCGATCAGCTCAACGCTCTCGGTGCAACTCCCGAGAATCTTGACGAACTTGAGGAGAAGTGGATGGATGCCATCGTCTATCTCAAGGGCTTCGGTATCGTTGATTCCGAATTCCTCATCAACAGCCTTCTCGCCGAAGGCAAGAGTGTGCTTTGCGAAGGTGCGCAGGGCACTTTGCTCGACATCGACTTCGGTTCGTATCCCTTCGTGACCTCGTCCAACACCATCAGCGCCGGTGCATGTTCCGGCCTCGGCGTGGCCCCCAACAAGATTGGTGAGGTGTTCGGTATCTTCAAGGCATACTGTACCCGCGTCGGCAGCGGTCCCTTCCCGACCGAGCTTTTCGATGCCACCGGCAAGCGCATCCGTGACCTCGGTCATGAATACGGTGCAGTGACCGGCCGTGAGCGTCGTTGCGGTTGGATTGACCTCGTGGCTCTCCGCTATGCAATCATGCTCAACGGTGTCACTCAGCTCATCATGATGAAGAGCGACGTCCTCGATGACTTTGACGAAATCAAGGCTTGTGTGGCTTATAAGATAAAGGGAGTCGAGACCACCCAGTTCCCCTTCTCGATTGAGGAGGACATCGAGCCTGTCTATGTCACTATGCCCGGCTGGAAGACCGACATGACCAAGATGCAGAGCGAGGAAGAGTTCCCCGAAAACTTCCGGAACTATATCGCTTTCCTTGAGAAGGAGCTTGCCACACCTATCACAATCGTTTCGATCGGTCCTGACCGCAAGCAGACCATCGTCCGCGAGAAGAAGGCTTAAGCGTAACAGCGTATACTCATATAAAACGGCGAAGCCGTCGCGGACGAACCCTATCGCCTGCGATGTGCCTTCGCCTTTTTTATCCATAACATCATACCTTAAACTATTTTTTTTTATTCAAACACGTTAACCTCTGAAACCATGGCTAAAGTAAAACCGTTCAAGGGCATCCGCCCTCCGCGCGAGATGGTCACCGAAGTGGCTTCCCGCCCCTACGATGTGCTTAATTCCGAAGAGGCTCGCAAAGAGGCCGAGGGAAATCCCCGTTCGCTTTACCACATCATCAAACCTGAGATTGATTTCGCTCCCGGCACCGACGAACACGCCCCCGAAGTCTACGACAAGGCTGTCGAGAATTTCAACGCCTTCTGCAACAACGGTTGGCTTGTCCAGGATGACAAGGAGCATTACTATATCTATGCCCAGACCATGAACGGTCGCACGCAGTACGGCATCGTTGTCGCCGCAAACGTGGCTGACTACATGGAGGGACGCATCAAGAAGCATGAGCTTACCCGTCGCGACAAGGAAGAGGACCGCATGAAGCATGTCCGCATCAACAATGCCAACATCGAGCCGGTGTTCTTCGCTTTCCCTGACAATGCTCCTCTTCAGAAGGTGATTGACACCGTGACTGCCGGTGAGCCTGAATATGACTTCACTGCCCCCGACGGCTTCGGCCATCATTTCTGGGTCGTTGAGGATCCTGCGATGATTCAGACTATCACTGATGAATTTGCCAAGATTCCTTATCTCTACATTGCCGACGGCCATCACCGCTCTGCCGCTGCCGCACTTGTCGGTCATGAAAAGGCTCAGAACAATCCGGCCCACACCGGCGATGAGGAGTATAACTACTTCCTTGCAGTCGCTTTCCCCGCATCGCATCTCAACATCATTGACTACAACCGTGTGGTCAAGGATCTCAATGGCCTCACCCCCGAGGAATTCCTTGCACGCATCGCTGAGAATTTCGACATCGAGGAGAAGGGTGCCGACGAGTATCGCCCCGCAGCGCTCCACAATTTTGCGCTCTATCTCGATGGAAAGTGGTATTCGCTCACGGCTAAGCCGGGCACATACAATGACAATGATCCCATCGGTGTGCTCGACGTGACCATCTCCAGCGACCTCATCCTCCGTGACATACTCGGTATCACAGACCTCCGCAGCGACAAGCGCATCGACTTCGTCGGTGGCATCCGCGGTCTCGGCGAGCTCAAGAACCGTGTGGATTCCGGCGAGATGGCAATGGCCCTCGCGCTGTTCCCCGTGTCGATGAAGCAGCTCATGGATATTGCCGATTCAGGCAACATCATGCCTCCAAAGACGACATGGTTTGAGCCCAAGCTCCGTTCGGGCCTCATCATCCATCGTCTTGACTAAGGTGGTATAGTCGCCATGTCCGGATGTATCTCTGATACCGGATATTTGAATTATTCCCTTCATCATGCCTCTCTCCAATTCCTCGCAGCTCGGTTTGCTTAAATCATTTAGAAGCAAGTTGCTGTCCGTACTCATCACATTCGCGTTTGCTTCCTCCATCCTTCCGATGGAGGGGCAGACGCGTTGTTTTGTTGTGGCCGATTCGCTTTCGCGCGCCGGTTTGCCCAATGCGTCTGTGTTCGACAGTCGTGGCAGATTGGTTGGTACCTGTGATGCGAATGGTAGGATACCATACGTTACAGAGGCGGATTTTCCTGTCACTGTCAGGCATCTTGGTTTTAAGGAGAGAACAGTCCGTGCAGCAGTTCAGGACACAGTGTTCCTTCAGGAGAGTTTTATGGAGCTGCCGGAAGTCGTTTTTGAATCGCGTCAGCACAGGGTGTTGCATCTGTTGGCATACGTGCGTGAGTATTCGACCTTGACAACATACGCCGACACCGTGACCCTCTTCCGCGAGAAGATGGTTGACTACATGCTCCCTCAGGATGGGAACAGATTTAAGGGATGGTCAATGCCGAGGGTCTTGAAAACGAGGTCATACTACAGGTTCACTGATTCCAATGGATTGGATAGTGTCAGCGACAGGAGCGGTCATCACTTCTCGTGGTCGGATTGGGTAGGGGTTGTCCCGGAGATTCATCTTCCATCCGGCTTGAACGAGAAGGAGTGCGGCATCGACACTGTCCGTGGTAAATATGGCCCCGCTGAAATTTGGACGAAAAACAACGACCGTCTGGCTGTCGATATTGATGTCTTGGCTGATACGCTGAGCCGGAAATGGGTGCCGGGGCTTGCGGGTTTCTTCCGTGAAAACCTTGACTTCGAAAATTTCAAACTCCGCTTCAGGTATGGCGATGTGGTTTCCGCTTCGCTTTCGCCTCAGGATTTGACGGGCTATTCATTTAATGTTGAATCGAAGGGACGCGGACGTGAGATGATAAGGTTTCATCGTGCCGATGAGGCGTTTTTCGTGAGTACATACGCGGAGGTGTATGTCATTGACAAGGAATACATCACTGTGAAAGAGGCTCGAAAATGGGCGAACTGTAAGTTCGATCCGGATGAGATTGACTTATACGTATCACCGGAGGCTCCTGAACTCGCCCCATCGGTGAAAAGTCTGATTGCCCGTGTTGAAAATGTAAAGGAGGATGAGGTGCGTCTTGCGCTTGTTCCTGACCGTCGGCTTGGAAACGGTGGCCCTGTTAATCGCCATTTCGGCTATCGTGCCCTGCAACTTCTGAAAACTGTGACTGGAATCGGTCAGGTCATGGCCAAAAGGAAGTGGAACCGACAATGGAAGGATTTCAAACGGCAGCAGATCCACAGGACGGCAGGCCGGGATGAAAACGAAGAGAAAAAATAAACTCACGATACCGTCGCGGTGTCGTGAGTTTTTCTTTCTATCTATGTCTGATGTCTGAAAAATTTTTCTGTCTTTTGTAGCTGTATGGGATGTTTCTTATGATATTGTATTCTTGTATTGTCAAGCCTTGGGGTCGGCGGGGATGATTCGCTTCGCGCCGATGTAGCGTTTGGAATAGTAGCCTCCATCGGGGAATTTCTGATAGACAACACCCTGCGATGTTGATGCGTGGATGAAGGTACATGAGCCGTCGGGGTTGACATCGACAACCATTGCGACATGACCTACACGGCTGCGGTTGCCCGAACGTCCGGAGAAGAACATGAGGTCGCCGGGACGGAGATCGTTTTTCTCAACTTTCTCACCTTCCTTATATTGTGAGGCGGAAGAGCGGCTGAGATTGAAGCCGAAATTCTTGAAAACGAATCCTACGAAGCCGGAACAGTCAAATCCTTTCGGGCTTGCGCTTCCACGGCGGTAGCGGGTGCCGAGATATTTCGATGCGAATTCAGTGAGCTGGTTGATGAGTTCGCCGTTTGAGTCGGTGGCGTCTTCGATGGAGCTTTCGGCAAACGGAGTGAATGCACGGACAGTCTCGAAGCTGTTTTCCATCATTGAAGCGCTTGCTTCAACGGCTGCATTGTGAGCCGAGGGGAGCTTATAGGGAGTGGGGTTGTCGGCTTTTGCGCCTACCGCCGCAAAGATTCCGGCGATGAATATCGAAAGAACCGATATGATGAGTTTATTCATTTCGTTGTTGATGATTCTTAATTTCTTTTGATGATTGGAATGACGATTGGTTTCATTTCCACAATGCAAAATTACTACAAAAAGGTCGCTTTTCAAAATGACAATATGCTGAGAAGGGGATAGTTGTGCGTTTTAAAAGATTTTGAAAGGGAATGTAACAGAAATTAGCACATAAATGGCAAATGTTAAAATTTTAGCTTATTTTGGTACGTTTGGATACAAAATTTAGTATATATTAACTATATTACCTTCACATCCTTGGGCAATATGTGCAATTATTATGGCAATTCATTGGCGAAAATATTTTAAATGTTAAAAATGGCAATCACTTTTTGTGCATTAAATCCGTGTTTTATAAGTGATTGCGCATTAGTGATAAGATTGTGTAATTTACAATATTTTGCATATTTTAACCCGATATGCACCTATATGCCATATTGACAAATTTTGGCGTTCCTTATCTCTTGATTTTTTGCGAAATAATTGCGAACTTTGCGAATGTTATGGCATTAGATATGTCATTGTGACAAATGTCTCCTCATATCATATAGAATTTGATAATAATCCTAATAACTTACAGATGAAAAAAAGTGCTTTGCAGCAAGCCCGCGCGGCTTACAAGCCCCAACTTCCAATCGTGCTTACCGGTGGAGTTAAAGTAGTAGAAGGCCAGCCCACCCAGTCGGCCGACAATCAGGAAGACATTCAGAAGCTTTTCCCTAACACTTACGGTCTCCCCGAGCTTCGTTTCGAAAAGGCTCCTGCCGGCGAGTCAGCCGAGCCTATCAATGTAGGTGTCATCCTTTCAGGTGGTCAGGCTCCCGGTGGACACAATGTCATCAGCGGTCTTTTCGACGGTATCAAGAACATCAACCGCAAGAGCCGTCTCTATGGCTTCCTCATGGGCCCCGGCGGTCTTGTCGACCACAAATATAAGGAACTCACTGCAGACATTATTGACGAATACCGCAACACCGGCGGTTTCGACATCATCGGTTCAGGCCGTACTAAGCTCGAGACCAAGGAGCAGTTCGACAAGGGTCTTGAAATCCTCCGCGAGCTCAACATCAAGGCGCTCGTCATCATCGGTGGCGACGACTCCAACACCAACGCCGCTATCCTCGCCGAATACTACAAGGCTATCGATGCCGGCGTTCAGGTTATCGGTGTGCCCAAGACAATCGACGGTGACCTCAAGAACAATGTTATCGAGACTTCATTCGGTTTCGACACCGCAACCAAAGTTTATTCTGAGGTTATCGGCAACATCCAGCGCGACTGCAACTCTGCAAAGAAATACTGGCACTTTATCAAGCTCATGGGTCGTTCGGCATCCCACATCGCTCTTGAATGCGCCCTCCAGTGCCAGCCCAATGTCTGCATCATCTCTGAAGAGGTTGAGGCCAAGAACCTCACTCTCGACCAGGTTGTCGACGATATCGCCGAGGCTGTGGTAGCCCGTGCCAAGGACGGCAACAACTATGGTGTGGTCCTCATCCCCGAAGGTCTCATCGAATTCATCCCCGCAGTCAAGGCTCTCATCGCCGAGCTCAACGACCTCCTCGCTGCCAAGGCTGAGGAATTTGCTGCCGTTGATCCCGAGAAGCAGCGCGAATGGGTAATCGGTCAGCTCAGCGAGGCTAACGCCAAGACCTATCAGTCGCTTCCCGCAGGCGTTGCCCGTCAGCTCACACTCGACCGCGACCCCCACGGCAACGTACAGGTATCGCTCATCGAGACCGAGAAACTTCTCTCTGAAATGGTCGGCAAGCGTCTTGAGCAGCTTGCTGCCGAAGGAAAGTATAACGGCAAGTATGCAACAATGCACCACTTCTTCGGCTACGAAGGCCGTTGCGCCGACCCCTCGAACTTCGATGCCAACTATTGCTACGCTCTCGGCTACACCGCAGCATGTCTTATCGCTGCAGGCAAAACCGGCTATATGTCGAGCCTTCGCAACCTCACATTCGCTCCCGTCAACTGGATTGCCGGTGGTATCCCCATCACCATGATGATGAACATGGAGCGTCGTCACGGCGAGATGAAGCCCGTTATCCGCAAGGCTCTCGTAGAACTCGATGGTGCCCCCTTCCTTAAGTTTGCCAAGGAGCGCGACGAGTGGAAGCGCAACACCTGCTACGTTTACCCCGGTCCCATCCAGTACTTTGGCCCGGTTGAGGTTTGCGACCAGCCCTCACTCACCCTCGTCTACGAGCAGAAGCGCCGCAAATACTAATCCGATAGAAGAGGGAACAGGCATACACCTCTATGATGGGGAATAAGAATACCTTTCTACGATAGGGAATAGCTCTATGATATGACATGCTCCTATGGTAGGAATAGTTCTTGAATAGAGAGTAAAATTGCTCTTGAATAGAGTGATATTTCCTCTTCTCATCAATATCTAAAGAATTTCCGTGCCGGAAATATGGCTGAATACCCGAAGCCATGTCTCCGGCACGGATTGTTTTTTTGTGGCCTAATTGTAAAAAAGTAGGATGAAATCTTTGTAAGTCCGTATAACTTAGACAGGTACAGTGGGTTTTGATTTTTGGGTCACTTTTTAACAGTTCGTTAACGCTTAATTGTAAAAAAGTAGGATAAAAGTCTTACAACAGGCTGGTATTTAGTAAATTTGCACCATTTAAAACACCCCAGATGAGTAAAAAAATGCGTGTTCTGCTCCTCCTTGAATGTGGTAAAGAATGGCCACAAAGCAGGTAAGC